>NZ_PCOC01000001.1:1200000-1800000 GCF_002975205.1 Ochrobactrum vermis | reverse complement strand
GGCGTCACATCGTGCAGAACATGCTTGCCGTTCTGGGTGCTGCGGATCTTTCCGGTGCCGATATTGCGAAAGTCATGATGGCGATGGCCACGCTTTCTGCCGAGGGCGGACGCGGAGCGCGCCATGTGCTTCAGCATCCCGAAGGAACTTTCACGCTGATCGACGAGAGCTACAACGCCAATCCGACCTCGATGCGCGCGGCTCTATCGCTGCTGCATTCGACGACACCGGAAGGTTCGCGTGGCCGCCGCATAGCTGTTCTGGGTGATATGCTGGAGCTTGGCCGTCAATCGGGCAAACTCCACGCCGATCTGGCACGGCCGATCGTGGACGCTGAAGTGAACTCGCTTTTTATCGGTGGACCGGACATGTCGGCGCTTAAAAATGCCTTGCCGGTTGAAATTCAGACCGAGTACAGGCAAAGCACCGACGAATTGTTGCCGCTGGTGATCAAGGCGGTCCGTCCGGGCGATGTCATTATGGTGAAATCGTCGAAGGGGATCGGCTTTTCCAAAATCGTCAAGGCATTGATCAGCCAGTTTCCGCCGGTGGAACCCGCGGAGTAAGCGGTATTTGAGGGATTTTTCTCTACATGTTGATGCTTCTCACCTTCTTCGCCGAACATATGACACCGCTCAATGTGTTCCGCTACATTACCTTCCGCACCGGCGGCGCGATGATTACATCGGCGCTGATCGTGTTTCTGTTCGGCCCGTCGATCATCAAGTCGCTCAGGGTGCGTCAGGGGAAAGGCCAGCCGATCCGCGCTGACGGTCCGCAGACCCATTTCAAGAAGGCCGGTACGCCCACTATGGGCGGTCTCATGATCATGACGGGCATTCTTGTGTCATGCCTGCTCTGGGCCAATCTCACCAGCGTCTATGTCTGGGTGGTGCTGACGGTCACGGTGGGCTTCGGAGCCATCGGTTTCTACGATGACTATCTGAAGGTGACGAAGCAGTCCGACAAGGGCTTTTCCGGCAAGGCGCGTCTCGGCATCGAGTTTCTGATTGCCGCTGTTGCCGCTTTCATCATCATGCGGGCAGGGCAGGAGCCGTTCTCGTCATCGCTGACATTCCCGTTCGCCAAGCAGTTCGTCATCAATCTGAGCTGGTTCTTTATTCCGTTTGCCGCCTTCGTTATGGTCGGTGCAGGCAATGCCGTGAACCTGACCGACGGTCTCGACGGGCTTGCAATCGTGCCGGTTATGGTCGCCGCAGCCTCTTTCGGTTTCATCGCCTATCTTTCCGGTAACGCGATCTTCGCGGATTATCTGCAGATCCATTTCGTGCCGGGCACGGGTGAGCTTGCAGTGGTTCTCGGTGCTGTTATCGGCGCGGGGCTCGGCTTTCTCTGGTTCAACGCGCCTCCCGCCGCTATCTTCATGGGTGATACAGGTTCGCTGGCGCTGGGCGGCATGCTCGGCACGGTCGCAGTTGCGACGAAGCATGAAATCGTTCTCGCCATCATCGGCGGTCTGTTCGTCGTTGAAGCGCTTTCTGTCATCATTCAGGTCGGCTCCTTCAAGCTGACTGGCAAGCGCGTCTTCCTGATGGCACCTATTCACCACCATTTTGAAAAGAAGGGCTGGACCGAGAGCCAGGTCGTGATCCGGTTCTGGATCGTTGCGATCATTCTCGCGATGATTGGCCTTTCCACCTTGAAGCTCAGATAACAGGCATATCGAATGATCCCGATCACCGCCCTCAAGGATAAGACAGTCGCCCTTTTCGGACTGGGCGGGTCGGGCATTGCCACCGCCAAGGCTATTCTTGCGGGCGGGGCAAAGATCATTGCCTGGGACGATAATCCCGACAGCGTTGCCCGCGCCCAAAGCGCGGGCATTGCCACAGGCGATCTGCGGCAGGCTGACTGGTCGCAATTCGCGGGTTTTGTACTTTCGCCCGGCGTTCCGCTGACCCATCCAAAGCCGCACTGGACTGTCGATCTGGCTCATGCTGCGGGTGTTGAAATCATCGGTGACGTGGAGCTTTTTGTCCGCGAGCGTAATCATATCGCTCCCGATTGCCCGTTCATCGCCATTACCGGCACCAACGGCAAATCGACGACGACCGCTTTGATCGCTCATATCATCAAGGCGTCTGGCCGGGACATGCAGCTTGGCGGTAATATCGGCACTGCAATCCTGACGCTGGAGCCACCGCAGGCCAATCGCTTTTATGTGGTCGAGTGCTCATCCTACCAGATCGATCTGGCACCATCGCTGAATCCGACGGCGGGTATCCTGCTCAATCTGACTCCGGATCATCTCGACCGTCATGGCTCGATGGAAAACTACGCCGCTATCAAGGAACGTCTGGTGGCAGCGAGCGATACAGCAATCGTTGGCGTCGACGATCCGTACTGCGAAGCCATTGCAGATCGGCTATATCGTGACGGTGTGCACGTCGTGCGGATTTCCAAGGAAAAACGCCTCGGTAAAGGCTATTTCGCTGATAGTGCAAAGCTGTTCTGGGCGCAGGATGGAGAAATCGACGAAATCGCTTCGCTGGAAGGCATTGGTTCGCTGCGTGGCGCACACAATGCGCAAAATGCACTTGCAGCTATCGTCGCCTGCCTGTCGGTCGGTTTGAGCATCGAAGAGATACATGCCGGATTGAGGAGCTTCCCCGGCCTTGCTCATCGTATGGAACAGGTCGGGCATCGCGGGAAAGTCCTGTTCGTCAACGATTCAAAAGCGACCAATGCGGAAGCAACTGCTCCGGCATTGTCTTCTTTCCCGCACAACATCTACTGGATTGCGGGTGGTGTGCCGAAAGCTGGCGGGATTTCTTCGCTGGCGGGTTTCTTCCCACGGATCGCCAAAGCCTATCTGATCGGCGAAGCCGCAGCGCAGTTTGCTGCAACGCTCGGCGATGCAGCGCCGTACGAGATTTCCGACACGCTTGCAGTCGCCGTCGAACACGCGGCCCGCGATGCCGGTAACGATGCTGCTCCTGAGCCGGTTGTGCTGCTGTCACCCGCTTGCGCGAGCTTCGACCAGTTCCAGAATTTCGAGAAACGCGGTGATGCATTCCGCAGCGCTGTTCTGGCGCTTCCAGGTGTTGAGCCGATAGGAGGAAAAAGCTGATGGTAAGCCGTGTCGATCGCGGTCCTGTCGCCAATTGGTGGTGGACAATAGACCGCTTCTTCCTCGCTGCATGTCTGGCCCTGATGGGGCTTGGCATTCTGCTGTCATTCGCCGCAAGTCCTGCCGTGGCCCAGCGTATCGGCCTCGATGGGTTTCATTTTGTCGAGCGCCAGATTTTCTTCATGCTTCCGGCAGTGGGTGTCATGATCGGCGTTTCGTTTCTCTCGCCGCGTCAGATCAGGCGATTTGCATTGATCCTGCTTGGCATTTCGCTCGTGCTGATGGTCGCCGCACTGTTTTTCGGCATCGAAGTGAAGGGCGCGCGACGCTGGGTCAATCTGGCGGGTATCTCCATCCAGCCGTCGGAATTCATGAAGCCTGCATTCGTGGTGGTTTGCGCCTGGCTGTTCTCGGAGCGGGAACGCGGCGGCGAAATGCCCGGCAATTTTCTTGCCATGCTGCTGTTCGGTACCGTTGCGGCGCTGCTCGTTCTCCAGCCTGACCTTGGCCAGACAATGCTGACCACAGGCACGTGGGGGGCAATGTTTTTCCTCGCCGGTCTGCCGATGTTCTGGATTCTGGTTCTCGGTGGCCTTGCCGTTTGCGGTGGTGTTTCAGCCTATTTCATGTTCGATCACGTCGCTGGGCGTATCAATCGGTTCATGACGGGCGAGGGCGACACGTTTCAGGTCGATGCCGGTCGTGAAGCGATCCTGCGCGGGGGCTGGTTCGGACAGGGGCCAGGCGAAGGCACCGTGAAGCGGATCATCCCGGACAGCCACACCGATTTCATTTTCTCGGTCGCGGCGGAAGAATACGGCATCATTTTATGCATGATCATCATGCTGCTGTTTGCATTCATCGTCGTGCGCGGTCTTTCGATTGCACTGCGTGAGCGTGATCCGTTTACGCGTCTGGCCGTTTCGGGGATTGTCATTTTGTTCGGCTTCCAGTCGATCATCAACATGGCCGTAAACCTGCATCTCATGCCTGCAAAGGGCATGACCTTGCCGTTCATTTCCTATGGCGGTTCCTCGCTCATCGCCATCGCTATCACGATGGGCATTCTTCTGGCTCTGACGCGCCGTCGTCCGGAAGCGCGCATGACCCATACGGTCGGCAGTGGTGTCGACATGGGTAAACGCATTCCTGCGCTGTGAGGGCTTGATGGGTAGTCTTGCTAATCGGGGCGTAATTGTACTGGCCGCCGGTGGAACAGGCGGTCACCTGTTTCCGGCGGAAGCGCTGGCGCACGAGTTGAAAGCGCGCGGCTGGGATGTCCATCTGGCCACCGATGCGCGCGCGCAGCGTTTTGCCGGTGCCTTTGCGGAGGACCATGTTCATGTCATTCGCTCGGCGACCATTGCCGGTCGCAACCCGATAGCGCTTTTGAGGACGTTCTGGTCGCTGTGGCAGGGCAATCTCGATTCCCGCAAATTGTTTCGTCGGCTGAAACCGAAACTCGTTGCGGGCTTTGGTGGTTATCCGACGCTGCCGCCGCTCTATGCTGCGAGCAACATGGACATTCCGACAATGGTGCACGAGCAGAATGCCGTGATGGGGCGCGCCAATAAAGGGCTTGCGGGTCGCGTAAAGGCTATTGCGGGCGGCTTCCTGCCCGAAACGGGCGGTACTTTTGCTGAGAAGACAGTCACGACCGGCAATCCGGTTCGTCCGCCCGTTCTGGCCGCAGCCGGAACACCCTATAAACCGGTCAGGGCGGATGAACGGTTTCGTCTGCTGGTTTTTGGCGGCAGCCAGGGCGCGCAGTTCTTTTCGACCGCCATTCCTGCTGCCGTGGCTTTGTTGCCGGAAAAGGATCGGGCGCGGCTGCTGGTCACCCAGCAGGCCCGCAAGGAAGATGAGGCCGCTGTTCGCGAGACCTACAAGAAGCTAGGTATTCCCGCCGATGTTGCGCCGTTTTTCAACGATATGCCAGCGCGTATGGCTGATGCCCAGTTTGTGATTTCGCGTTCCGGTGCTTCGACTGTTTCCGAAATCACGGTGATTGGTCGTCCGGCGATGCTGGTGCCGTTCCCGCATGCACTGGATCACGATCAGGCGGCGAATGCAGCGGCACTTGCGGCGGTCGGTGGTGGCGAGGTTGTTCGCCAGTCGGAATTGTTGCCAGAACGCCTTGCCGAAATACTCCAGGCAGCAATGAATGAGCCGGAGCGCCTCGAAACTATGGCAAAAGCTGCAAAAAGCGTTGGTAAGCCGGATGCAGCGCGGTTGCTTGCTGATCTGGCAGAGGCTATTGCAGCGGGTAAATCTGTTCAGGAATTCAAAGAAGGAACTCGGCCATGAAAATGCCGCTGAATATCGGGCTTGTCCATTTCATCGGAATTGGCGGCATCGGCATGAGCGGTATTGCCGAAGTGCTGCACAATCTCGGTTACAAGGTGCAGGGCTCGGACCAATCCGACAGCGCCAATGTGCAGCGCCTGCGTGAGAAGGGCATCGAAGTCTTTGTCGGTCACAAGGCGGAAAATATCGGAGATGCCGAAGTGGTTGTCGTTTCGACGGCGATCAAGAAGAACAATCCCGAATTGGTTGCTGCGCGCGAAAAACTGCTGCCCATCGTACGCCGGGCCGAAATGCTGGCAGAGCTGATGCGCTTCCGCCGTGCAGTTGCCATTGGTGGCACGCATGGCAAGACGACCACGACGTCCATGGTTGCTGCATTGCTTGATGCCGGGCATCTCGATCCGACCGTCATTAACGGCGGCATCATCAATGCCTACGGCACCAATGCCCGCATGGGTGATGGTGACTGGATGGTGGTGGAGGCTGATGAAAGCGACGGTACATTCCTGAAACTGCCTGCCGACATTGCGGTGGTGACCAATATCGATCCCGAACATCTCGACCATTACGGCAATTTCGACAATGTGCGCGCTGCCTTTGCCCAGTTCGTCGAGAACGTGCCGTTTTACGGTTTCGGTGTCATGTGCCTCGATCATCCGGAAGTGCAGGCTCTGGTAAGCCGCATCGAGGATCGTCGCATCATTACTTACGGTCAGAACCCGCAGGCGGAAGTGCGCTTCGTCAATCATCGTATGGAAGGTGCTGTCAGCCTGTTCGATGTCGTGATCCGTTCCCGCAAGGGTGAGGCGACCGAAATCAAGGATTTGCGCCTGCCGATGCCGGGCCAGCACAATGTTTCCAACGCCACGGCGGCAATTGCGGTTGCGCATGAGCTGGGCATATCCGCCGACGATATTCGTCGCGGTCTCGGCTCGTTCGGTGGTGTGAAGCGCCGCTTTACGCATACGGGTTCGTGGAATGGCGTCGAGATATTCGACGACTACGGCCATCACCCGGTTGAAATTCGCGCTGTGCTGAAAGCGGCGCGTGAAGCCACAAGCCAAGCCCCTGGTGGCCGTGTGGTCGCCATTGTGCAGCCGCACCGCTTCACACGTCTGGCGAGCCTGTTCGATGAATTCGCTGCATGTTTCAACGATGCTGACACGGTCATCGTGACGCCGGTTTATACGGCGGGCGAAGACCCGATTGAAGGCGTCAATTCCGAGACGCTGGTATCGCGTATCAAGACCGCAGGTCATCGCGATGCACGTTATGTCAGCGGCCCTGAAGCCCTGGCACCATTGGTCGCTTCGATTGCGGAACCGGGCGACTTCGTCGTTTGCCTCGGCGCGGGCAATATCACGCAATGGGCCTACGCGCTGCCCAAGGAACTCGCCGAACAGGGTAAAAAGTAATGATGGAAAGCGGCGAGACGCTTCTGAAGAAGCTCGACGGCAAGCTGTCGGGCCTGCGCGGGCGTCTGACGCCCGATACGGGCATGGACAAGATCACCTGGTTCCGGGCCGGTGGGCCGGCACAGGTCCTGTTTCAGCCCGCTGACGAAGAAGACCTTGCCACATTTCTGAAGGCTGTACCGGAAGAAATACCGATCCTCGTCGTCGGTATCGGCTCCAACCTGCTTGTGCGCGATGGCGGTGTGCCCGGTTTTGTGATTCGGCTCTCGGCGAAAGGCTTTGGCGAGGTGGAGCGTGTCTCCGACACGCAGCTCAGAGCGGGCACAGCGACGCCAGACAAGCGCGTGGCGGCGGCGGCGCTTGAGGCCGAGCTTTCGGGCTTCCATTTCTACCACGGCATTCCTGGTGGCGTTGGCGGGGCATTGCGCATGAATGCGGGCGCCAACGGTGTGGAAACGCGTGAGCGCGTCGTGGAAGTTCGTGCACTTGATCGCCAGGGCGAGGTGCATCTGCTTTCCAACGCGGATATGGGCTACGCCTATCGTCATTCCTCAGCCTCGTCGGATCTGATCTTCACTTCCGTATTGTTCGAAGGAATTCCGGGTGAGCCTGCTGCAATCAGGCAGGCCATGGACGAGGTGCAGCATCATCGCGAGACGGTGCAGCCGGTGCGCGAAAAGACAGGCGGCTCGACCTTCAAGAATCCGGAAGGTACATCGGCTTGGAAAGAGATCGACAAAGCAGGCTGTCGCGGTTTGCGCGTCGGTGGTGCGCAGATGTCCGAAATGCACTGCAATTTTATGATCAATACAGGCACTGCAACGGGGCACGATCTGGAGACTTTGGGCGAAACGGTTCGCGCAAAAGTTTTCGAAAATTCGGGTATTCGCCTTCATTGGGAAATCAAACGTCTCGGTTTGTTCCGCGATGGTGAGTCGGTTGAAGAGTTTCTCGGCAAATTCTGATAAAAAAGTTGCCCGGATTTTCTACCTGATATTCCGGGCTTTTTTGCCTTCGCAAGCGACGCGTAAGCTTCGTCCCTTCCTATAGGGTCTTGTCACGGAATCAATCCTCTGATTCTTTAGGGTTAACCACACAGTGATTTGATTCGGCAGGATTTTCCTGTCGCGGGTACCTGCGGCCTGTGCTGCTGGGTTGCTCGGATTCTGTTTAATTGATGCGCAGGGGATTGCGCAGAGGGGATGCTAACATGACGGGAAAGCACGTTGCCGTTTTGATGGGCGGTTTCTCTTCGGAGCGTCCTGTCAGTTTGTCATCTGGGGCGGCGTGCGCGCAGACTCTTGAAGAGTGTGGCTATCGCGTGACGCGTGTCGATGTTGGTCGCGACGTTGCCACTGTTCTTGCTGAGCTTAAGCCTGATGTTGCGTTCAATGCGCTGCACGGCCCTTTCGGTGAAGATGGCGCTATCCAGGGTGTTCTCGAATATCTCCAGATTCCCTACACGCATTCGGGTGTGCTTGCTTCCGCGCTCGCCATGGACAAAGAGCGCGCCAAGAAGGTGGCTGCCGCTGCTGGCGTTGCTGTGGCTCCCTCAAGGCTCATGAATCGTTTCGACATCGTTATGCAGCATCCGATGGAGCCGCCTTACGTGGTGAAGCCGGTTCGTGAAGGGTCGAGCTTCGGCGTTGTCATCGTCAAGGAAGATCAGGCGCATCCACCGCAGGTTATCGGTTCTGCTGAGTGGAAATACGGCGATGAGGTCATGGTCGAGGGCTATATTGCCGGGCGCGAGCTGACTTGCGCTGTGATGGGCGATCGCGCCATGGACGTGTGCGAGATCATTCCGGTAGGGCATCAGTTCTACGACTATGATTCAAAATATGTTGCAGGCGCATCAACTCACGTGTGTCCGGCAAAAATTTTACCAAATATTTACCAAAAAATACAAACAATGGCCCTTACGGCGCATCGGGCAATCGGGTGTCGGGGCGTAAGCCGGTCGGACTTCCGTTTCGATGATCGTTTCTCCGAAGATGGTGAAGTTATCTGGCTGGAAATCAATACCCAACCGGGGATGACTTCTACCTCGCTCGTGCCTGATATCGCCAGAGCGGCAGGTATCTCTTTCGGTGAATTGTTGAGTTGGATGGTGGAGGACGCGTCTTGTTTGCGTTGAACGGAAAATCGGACGGATACGGGCGCTCGGGCTCGATGCGGGATGCATCGGGAGCGATGGGCGCTGCTTTCGTCCTGCCGCGCTTCCTGCGCAAGCCGTTCCGCTTTGCAGTCCGTCTTTTCCAGGGCAATATTAATATCCCGCGCCATGCCGGTACTGTTGGCATGCTGGGTTTCCTTGGTGCTACCGGCCTTTACGGCATGGTGGTTGGTAATCATACGCCCGAGGTCGTCAAGGCGACTGCTTCCACTTTTGGTTTTGCAATCGAGGATGTGAAGGTCGTTGGCAACAACGAGACTTCCGATATCGATATTCTGGGTCAACTCGATCTCGACGGCGAGACCTCGCTTGTTGGTTTGAGCGCGGAAGAGGCACGTCAGTCCATCGACAAGCTGCCCTGGGTGGAAAGTGCAGAAGTGCGCAAGGTTTATCCTGGCACGGTTCTCGTTTCGCTGCATGAGCGTAAGGCGTTTGCGATCTGGCAGAACGACAAGGATCTGGCTCTGATCGACGCCGCTGGCGATACCATCGTTCCGTTCCGTCCGGGCCGGTACAATTCTCTGCCACTCGTCGTGGGCGAGGGTGCTGAAAAAAAGGTCAAGGGCTTCGTTGACGAGATTGCCGCCTATCCGGGATTGGCCGGAAAGGTTCGTGCCTACATCCGCGTCGGCGATCGTCGCTGGGACCTGCTTCTGGATAATGGCGTGCGAATCATGCTGCCGGAAACCGATCCGTTGAAAGCGCTGGCCCATGTCGAGAAGCTCGATCAGGAAAGCCGCCTTCTGTCGCGTGATATCGCGGCGGTTGATCTGCGGCTCGATGATCGTGTGACGGTTCAATTGACTGCAAGTGGCATGGAGCAGCGCCAGAAGTTTCTGGCAGAGCGTAAAAAAGAACTATCCCGCACGGGGAAGCGCGTATGAGTATTCTGGGCGGCAAGGGATCATCACAAGGCGGAACTGCAGGGCGCAAGGTGCGCCTGTTAACGGTTCTGGATGTCGGATCAAGCAAGGTTTCCTGCGTCATCGCAAGGTTGCGTCCGCATGAAGGCGGCGCACTGCTGCCAGGTCGCACGCACCGTATGGAAGTGCTCGGCATCGGTCACCAGCGTTCGCGCGGCGTCAAGTCGGGCGTCATTATCGATCTCGATGCGGCTGAGCAGTCGATCCGTCTTGCAGTCGATGCAGCAGAGCGCATGGCCGGACTGACCGTCGATAGCCTCATCGTGAATATTTCGGCGGGTCGCCTCAAGAGCGAGACCTTCACGGCGAGCGTCAATCTCGGCGGCCACGAAGTCGAGCAGACCGATATTCGCCGCGTTCTGGCCGCTGGCGCGAAGCAGGCGCTCGCAGCCGAGCGTCATCTCGTTCATTCGCTCCCCGTCGGTTATACGCTCGACGGTGAGCGTGGAATTCGCGATCCGCTCGGAATGCTGGGCGACAGCCTTGGCGTCGATATGCATGTGCTGACCGCCGATGCGGCACCCCTGCGCAATCTCGAGCTTTGCATCAATCGCTGTCATCTGTCGGTGGAAGCCATCGTTGCTACGCCTTATGCCAGCGGTCTTGCTGCTCTGGTCGGCGATGAAGCCGAAATGGGCGCTGCCTGTATCGATATGGGCGGTGGTACGACGACGATTTCCGTCTTCTCCGAAGGCAAGTTCATTCACGCCGATGCCGTTGCGATCGGCGGCAATCACGTGACGATGGACGTGGCGCGCGGTTTTTCCACCCGGATGGAAGACGCTGAACGCCTGAAGGTCATGTACGGCTCCGCTCTGCCGAGCGCTGCCGATGACCGCGACCTCATTTCTGTTCCGCCCATCGGTGACGATGAGCGTGATGTACCCAATCAATATCCGCGCTCGGTACTGACGCGGATTATCCGTGCAAGAGTGGAAGAGACGCTGGAACTGGTGCGCGACAGGCTCAACCAGTCAGGTCTTGGACATATTGTCGGCAAGCGTGTGGTTCTGACCGGCGGCGCAAGCCAGCTGCCAGGAATGCCAGAGGCTGCCAGGCGAATCCTTGCAAGAAATGTACGAATCGGGCGTCCTCTAGGAATAGCGGGATTGCCTGAGGCGGCTAAGGGGGCAGCTTTTGCCGCGACCGTTGGACTTCTGATTTACCCGCAGGTGGCCGGGATAGAAGAGCGGTCGGTGAAAGCAGCTTCCTCCGGTCTGATGACTGGTACGGGTGGGCGCATTCAACGTGTCAGCCAATGGCTGAGAGAGAGTTTTTGAGTAAGCATTGAGTGAACAGTTGAATCAGCGTGTTGCATTAGCATGTCGACTTTTTGGGGCGTGACCATCTGGGTAACAACCAATCCACACCGCGGCGGCGAAGCGGTGGTAAGGCTTAAGAGGAACAAGGACCTATGACTATCAATCTGCAAAAGCCGGATATCACCGAGCTGAAGCCCCGCATCACCGTATTCGGTGTCGGCGGCGGCGGCGGCAATGCGGTCAACAACATGATCAATGCCGGTCTGCGCGGCGTGGATTTTGTCGTAGCCAACACCGACGCTCAGGCTTTGACGATGTCGAAGTCGGAACGCATGATCCAGCTTGGCGCTGCCGTCACAGAGGGTCTTGGTGCTGGTTCCCAGCCAGAGGTTGGCCGCGCGGCTGCTGAAGAATGCATCGACGAAATCGTCGATCATCTGAACGGTACGCATATGTGCTTCGTGACTGCAGGCATGGGCGGCGGTACCGGCACTGGTGCTGCTCCCGTTGTGGCGCGTGCAGCGCGTGAACGCGGTATCCTCACCGTCGGCGTCGTGACCAAGCCTTTCCACTTCGAAGGCGCCCGCCGCATGAAGACTGCCGATCTTGGCATTGAAGAGCTGCAGAAGAATGTCGACACGCTCATCGTCATTCCGAACCAGAACCTCTTCCGCATTGCCAACGACAAGACCACCTTCGCCGATGCTTTCGCAATGGCTGACCAGGTGCTCTATTCGGGCGTTGCCTGCATCACCGACCTGATGGTCAAGGAAGGCCTCATCAATCTCGACTTCGCTGACGTTCGTTCGGTGATGCGCGAAATGGGCAAGGCCATGATGGGTACGGGCGAAGCTTCCGGCGAAGGTCGCGCAATGGCTGCTGCCGAAGCTGCAATCGCCAACCCGCTGCTTGATGAAACGTCGATGCGCGGCGCGAAGGGCCTCCTGATCTCGATCACCGGTGGTCGCGACATGACCCTGTTCGAAGTCGACGAAGCTGCGACGCGTATTCGCGAAGAAGTCGATCCGGATGCGAACATCATCCTTGGCGCGACCTTCGATGAAGGCCTCGAAGGCGTCATCCGCGTGTCTGTTGTCGCAACCGGTATCGACAAGCAGTTAGGAGACGCGGCGCCTGCGCCGCTGGAATTTCGCCAGCCAGTAAAGCAGACCGCTCAGGCGAAGCCTATGGCTCCGCATGGCGCCCTTCGTCCTCCGGTCGTTGAACAGCCGCGTCAGGTCGATCCGATTGCCCAGGCGATCCAGTCTGCTGAAGCTGAAATGCCAGCCGCACCGGTAGCCCCTGCTGCTTCTGCTGAACCGGAATTCCGTCCGCAGAGCCGCATTTTCCAGGCTCCGGCACCGGAATCCTTCGAACGCGCTCCGGCTGCCCGTGCACCGATGCCGCAGGCTCAGGCTGCACAGCCACAGGCCTACCAGCAGCCGCAGATGCATGAACAGCCGGTACGCGAGCCACGCCCGGCTCCGCGCATGCCCGCCGTTTCGGACTTCCCGCCGGTTGCCCAGGCTGAAATCAATGCCCGTCGCGCTCCGCAGCAGCCTGCACAGGAAGAGCCGCGTGGCCCGATGAGCCTCCTGAAGCGTCTGACCCATGGTCTGTCGCGTCGCGAGGAAGATCAGCCTGCAGCCCGTCTGGAACCGGCACAGCATCGTGAGCCCGGCATGCGCCCGGCTGAACGCCGTGCTCCGCAGCAGGACTCGTCGATCTATGCACCGCGTCGCGGCCAGCTTGATGATCAGGGCCGTCCGCAGCCACGTGCCGCCTCTGAAGAAGATCAGCTCGAAATCCCGGCCTTTCTGCGCCGCCAGTCGAACTGAGTGATTTCGGAAAGCAATTAAGAAAGCCGCGGGTAACTCCCGCGGCTTTTTCATTTCCTGATGGAATATAGCTAACTGTAAACGAATTCAGAACATTCGTAAGAAAGCGTGATTTTGTTCAAGTCACGCAAATTATTATTTTAATTGAAACGGGGTATGGTTCGGGCAGCACAAGTTTGTGAAACCCTTGTATTCCCTGTCGCAATTTTAGCTATATCTATCCATATAGACGCGAAGAATTGCGAAATCGGGCTGTGTTGAAAATCCGTTTGGATGGCCTGCATTCATTTTATTCAGCAGATTGGAACTGTCTTGAGCGCTTATCAAAAGACAATTGGTCGTGCGGTCACGCTTTCAGGTGTCGGTGTTCATGGTGGGGCTCCTGCTTCGGCGACGTTTTTTCCAGCCGATGCCGATACGGGAATCGTTTTCCAGCGTTCAGATATGAAGGGCAGCGCCCCGGAAGTACGCGCCCATGTTTCGCAGATTGGTGCAACGGACCTCTGCACGTCGCTTGGGCCTAAAGAGTCCAAGATCGACACGGTTGAGCACCTGATGGCAGCGATTGCCGCAATGGGCATTGATAACCTCGTCGTGGAAGTCGATGGTCCTGAAGTCCCTATTCTTGATGGTACTTCTGCGCGTTTTATCGAAGCTTTCGATGAGGCGGGTATCGTCACGCAGGAAGCAAAGCGCCGTTTTATACGCATTCTGAAAACGGTCCGCGTCGAAGCTGGCGGCTCCTGGGGGGAGTTCCGTCCTTTCGCCGGTACACGATTTGAGGTCGAAATCGACTTCGAATGCCCGCTGATCGGGCGGCAGAAATTTGCCGACGACGTGGATGAGGCGACCTTCCGCAAGGAGCTTTCCACCGCGCGCACGTTCGGTTTCATGAAGGATGTGGAACGCCTCTGGGCTTCGGGCCATGCGCTTGGCTCTTCGCTCGACAATTCGCTTGTCATCGGTGACGATAATTCAGTGATCAATCCGGGTGGCCTGCGTTTCAAGGACGAATTCGTTCGTCACAAGACGCTTGATGCTGTCGGTGATCTGGCTCTTGCTGGTCTGCCGTTCATCGGCTGTTTCCGCTCTTATCGCAGCGGTCATAGACTGAACGCCGAAACGGTGAAGGCGCTGCTATCGGACAAGACGGCCTTCGATATTGTTGAGGCTTCCGGTGTCCGCCGGAATTCCAGGGCGTCTGACTTCGTTGCGGTGAAGCCGAATATCGCCGCTCCATGGGCGCTCTAACTATTTGTTTTGTCCCATTATCCTACGCAAAACCGCTTCGCATTTTACTGGAAATACTCTGGTATCACGCAAGAAATGAGTGCGTATCGGCGTACGGCCTTAATTGAGCCGTGTTCGCCGGTTCACCTCGCGACTGAGTCGGTGCGCCGTTCTGCGGTGGATTGATCGGGGAGTATCTACCCAAGCGGGTGGTCAATACCGGGGACAATTCACACTGGTTACGCGTTTCGATGCGCCGCCCGGCGGATTCAGACCACTAGGCGATTGCCGATTTCGCCTGCATGTGGTTTATGGACGGCCAAAACGGCGTCAGCTATGTTCGTACATTCGCTGAAGCTGAATGATTTGTATGGATGGAGCCGCCGTGCAGTGTTAGAAGCACGCAGCTCCAAACAGGAATGACGCTGCCAGAAGGCCGGAGACCGCATGACGAGTTTCAAATTCAAGGGTGTGACGAAAACCGCGCTGCTGACTGGCGTTATCGCCGTTCTTATCCCGCTCGCCGGTTGTGCCAGCAAGGACGACGACATCGATCTCACCAAATATGTCGAGACGATCGATCCTGCCGACAAACTCTACAATGAAGGCCTCGCCAATCTGGACGCAGGTCGCCTCGATGAAGCCGCGAAGAAGTTCGCTGCCGTTGACCGCCAGCACCCTTACACGGAGTGGGCACGCAAGGCGCTTGTGATGGCTGCTTTCACCAACTACCGCAAGGGCAATTACGAAGAAGCGATCTCGATGGCGAAGCGTTACAACACGCTTTACCCGACTTCGCCTGAATCCGCTTATGCCTATTACATCATCGGTCTTTCCTATTTCCGCCAGATCCCGGACGTGACTCGCGATCAGGCCGCGAGCCGCCGCGCAATCGCTGCGATGCAGGAAGTGGTCGACCGCTTCCCGGACTCCGAATATACGGATGATGCCAAAGCCAAGATCCGCTTTGCCCGCGACCAGCTCGCAGGCAAGGAAATGCAGGTTGGCCGCTACTATCTGGAACGCAAGGAATATCTGGCGGCTATCAAGCGCTTCCGTGGCGTTGTGGAGGAATATTCCAATACCCGTCAGGTGGAAGAAGCGCTCGCTCGTCTCGTCGAAGCCTATTATGCGCTTGGTCTGACGTCGGAAGCCCAGATGGCTGCTTCGGTTCTCGGTAAGAACTATCCGGACAGCCAGTGGTACAAGGACAGCTACAAGCTTCTGCAGAGCGGTGGTCTCCAGCCGCGCGAGAATGGCAATTCGTGGCTGGCCAAGGCTTCGTCGCTGATCACCGGCGGCGGCTCATAAGCCGAATCTCACATGCTGTCGCACCTGTCGATCCGCGATATTGTTCTGATTGAAAGGCTCGACATCGAGTTCAAGACAGGCTTGTCCGTGCTTACCGGTGAAACCGGAGCGGGCAAGTCTATCCTGCTTGATTCGCTTTCGCTGGCGCTTGGTGCACGCGGCGATGCCTCTCTCGTGCGTCATGGCGCCGATCAAGGGCAGGTAACGGCGGTATTCGATGTGCCGGGTGGTCATCCGGCCCGACTTTTCCTTCGCGATAATGGTTTTGATGATGATGGCGACGTTATCCTGCGTCGTTTGCAGATGGGCGACGGGCGTACCCGTGTTTTCATCAACGATCAGGCGGCAAGCGTTGCGCTGCTGCGCGATCTGGGTCGCAGGCTGGTGGAAATTCACGGCCAGCATGACGACCGTGCGCTGATCGATACTGATCTTCATCGTACATTGCTGGACGCTTTCGGTGGTCTCGAGCCAGAGGCCGCGTTGGTTCGCGAGCGGCATAAGGCCTGGCGCGATGCGGAAACCGCACTCGCCAAGCATCGTGCGCGCGTCGAACAGGCAGAGCGCGAGGGGGATTATCTGCGTTCTTCGGTGGAGGAGCTGACCAAGCTCGATCCGCAGCCCGGCGAGGAAGAAGAACTCGCCGAACGCCGTGCGATCATGATGAAATCCGAAAAGATCGCCGGTGACGTGAATGAAGCCGGTGAACTACTTTCAGGGCAGGGGTCGCCTGTGCCGTCGCTGGCGAGCCTTGTGCGCCGTCTTGAGCGCAAGATTCCGGAAGCACCGCATCTGCTGGAACCGGTTTGCAAGGCGATCGATGAAGCGCTCAACAGCCTGGCTCTTGCACAAGACGGCATTGATCATGCGATGCGCGAAATCGATTTCGATCCGCACGTGCTGGAACAGGTCGAGGAGCGGCTTTTTGCTCTGCGTGCCGCCGCGCGCAAATATTCTGTCCCGGTGGAAGGATTGCCTGCACTGCGTGACAAGATGGATGCCGATCTTGCCGATCTCGATGCCGGAGCGGAAAAGCTCATCCAGCTCGAAAGTCAGGCAACTGAAATGCGGGCGGCTTATGACACGGTTGCGGCAAAGCTTTCCGGTTCGCGCAAGGAGACGGCGGAGCATCTGAAGGCTGCAGTAATGGCCGAACTGCCGGCACTGAAGCTGGAGCGTGCGGAATTCATCGTTGAAATGACAACCGACGCGCAAGCGCGGGCGGCTGAAGGCATCGATACGGTTGAATATTGGGTGCGAACCAATCCGGGCACTCGTGCCGGGCCAATGATGAAGGTCGCTTCGGGTGGTGAGCTTTCGCGTTTCCTGTTGGCGCTGAAGGTGGCGCTTGCGGATCGCGGTTCTGCTCCGACGCTCGTATTCGATGAAATCGACACCGGCGTAGGTGGTGCAGTAGCTGATGCCATCGGACAGCGCCTTGCACGGCTTTCCGGCCGCGTGCAGGTTCTTTCGGTCACGCATGCGCCGCAGGTGGCAGCCCGTGCCTCGACACATTTCCTGATTGCCAAATCGGCAACCAATGAAGACCGGATGGCGACCTCCATCCGATCCATCGGGGTGGGAGAACGGCAGGAAGAAATTGCCCGCATGCTGGCCGGTGCCAGTATCACCGATGAAGCACGTGCGGCAGCGGAACGGCTGCTTGCCGAGAACAGTGCGCTCGTCTCCTGACACGACGCTGTCAGGGGATTTGCATGTTCGTAATGTCGGGCCGGTGTAGGCGCGATGCCATTTCTTGGTTATGTTGAGCAAAATTGAATCAGCAGGTTTTGCTCCGCTTATGACCGATACTCCCGTTGAAAAACTGACCGAACTTGAAGCCGCTTCCGAACTGGAACGGCTGGCGCGCGAAATTGCTCATCATGATGAGCTTTATCATGCCAATGACCGGCCAGAGATTTCGGATGCCGAGTATGATGCGCTGAAGCGGCGCAACGATGCGATTGAAGCGCGCTTTCCGCATCTGGTGCGAGCAGACAGTCCGTCCTTGCGGGTCGGCACCGCGCCGGTTTCCAAATTTGCTCAGATTGTCCACGCCCGCCCGATGCTTTCGCTCGGCAATGCGTTTTCAGACCAGGACGTGCGCGATTTCGTCGGTAGTGTCTATCGCTTCCTCGGGCAGTTGCCGGATAATTCCATCGCTTTTACCGCCGAACCGAAGATCGATGGGCTTTCCATGTCGATCCGTTATGAGAACGGAATTCTGGTTAGCGGCGCGACGCGTGGAGACGGTACGACCGGTGAAAATGTGACGGCGAATATCCGCACCATCGCCGAAATTCCGAACCGGCTTCCGGCGGGCGCACCTTCTGTTGTGGAAGTACGTGGCGAGGTCTATATGGCCAAGAGCGACTTCCTCGCACTCAACGAGCAGATGGCCGCCGACGGCAAGCAGACTTATGTCAACCCGCGCAACACGGCAGCGGGCTCCCTGCGCCAGCTCGACGCCAAGGTGACGGCGAGCCGCAAGCTAAAATTCTTCGCCTATGCCTGGGGTGAAATGTCGGACATGCCTGCCGACACACAGATGGGCATGGTCGAGATTTTCCGAGAATGGGGGTTCCCGGTCAATCCGCTGACGAAGCGACTTCACGGTGCAGACGAACTGCTTGCGCATTACCGCGCCATTGGTCTTGAGCGCGCCAAGCTCGATTATGACATTGACGGCGTCGTTTATAAGGTTGATCGGCTTGATCTGCAGACGCGCCTCGGCTTCCGATCCCGCAGCCCGCGATGGGCAATTGCGCACAAGTTTCCGGCAGAACAGGCGCTGACGATTTTGCGGGGCATCGACATTCAGGTTGGACGGACTGGCGCTCTGACGCCGGTAGCGCGACTGGAGCCGATCACTGTCGGTGGTGTGGTCGTGACCAATGCGACGCTGCACAACGAGGACTATATCAAGGGTATTGGTCTCAAGGGAGAACGTATTCGCGCGGATGAGCATGACATTCGCATCGGCGATACGGTGATTGTGCAACGCGCAGGCGATGTGATCCCGCAAATTGTCGATGTCGTGCTGGAGAAGCGCCCGACTGATGCCGTGTCGTTCCATTTCCCGCATGAATGCCCTGTCTGTGGTAGCCACGCGGTGCGCGAAGAGGGGGAGGCGGTCTATCGCTGCACCGGCGGTCTGACCTGCGCCGCGCAGGCGGTTGAGCGCATTCGTCATTTCGTATCGCGCAATGCGTTCGATATTGAAGGTCTTGGCGAAAAGCAGGTTGAGTTCTTCTTCCATGCCGAAGATGACAGCCTGAAGATCAAATCCCCTGCAGATATCTTCACACTTCAAAAACGACAGGCTGAATCGCCCCTGAAGAAATTGGAGAACATCGAAGGCTTCGGCACGACTTCCGTGAAGAAGCTTTATGATGCGATCAATGATCGGCGCGAGATTGCCCTGCATCGCTTTCTGTTTGGCCTTGGTATCCGCCATGTTGGCGAGGTGAATGCCAAGCGTTTTGCGCGCGCCTATCTGTCTTACGTGGCGTTTGAAAAAGCTGCTCTGGAGGCCGTGCCGCCAACAGAAGGGGACCGTACCGACAAGGGCAACGACGCCTGGCAGGAACTGATTGCGGTTGAAGGCATCGGTTCCATCGTTGCTGAAGCGGTCGTTGATTTTTATGCGGAGCCGCATAATCGCGAAGTACTGGCAGCTCTTCTCGCCGAAGTAACGCCGCTCGATGAGGAGGCGCGTGTCGCCACCGGTTCGCCGGTCGAAGGCAAGACGGTGGTGTTTACCGGCAGTCTGGAGCGAATGTCACGCGATGAGGCAAAGGCCATGGCCGAGCGGTATGGGGCAAAGACAGCCGGGTCGGTATCGAAGAAGACCGATCTGGTGGTGGCCGGACCGGGAGCGGGCTCCAAACTCGCCAAGGCGTCGGAGCTGGGCATCGAAGTCATTGATGAAGACGCCTGGTTTACTCTGGTCGGAGAAGAATAATGGCCCCGTTCAGCGGATTTGGTGAGAAAGCGATCCCGTTTCTGAAAGCTCTGGATTTTCACCAGAATCGCGAATGGTTCGTTGAGAACAAAGATCTTTTCGAGCAGCAATTGAAGGAGCCGCTTGGTGATCTTGTCGAAGAACTGACGGGTCGTTTCGAAAAGGCCGGTCTGCCGTTCAAGGGCGACCGGGTGAAATCGCAGTTCCGCATCAAACGCGATACGCGGTTTTCCAAGGACAAGGCACCCTATAACCGCCACCTGTCTGCACTGCTGTCGCAATCGGGTACGAAATGGGACGAGAGCGGGTGCTTCTATGTTTGCATCGGCCTACCGGGTGTCCGCGATTGCTACGCTTGTGTTGCGTGGTGGGGGCCGAAGAAAGAACTGCTTCTGGCCATACGCACTTCTATTGCCGAGAAGCCGGAAGAGTTTCGCGCCATGGTTGCGAAACTCAAGAAAAGTGGTTTGAAGATTAGTGATTACGACCGGTTGAAACGCACGCCACGTGGTTTCGAGGCCGTGACCGACGACGATCTGCTGGAAGCAATTCGCAATCGGCACTTCTCAGTACGAATTGAAATCGATCCTGAAACGATTACCAGAGCTGATCTGGCAGATCGTCTTGTCGACTTTACAGAACGGACTCGCCCGCTTGTGGACTGGATGCACGAAATCGAAAAGATCGTTCCGCAACAATCGTGATCGTTCATGAACGCATCAGCCGGATTTATGAGTGATGCGCAAATGCGGCAATCCTGTCTAATAGTATGATTTTTTGGGAAATCATATTCCAACAGGCCGCAGAATTTCCTAACTACTCTTCATTCGGAGGAGTGAATATTCGTGGATCAGACTTTTCGGCCCGTAAGGGCTTCAGCGCGCGCCGATATTATTGACGGTGTCCGGCGCGGACTTCCGCTTGTCGTTGCCGGAGCGCCCTTTGGCTTGTTATTCGGCGCGCTTGCTGTCGATAACGGATTGTCGCTCGCCGAAGCGGTATTCATGAGTTCCATCATCTATGCCGGTGCCAGCCAGATGGTCGGGCTCGATCTCTTCGGCCAGAACATCGCGCCGTGGATGATCGTCATGTCGATCTTTGCCGTTAATTTCCGGCACGTGCTTTATTCGGCGACCACGGGTCGGCGTATCCGTCACTTCAAGCTATGGCAGAAGGCATTGGCCTTTTTCGTTCTGGTGGATATCCAGTATGCGGAAGTCGAACAGCGTGCGGAAGCCGGCAAGCCAGTTACTTTCGTCTGGTATATGTCCATCGGACTGACATTCTACCTGACCTGGGTTCTTGAAGCGCTGATCGGCGGGCTATTCGGCAATCTCATTACAAACCCGTATGCTTTTGGCATCGATTTCCTGCTGCCGATCTATTTTCTCGGTATGGTTATGAGCTTCCGTCATCGACAGAACTGGCTGCCTGTCGTCATCGTCAGTACGATTTCAGCCGTGGCGGCCTATAAGCTCGTGGGTTCTCCCTGGCATGTTTCACTGGGCGCACTTGGCGGCATTGTGCTTGCGGCTATCATCGCCAAGCCACGGGAAGGGGAGGCGTAAATGTCCACGACGATCTGGATCATTCTCGCAGGCGCGCTCTGCACTTATCTCACCCGTATTGGTGGACATCTGGTCCTGTCACGCTTCAACCACGTGCATTATCGGGTGGAAGCGGTGCTCAACGCCGTGCCCGCGGCCGTTCTGACGGCCATTGTGGCTGCGCCCGCTTCCGATCACGGCTGGCGCGAGCTGCTTGTGCTCGCGGTCTGCATCCTGCTTTCGCTGCGGCTCAGCATGATGACTATGTTCTTTGCGGGCGTAGCGCTTTTGATTACGCTACGCCATTTCACGGTATGAAGGCATTTATCAAAGCGGCGCGGTTGCCGCTTCGAGCCAATGGCGTTCAGTGTTCTTGAGATGGCCTGACAGCTTCTCGCGCACACTGAGATGGTAGCTATTCAACCAGTCGATTTCCTCTTGAGTGAAAAGCGACTTGTCGATCAAGCGCCGGTCGATAGGGCAGAAAGTCAGTGTTTCGAAACCCATCATCGGAATGTCGCCGCCTTCCGGCACTTCCGGTTCGGTGACGATGATGAGGTTTTCGATACGGATGCCGAATGAATCGGGTTTGTAATAGCCCGGTTCATTGGAAAGAATCATACCCGGCAGCAGCTCCTGCGCACCCTTCTTCGAAATGCTCTGCGGGCCTTCGTGCACCGAAAGGTAGGAACCGACGCCATGGCCGGTTCCGTGCGCATAGTCGAAACCATGTTTCCATAGCGCGATACGCGCCAGAACGTCGATATCCTGCCCGCGTGTGCCTTTCGGGAAGCGGGCCGTTGTGATCGCGATCACACCTTTCAGTACGAGCGTGAATGCCTTGATCGTCTCCGCTGTGGCTTTGCCGATAGGCACGGTACGGGTGATGTCAGTCGTACCATCGCGATACTGTGCACCGGAATCGACCAGATAGAGCTCGCCATCTTCAAGCGTTCTGTTGGTGTCGGTATTGACGCGATAATGGATGATCGCGCCATTTGGCCCTGCACCGGAGATCGTGTCGAAGGATATATCCTCCAGTGGCATCTGGAAGTCGCGCCCGGCATCTGTGCGCGCTTCTTCCAGCTTCTGCGCTGCACTGATTTCATCGATAGCGCCTGGCTTTTGGGCGTCGATCCATGAGAGGAAATTGACCATCGCCACGCCGTCGCGCTCATGGGCCGCACGTGAGCCGTCGAGCTCTGCCTTGTTCTTGATTGCGCGTGGAATACGGGCAGGGTCTTTGCCGTCGATCACGCTGCCGCCTGCGCTGATGACAATGAGGCGAAGTTTTTCAGCCGCGAGAATCGGGTCGAGAAGAATGCTCTCGCCCTTGGCTGCACTTTGGGCTGCCCGAGCACTAAGGTGCCCTTCCAGATCGGCAGGCGCCGAGAGACTGGCAAGTTGGGTCAGATAAGCACGCGGTTCGATGGCGAGCTTGCGTTCATCAATGAAAAGCTCTGGTTCGCCCTTTGCAGGAATGATGGCAAAGCTGAGCGGAAGCGGCGTGTTGGACACGTCCTTGCCGCGGATATTGAATACCCATGCGACTGAAGACGGATCGGTCAGGACAGTCGCGCTGGCACCGCTTGCTGCAACTGTCGCCTGCATTTCCTTGATTTTGTCTTCCGCTTCATGGCCTGAGAAGCGGGCGGGCTGGATAGTGACCTCTGCCGTCGGTACTTCGGGCTGGTCGTCCCATACGGTGTCAACGAGATTGATTTCGACCGGAACTAGCTGACCGCCAAGAGTTTCGAGCACTTCGCGTAAGCTGCGGGCTTCCGAAATGGTATGGAGCCAAGGATCGAAGCCGATATTCAGGCCCTTGCCGTTTTCTGCCAGCCAGGAAGCCGGGGGATTTGTGACCAGACTTTCATAGGAAAAGATCTTTGGATCGGTCTGGGCTCGAACCTGCAGTTCATAGCGTCCGTCAACGAAGATATAGGCACTGTTCTTGAGAATGAGCGCGGCACCGGCCGATCCGGTGAAACCGGTCAGCCAGGCGAGACGCTGTGCATGGGGCGGAACATATTCGCCCTGATGTTCGTCCGCCCTGGGAACCAGAAAGCCGTCGAGGCCAAGTTCGGCCATCTTCGCACGTAGCTTTGCAACACGTGGGCCGCCGTTGGCCGGATTTGTGGTGACGTCGAAATTCTGAAAAGCCATAGATGTAACTCGCTCAAAACAGGAATATGCCGTGGTCTATACGGCCTGCTAGAGCGGTTTTGGTTAAAACGGAATCGTAAACCGCTCTATCTCATTATCTTACGCATTACCCGACGCAAAACCGCTTCGCACTTTTGCTGGAAATGCTCTATTTCAGGTGAATGGCCACCCAACCTTCGCGATGCAACGTCTTTTGATGGGTGAGTCCCTGTGCCTGATAGGCAGCGAGCACCGCATCGTGCTGACTGTCAAGTATTCCCGAAAGAATGATGGAACCGCCGGATGCCAGATGCTCCTTGAGGGAAGGCGCAAGCTCGATAAGCGGATTGGCAAGAATGTTGGCGACGATCAGGTCGAATGGCGAATACGAACGGAAGATTGAGTGGCCGAAACCTTCTGCCGTTGCGGTGACGACATGTTCTGCCACACCGTTCTTGGCGGCGTTTTCGGCAGCGACCGTGACGGCAATGGGATCGATATCGGTAGCCAATACCGGAATCGGAGCAAGCTTGGCGATGGCGATGGCGAGAACTGCGCTGCCGGTGCCAAGATCAAGCGCATTGGTCGGATGTTCGTTGGTGACGGTTTCCTCGATCAGCTCGAGGCATCCTGCCGTCGTTCCGTGATGGCCGGTACCGAAGGCAAGACCGGCATCGATTTCAATGGGGATGTCGCCGGCTTCAATCTTGTCGCGGTCGTGCGAGCCATGGACAAAGAAATGTCCAGCTCTCACTGGTTTCAGCCCTTCTAGTGAATGCGTGACCCAATCGATGTCTGGCAGTTCCTCAACGGCGAAAATATTCGGCCCTACCAGCGCATCGATCCGCCTGGCGACGTCATCGGCATCGTTCTCAACATAGACCGAAACTTCGAAAATCTGCCGGTCTTCATCGATCTCGGTGATAGCGATGGGGAAGCCGTCTTCCTCGAAAGATTGTTCGAGAATGTTGTAGACGCGCTCGGCTTCCGCCTTATCCGCCGAAAAGAAAAGTCGTGACTGGGCCATGAAGTAAAAAGCTCTCTATCTTTGACGCATTCCCGTTGGAAATGCTTCGGAGGCCTTACTTAACCGTTTGCAGCGCCTTTGGCCAGATTCTTCAACTTTTCCAGAGCCGTATCCGGGTTCTCCTGATAGGCGATGGTGCTGCGGAAACGACCGCCCTTGTCGAGCAGAAATACCGATGCCGTATGGTCCATCGTATATTCGCCATCTTCGCCCGGAACCTTCTTGGCATAGACGTGGTAGGACTTGACCATATCGGCGATATTCTGCGGTGTGCCGGTAACACCGATGATGCGGTCAGAAACATTGCCGACATAGGTCTTCATGACTTCTTGGGTGTCTCGTTCCGGGTCGACGGTGATGAAATAAGCTTTGATGTCACTGCCTTCCGGCCCAAGCTGCTTCAGCCAGCCATCCAGCTCGTAGAGCGTGGTGGGACAGACGTCTGGACAGTGCGTAAAGCCGAAGAAGATAGCTGCCGGCGCGGCGCGCAGATCCTTCTCTGTGAAGGGTGTTCCATCCATGGTCACGAGGTTAAGCGGCCCGCCGAAGGGTTCTTTCGCCGCCTGCTTGTCGCGGAAAAGGTTGAGCCCAGCAGCGCCGACGATGACGACGATAAAGGCGATGATGAAGATGGGCAGAAATTTTTTCATGTCCAGTCAGCCTTGAATTTCCGAACGCGCGTTTAAAGCGCTGCTCAACAACCTATCTTTTCTTTATGCCCTGCAGAACCGTCGATATAGCCGCATCCTGCCACCATGAAGAGCGTGGTGTTAGCGCACGGGTCTGATTCAATCAGATTTCCGCTCTAACTGTTTGTTTTCACATACATCTTGTCCGAAATCCGTTTCACAGTTTTCAGGATGCGCTTTAATGTACGACCATTTGCTCAGTTTTCAATAATTTCTGAAACTTTTGACTATTTGTCGCGTGGTGAGCTGACCTATCATTGAGTACAGGGCTTATGCCGCTCATGCATGACCAAAGTTGAACGAATTCCCCATTCTTTCATTTTGCATGGTCAGTTGAACTGATATATTTCCATCATAAAACTGCAATTTCTTGTGAGATTTATAGTGGACGTCGATTACGTAATCGCATGGGTCGATGGGCAGGACCCTGCGCATATGGCTGCCAGAAAAAAATTCGCGCCTGATTCCGATCGTACGCATTTCGAAGCCGTAACGAGCGAACGCTATCTCGATAATGGCGAGATCTACTATAACATCGCTTCCGTCCTCAAATTCGCGCCGTTCATCAGGCGCATTTTCATCATCACCGATCATCAGAAGCCGCGCTTTCTCGATGCCTTCAAAAATGAGGGGAAATGCGATTCTTCCTTCATCCAGATTGTATCGCATGATGACATTTTTGAAGGTTTGCCGGCTGCCCGCCCGTCGTTCAATGCGCGGGCAATCGAAGGCGCCATGTGGCGGATACCCGGATTGTCGGAGCATTTTATCTATTCCAACGACGATTTCTTCGTGAATGCACCGCTGACAATATCCGATCTTTATGAGAATGAGTGTCCTGTCCTGCACGGCGATTGGGTGCGGCCTGAGAATACTCGTTGGAAATACAAGCTGCGTCGTCTGCTCGGGAAGATATCGCGGTACGAATATACGTTCCCGAAATTCCGCTTGGCTCAATGGAAAGGCGCCTCAACCGCCGGCATGAAAGACCGCTTCATGTCGATCCATCATCATCCGCATCCATTGCGGCGCAGCACGCTGGCAGCTTTCTTTGCTGAAAGACCCGATGTCCTGAATCGACAGGTCAGTTTCCGGTATCGGGATATTGAACAGTTCAATACCGTCGCTCTTGCCAATCATCTCGAGATTTTGCGGCACAAGGCCTCTGTGCGACCTGCGCGGGAATTGGCTTATCTGGATTTTGTTCAGTCCAGGCATTGGGTAGAAGAACTGGAGGCGATTAAAACTGGTGCAGCCCCTTTCGGTTGCGTGCAAGGTTTTGAGCGTTTCGATCCTGTGTTCCGTGCACAGGTTCACCAGACTCTGATTGCGAAGTTTGACGATGTTCTGCCGGATGTTATCAAGGCATACCTTTCCCATGGGGAAAATGGTTCGCAGGCGGCGGCGTAGCTCGGGCGTTCCGGGCTTCGTCGTGTAGCAGGGAATGCTTGAGGTGAGTTTTCAATGGCGTCGTCCGATGATCTTCGTTTCCAGAACAGCGAACCGCGCATTCATTCTACGGCGCAGCTGAAATCCGTCAAACTGGGGCGGTATGCCGACATCGGCGAGCGGGTGATTCTTCGTGAGGTCATAGTCGGTGATTTCACTTATTTCGAGCGTAACGGTGAGGGAATCTATGCCGAAATCGGCAAGTTTTGTTCCATCGCCGCGAATGCCCGCATCAACGCGCTCGAACATCCGATGGAGCGACTGACGACGCATAAGGTCAGCTATCGGCCGAATGAGTATTTTCGTTATCTGGGCGTTGATGGAGAGTTCCGGGCAAGGCGTCAGGAACAGCGTGTGGTCATCGGCAACGATGTATGGATCGGCCACGGCGCGGTCATCACACCGGGCGTTCAGATTGGTCATGGTGCTGTGATTGGCGCGAATGCGGTCGTAACGAAGGACGTGCCACCCTATCATGTGGTCGGCGGCGTTCCCGCCCGTTTCATTCGCAAGCGTTTCGATAACGCCATCATAGATCGGCTATTGGAGCTGGCTTGGTGGAATTGGTCGGTGGAAAAGCTCTATGAAGCCGTTCCCGATATCCAGACGCTGGAAATTGAAACGTTTCTTGAAAAGTGGGGCGGCTAAAAGCGCATCCCGAAAAATGTGAAACGGTTCTCGGACAAGATGCGTGCTAAATCCGGCTCTTGCAAAGTCGCAATTGGTTGCCCACCTTCGCATCACAGTAGTTCTGGAGGCTGGAAGATATGGTCGGAATGAAGCGCTTTGCCGGTTGTTTGCTTGCTCCCATGCTGGTCGTTGCTGCTTCGGCGGCCCCTGCAGAAGAAGTTGGCAAGGTTGGCGTCGATTGGCTTGGAAATGATATTGTCATTGATGCGGTCCAAGACCCTAAAGTGCAGGGCGTAACCTGTCATCTGGCGTCGTTCTCGCGCGGCATGATCGACCGGCTGCAAAAGGGCAACTGGTTCGAGGACCCGTCCAATGCTTCCATTTCATGCGAACAGACGGGGCCGGTCACAATTAGTGATATCAATCTCGGCAAGGGTGGAGAGCGGGTTTTCTCCGAACGTACCAGTCTGATCTGGAAGAAGCTTGTCATCACGCGCATATACGACAAGACAAACAACACGCTGCTTTATCTCGCACATGCAACACAGGTCCAGGACGGTTCAGCGAAGACGTCGCTTTCAACCGTGCCGCTTTATAAGGGTGATGTTACGTGGGCGAAGGGCAAGCCGGAATAATCCGGCTGCCCCGATCCTTCATTGGGACGATAATCTAGATTGGTTGGACGAAGCTATCGAGAACGCGCTTCTGTCCGGCCTTGTCGAAATCTATTGTCAGCTTGTTACCGTCGATGGCGGAGATTTTGCCGTTGCCGAACTTCAGATGGAACACACGGTCGCCGATCTTGAAGGCTGATGGCTTGTCGGCCACCGATTTCGCTACCAGTTCACCGTCTATTGTGCGTCCCTTCACAGAACCTCGTCCGGCGCCGAAACCGGAATCGGTCTCGCCATAACCGATACGCTCAACACGGCTACCGGAGCGCGAGCCCCAATTGTTGCGCGTGGCGTCGGAACGGTTCTGCTGCGCACGCTGCCAGCCGGGCGTTGAATAAGAATTCTGGAACGGGTCGGCCTTGTCGAAGCGGGACTGTCCATAGCCGCCGCCATAACCACCGTAATTGCCTTCCAGTTCAGCCACTTCCACGTGGGCTTCCGGCAGTTCTTCCAGAAAACGGGAGGGAATGGTCGATTGCCACATGCCGTGAATGCGCCGGTTGGACACGAACCAGATATGCAGGTTTTTCTTGGCGCGCGTTACGCCGACATAAGCAAGGCGGCGTTCTTCCTCAAGGCCGGAACGTCCGCCTTCATCGAGCGCGCGCTGGTGCGGAAACAAGCCTTCTTCCCATCCGGGAAGGAAGACGGTTTCAAATTCCAGACCTTTGGCCGAATGCAGCGTCATGATGTTGACGGCATCCATATCTTCGTTCTTCTCGGCATCCATGACGAGCGCGACGTGCTCGAGGAATCCACGCAGGCTTTCATATTCCTCCATGGACCGGATCAGTTCCTTGAGGTTTTCAAGTCGGCCCGGTGCTTCCGCCGATTTGTCGTTCTGCCACATGGCCGTATAGCCGGATTCATCCAGAATGGTTTCAGCCAGTTCCGTATGCGGCGTGTTGTCGATCAAAGACTGCCAGCGCAGGAAATTCTCGACCACTTCGCGCAGGGCGGAGCGTGGCTTCGGCTTCAGTTCTTCCGTTTCGACGAGATCGCATGCAGCGGCGAACATGGAAATCTCTCTCGCGCGCGCATAATCATGGATCTGCCGGATCGCCGCTTCACCCAGACCACGCTTCGGCGTGTTGATGATGCGCTCCAGTGCCAGATCGTCGGCCGGTTGTGCGACGACGCGCAGATATGCCATCGCGTCGCGGATTTCGAGACGCTCGTAGAAGCGTGGGCCGCCGATGACGCGATAATTGAGGCCGAGAGTGACAAACCGATCTTCGAACTCGCGCATCTGGAAGGAGGCGCGGACGAGGATCGCCATGTTGTTGAGGAGGTGCCCCTGACGCTGGGCTTGCTCGATGGCCTCGCCGACAGCACGGGCCTCCTCTTCCGAATCCCACGCGGCGTGGATTTTGACTTTCGGATCGTCGGGGTTTGGCGCTTCTGTGAAAAGCGTCTTGCCGAGGCGACCTTCATTGTGTGCAATCAGATGTGCCGCAGTCCCCAGAATATGCGCGGTCGAGCGGTAGTTGCGCTCAAGCTTGATGACAACGGCGCCCGGAAAGTCCTTGTCGAAGCGCAGGATGTTGTCCACCTCGGCGCCACGCCAGCCGTAGATCGACTGATCGTCATCGCCAACGCAGCAGAGATTAACCTGTGCCAGTCTGTTCTCGGTCGCGCCGGTTCGGGCCTGCTGGCCGTCTGCCGAAAATGGTGCGGGAGCCGTACCTTTTGCCTGCGGTCTTTGTGCGAGCAGGCGCAGCCAGAGATATTGCGCGGTGTTGGTATCCTGATACTCGTCCACGAGAATGTAACGGAACTTCGCGTGATACTCGCGCAGGATATCCGGATGGTTGCGGAAGATGCGGATCGGATGCAACAGAAGATCGCCGAAATCGCAGGCGTTCAGCGTGCGCAGGCGCTCCTGATAGGCCTGATAAAGCTCGCGACCTTTGCCGTTGCCGAACGAGCGCGCATCGCCTTCAGGAATATCGGAAGGACCAAAGCCCTTATTCTTCCACCCGTCGATCATATTGGCGAAGGTGCGCGCCGGCCAGCGCTTATCATCAAGGCCTTCAGCCTGGATAAGTTGCTTGATAAGGCGGATCACGTCATCGGTGTCGAGGATTGTGAAATCCGATGTCAGATTTACGAGTTCCGCATGTCGACGCAAAAGCTTGACGCCGATCGAATGGAACGTGCCAAGCCACGGCATCCCTTCCACGGCACCGCCGACCAGATGGCCGATACGCTCTTTCATTTCGCGCGCGGCCTTGTTCGTAAAAGTCACGGCGAGAATCTGGCTTGGATAGGCAAGACCGGTCGTCAGAATATGGGCGATACGCGTCGTCAGAACGCGCGTCTTGCCGGTTCCCGCACCGGCGAGCACAAGAACGGGACCTTCGGTCGTCAGGACGGCCTGACGCTGTTCGGGATTCAGCCCTTTCAGATAATCGGGCTCGCCGCGTTGCTGGTTGCGTGCCGCCATGGCACGTGCGGCAATGCCCCCGGGAGCAGGTGTGCGGCCTGCCGGAGCGTCGTCATCGCCGAAAAACGGCATATCGTCGGGAAAGTCAGACATTTGACCCGAATGTAATGATTCGTGGCTGAAAGACCAGCGAAAGGGTTAAAATATTCAACTACTCTAATTGAGTAACGCGACGATCTGTGAAGTTCAGGCGGTGAGAAGCCAGTGCTTCCACAAGGCCGCGCAGTTCCGGTTCGCGCTGCAGGAGATCGTCGAGTTCCGTCATCTGGTTCATCGCAATCAGTCGCAGAATGTCGTCGCGAATAGTCCCGTCGGCTCGCCGTGGCAGATGCGCAACCGGCTGGATTAGTTCAACTCTCTGCCCTTTGAGTCTTGCGCGAAGGCTTTTTTCGTCGGCGTTGAGCGTTTCCACAAAAGCGTAGATGCCGACGCCCTTGGCCGGCAGGGAATAGAGCGCGAGCGCTATATCCGTGACACGCGGATCGGATTTGAGCGCGGCCTGAATTGCGGGCCCTTCATTGTCGATCCGGTCACCCGTGCCTTCACCATCCGACCAGCTGAAAATGCCGCGAGTGACGAAGTTGTAGACTTTCTTGCCTGTGGCCAGCCAGATGCGCGACGGCAGGGAGCGGCGCGCCAGAATGCGCTTTTCAGTTGGCGTCATCAGGTCTTTTGCGAAAGCACGCTTCTGCTTGATGAGGTGGCGAAAATCCTCATAGGCCATCAGTCGATAAAGGGCCCCGCGACGGCGATGAACGCTTGCAAGCTGGAAATCGATGACTGCCGCTTCGCCCTCGGGCGTCATCAGCCAGTTCTGCGGTTTGGCGAGATCGTTGTGAGTAACGCCAAGGCGGCGCATGTCGCGCAGGATACGGTGCGCGGTGCGATACCATTTCGGATCGGAAGGCCGTGCGAGATGCAGCGGCGTTCCCTCTGTCCAGGATCGGTACAGTCCATCCTTGTCGGTGGCGAGCAATTGCGGAACGCCTTCAATGCCACGCACCGTCTTGAGGCCGCGGATTTCACGCCGGGCCAGTATCCAGGCGAGTGGCCTCGACCACCAGGGAGCAGCGCTTACGACGCGACGGATAATGCGGGTATCGGGGTCGCCCGTGAAATAGCCAGCATGCGTTTCTGAAAACACGTCGCGCTTGAACACGGCGGTCTCGACAAATTCCGGTATTTGATCGCCTTTCAGAGGCACATCTATATTGGGGTTCTGAACCATAAGGTTCCCACTAGCCGCTTGCGTCGGATCAATCAAGTTTGATGGCGGATAACCCTCATTGCAATCGCGTGATCGAAAGCGCACAAGGAACACACAGATTTCGTGCAAGTCATCGGGGAAACGCAGAAAATGGCACAGGGCGACGACAACAAGCAGGCGATCGGGCAAATTATTCGGCAGGAACAGGCACTTATTTTTCCGTCGTTTGACGAGAACGAAGCATTTGCGCTCGGTCATCGCATTCGCGATATCGCCGTGAAGGAAAAGCTCGGTGTCGCCATCGAAATTTCCCTATGGGACCGGCAATTGTTTTACGCGACGACTGCTGGAAGTACGGTGGATAATCAGGAATGGCTGCGTCGCAAGTTCAATGTCGTGCGCCGCTTTCACGCTTCGACTTATCGTCTCGTTCTGGAACAGAATCGCGACGACCGTATGTTCGCTCCCCATAAAGCGTTGAATGTTGAGGACTACGCACTGGCGGGCGGCGGATTTCCGATCCGCGTTTCCGGGGCAGGTGTGATCGGTGCCGTAATCGTATCAGGTCTGCCGCAGCGCGAGGACCATAATCTGGTGATCCGGGCCGTTGCAGAGCATCTTGGACAGGATCCTGTCGCGCTGGCGTTGCCTGCCGTTTGAAGATCGAATTTCGGAGAATGAACGATGTCGCTTGAAAATGTTGTTGCGCTCACACGCAATGAGCAGGGTATTGCTGCAACGGTGGCTATTCTCAAACAGCGTTTCGGCGAGCGTGCACAGACTGGTCAGGCTATCCGGGACCAGCACGGTCACACGACAACTTATGTGCCGACGCAGGCGCCAGATATCGTCATCTTTGCCGAGACCGCGCAAGAGGTACAGGAGGTTGTCTGCATCTGTGCCGAATATCGGGTGCCGGTTATCGCTTTTGGCGCTGGTTCATCACTCGAAGGGCAGGTTAACGCTCCCGCTGGTGGTGTGTCTCTTGACCTCACCCGCATGAACAGGGTGATTGCCGTGCATGCGGAAGATCTGGATTGTGTGGTGGAGCCTGGCATTACGCGCCGGGAATTGAACGAGTATCTGCGCGATACCGGACTGTTCTTTCCGATTGATCCGGGTGCCAATGCGACGCTCGGCGGGATGGCTTCCACGCGTGCGTCCGGCACGAACGCTGTGCGCTATGGTACCATGCGCGAGAATGTACTGGCGCTGAAAGCCGTGATGCCCGATGGACGGCTGATCGAGACTTCCAAGCGCGTGAAGAAGACGGCCGCGGGTTACGATCTCACGAGGCTGCTTGTCGGAGCCGAGGGAACGCTTGGCATCATTACCGAACTGACATTGAAACTGCAGGGGATTCCGCAGGCGATTTCCGGCGGCATCTGTCCTTTTCCGGATGTGAATTCGGCTTGCCGTGCGGTGATCGAAACCATCCAGATGGGTATCCCTGTTGCGCGTATCGAGCTTGTGAACACGCTTCAGATGCAGGCCCTGATCCTTCATTCCAAACTGCCTTACGAAGCGCAGCCTTATCTGTTCGTCGAGTTCCACGGCACGGAAAGTGGCGTTGCCGAACAGGCGGAACTGTTTGGAGAAATTGCAGCAGGCACTGGCGGCGACGATTTCCTGTGGACGCACGATGCCGAGGAGCGTGACCGGCTCTGGCGGGCGCGTCACGACGCCTATCTTGCCTCTTTCCTGCTAAGGCCCGGCTGCAAGGGTGTCTCCACGGATGTTTGCGTACCGATTTCGCGCCTGGCCGATTGCATTGGCGAAACGGAAAAGGATCTGGCCGAAACCGGCCTGATCGCACCGATCGTTGGACATGTGGGGGATGGAAATTTCCATCTTCTTCTGCTTCTCGATACGGATGATGCCAGCGAGATGGTGCGTGCGGAAGCTTTCATGGATCGGCTGGCCAAACGCGCCATTGCCATGGAGGGAACCTGCACCGGCGAACATGGCATTGGTCAGGGCAAAATGAAGTATCTTGCCATGGAGCTGGGTAAAGCCACGGATTACATGCGTGCCATCAAGCAAGCGCTCGATCCAGACAATATCATGAACCCAGGTAAAATACTGATTTCGTGATTCAAATCAGCCGTTTGAACAGGTTTGCCGAGAGTTTGATTCAGGCGGCCGTGCATATCGGTGCGGCCATGATGCAATTTGCCTTGTTGTCGCCGGATCGATGCCGTTATGTTGCGCAAATAAAGACAGCGTGATTCACTCTTTGTTTCGCGCTAACTTGCAATCTGTTTAATCGGAGCTGCTTCTTGGGCCGCATATTCGTCATCGTCGGCGGGCTTTTGGTGCTGCTGTTGACGGCAGCACTTGTCGTGCCGCCTTTTGTTGACTGGAGCGGCTATCGCGCCGATTTCGAGCGTGAGGCTAGCCGTGTTCTGGGGCGTCCTGTGAAGGTCGCCGGTGACGTTAGCGCCCGGCTTTTGCCGTTTCCTTCTGTTGCATTCTCCGATGTGCGCGTTGGGTCCGATGCGGCTCATCCGGCGATGACCGTCGATACGTTTTCGATGGATGCCGAACTGATGCCGTTTCTGCGCGGCCAGCTTCTGATTTTTGATATGCGCGTGGATCGTCCCCGGGCTACAATTTCTCTGGATAAAAGCGGCAAGGTCGATTGGGCGATCCGTCCGTCGACGCCGCTTGATCCGACGAAAATCAAACTCGAGAAGCTTTCCGTCAATGACGGAACAATTACCCTTCGTGAAGAGGCAAGCGGCCGCAGTCATACGGCAACCGAACTCAATGCTGTGATCTCCGCAAATAGTCTTGCAGGCCCATGGCAGGCAAACGGAAGTCTTGTTCTGCAGGGTGAAAAGCTGGCGATCGACCTCGCAAGTGGTGAGGCGAAACCGGATGGGTCGTTGCGCGTGCGTGCACGCATTTCGCCGGATGCAATTCCGGCTACTTTCGAGACGGATGGCGATGTGACCGTAACCGACGGTCGGCTCGACTATGCCGGTAATTTTTCACTTCGGTCTTCCGACATGGTTGCCAAGACGGGCAAAGATCAGAAGACGCCGACGGAAACGCCCTTTTTCAGTGGCGTGCGTGTAAGTGGAAAGTTCAAGGCGGATCATAGTCGCTTCGATGCCGGTGAATTCCGCATGGAACAGGGGCCGGTCGACAATCCTTATGTGGTGAATGGCAAGGCATTTATCGATTATGGCGACAAGCCGCGGTTCGAGGTGAGCGCTGATGGACAGCAGTTGTTCTGGGGACCGAATGAAGCGGCAAGCGAAGAACAATCCGGTTCTGCCATGCCGGTTGGGGATCGTATCGCGATAGCGCGTCGCGTTCTCGAACAGATGCCTATTCCAACTATACCCGGTAACGTGGATTTGCGCCTGCCTGCAGTGATCGCGGGTGGCACGACGATACGCTCGGTCACGGTGAGCGCGGAACCGGACGGAAGCGATTGGAAAATCCGGCAGTTCGCTGCCGATCTTCCGGGGCGGACGAAGGTCGAGGCCAAAGGCACGCTTTCGGTTGGAAAGGACTTCGGCTTCAAAGGTGATATGCTTGTTGCCTCGCGCCAACCATCCGGTCTGGCAAGCTGGCTCAACGAGACGGTCGATGATTCTGTACGCAAACTCGAGGGTGCGGGTTTCTCCGGACATGTCGATCTTCGCGACGGGATGCAGCGGATTGATAATCTCGAAATCGGCTTGGGACAGACCTCACTCAAAGGATCGTTTGTTCGCGAGGCAAAGGGGTTGGCCCAGCCTGCACTCACGCTCGCCCTCAATGGCGGCACGGTGGAAAGCGAGGCCCTGCAAGCCCTTATAACCTTTTTCTCAAGCGGAGAGGGGCTAGGGTTTCTCGATGGCCAGTCGTTGAATCTGGCGTTCAAGGCCGGTCCGGTCCGATACCAGGATATGGAGGCCGGTAATGTCGATATGGCGCTCAGGCTGCATGATGGTCGCTTCGATTTCGACCGGCTTCTGGTCGGCGACGTTGCGGGCACCACGTTGACAGCAACAGGCACCTATGAACCTTTCGCCAATACGCCTTCCGGTTCGTTGGATGCGACGATCCTGTCCGGTGATCTTTCGCGGTTCCTATCCTTGATGGCTAATCGCTATCCCCAGCTACCGCTGTTTCATGCGCTTTCGATACGCGCGGCGAATTTTCCTGGGCTGTTCGAAGACAGCGAAATCAATGTCATTGCCAATGCAGTAGCGCCGTCTGTGCCAAAGGTCGACAAGACACCTGCGAAAAGTGTTGCAGCTAAAGGCAAGAGCGCTCGACCTGCCGAGGCCAATACCAAGAACGCTCCTGGAGTTGGTGAATTTTCGTTCAGTGTTACCGGAAAAGCAGGCGGTATGAAGCTGGATCTGTCCGGGACGGCGAGCGGCGGCGAAGGCGAGAGCGAGCCGTTGCAGATGCAATTGAATGGCACCGCAACCTCGGATCAAGGCGAAGCTGTGCTTGCGCTGATAGGCTTGCCTACATTGCCCCTGGGGCTTGCTGGCGAGCTTACTGCCGATCTGAACATGCAGGGCGCGCCGAGTGCAGGTATGCGGACGCAACTCACGCTTACGGCACCTGATGGCTCGGCCGCCGCCGATGGCGTGATTTCGCTGGTCGGCGGCGATGTCGCTGCCAGCGGCAAGGCGCAGTTGAAGTCTGCCGATCTGCAACCGTTCATCGCGACAGCCGGTTTCGCGCTGCCTGGTTTCGGCGAAGGGCTTTCGGCAGACCTTGCCAGTGATTTTCAGTTCGCGAAGGGTATTTTGCGATTTCCCAATCTGGCCGGAAAGCTGGATGGAGAAGATGTTTTGGCGCGACTGGAAGCGAATTTCGCCGATAGCGGCCTGCCGCAGCTGAAGGGCGAAGCAAAGCTCGCCACGCTTGAGGTGGATAGCCTTGCAGCAATCATGCTGGGGCAGGATGCATTCGAGCCGGCGAAGCACACTGCAAAAACAATCTGGCCACGCGGTGCATTCGCGGTTCGACCGTCATTACCACTGCTGCTGGATATGAAACTCAACGTGGCACAGGCACATATGGATGGCTTCGGGACCGCCACGGAGTTTTCCACACAGCTCCAGAAGACTATGGACGGCCTCCAGTTGAACGAATTGACCGGCAATTGGGCGGGTGGATATCTTATCGGCAATGTTTCTCTGAGCAACAGCGACAAAAACGCTCTCCTCTCGACAGAGCTCAAGTGGAGCGGCGCGAACCTCAAGGATTTTTACCGTCTGGAGAACGGTGCCGCTCCGTTCGGTGGCGTAGTGAAGGCTGCTGTGAATTTGAACGGCAGTGGCGAGAGCGTTGCAGCGTTGATCGGTTCGCTTGCGGGAACGGCGAGTTTTGACGTGGAGAATTTTACCGTCAACGGTCTGGATGGAACGGCATTGCCTGCAATGATCGGAGCTGCCGATGCGATGGGGGATCAGTCCTCCGGTTCCGATAAGCTGGCTTCCACGAAATTTGTCGGTATTGCCGACAAGGCTACGGGGCAAGGCGTATTCGCGCCAGGTAACGCACGGCTCGACTTTGCAATTAGTGGCGGTGTCGCACGCATGGCGGCAGCCAATCTGAACGACGGAAATGCTGCGCTTCTCAGTGATTTGCAATTCGATCTGTCGACGCTTGGTATTGGCGGAAGCGGGACTTTGACGTTCCAGAATATCGACAGTGCTGACACCGGCATCTCTCCGCAGGTGGCCATTTCGCTCGGTGGCAGCTACAGCGCACCCGAAGTGAAATTCGACCGGCAGCCTTTGGTTCAGTTCCTGACCCAGCGTGCGCTTGAACGCGAACAGGAACGCGTTGAATCCATGCAGGCGAATCTCATGGAGAAACAGCGTCTTCGTCGCCAGCTTGGGCTTTTCGAGGCGGATGAAGCGGAACGGGACCGTTCGCAACGTGAGGAAGAGGCGAGGCGCCGTGCTGAAGCCAGTGCGCGCGAAGTGGCTCGGAAAACGGCCGAGGAGGCCAAACGGCTTGAAGCGGAAAAGCCGCAAAGTGCACCGGCTGGTGGGTCTAATTCTCCTCTGGCATCGCCGGAGGGTGGGCAGTCTCTGAACGAGTTCCTGAAAAGCCTGGAACAAACACCTGCTGTTCCTGCACCTCAGCCTTGAGCAATTCTGGATTTAAGCCAGTCCAAGGCATGAAGTCTGAGCGCGGAAGACAGGTTGATCGATCTGTCACGCTTGCTGTCGATTTCTGCAATCAGCGCCGCGACGGAAAGCTCTCGTGTCGTCGCGATTTCTTCGATTAATTCAAAGAATGGGTCTTCAAGCGTATAGCTGGTCGCGTGCCCGCGGATACTGACGGAATGTTTGCGTAGCCGTCCTGGCGTGTTCACTTTTCCTGGTCCGGCCCGTCACGCTTCTCCAGACGATGCTGATCCAGAAAGCCCTCCGCTTTTGCTATCTCCGTGCGGACAAAAGCTTTTTCAATCTTCGTTCGACCGAAAAGTAAGCGATTCTGGTCAGCCTGCTTTTCCTTTTCGGTGCGGGCCTTCTGTTTTTTGAACTGCCTGAGATTGACGATATCGCTCATGACACCACATGGAAATGTTGACGGCTTTTGAAAAAATTACCGCGTTTCGGTTACGTCTAGCAAGCTCGGAATAGGCTGCTCCTATTTCTGGGGGTCTTTCGGATTGGTGAACCACCATATAGCCAAGGACACCAGAATAAGAAGTATAAGTCCCACCGTCATCTGCAGAAGCGGAAAATTGGGTTCGTCTTTTGCCACAAAGAAAGCAGCTACAATGCCGCTGATCCACAATACTGCCTGAGCGATTGCACGAATCATCAAAGTCAATCCTGATCTGGTTACCGTCAAGACAGAGTATAAAACGTCTGCTTATTTTTCACCATTGATTGCGATCAACAGCGAGATAACTGTCTAGTCAAACAGGACAGCATAACCAGCGGGAAATTTGGCAGGTTCGTCGGACGGAGATGGAGGTGCAGGATTACTTCTTGCGGAAGGCATCCAGCGAAACAACATCAGCCGTAGGCTTGGCGTCCTTATCGGCATCGTCATCTGCATTGCTGTCCTTGGATGCTGCGGCTTCTTTTTCTGCAGCAGACTTGCGTGACTTCGATTTGGGCTTTTCTGCCTTTTCGACCGGCACATCTGTCGGGGCAATCTCAATAGGAGCAACATTGCCGCCTTCGTCATTGTCGCTTTCCGGTTGCGCAACCGCGACGTCGAACTCGAGTTCGAAATTTACCGAAGGATCATAAAAGCCGCGGACTGCCGAAAAAGGAACAGTCAGCTTTTCTGGGATGTCTCCGAAGGACAGGCCAACTTCGAACAATTGGTCTGTGACAAGCATGTCCCAGAACTGATGCTGTAAAACGATAGTCATCTGCTCGGGATATTTTTCCTTCAGGCGCGAGGAAATTCGCACCCCGGGCGCTCCGGTCAGGAACGTGATGAAAAAATGATGGTTACCTGGCAAGCCAGCCTTAGCCACTTCCGCAAGAACCTTGCGAATGACGCCGCGTAGGGCTTCCTGAGCGAGAATATCGTAACGGATTAGGTCCTGTACCATGGTTTGCTTATCCCACGGATTCGGAGGTCGATGTCAAGTTCGTTCTCGCAGGAACTGATGATATATGACCTGAAATAGCGACAGGCGGTATCTATGACAGAAAAATACGCAACTTTTGAGCGCAATAAAAGGGTGTTATCCTATCCGCGTCCGAAAGCCATCAGGAACGTGCGCACCCCATTAACGGCACTCTTCTCGATGATTGCGTCATCTATGCTTTGACCGGTCAGCATATGGTAATGCGTATCAGCATTGATCAGCGCCATGAAATGGCGGGCGGCGAGGTCCGGATCGTCAACGCGCAGATGTCCATCCATCGCCAGACGTGCCAGACGTGCTGCTATAGCGGGAATAGCCTGTGCGGGGCCTTTCGTATTGCAGATACTCGCTGCAAGCGGCAGGTTGGTCTCGTTGGCCTGCATGATCTTGCGTAGGAACGCGCCGGACGAATCGTAAATGCAGTTCCGGCTCATGCGGATGGAAAAAGCCACGAGATCCTGCTCCAGATTCTCTCCCGTCTGTGGAAAAGAGGCCAGGACTGCGAAAAGGCTCGCATTCATCCGCGCAAGCGCATCTTCGACGACAGCGGAAAGCAACGCTTCCTTGTCGCGATAATGGTTGTAGATCGTCTGGCGCGAAACACCTGCTTCATTGGCGATAAGGTCGATGCTGGCACCCTGAAACCCGTCGCGATTGAAAACACGCGCTGCAGAGCACAAAATGAAGTCGCGCTTCATGCATTGCCCGGGCTTGATTGCCGCGGAGTTCAGGCCCTTGTCGGATACAGCGCGCTTCTCGGGCAGAACGGCCATGTCAAATATGTCAGTAGGCTTCATAACTCCAACATAAGATAGCTTGACGTTTTGGACAATGGTGTCTAATTTGACATCAGTGTCAAAACTGTTTTGACGTTGCGTATAGAATGCCTTTCGCTACTGACTTTTCAAGTGTCGGCCACATTGAAAAACGGGTCGATATCATCAAACTGAAAAGAAAACTTGTAGTGAATACAAGTATTTATCTGTCCTGTGCCGATTTTGCGAGCCCGATGGTGCCATTCTCCCAAGCAAAACCGGAGATCCGATAATCGGTGCGGGAATCTCACGAAACATTGATGAAAGCGCGTCCCCCATGGCTTCCAGTCTTGTGCGCAATGCCATTGTTCTTGGCCTTCTTTCCGCCATTGGCCCATTTGCGATCGATATGTATCTGCCAGCTCTGCCCACCATTGCCGCCGATTTGCATGCGGAAACAGGTGCCGTGCAGATGAGCCTTCTGGCCTTTTTCATTGCTCTCGCGGTTGCGCAGCTTTTCTGCGGGCCGCTGTCCGACATGGTCGGGCGTAAACTCCCGCTTTATGGTGGTCTGGTGCTGTTCGGTATCGGCAGCATCGGTTCTGCTCTGGCGACGGATATAGATGTGCTGGTGCTTTTCCGTTTCGTGCAGGGGCTAGGGGCTGCTGCAGGCATGGTTATTCCGCGCGCTGTTGTGCGCGACCTTCACACAGGTGTCGAGGCAGCGCGTCTTATGTCGCTTTTGATGCTCGTCTTCTCCATTTCACCGATCCTGGCACCGCTGACCGGCTCGATCATCATCAGCTTCTTTGGCTGGCGGGGTGTTTTCTGGGCTGTTCTGGTCGCTGCTGCTATCGGAATCGTTCTGGTGGCAACAGCGCAGAAGGAGACGCGGACGGCCGAAGCACGCCTTGAAAGCAATCTCGGTACCGCTTTGCGCGGTTATGGTCGCCTGCTGAAGGATCGCTATTTCCTCGGGCTGGTTTCCGTCGGCGGCTTTGGCATTGCTTCCTTCTTTGTCTATCTTGCCAATTCTTCGTTCGTGCTGATCGATCATTACGGGCTGACGCCGACGCAGTATGCGATGGCCTTTTCGGCCAATGCGGTGTCGTTTTTCGGTGTTTCACAGCTAAATGGATGGCTTGGATCGCGCTTTGGGCTTCGTCGTGTCATGCGATTCGCGGTTTCGGGATTTGCAGCGGCAATGCTCGCCATGTTCGCAGCCGCACTCATGGGGCATCAGTCGCTATGGCTGATCGCTGGCTTCCTGTTCGTGGGTTATGGCTTCTTAGGCCTCGTCATCCCGACAACGGCGGTGCTTGCTCTTGAAGATCACGGTGAGATTGCAGGAACTGCATCTGCTCTGATGGGTACGTTGCATTTCGTGATTGGCGGGGTGGCGATTGGCGTGACCGGTTCGTTCTTTGATGGAACGGCTCTGCCGATGACCGGTGGGATTGCCGGTTGTGCGCTCACGGCCTTTGTGCTGACGCAGATCGTTCTTTCGCGCAAGGCAAGCGAGCTCGATACGGAAGCTGCGGCTGCATAGATTATCTGAAAGGGAAAGTGGAGGCTTCTGTTGCCAGGTGCCTCCGAACCCCGCCTTAAGGTGCTAACCCTAAGGACTTTAGAGTGGGTTTCCCGCACCGCCATTAGGCAGCGAGAGCATAACCCTGAGCTTTGTTGTCATTTGCAACTACTCAATTGACCCGATAACGGTGGTATCATGCCGAGTAAAAGAGCGATCTTTACACCCTTGTCGATCCTGTTTCGCCCCCGCCACAACACAAACCGTTTGATTGATCTGTATTCTGGTGGAGGCGCCGGGTACCGCCCCCGGGTCCAATAGGTTTATTACACCGTCCGTTTATCACCATAGTCAGCTTGCGCCGACACGCCGTATATAGGCGCGGATGAATGTGATTGGAAGAGGGGGCGCAGTTTTTAACGGGTTTTGCTTACGGACCCTAACGATCGACCACTGCGTTCATTTTTCATTGACAGCCCGCTTTTGCTGGTCAATCCTCGCAACATATCGGGGTCGGCAAGCAAATTTTTATATAGCCGGGTTCCGTGGGCTGAAACGGGGTGCTGATGCCCCATTCGAAGGAGAGTGGATATATGAGTGAATATCTCGCGGATGTCCGTCGCTACGATGCCGGTGCCGATGAAGCTGTAGTCGATAAGATCGTCAAGCATCTGGGCATTGCGCTGCGCAATCGCGATTCCTCGCTCGTTTCGGCAACGGACCCGGAAGAATTGAAGCGCGTTCGCACCAACTGGGTTGCCAAGAAACTCGGCATCGACGACGAAGCCAAGGGCGATGAAGTGGTTGCGCATGTTGCTGACGTCATGAAGGGCGATCGCAACAAGAATCGCGTCACCTTCTATTATCTGGTCGCCAAGCAGCTCGGAAAACTCGGCAGCCTCTGATCCACAGCGATTTTCTGAATCCGAAGCCCCGGTGCCTCACACCGGGGTTTTTCTTTATAGTGGACTCGAAACGAATCGGTTCTGGATCATCCCCCCATGCGCACCTATCTCAATCTTCTTCAACATGTGCTCGATAACGGCGTCGACCGTGGCGACCGTACGGGCACAGGTACGCGGTCGGTTTTCGGGTATCAGATGCGCTTCAATCTCGAAGAGGGCTTCCCGGTTCTGACGACCAAGAAGCTTCACCTGCGCTCGATCATCCATGAGCTGCTCTGGTTTCTGAAGGGCGATACGAATATCGCCTATCTGAAGGAGAATGGCGTCTCGATCTGGGACGAATGGGCGGATGACAATGGCGATCTCGGGCCGGTCTATGGCTATCAGTGGCGCTCATGGCCTGCGCCGGATGGCCGTCACATCGATCAGATCGCGAATCTCCTGAAGATGTTGCATGGAAATCCCAATTCGCGGCGTCTGATTGTATCGGCGTGGAATCCGGCATTGGTCGATGAAATGGCGTTGCCGCCATGCCACTGTCTTTTCCAGTTCTATGTTGCCAACGGTAAACTCTCCTGCCAGCTCTATCAGCGCTCGGCGGATATATTTCTGGGCGTGCCGTTCAATATCGCCTCCTATGCTCTACTGACGATGATGATCGCACAAGTTGCCGGTTTGAAGCCGGGAGAGTTCGTGCACACGCTTGGTGACGCGCATATTTACGCCAATCATTTCGACCAGGCGCGTCTGCAACTTACCCGGACACCGAAGAAATTGCCGAAAATGTGGATCAATCCTGAAGTGAAGGATCTTTTTGGCTTCCGCTTTGAGGATTTCCAGCTTGAGGGCTATGAGGCCGATCCGACGATCAAAGCGCCGATTGCTGTCTGAGGCATCCAATGTCCATACAAGAACCGATAGTTTCGATCATTGTTGCTGCCGCCGAAAACGGTGTTATCGGGCGTGATAATGACATGCCGTGGCGGCTTTCAACCGATCTCAAGCGCTTCAAGGCGCTGACGCTCGGCAAGCCGGTTATCATGGGGCGACGGACCTGGGAATCCATCGGGCGGCCCCTGCCGGAACGGCCCAACATCGTGGTGACAAGGGACAGCGGATTTCAGATTGAAGGTGCGAGCATTGCCGGTTCTCTCGAGGATGCAATCGCGCTCGGGCGAAGGCTGGCTGTTGACATGGGTGCAGGGGAAGTTTGCATTATAGGCGGCGGGAAGATTTATGCGCAGGCTTTGCCTCTCGCGGACCAAATTCACCTGACCCGTGTTCTAGCCAAGATCGACGGAGACACACACTTTCCAGAAATCGATCCGAAACTGTGGCACGTCGTTTCGCAGGAGGATGTGCCCGCCGGAGAGAAGGATAGCCATCCAACGTGCTATTTCGTGTACGAAAAACGTGCTGTGTAAAGCATAGTTCACGAATTTTGGCGTCTTCGCGTTGAAAGCGGACCTCGCGATGCCTATAAAACGGAAACATTAGTTGATGACGGGAGTGGCAGCTCGCTTTCCCGTCACCTGGACGAGAGGTGAGGATGCCCTGGAGTAATCAGAATGGTGGCGGCGGCCCATGGGGCGGCGGCGGCGATAACAACAATAACAACAATAACGGTGGCCCCTGGGGACAAGGACCCAAGGGCCCACGTGGCGGCGGCCAGAACACACCACCTGATCTCGAAGATATTCTGCGTAAAGGACAAGATCGTCTGAAGCAGGTCTTCCCCGGTGGTGGTGGCAAGGGCGGCAGCAATCGCGGCGTTCTTTTCCTCATCGGCGCGGCCGTTTTGGGTTTTTGGCTTTATCAGTCCATCTACACCGTGCAGCCTGATGAACTCGCCGTCGAACTGCGTTTTGGCAAGCCGAAGGCAGAAGTGTCCGGTCCTGGCCTACATTTCCATTGGTGGCCGATCGAAACCTATGAAAAGGCGCAGATTGTCGAGAAGCAGATCAATATTGGCGGGCAGGGCAACCGGAGCGCGACGCAGGGCCTCATGCTGACCGGCGACCAGAACATCGTCAACGTTCAGTTTTCGGTTCTTTACCGCGTATCGGATCCGCAGGCGTATCTGTTTAACGTCGATAATCCCGATGCGATGGTGCAGCAGGTTTCCGAAAGCGCGATCCGCGAAATCGTCGGTCGTCGCCCGGCTCAGGACGTTTTCCGCGACAACCGTTCGGCCATTGCAGCGAGCGTACGCGATATCGTTCAGCAGACGCTTGACACCTACAAGACGGGTATCCAGGTCAACGCCGTATCCATCGAAGATGCAGCGCCGCCGCGTGAAGTGGCCGATGCCTTCGACGAAGTTCAGCGTGCCGAACAGGACGAAGATCGTTTCGTAGAAGAATCGAACCAGTATTCGAACCAGAAGCTCGGTCAGGCCCGCGGTGAAGCAGCCCAGCTTCGTGAAGAAGCAGCCGCTTACAAGAACCGTGTCGTTCAGGACGCGGAAGGTGAGGCGCAGCGTTTCAGCTCCGTTCTGGGTGAATACCAGAAGGCGCCGGAAGTGACGCGCAATCGTCTGTTCCTCGAAACGATGGAACAGGTGCTGAAGGGTACCAAGAAAGTTATTGTCGAACCTGGAAAGGATGTCGTGCCTTACCTGCCGCTGAACGAACTCATGCGCCAGCAGCCACGCCCCGGTGTGAATGCGACCACGACGACCCCGAGCGGAGGTGCCCAGTAATGGCTCAGAACAGACTTCCAATCATTGGCGGTATCATCGCCGTCATCGCTTTCCTGATCTATTCCGCGACATTCATCGTTTCCGAACGTCAGCAGGCCATCGTGCTTCGCTTCGGTCAGATCGTTGATGTGAAGACGGAACCGGGCATCTATTTCAAGCTGCCTTTCGGGTTCCTTGATGCTGACACGGTGCAGTTGATCGATGATCGCCTGCTGCGCTTCGATCTGGACGATATCCGCGTTCAGGTTTCGGGCGGCAAGTTCTATGACGTCGATGCATTTCTCGTCTATCGTATCACCGATGCCCGCAAGTTCCGTGAAACCGTTTCGGGCAGCACACTGCTTGCCGAACAGCGTCTGCGCACCCGTCTCGATGCTGCGTTGCGTAGCGTTTACGGTCAGCGCGGTTTTGAAGCGGCACTTTCGGAAGAACGTGGCGACATGATGCGCGAAGTCCGGGACCAGCTTCGCCCGGATGCGACGTCACTCGGCCTTACGATTGCCGATGTGCGTATCCGTCGGACTGATCTGACGGCTGAAGTTTCGCAGCAGACCTATGACCGCATGAAGGCAGAGCGCCTCGCCGAAGCGGAGCGCCTGCGCGCCCGTGGCCGTGAAGCCGCCCAGCGTATTCGTGCTGTCGCCGATCGTCAGGTCGTGGAAACGATCGCTGAAGCGCGCAAGGAATCGGAAATCCTTCGCGGTGAAGGCGACGCCCAGCGCAGTGAAATCTTCGCCGGGTCTGCAGGCAAGGACCCTGGTTTCTTTGCCTTCTATCGTTCGATGTCCGCTTACCGTGAAGCGCTTGAAACACCGGATACAACGCTGGTTCTTTCGCCGGACTCGGAGTTCTTCAAGTTCTTCCGTGATGCTGGCGGCAAGCTGGCAACGCCTGCCCAGTAAAACCGGGTCAAACGCTCATGAGCGATTTTCTAGCCGCCGTAGGTCTTCTCTTCGTTCTCGAAGGGCTGCTCTACGGCGGCTTTCCTTTTTTGGCGAAGAAGCTTGCCCGCGAGGCAAGCGAGACGCCCGAAAACATGTTACGCATTGCCGGGATTGCGGCGCTTGCAATCGGCGTTGGCATTGTCTGGCTTGTCAGGGGATAAGCCGCTTTCCTTCTGTTATTTATTGTTTGTAGTCTATGCGGGGCCGTAAACAGGCCGTATTTTGCAGCGACTTATCGCTAATCAAACGACTGCAAGCAGACAGGAACGGAGCAGGGCTTCATGGCAATTGCACCAAAGGCGGGATTAGTTCGCACCCTTTTCGCAACGGTGGCATTGGGGGCGATGACCGTCGCTGGCACTCTTTCGGTAGGAACGCCTCCGGCAATCGCAGCTCAGGGACCGGCTTCAGTTGCCGATCTGGCTGAAGGGCTGCTTGATGCGGTCGTGAACATATCGACCTCGCAAACCGTCAAGGAAGATGGAGAAGGTGAAGGCGCGGTTCCGATGCCGCAGGTGCCTGAGGGCTCTCCATTCCAGGAATACTTCAAAGACTTCTTCGGTGACAAGGAAGGTGCGCAGGGCGACGAATCGCGCAAGGTCCAGTCGTTGGGGTCCGGCTTCGTCATCGATGCCGAAAAGGGCTTCATCGTCACCAACAATCACGTTATTGCGGATGCGGATGAGATCGAGGTCAATTTCAACGATGGTTCCAAGCTGAAAGCCGAACTGGTTGGAAAAGACATCAAGACCGATCTGGCAATCCTCAAGGTAGACCCGTCCAAGCACAAGCTGAAGGCCGTACAGTTCGGCAATTCGGAAAAAGCGCGTATCGGCGATTGGGTGCTTGCAATCGGCAATCCCTTCGGGCTCGGTGGAACCGTAACTGCTGGCATCATCTCGGCCCGCAAGCGTGACATCAATTCCGGTCCCTATGACGACTTCATCCAGACTGATGCGGCCATCAATCGGGGTAATTCCGGTGGCCCGCTGTTTGACATGGACGGCAAGGTGATCGGCATCAACACGGCGATCATTTCGCCATCGGGCGGTTCTATCGGTATCGGCTTTGCCATCCCTGCTGAAATGGCAGTGGGTGTTATCGATCAGCTCAAGGAGTTCGGCGAGGTTCGCCGTGGCTGGCTCGGCGTACGCATCCAGCCGGTAACCGAGGATATCGCCCAGAGCCTTGGACTGAAGGAAGCCAAGGGCGCACTGATTGCCGGGCTGATCGAAAACTCCGGCGTTGACAACAAGGCCATTGAAGCTGGTGACATCGTGATCCGCTATGAAGGCAAGCCCGTCGACAAGGCTCGCGATCTGCCGCGACTGGTTGCGGAAACCCCGGTCGGCAAGGACGTCGAGATCGTTGTGGTTCGTCAGGGCGAGGAAAAGACCATTAAAGTGAAACTCGGACGTCTGGTCGAGGACGACAAGAGTACCGAGGCCGCGACGGAGGATCAGGCGCCGGTTCCCGAAGGTGAGGGCGGTGATGAAGGCACGCAAACACCGGATACACCGAAAAAGGAACAGAAGAGCGACGCCGCCCCAAGCGTGCTTGGAATGAAACTCAGCGAACTGAATGACGATATTCGTGGCGAGTTTGGCATCGCCGAGGATGTGGAGGGCGTTGCGGTTCTTTACGTCTCCCCTGGCTCCGCTGCCGGCGAGAAGCGTATCGAAACCGGTGATGTTATAGTCGATATCGGTCAGGTAACTGTTAAGTCACCGGACGATGTGAAAAAGCGCATCGATGCGCTGCGTCGCGAAGGGCGCAAGAATGCTCTTCTGATGCTGGCTTCCCGGTCGGGAGAACTGCGTTTTGTAACTGTCCGGATCAATTGATCCTTCATTAACCTGCTGTCGAAGCGGCATTGCGGAGAAATCTGCAATGCCGTTTTGTTTTGCGGTTTTAATCACTTGGCGCTGGAACCGTGCAAAGAGATTCGAGTGACCCTTCATATGCCGTACGAAATGGCAGAGCCTTCTGTTTCATTCGCCTCCGGTGTGCTATTGACCGGCGCCATTCGGAGTAAGGTGATTTGGAAACAGTCGATATCGTGGTCATAGGCGCCGGTGCAGCGGGCATGATGTGCGCCATCGAGGCCGCCAAACGCGGGCGTTCTGTGCTGGTCCTGGACCATGCAAAATCAGCCGGTGAGAAGATCCGCATATCGGGTGGTGGTCGCTGCAACTTCACTAATTTTCATGCAAGCCCGAAGAACTATCTCTCGCAGAACCCGCATTTCTGCATTTCCGCTCTGAGCCGCTATACGCAACGCGATTTCATCGCGCTCGTTGAGCGCCACCGCATTGCCTATCACGAAAAGACACTCGGCCAGCTCTTCTGTGATGGTTCGGCATTGCAGATAATCGAAATGCTGCTGGGGGAAATGAAACGCTATGGTGCGCGGCTGAAGCTTGGCTGCAGCGTTAGTTCAGTCGAGAAATCCGCACACGGTTTTTCTCTCCAGTTGTCGGATGGTCCTGTGCGCTGTCGTTCACTGGTGATGGCGTGCGGAGGGAAGTCGATCCCCAAAATGGGGGCAACGGGCTTCGGTTATGATATCGCGACACAGTTCGGATTGCGGATTGTCGAAACACGACCGGCGCTCGTGCCGCTGACGTTTGAACCTAATACACTGGAACGGCTGAAGCCGTTGGCCGGTGTTGCCGTCGATGCTGTTGTCGCCTGCGGCAAAACGAAATTTTCTGAGGCAATGCTTTTTACGCATCGTGGCATCAGCGGACCTTCGATCCTGCAGATATCTTCCTACTGGCGGGAAGGTGAAGAAATCCGTATTGCGATGCTGCCGGATATGGATATTTTCGAGGCGCTGCGGGAGCAGCGCAAACAAAACGGCAAGCAGGCATTGCAAACAGCATTGGCTATTTATCTCCCGCGGAAGCTTGCGCAGACCATAGCCGAGGATATGGGCGCGACAGGCCATCTGGCGGATATGCCCGACAAGATGTTTCGTCGTGTCGAGGTTGCGATAAATGACTGGCGCATAAAGCCCGCCGGTTCGGAAGGTTATCGCACGGCCGAGGTTACACTCGGAGGCGTCGACACGCGCGATCTCGATTCCAAAACCATGGAAACCAAATCTGTTCCGGGCCTGTTTTTCATCGGCGAGGTGGTTGATGTAACCGGTTGGCTGGGCGGCTATAATTTCCAGTGGGCCTGGTCTTCCGGCTGGGTGGCCGGTCAGGCCGCCTGAATGCGATAGACCGTGTGGTGTTTCAGATGTGGAGCGTCATCCGGTACGCGCGGATGATCGAAATCGCTCGCTCTATCCCGGGTCATGCCGATACGCTGCATGACGGCTGTAGACCGGTCGTTATTATGAACAGCGAAGGAAACGATCTCGGTGAGGCCCAGCGTATCGAAAGCATATTCCAGCAGCGCTTTGCCTGCTTCGGTTACATAGCCCTTGCCCCAGAAAGGTGTTGCCAGTCGCCAGCCGATTTCTACGGTGCCGTCCGGTAAATGAGGCTCGAGGTCGGTTCGGGCGAGGCCTGCAAAGCCGATGCACTGACCGCTTTCTTTTTCTTCAAGCGCATAGAAACCGAGGCCCGTTTCAGAAATCATCTTCTGAACGACGTCGAACAATTCGTCTGACTGCGAGCGGTCTCTGCGAAAGGGAAAGAAACGCATCACCTCTTCATCGGAATTGATGACGTGGAACAGATCGCGGTCACGATCCTCCCAGTTGCGGATGACGAGGCGCGGCGTTTCCAGAATGATCATTGAACGAAGTCCGTCTTTCGGTAGCCCTGAATATACAGGAGAGCGGTCAAGTCGCCATGGTCAACACGCATTCGCGCCTGTGCGGCCACGGCTGGCTTTGCATGAAGTGCAACGCCGGTTCCCGCGAGTTGAATCATGCCGAGATCGTTTGCCCCGTCGCCTACTGCAATTGCATCGTCCGACGTAAGGCCAAGGCGTTCGGCGATTTCCAAGAGCTTCTCGACCTTGGCTTCCCGACCAAGAATTGGTTCCGTGACCAGACCGGTCAGATGCAGACCATCATCGATCAACTTGTTTGCGCGCTCTTCGTTGAAACCGATCATCTCGGCGATGCGCCGAGTAAACGATGTAAAGCCGCCGGATACCAGTGCGGTGTAAGCGCCATGTTTACGCATGGTGCGAACGAGCTCCGGTCCGCCTGGCATTAATGTGATGCGGGTAGAAATGACCTTGTCAATTACGTTGAGTGGCAGACCTTTCAACAGGGCCACCCGTTCACGCAAAGCCGGTTCGAACTCGATCTCGCCGTTCATGGCGCGTGCGGTGATTGCAGCCACATGCTCGCGCAGACCTGCTTCTTCTGCCAGTTCGTCGATGCACTCCTGCTGGATCATCGTGGAATCCATGTCGGCAATCAGAATTTTCTTGCGTCGACGCTCCTGTTCCTGCACCACCACATCAATTGGAGCGCCGTCGATTGAACGACGCAGCAGGGTTTCGGCTTCTTCACTGCCAATCCCCGACGGTAGCGCAATGTCGCAGGCAATGTCGTCGGCCAGCCAATAAAGTCCAGTTGCATTCACTGCCGCTGAGGCTTTAATCCCGAGCGTTGATACAAGCGAGGCCTTGGCCGGATTGGCGATCAAAGTAGCGACGAGAGAAACCTGGTGGGACATGGAGAGCAATTCCGGCGATGAGTGAGGATGCGGTCACGAATGCAATCCTGATAGCTGGCCCAACGGCCAGCGGCAAGTCGGCACTTGCCATTCGTATGGCTCAAGAGACCGGCGGCTTCATTGTAAACACCGATTCCATGCAGGTTTATGATGTTCTTGATCTTCTGACTGCCCGGCCCGGCAAAGCCGATCTCGCTTCGGCAGAGCATCATCTCTACGGACATGTCGCGCCGTCGATATCCTATTCAACCGGACGATGGCTGGATGATGTCACCGACCTGTTGTCGCAACCTGCAACGAAGAACCGAACGCCAATTTTTGTTGGTGGCACTGGGCTCTATTTCAGGGCGCTGCTGGGCGGACTGTCACAAATGCCGGGGGTGCCGGTCGATACTCGCGCCTATTGGCGAGGCCGAATGGAGGCAGATGGTCCGGAGCTTCTTCACCGGATACTTCGTGAACGTGATCCGGATATGGCCGCAACCCTCAAACCCTTCGACCGTCAACGTATCGTTCGGGCGCTGGAAGTGTTTGAAGCCACTGGAAAGTCGCTACTTGCGTGGCAGCGGACGAAAGGGCGGGCGCTGGTGGATGACGATAGCGCACGCAAAATCGTGCTGTTGCCGGACCGGACATGGCTTGCCGAACGAATTGCAAGGCGATTTGCGCTGATGTGGGACAATGGCGCGATCGATGAGGTCAAGGCGTTGCTGGCGCTTGATCTCGATCCGGCCTTGCCTGCGATGAAAGCCATCGGCGTGCGTGAAATCACAGCTTTTCTGCAAGGTTCGATGTCACGGGAAGAAGCGATTGAACGTTCAGTCATCGCCACGCGACAATATGCAAAGCGTCAGTCGACCTGGTTTCGAAACCAGCTTGATGATCGCTGGATGGTACACGCAAATTCTGATGATGCATTCGCTCAATTAACGACACTGAAATAACTCGCTGGCACTCTCTCAAACAGGAGAGGCGGGCACGGACTATGCGGTTTCATAAATCGGAGCGGGCATTTTTTATTCTGATTGTTCTGATGTTCGGTATTGGGCTGTTACTTTACCAAGCTCGTGTCGACATCGGACAATTGCAGACCTTGCCACTTGACGTGAGCGCTTCTGAACTGGTTTCGAAGCTTGATCAGTGGAGCTATGTCACGATCTGGGTGTTGATTGCGACCATCGCGTGCGGGCTGTTTTTGATCTACCCTCAGATACGAACCGATGCGCTGGACCGCGGCAAGCTGCAGGTCATCACGCAGGATCTTTCCGAACGATCGCAGACCCTCGAACATGCCGCACTGACTGACAGCCTGACCGGCATGCAGAACAGGCGCTATTTCGATGAGGCGCTGAAGGAGTATCTGGTCCAGTTTGACCGTATCCAGCGGCCTGTCGGGTTGATGATTATCGATCTCGATCACTTCAAGGCCGTCAACGATACCTATGGGCACGACATTGGCGACATCGTGCTGCAAGAGGTGGCGCGGTGTCTCAAGGACTACACGCGCTATCATGATGTTGTAGCCCGGCTTGGCGGTGAGGAGTTTGCAGTTCTTGCGCCGAACATGGACGCAGAATTAATGATTAAGCTCGCCAATCGTGTCCGCAAAGCCATATCGACGCTCGAAATCGACCTTGGTGATGAAAAGCTTGGCGTCACCGTCAGTATAGGTCTTGCGATATGGGACCGGCGGGAGACATCGAAAGACCTCTATCGTCGCGCCGATAAGATGCTCTATGCTGCGAAGAACATGGGGCGAAATCGCGTCTGTGCCTGAAGCTGCTTATTTTTGAATGAGCTGCACCGGCTAGAGCGCATCTGGAAAAGTGTGAAACAGTTTCTGGATAAAATGCGCTCTAGCGCTCGCGGTCCTTGCGAAAACTACGTACGAGTTCGCCCATCTTCTCGATGCTTTGTTTCGTGTCGAGGCTAAGTGATGTTTGTGGTTTCAGCGAAGCAGACGAGCGAGGCAAAGTATCATCCGCCGGCGCATGGTCACGGTGGTTGGTAGAGACCGGGCTGCCCCACAGATTATTCTCATCTACGAGCTGATCCATTGGTTCTGGCTGGGAACTGCTTTCAAAAGCACGCAGTTTTTCGACGATACGGTCGAGCGATATTTTGTCGTCACTGCGCCAGCTGGAAAGAGCGCTTTCGCTCTTGCTGCGCCCTGGAAGCTGATGAGGCGGGATGGTTTCGAATGTAAGGCGCATCGGTGTCGAGAAGGCTTCGCCAAACGCTATGGCCTCGCGATTAGCGATTGATGACAGGAAACCTGCCATGCTTTGCGCACCCCCGCGAATGGCGCCCCTGATAATTTCCTGATCACGTTCGTTGCCGAGCCGCATTGCAAAAATCGAATTGCACTGGGACAGAATTGTCGGGTCAAGCTCGCCGGGACGCTGGCTGATGACCCCAAGATAGGAGCCGTATTTTCGGCCTTCTTTGGCAATTCGCGCGATGGCTTGTCTTGTCGGCCAGAAACCGGCATCGCGGTCGGTCGGAATATAGCGATGAGCTTCCTCGCAGATTACGAGTGTCTGCAGATTGCCCTCGCTCGAAAGAGCTATATCGAATGCTAGGCGACACAAGACCGAGGCAACCGCGTTGACAACCTCGGATGGCAATCCTGCAAGCTGGAATGTGCAGATCGGTTTTCCGTTTTGCGGAATGCGGAAAATGCGGCCAATAGCTTGCCGCATTGTTTCAGAGCCACCAGTGACGGCGAACATGAAGCGAAAGCGGGGATCGGACGAGATCGATTCCAGTCGAGCCTTGAGGCTGCGCAGATAGGGACGCTCCGCTTTGCTGTCGAGAAGCCCCATGCGCTCGTCGATGAGGGCTATCAGGTCAGCCAAGCGATAGGAGACGGGCGTGTCCGCGCTGACGCTCTGACGATCGGCCAATTGCCGCCGCAATGTCTTCGTGGCCGCCGTTTCGATGTCGTGCATTTTCTCGCGGGCAAGCTGGACCAGATCGCGCAGTATATCGAGCTCCATCGGGTCCGGCGTACGACCGCGAAAGATCACATCTGCAAATTCATCAAGCCGCAGCATCCAGAATGGCAGCTCGATATTTGTCTGATCGACAGCTACTGCCAAATCGGGAAATGCGCTTGCAAACTCATTGTGTGGATCGAGAATGAGCACACGCAGATTGGTTTTTTCGGCGACGATGCGGCGTAGGAGCAGCATGACGGCGCTCGATTTGCCGACACCCGTTGTGCCGACGATGGCGAAATGTCGGGAGATAAGGTCATCGACCGAAATATAAGCAGGAACCGTTGCATCCTGTGTCAGCGTCCCGATTGAAACGCTGCTATGGTCGGCCTGTGCATAAATGGTCGCGAGATCGGTAGCCCGGATACGGTGAGCAATAGCGCCGGGATGGGGGAACTGCGAAATGCCACCATTGAATGTGGTCTGTCCGTTCGGCTGTACCCGAACTTCGCCCAGAAACTCGATATGGACATGGAGGGTGTTGTCACCTCCACGTATCCAGACATCCCCAGGAACAAGCACGTTGCGGATGAGGCCGACGACGCGATTGTCGCCTGCCTGAATGGATATGAGCTGGCCTACGGCCCAATAATCATCGGATGCCGCCGAAGAAGGACCTGACAGTGCCGAGACGATGGCACCTTCGCCATCGCACTGGATGACATAGCCTTCCGTGCGGTTGCGGTGAACATATTCGCCTTGTCCTCGCGCGTCAGAACTGTCCCCGATTTCGCTCATGTCGCCAACTCTGCCCCGACTTTCAACAAGAGGTTTCGCACCAGAATAAGAAGCTTCCGTTGAAATAAAGTTATCGTTTGAGGCGGATGAGCCTAAGAAAATATCGCAGGCGACGTATTTATGCGTTGACGATGCCAAATCCGGCTATTAGTGTCCGCCCCATGAACACGATTATTATTCTTGTGGTACGGGCGCGCATGGGCAGGATGGTGTAACCATCCGGCGAAAGCTCCCATGCGCGAAAGACAGGCTCCCTCGGGGGCCTTTTTTATTATCCAAATCAGAAATGAAGTGCAGACGACGGGAAGAGAACAATGACTGCAGGTAAACACGAGGCGGATGCAAATGCCGCAGAAACGCAGGAAGCAAGCAATCCACGTGAAATGACCGGTGCCGAGATGGTCATTCAGGCTTTGATCGATCAGGGCGTGGAAAGCATTTTCGGCTATCCCGGCGGTGCTGTGCTTCCGATCTACGACGAGCTTTTCCAGCAGGATAAGGTTCAGCATGTCCTGGTCCGTCATGAGCAGGGCGCTGGACATGCGGCGGAAGGCTATGCGCGGTCGACCGGCAAGGTCGGCGTGATGCTTGTTACGTCCGGTCCGGGTGCTACCAATGCGGTTACCCCGCTTCAGGATGCCCTGATGGATTCCATTCCACTGGTTTGCATTTCCGGTCAGGTTCCGACGACGCTGATCGGCTCTGATGCATTTCAGGAATGCGATACTATCGGTATCACGCGCCCCTGCACCAAGCACAACTGGTTGGTAAAGGACGTCAACGATCTGGCGCGCATATTGCACGAAGCCTTTCATGTCGCCTCCACCGGTCGCCCCGGTCCCGTCGTGGTCGATATTCCGAAGGATATTCAGTTCGCCAAGGGCATTTATACGCCACCGGAGACTGCGCCGCGCACCAGCTACCGTCCGGTTCTCGACGGCAATGCACAGGCAATTTCCGAAGCTGTACGTCTGCTCGTCAATGCAAAGAAGCCCGTCATCTATTCTGGCGGCGGCGTGATCAATTCCGGCCCTGCAGCTTCCCGTCTGCTGCGCGAGCTGGTCGAGATCAGCAATTTCCCGATCACGTCCACGCTGATGGGGTTGGGCGCTTATCCGGCGTCCGGCAAGAACTGGCTTGGCATGCTCGGTATGCATGGCACCTACGAAGCCAACATGACCATGCATGATTGCGATGTCATGTTGTGCGTCGGCGCGCGTTTCGATGACCGTATCACCGGACGCCTCAACGCATTTTCTCCGAACTCGAAGAAAATCCATATCGATATCGATCCATCTTCGATCAATAAGAGCGTTCGCGTCGATGTTCCGATCATTGGTGATGTAGCCCATGTTTTGGAAGACATTGTTCGGCAGGTCCGTGCCTCTGATAAGAAGCCGGAAAAGCAGGCAATCGGTGCCTGGTGGCAGCAGATCGATCGCTGGCGCTCTCGCAACTCACTTGCCTATGCGCCGAATAAAGACGTCATCATGCCGCAATATGCAATTCAGCGGCTCTATGAACTGACCAAGGATCGGAAGACCTACATCACCACGGAAGTTGGTCAGCACCAGATGTGGGCTGCGCAGTTCTACGGCTTCGAGGAACCAAATCGCTGGTTGACCTCGGGTGGTCTGGGCACCATGGGATACGGCCTCCCAGCAGCACTCGGTGTGCAGATCGCGCATCCTGACGCACTGGTTATCGATATTGCAGGGGATGCCTCGATCCAGATGTGTATTCAGGAAATGTCTGCTGCAATTCAACATAATGCACCGATCAAGATCTTCATCCTGAACAACCAGTACATGGGCATGGTGCGCCAGTGGCAGCAGCTTTTGCATGGCAACCGCCTGTCGCACTCCTATACCGAGGCAATGCCGGATTTCGTGAAGCTGGCGGAAGCCTATGGCGCGCACGGGATCCGCTGCGACAAGCCTGGTAAACTCGATGACGCCATTCAGGAGATGATCGACATCGACAAGCCGGTGATCTTCGATTGCCGCGTGGCAAATCTCGCCAACTGCTTCCCGATGATCCCCTCGGGCAAGGCACATAACGAAATGCTGTTGCCCGATGAAGCTACGGACGAAGCCGTCGCTAACGCCATCGATGCAAAGGGCCGCGCGCTCGTCTGATCCGGAGGAATCAAATCATGAATGCACAGAATCTAGCTTCCGGATCGGCCTATTTCATCGCAGCCGAAACACAAACACCGGAAACACATACGCTTGCAGTACTCGTCGACAATGAGCCAGGCGTGCTTGCCCGCGTGATCGGTCTTTTCTCCGGTCGCGGCTACAATATCGAAAGCCTGACGGTTTCGGAAACCGAGCATGAAAGGCATCTGTCGCGCATTACAATCGTGACGCGCGGCACGCCACACGTGCTCGACCAGATCCGGCACCAATTGGCTCGCATTGTTCCGGTTCATCGTGTTGTGGATCTGAGCCATCGCGCTTCTGAGCTCGGTCACGACCGTCCTGTCGAGCGTGAACTCGCACTGGTGAAGGTCGCAGGTAAAGGTGAAGCGAGGGCAGAGACACTTCGTCTGGCCGATGCGTTCAAAGCCAAGGTTGTCGACGCGACGACTGATCATTTCATTCTGGAAATCACCGGTAAGACGGCCAAGATCGATCAGTTTATCTCCATCATGAAACCACTCGGGCTGGTTGAGACCTGCCGTACGGGTGTTGCGGCCATGAATCGCGGGCCGGAAGGTATGTAGAAGCTTTCAATCAGGACCGATACAATATCGTTGAAAACCGGCACAATGTTTCGATTGTGCCGGTTTTTTATTGAGCTAATTTGTCCCCATAAATTGAGGCTGTCCCATGTCTGTTGAAATTTTTCTGGCACTTCTCGTCTTCGCTTTTGTCTCGTCCGTTACACCGGGACCAAACAATCTGATGCTTCTGGCTTCGGGCGTGAATTTCGGTTTCCGCCGTACCGTTCCGCATATGTTGGGGATCGGCGTAGGCTTCTTCGTATTGCTGCTGGCGGTTGGTTTCGGTCTCGGCGCTTTGATCGAGACGGTGCCGTCATTCTATGTGGCGCTGAAGTTCGCCGGTGGCGCCTATATGCTTTATCTCGCCTGGAAAATTGCGATGTCGCGTTCCATTGGAGAGGCAAAGCATGGGGATAAAAGCGAGCCAATGACTTTCTTGCAGGCGGCGGCGTTCCAATGGGTCAATCCGAAAGCATGGGTGATGGGGATTACAGGAATTGCCACCTATGCCAACCACGATAACTATTATGTCGCGGTGCTTCTGGTCAGCGTCGCCTTCGCGATTGTGAATTTGCCGAGCGTGTCCGTCTGGGCCGGATTTGGCACATTGTTGCGCAACTGGCTTTCTGATCCCTTTCGGTTGAAATGTTTCAATTTTATCATGGCCTTACTGCTCATCTTGAGCCTGTGGCCGATGCTGAAATAAAGGTGAAGGGCAAATGATGAACAAGCTTCCAACTTATGATGATGTGGTCTCGGCTGCAAAGCAGATCGAAGGCTATGCCCACCATACGCCGGTATTCACATCGTCTACCATCGACCGTGAAACCGGTGCCCGGTTCTTTTTCAAATGCGAGAACTTTCAACGGATCGGTGCCTTCAAGTTTCGCGGCGCGTTCAATGCTCTTTCGTGGTTTACGGATGAACAAAAGGCTCGCGGCGTACTTGCTTTCTCATCCGGCAATCACGCTCAGGCAATTGCGCTTGCAGCAAAAATGCTTGGCATCGGCGCGACAATCATCATGCCCGAGGATGCGCCACGCGCGAAGCTTGAGGCGACGCGAGGCTACGGCGCGAAGGTTGTTACCTATAACCGTTATGAAGAAGACCGCGATGTGATCTCCAGACGCCTGGCGGAGGAGGGGGGGCTAACCCTCATTCCGCCGTTCAATCATCCTGATATTATCGCCGGACAGGGCACTGCGGCCAAGGAATTGATTGAGGAAACCGGACCGCTTGATGCGCTGTTCGTTTGTCTTGGCGGTGGTGGCCTGCTTGCCGGTTCGGCGCTTGCCGCGAACGCTTTGTCGCCTGGGTGCGATGTCTACGGTGTGGAACCGGAAGCGGGAAATGATGGTCAGCAATCGTTCCGTGCTGGCAAGATAGTTCAAATCGAAGTGCCGAAGACCTTGGCGGACGGTGCCCAGACACAGGCCCTTGGTGACATGACTTTTGCCATTATCCGCGAAACTGTGCGCGATGTTCTGGCCGTCAGCGACGATGAGTTGGTGCAAGGCATGAAGTTCTTTGCCAGCCGGATGAAGATGGTGGTAGAGCCGACGGGATGTCTCGCTTTTGCCGGTGCGCGGCAGGTCGCATCTAAGCTGCAAGGCAAGCGGGTAGGTGTGATCGTCAGCGGTGGCAATGTCGATCTCGACAGATTCGCGGCCTTGGTGACTAAAAACGTTTGATCACGGTTTGATCTTGTTTTCGGGCGGCGAATCCTGTCTGAAGGGACGATGCAGTTTTCACCGGAACAGGATCAGGCGCTGAAGGCCGTCGGGCAATGGCTCAAAGGCGGCCGTAGCCCCATTTTCAGATTGTTCGGCTATGCGGGCACGGGCAAGACGACGCTCGCTCGCTATTTCGCTGAACACGTGGACGGCGATGTGCAGTTTGCTGCCTTTACCGGAAAAGCAGCACAGGTGCTGCGGTCGAAAGGTGCCAGCAATGCCCGCACGCTCCATTCGCTGATCTATCGTCCACGTGGCGAAGAAGCGATTGAGGACGAAACGACCGGCAAGACTTCGATCGCGCCGACCTTCTCACTCAACCGGCAGAGCCCTGTTGCAAAAGCGGCGATGATTGTCGTGGATGAATGTTCCATGGTCGATGAAGCGCTGGGGCGGGATCTGATGAGCTTTGGCACGCCTATCCTTGTTCTTGGCGATCCCGGACAGTTGCCTCCGATTTCTGGCGGTGGCTTTTTCACAGAACACGAGCCGGATTATCTCCTGACCGAGATTCATCGTCAGGCGCAAGACAATCCGATCATCCGTATGGCGCTCGACGTGCGGGAGGGGCGTGAACTTCCCTATGGCGACCACGGCGCTGCAAGAGTTATCGGAAAGGGCGATGTCAATCAGGAGATGGTGCTGGCTGCCGATCAGGTGCTTGTTGGGACCAACCGGACCCGGCGTCGCTATAACCAGCGCCTGCGGGAGTTAAAGGGCTTTACCGCGGATTACCCGCAGGCCGGTGACAAGCTGGTTTGCCTGCGCAATGATCCTGCCAAGGGACTCCTCAACGGGTCGCTATGGAAGGTGATGACATCGTCCAAGGAAACCGTGAAACCCGGTATCAATCTGCTGGTTACACCTGAGGATGATGATCGCGGCGTTGCAAAGATCAAGCTTTTGAAGGCGCAGTTTGAAGACCCTGACAGTGAAATTCCGTGGCAGACCAAGAAGCGCTACGACGATTTCGATTATGGATATGCCTTGACGGTTCATAAAGCACAGGGTTCGCAGTGGGATGAAGTTGTGCTTTTCGATGAGAGTTTCGCCTTTCGCGACACGCGCGAACGGTGGCTTTACACGGCGATCACGCGCGCGGCTGAACGTCTCACTATTGTAAAATAACTACTCATCTGCCGGCCGGGCACTGAGCCATTCCCAGGCTTCGTTTTCCTCGTCAGCTTCGAATGCACGAAGCTCAATGGACAGAAAAGGCTGCATCAAAGTGATGCTTGCCTGAATCCACAAGGGGCCGCCGACTATTGCATAATGGCGAAGCTTTTTCAGAGATTTGGCGCGCATGGACAGCATGCTTTCTGAAAACGCAGCCGTCCAGTCGAACCCTTCATATCCGGTAAGGCGGATCAGAAGATCGATTTCTTCATGTGTTTCATAGGCGGCGTCGAGGAGGCCATAGAGGTTCTCCATTGACGCATCGTCGAGATGTCCTTCGATTGCAAAAGCGAACACGTCTTCCCGGTTTGTTGGAATGCGGCGAATGACGGGTATGTCCTCATTTCGCATCATAGACCTCCATTTATTGATCGGGTTAAACGCCCAAGTAGGGACAAAGGTTGCGGTCACCTACAAATAGATGCGAATTGGAAAGGCACTGCAAACCCAGTTTGTTACAAGCAGAATTTCGCGATTGGGGATTGCGGTTACAGTGCGACGGCAAAACACTCACATTTTTTCGCTGCAGGCGTTATAAAGCGGAATATTCATCCGGGAGTCTTCAATGCCTGCGAAATTATCGGTCAATCTCAACGCCATTGCGATGCTTCGAAACCGGCGTGATTTGCCGTGGCCAAGTGTTACAGGCTTGGGGCGAGCGGCCCTCGTCGCTGGTGCTGCCGGATTGACGGTGCATCCGCGTCCCGATCAGCGCCACATCCGGTTTTCCGACCTCGGTGATATCCGCGCGCTGATTGATGACGAGTTTCCGCAGGCAGAGTTCAATATTGAAGGCTTTCCGAGCGAGGCATTTCTTGATCTGGTGGAAAAGCATCAGCCGGAACAGGTAACGCTTGTGCCCGATGACCCAACACAAGCAACGTCGGACCATGGCTGGGACTTCGTGTCGAAGGCCGATTTTCTGGGTCCGATCGTGGCTCGACTTAAAGTTGCCGGGATGCGGGTATCACTGTTTGCCGATCCCGATCCGTTGGGGTACGAACGCGCCAAGGCTATCGGTGTCGATCGTGTCGAGCTCTATACTGGCCCCTATGGCGCAACTTATGACGACCCCGCTGCCGCCAGGCGTGAACTGGATCGTCTGGAAAAGGCGGCACATGCAGCGACTGCGTTAGGCCTCGATGTCAACGCTGGGCATGATCTGACAGTAGAAAATCTACCTGCGCTGGTGAAACGTGTTCCGCAGTTGAGCGAAGTTTCCATTGGACATGGATTGACAGCCGATGCACTGATGTATGGGATACCGGTAACGGTCAGCCGCTACATCGCGGCCTTGGCGTAACGTCTCAGTTGATGCATTTGATGCATGGCTCGGATTGGAGCTGTGCAAAAAGTGCATTTGCATTCGGGTCAGACAAGCTTTAGGCGTCCGCCACTATTCATACGCGTTGGGGGCGCGCGAGGTTGTATGAGGGAAGCATTGAAGCAAATTTCCGTCGTCTGCTTTCCGCGCCGAGGCAATTCTATTGTTTTTGCATTCGGACGGATCGCTTCGTTCAATCGACGCTGCAGCTATGATTGAAGTTGATTTGGGCAAGGATGCGGCAACAATGCTGAAATTCGCAACTTTTCGCGAATGTGCACATTATCTCAATTCGATCCCCAGTAACTCCAGCCAGAATCGTTTCAGGAAGTTGCGAGGTGCCTGCATATGAGCGGCGAGCTAAATGGCAATGACACGCCGGTCCAGGCCGCTATGCCTGCCGTGGGTGTTCCTGAAAGCGTCGCTTTTGCTGAAGATGCCGAGCAGCACAATGAAAGCATGAAGACGCTTGTGCTTGGAGCACTGGGTGTCGTTTACGGGGACATCGGCACCAGCCCTATCTATGCTTTTCGCGAAGCTCTCCATGCGGCGGCGAGCGATGGCATTCTAGCCCGCAGCGATATTCTGGGCGTTGTTTCACTGATTTTTTGGGCGCTGACGCTGGTTGTTACCATCAAATACGTGTTGTTTGTGCTGCGCGCCGACAACAATGGCGAAGGCGGCATTCTTTCGTTGATGGCTCTAGTCAGGGGCGCGTTGAAAGGCAGACCTGACCTGATCCTAGGTGTAGGTATCTGCGGGGCGGCGTTGTTCTTCGGCGACGCGGTCATTACGCCTGCAATTTCGGTTCTTTCGGCAATGGAAGGTCTTGAGATCGTCGCTCCTGATCTCACGCCGTTCGTCGTTCCAATTACTGTCGTTATTCTGGTGACGCTGTTTTCGGTACAGAAATTGGGCACCGGCAAGGTTGCTATCGTTTTCGGACCTATCATGGCGTTGTGGTTTCTGGCGATTGGCGCGTCGGGCCTCTGGCATATTTTCGACGATCCTACGGTGATGGTGGCGCTCAATCCCTATTATGCGGTGCGCTTTCTGGTGGTTAGTCCCGGCATAGCGTTTATCACGGTCGGTGCCGTGTTCCTCGCAATGACTGGTGCCGAAGCGCTTTACGCCGACCTTGGTCATTTTGGGCGCAAGCCAATCGTGCGTGCATGGTTATGGGTCGTGTTCCCATGCCTGCTGCTTAACTATTTCGGACAGGCTGCATTCATTCTTTCGCATGGTGAAGCCGCAGCATTGCCGTTCTTCCAGATGATGCCGAGCTTTGCGCTTTGGCCAATGGTTCTGCTGGCAACGGCGGCGACCGTTATCGCCAGTCAGGCGGTGATTACAGGCGCTTATTCGGTGGCGCGTCAGGCCGTTCAGCTCAACATTTTGCCGCGCCTTGAAATCCAGCACACCTCTGAAAAACTGCACGGCCAGATCTATATTCCGCGCGTCAACTTGCTACTGGGATTGGCAGTGGTCATTCTGGTGCTTGGTTTCGAAAAGTCCAGCAATCTGGCTGCAGCGTATGGCATTGCCGTCACCGGCAACATGCTGGTCACGACAGTTCTGCTTTATATAGTGATGACCCGCATCTGGAACTGGCGCGTAAGCCGTGCCCTGCCGATTATTCTGGGCTTCCTTATCATCGATATAATGTTCTTCAGCGCGAACATCATCAAGGTTCATGAAGGGGGCTGGGCCTCGATTGGTATCGCAGTGGTACTCATCCTTATCATGTGGACCTGGGTGCGGGGAACGAGGCATCTGTTTCACAAGACCCGCAAGGCTGAAGTTCCACTCGATCTCATCGTGGAGCAGATGGCCAAGCGTCCGCCGACCATCGTGCCGGGCACGGCCGTATTTCTGACCGGCGACCCCAAAAGTGCTCCGACGGCGCTCATGCACAGCTTGAAACATTACAAAGTCCTGCATGAAAACAATGTCATACTGACAGTCGTGACCGCCTCGAAACCATGGGTTTCGAGTGCCGATCGAGCGCGTGTTTCCCAATATAACGAGCGCTTCATGCAGGTGACGCTTACCTTCGGCTATATGCAGCAGCCAAATATTCCACGAGCGCTCGGCATCTGTCGCAAGCTTGGCTGGAAATTCGACATCATGACGACATCGTTTTTCCTTTCGCGCCGGTCGCTCAAGGCATCGGCCCATTCCGGCTTGCCGCTTTGGCAGGACAAGTTGTTTATCTTGCTTGCCCGAACCGCATCGGACGCGACCGAATATTTCCAGATTCCGACCGGTCGTGTGGTGGAAATTGGAACGCAGGTGAATCTGTAAACCCACCTGAATTGATAGTTTTAAAGAGCGCTTTTCCGGCCTTGGGAAGGCGCTTTTTGCATTTAATATCGATGATAAACAATCCTGAATTACATGGCCGTAATTTTTGAAAACATGCTTGACCGCTGTTGAAACAATAATTATAAATTGGGAACCGTACCGTACGGTACAAGGTGGAGGAAAAGACCCGTGACTGATATCAGCGACGAATTGCAGGCTCAAAAGCAGCAAGCTCTTTCGCCGCGTCAGAACGACGTTCTGGAGCAGGCATTGCGCCTCTTGGTGGAGGGCGGGGATCGCGCTTTGACGACGGCGAGTATTGCCCGTGCCGCCAACTGCTCGAAGGAAAGCCTCTACAAATGGTTTGGTGACCGCGACGGCCTGCTGACGGCGATGGTTCGCTGGCAGGCATCGAAAGTTCGTGTCGTACCGCTGACCCGTGAAAAGCTGGATGCGGAATCTCTTTTCTCAAGTCTGGAACATTTCGCGCGCGACTGGCTGCTTGTGCTTTCGGGGAAAACCTCGATTGCCCTGAACCGGCTGGCGGTGAGCCATGCTGCATCCGGTAAATCGATGCTCGGTGATATCGTTTTGGCAAATGGACCTGTGGCCATGGCCAAGCGTCTCAAGCCCATTCTCCATATGGGGAAGGAAGTTGGCCTGCTCGCCTTCGACGATATCGATGAGGCATTTCGCACATTTTTCGGACTTGTCGTCCGGGACATGCAAATACGGTTGCTGCTTGGTGACCAATTGGAACTGACTGACGACGTGGTCATCCGGGACGCCCGGCGCGCCACTAAGCAGTTTTTTGCCCTCTATGGGGCCTAATCACATCGGCGGACGCAAGAAAGCCGAAGAACAATCCGAACGAAGGGAATAAGGAAATGCGCGTTTACTACGATCGGGATGCAGACGTTAACCTGATCAAGTCGAAGAAGGTGGTTATCGTCGGTTATGGCAGCCAGGGCCGCGCCCATGCGCTGAACCTCAAGGACTCCGGCGCTGCCAATGTGCGCATCGCTCTTCGTGAAGGTTCGGCAACGGTCAAGAAGGCCGAAGCTGATGGCTTCGAAGTGATGAACGTTGCTGATGCTGCCAAGTGGGGCGATCTCCTCATGATGGCAACCCCTGATGAACTTCAGGCCGACATCTACAAAGAACACATTCAGGATAACATCCGTGACGGCGCAGCGATTGCTTTCGCTCACGGCCTCAATGTTCACTTCGGCCTGATTGAGCCAAAGAAGTCCGTTGACGTCGTGATGATCGCGCCAAAGGGCCCAGGCCACACGGTTCGTGGTGAATACCAGAAGGGTGGCGGCGTCCCTTGCCTCATCGCCATTCATCAGGATGCCTCGGGCAATGCCCATGATCTGGCTCTCTCCTATGCTTCTGGCGTTGGCGGTGGTCGTTCGGGCGTCATCGAAACCACCTTCAAGGAAGAGTGCGAAACCGATCTGTTCGGCGAGCAGGCTGTTCTTTGCGGCGGCGTGGTCGAACTGATCCGCACCGGTTTCGAAGTTCTGGTTGAAGCTGGCTATGCGCCTGAAATGGCTTACTTCGAGTGCCTGCATGAAATGAAGCTGATCGTGGATCTGATCTACGAAGGCGGCATCGCCAACATGAACTACTCGATCTCGAATACCGCTGAGTGGGGCGAATACGTCACCGGTCCGCGCATCATCACTGCTGAAACCAAGGAAGAAATGAAGCGTGTTCTGAAGGACATTCAGACCGGCAAGTTCACTTCCGATTGGATGCAGGAGTATCGTGCAGGTGCAGCGCGCTTCAAGGGTATCCGTCGCAACAACGACAGCCACCAGATCGAAGAAGTTGGCGAAAAGCTCCGCGGCATGATGCCATGGATTGCAGCGAACAAGCTCGTCGACAAGGCGCGCAACTAAAATCAGTGGGTTCAGGTTCTGGTCGTCTGCAAATGACATTAACGCCAGAACCAGAGTATCATCTGATTTTCGAAGCTCTGAGAAGTTTGAAAAGAGGGGGCGTTTCGTGCGCCCCCTTAACAGTTGACGCTCTATGTTGAGATCATTCGTGACCGTATTGCGAACGAAAAGAACTCAAATTCAGCGCTGGTTTTTCGTTTCATGCACTTTAAGGCCCAAAACAATTCCGAATATCTTTATTCCATAGAAGCATGGGAAAAGCTGTTCTCGTCTGCCGAAAAGTGCGCTAGAGCTTCAAACCCAATAGCCAAGTTTTGAGGAGACTTAGCTATTACAAGTTCCGTAACATATACGGATAGTCTAATTGAGGAGATTTCCCGTGTTGGACTGGGAAAATGTATTTGCAACGCGCTCGAAACGTATGCGCGCATCAGAAATCCGCGAACTGTTGAAGCTTCTGGAACGTCCCGATATCATTTCGTTTGCGGGCGGAATTCCTGACCCGGCGCTTTTTCCGCACGATGAATTCCAGGCGGCCTATAAGGATATTCTTACCGGCCCTGAAGCCAATGCAGCGCTGCAATATTCCGTTTCGGAAGGCTACAAGCCGTTGCGTACTTGGCTGGTCGGAGAACTTGCCAAGATCGGTATTCCCTGCACGGAAGACAATGTGTTCATTACATCGGGTTCGCAACAGGCACTCGATTATCTGGGCAAGTTGTTTCTGTCGCCTGCCGATACGGCACTCGTGACCGCTCCGACCTATCTCGGTGCGCTGCAGGCTTTCAACGCTTACGAACCCAATTACGATATGCTGGCGATCAACGGCAATCGTACGCCGGAATCCTACGCCGAGGCCGCCAAGAAAACTGGCGGTCAGGTCAAGTTTGCTTATCTTTCCGCTGATTTCAGCAATCCGACAGGTGAAACTGTTGATCTTGCCGGTCGTGAAAAACTGCTCGCGCAGGCGGATGAACTCGACATTCCTGTGATCGAAGATGCGGCCTATCAGTATCTTCGCTACAATGGTGACGCGGTGTCGCCGATCCTGGCGCTCGACATTGCCCGCAACGGCGGTGACATTGAGAAAACCCGTACCATCTATTGCGGTTCTTTCTCCAAGACACTGGCTCCGGGTTTGCGCGTTGGCTATGTGGTTGCGTCGAAGCCGGTTATTCGCAAGCTTGTTTTGATGAAGCAGGCTGCTGACCTTCATTCATCCACCATCAATCAAATCGTTATTCAACGCGTTGCGAGCGGTGGGTTTGATGTTCAGGTGGCGAAGCTGCACAGTGTTTATAGACACCGTCGCGACAAGATGCTTGAGGCACTGGCGAATTATATGCCGGAAACCACCAGATGGACGAAGCCTGAAGGCGGTATGTTCATCTGGGTTACACTACCGGAAGGTATGGACGGCGCGGCACTCCTCGCAGCGTCCATCGACAGTGAGAAAGTCGCGTTCGTTCCGGGCCGGGCATTCTTTGCCGATGGTAGCGGTGCCAATACTTTGCGCCTCAGCTATTCATGTGCCAATGACGAGATGATCGATGAAGGTATCAAACGACTTGGTCGTTTGATACGGGCTCATACGAAATCCGCTGCAGCGTGATCAGCACAAACGAAAAGCCCGGGGCATTGCTCCGGGCTTTTTCTTACTGGAATGGCGAATTGCAACCTGATCTCGGTCCAGCCAATGGCTGGTACGTGTTGTCGGATGTCCGGTAGCTGCGATAGCGGTTCGAGCACCACTGAATATGGTTGCTGGTCGGTCGCGCGCCCGCGGTTGGTGGCTGCATCGTGCGCCGATATTGCAAAGCGTCACCGTTCTTGTAGTTCAATACGCCATGCTCGGTGACATAAGTTCCACTTTCCCGGCATTGCGTTGAACCGTAGCAATTGCGGGCGCTCGGGTCTGTGCGATTGGCGCCTGCCTGACCGCCAATAATCAACGGACCACTCGGCTTCAGCGAGGGCAAATATTGGCTGTTGCGTAATTCGACGGCTGAACCAGCGCTTGCAATGCCCGCAACGAACAGTCCGGTCAGTATCGTCAGGCGCAGGATGGTTCCCATCGTCTCGGCTCGCTTCAATCTCTATTCTCCCGATATATGGGTATATCCCATGCCCAAGTCACGGCTTCAGCAGAAATTTATTAGTTTCGAAATTCATCCTCTTGCCAATCGCCCGGCAAGCAGAGAGATTGCGAAGACATGTTTACTATAGCTACCTTCAATGTCGAAAATCTGATGCGCCGGTTCGATTTTTCCGGCTTTCGCAATGAATTGCATCAGGATCGCGCTTTGCAATTGTTCGAAATCAGCGATGAGGCGCAGTATCGCCTTCTCGAACAGGCTCGTGCAGTTGCGCATGCGGATGATACGCGGCAGATGACAGCGCTCGCGATCGCCGAAACGAGGGCGGATATTCTGTGCCTGCAGGAAGTGGATAATCTGGCTGCCCTGAACGCCTTTGAGTACGGCTATCTTTTCAAGATGATAGGCCATGGCTTCCGGCATAAATATCTCATAGACGGTAATGATAGCCGTGGCATTGATGTCGCCGTTATGATGCGTGACACGACACGGGACGGACAGCCCATCGAGGTCGACGAAGTCACAAGCTACGCCTATGTAACCTATAATGATTTTGGCCTTTATGAGCCCGTCCTAGGGGAACTCGGGCTTGAACCTCATGACCGCATTTTCAAGCGGGATTGCCTGAATTTGGATATTCGGATTGCTGGAAAGCCCGTATCGCTCTTCGTGACACATCTGAAATCGATGACAGGCGCTCGTAACGGTTTTGATGGACGAACTGCATCTTTGCCGGTGCGCCGGGCCGAGGCACGCGCCATACGCCGCATCATCGAGGAAAAGTTCGGAGCAGCCAACGCTCCGAATCGCCGCTGGCTGATCTGTGGTGATTTCAATGACTACCGTGAGCGGATCATCATCGGCGGTGACGAATGGAATGGTTATCAGTTTACGCCCATGGTTGAAGACGAAAGCGCACTCGACGTGCTTCTCGGTGATGGGTTTGCGGTCAATCTGGTTGAGCGCCGTCCCGTCATGGACCGTTGGACGCTTTATCACACACGTGGGCCACAGGAGCGCCATCTGTGCCAGCTCGACTACATTATGGCCTCACCCTCATTCGCGAAGAAAAATGAGAAGGCGGTTCCGAACATCATCCGGCGTGGTCAGCCCTGGCGCACGATCTTTCCGCCCGATCAGCAGCTCGACCGTTATCCTCGAACCGGATGGGATCGCCCAAAAGCAAGCGATCATTGTCCGGTTGCCGTGACACTGAATATGGTTTGAATGATGCAACACGTCAGGGAAAATACCGTCCACGTTATTGATAGTGCTGATGTGCGGGTACTGCCCGGTCCTCTGCCATATACTGAGCAAAACAGCGAAGCGATTGCTTTGAATTGGGCGCGCGAGCGCGCCGCGAATCCAACGCTGTTTGATGGTGAGTTCTATCTGGCGCCACAAGCTGCATTGACGGGCGGCGTATTTCGGGCCGGCTTTAAGCGCACCAGTTTTGCGACGCTGATGCACTGGCGACACGATGAATCACAAGAACGTCCGTGGCATATTTTCGGTGTTGGTGTGATTGTCTCGAGTGAAGGACATTTGATTGCAGGGCGTATGAGCGTACAAAATGCAGGAGCGGGAAGGGTCTATTTTCCGGCAGGCTCAGTCGATGATAATGACATCGTCCACGGATATGTCGATTACGACGCCAATCGGCGCCGCGAGGTCCAGGAGGAAACGGGTCTGGATCTTCACGACGCGCGTGCGGAACGGCAGATCAACCTGGTGACTGGCAACCGCAGCGTCGCGCTTTTCCGCCGCTATTATTTTGATGTGCCATCGACGGAGCTGGTATCGCAGATTGAACAACACCTGTCTGCGGAGGCGGAGCCTGAATTGTCAGAGATCATACCAGTGAACGCCGCCGGCGCTATGGGAAACGCCACGCCGTCATATGTGCGAGCATTTGCCGACTGGCATTTCAACAATCTCTAAAGCTTAGTCAGACTTGCAGATGACAGCGACGTGAAATTGGCTATGCTCGCAAATAATGCGAAGCACGAAGCGTTGGAGTGAAATCCGTTCTGCAGTCGGTTTTATAAGCATGTGTGGGGAGATAAGGGATGAATGACGCCGCTGTTTCCGGCAGATTCTACGAGGTTTTCGACGTTTTCGCCGACAAGGCTCTGGCTGGAAATCCGCTGGCTGTCGTCCATGATAGCGAAGGTTTGAACGATACGCGTATGCAGGCCATCGCACGCGAGTTCAATCTTTCTGAAACGGTCTTCATTTTTCCGGCGAGCAATCCCGCGCATGAAGCAGCGGTGCGTATCTTCACGCCTGATTACGAACTTCCCTTTGCCGGGCATCCAACAGTAGGGGCCGCTGTGTCGCTGGCCCGCCGTCGCAAAACGGGCAATGAGACAGACAGGCTGGTGGCCTTGGAAGAGAAGGTGGGCATTGTTCGCTGCGGTGTCATACTTGGCGAGAACAGCGCTTTTGCCGAGTTCGATCTGCCTCGCTTGCCGGAGCGAGTTGATGTCAAGGTCGAGAAGGAGGAGGCCGCTGCCGCGATCGGCCTCGGTACGCATGAGATCGGATTTGAGAATCACGTGCCGGCCGTCTGGAGTGCGGGCACGCCTTATCTTCTTGTGCCGGTTCACAATCTGATTGCCGCGGCAAAAGTGTCCATTGATCCGGTCTATGTGAACGAAAGCCTGCCGCACGTCGATGGCCGACCTTTGCCAATCTATGTCTATTGCCGCGAAACAATTCTGTTCGACAGCAATTTCCATGCACGCATGTTTGTAACGGGTGCCAATGTCTATGAAGATCCGGCTACGGGCTCGGCCGCTGCAGCCTTTGCAGGCATGATTCAGAAGAACGACAAGCCTGTTGACGGCAGTTCGCAGTGGTGGATCGAGCAGGGTATGGAGATGGGGCGACCTTCGCGGATTCGTCTTGAACTGGATATTGCCAGGCAGCAGCTCACAGGAGCGCGGATCGGAGGCACTGCGGTCAAGATCGCGGAAGGGCGCCTGTTCGTCTGAGAAGAACATCTCATCCTGCGATTTGATTACGGTCAAAGCTGCAACGCTGCCCTATGTTAGTTTGTCGATAAACAAGCAACTGCGGAGGCGGCCATGATGATTAAGGAAATGTCGGAGTACGATATCCGGGACATGATACAGCACACCCATCTGGGACGGTTGGCTTATGTGCTCGACAACCGTCCGTTTATCGTGCCGCTTAGTTTCCGGTTCAGTGGTGGTTCGCTCTATTCTTTTACAACGGATGGTCAGAAGACCGAGGCGCTACGCAAAAACGATGCAGTTTGTATCCTTTTCGATCACATCGAATCCCGAACGAGCTGGCGCACAGTTGTATTGAACGGCCATTATCGGGAAATCGAACGTGAGGACGAGAAAAGTGCGATTGTCGGGCTGATGGCCTCGGAGCCGACTTGGTGGGAACCAGCTTACATAAAGACGATTGCGAAGGACGGGCACGAACGCAAACTTGAGCCGGTCTTTTTCCGTATTGATATTGAAAGCGCGACGGGTCACCAGACTGGTTGAAAGCGAAGAAGGCCCGATATTTCCGACCTTCTTCGTTGCTGTTTTACTTTACCACCAGAACCGGTGTGTTGCTGCGGGTCAGGACTTCATAGGTCTGGCTGCCGAGAAGCATGCCTTTCAGGCCGCGACGACCATGGGAAGCCATGACGATAAGATCGTTGCGCAGTTCCTTGGCCGTTTCGATGATGGAAGTCGCCGGATGCTGGGCAACCTCATGCAGCGTATGAACTTCGACTTCCGTTTCAGCCGCCAGTTCACGAGCGCGGGCGAGGGATTTGTCGGCATATTCATTCCATTCCTGCTCAAAGCGTTCAATGAAAGCAGGACTGTCGGTCCAGCCACCCGGAAGCCCGGAAACGGAATATGGAGCGGTGACAGTTACGACCGTTACCTTCGCGCCGACTGTATGCGCCAGCTCAAATGCGTGTATGAGCCCGCGCTCTGCAAACTCTGACCCATCGGTCGTTACGAGAATATTCTTATACATGCTGCCCTCGCTGTTGCTTTTCCATCTTTAAGCTAATGCGTTAAAGAGCCATATCAAACCCCTTGTCTTCCAAGTTGTTTAGATGGAACGATTTCATGCCCCTCGACTGCGACGCATTTCATGCCAGCTGGATAGCGACAGTTCTTAATCTCGACTGGCCGTCGCGCAGTTCGTCCCGTATTGAGGACGATGCCGAACGTATCAAGCGCCAGAAACAGGAATTGGTCAGGCTTTTCGATGAGGCGTCCGAGCATGGTATCAATGCCGTCATCTTTCAGGTTTCGCCAACCGGTGATGCATTTTACCAATCCTCCTATTTGCCATGGTCATCCTATTTGACTGGAACCCTCGGCAAAGATCCAGGCTTTGATCCGTTGAAATTCGCGATTCAGGAAGCACATAAGCGCGGCATAGAACTGCATGCATGGCTTAATCCTTATCGTGTCTCGATGGACACAAAGCCATCGACCCGCAAGGAATTGCGGAACTCGTCGAAGGAATCTCCAGTCAGTGTTTATAAGTCTCATCCAGATTGGGTCGGTGTCTCGGCAGATCGTTATGTCCTTGATCCCGGCATTCCGACTGTCCGCGAATGGATAACGAATGTGACGGCAGAGGTCGTGCAGAAATACGATGTCGATGGCATCCAGTTCGATGACTATTTCTACTACGAAACAGCATCGTCGAAACTTGATGACGACAAATCATATGCACGGTTTGGCACGCGCTTTTCGAGCAAGTATGAATGGCGTCGCTACAATACTCACACGCTGGTGCGGGAGATTTCGGACAGGATAAAATCCATCAAGCCAACTGTTCGCTTCGGTATCAGTCCGAGCGGTGTATGGCGCAACGCAGCAGACGATCCGCGCGGTTCTGAAACCCGCGCCGGAAAAACTAACTATGACGGAGATTTTGCCGACACCCGGCGCTGGGTGAAAGAAGGCATGATAGATTATATTGCGCCGCAGATTTACTGGTCCTTTGGCCGCAAGGATGTGGCTTACGGAACGATCGCCAAATGGTGGGCCGAGACGGTTCGCGGGACGAAGACCGATCTCTATATCGGCTTGGCACTGTATCGAGCCGGTTCTGGAACCACACTTGAACCCGGCTGGCAGGCGGGTGAGGGCATGACCGAAATTAAACGCCAGCTTGAACTCAACGAATCTTTGCCAGAGGTGAAAGGGAGCATTCTCTTTCGCCAGGGCTTCCTTTCCGACCCGAAGGTCAAAGGTGTGTCGAATTATCTGAAGAAGACATGGGGCAAATGCAGGCCGCAGAAAGCCGACGGCAAAAATTGATGATGGACTGCTGAATTGCTACTTGTTTGATTGAAATCAAAGAGCTTCGTTTGAGCGGGTGCTAACCAACCATCGTTGCCGGTTTCCACCAGAGCCGGTGACCCGGGGTGCCGAGGCCCTACTCGAATGGCACCCCGGCTAAATCAATCTGTCGAGCGCATGAGCGCGATCTTTCCGTAACGTCGTCTGTCGACAGCCAGCGGGTGCTGTCGGCGTTGCTCCCCTCTGTTTCATCAAATCAGCACCCGCGTCCAATTTCCATAAGAATGGGAACAATTTAGCAGTTCTTGATTCTAATCAAGGCGGGCAACGTTGACCGCGATTAGAGCAGATCTAACCTGGAGTTTGCGATTCTGGATCGCTTCCCCCAATTCACCGGTTGCTAAATGAAAAGGTAGTTCCATATCATTCCCGAGAAGGTTCTGGCAGACGCTGGAGGCGGGCGGTGGGGACAATCAAAACCCTTGCAGGCAGCGACCGCTTGCCGGTGCTTCGTTTGAAGACGGCGTTGTGACGATGATGGCAATGAGGGTGTTTCATTATGGCTTTCAACCGTAAACAATGGATACTGGCTGGAGCGATTATCGTCCTTGCCGCAGGCGGATATTATGCCTGGAATACGCTGAACGGCGATGGATTGCCGGACGGTATTGCCAAAGGCAATGGGCGTATAGAGGCGGTTGAAATCGACATTTCGACGAAGAGTCCGGGGCGCATTCGCGAAATTCTCGCGGATGAGGGCGATTTCGTGCAGGAAAATGACATCCTTGCGCGTATGGATACGGATCAGCTGGAAAGCCAGCGTAAACAGGCAGAAGCGCAATTGCGCCGGGCGGAGATCGGTATCGAGACCGCACGTAGCCTTGTCACGCAGCGGGAAGCCGAGCACACGGCTGCAGACGCGACTGTGGCACAGCGCGAAGCGCAACTGGATGCTGCTCAGCGTCGCCTGGCCCGATCCCAGCAGTTGACGCAATCGCGCACCGTTTCGCAACAGGTTCTGGACGATGACCGCGCAACGGCGCAGGGGGCGGAAGCGGCTGTCAGTGCAGCCAAGGCACAGCTTGCAGCCACGGAGGCAGCCATAGGCGCCGCCAAGGCGCAGGTCGTGGATGCCGAAGCATCAGTCGAAGCCGCCAAGGCGGCAATCGCAAGCATAGAAGCAGATATCAATGACGCCACCTTGAGGGCGCCCAAGCCGGGACGCGTTCAGTATCGTGTTGCCCAACCGGGCGAAGTGCTTTCCGCAGGTGGGCGGGTGCTCAATCTCGTAGATGTCAGCGACGTTTACATGGCCTTCTTCCTGCCGACGGCACAGGCCGGGCGGGTGGCCATGGGTGCGGACGCCCGGATCGTACTTGATGCTGCGCCGCAATATGTCATTCCTGCGAAGATCAGCTTTGTGGCTGATGTGGCCCAGTTTACGCCGAAGACTGTTGAAACGGAGGAAGAACGCCAGAAGCTGATGTTCCGGGTCAAGGCGAAGATTCCGCAGGAACTGCTTCAAAAATATATCCAGCAAGTGAAAACGGGATTGCCGGGCATGGCCTACGTCAAGCTTGATCCCAATGCCGAATGGCCGAAGAATCTTGCGGAAACCGTGAAATGAATGATGTTCCTGTCAAAGCTGGCGCCAATGACGACAGCTTTGTCGTCCGGGCGCAAGGCGTAGGGCTGTCCTACGGGAAAACACGTGCTCTTCGGGAGGTCAACCTTGATATTCCCGCCGGTTGCATGGTGGGTCTGATCGGGCCAGATGGGGTCGGGAAATCAAGTTTCTTGTCGTTGGTGGCCGGGGCACGGACGATGCAGCAGGGCCGCATCGAGGTCCTTGGTGGCGACATTTCTGATAAGCGTCATCTTCAGTCCGCTTATCCCCGTATCGCCTATATGCCACAGGGGCTCGGAAAGAATCTCTATCCGACGCTTTCGGTGTTCGAAAATATTGATTTTTTCGGACGGTTGTTCGGACATAACCGGAAAGAGCGTGAGCGCCGTATTGCCGATCTTCTGGCCCGCACGGGCATGTCGTCCTTCGCGGACCGTCCGGCCGGTAAACTTTCCGGCGGTATGAAACAGAAGACAAGTCTCTGCTGCTCGCTGATCCATGATCCCGATCTGCTTATTCTCGACGAGCCGACAACTGGCGTCGATCCGCTGTCTCGACGTCAGTTCTGGGAGCTGATCGACGACATCCGCAAAGACCGTCCCGGAATGAGCGTCATCGTCGCCACGGCCTATATGGAAGAAGCTGAGCGGTTCGACTGGCTGGTCGCCATGAATGACGGGCAGATTCTGGCGACAGGTACACCGCAGGAATTGCTGCAGCGAACCGACACGCCAAATCTGGATGCTGCCTTTATCGCGCTCCTGCCAGAGGAATTACGAAAGGGTCATCAGGAGATCGAAATTCCGCACCGCGATTTCGGCGCCAATTATGAAATCGCGATTGAGGCAGAACACGTCACCGTCCGTTTTGGCAATTTCACTGCGGTGAATGATGTGAGTTTTCGTATCCCGCGTGGCGAAATCTTCGGTTTTCTTGGTTCAAACGGTTGCGGCAAGACCACGACCATGAAGGTTCTGACAGGGTTGTTGCCTGCCAGCGAGGGAACGGCGCGGCTGTTCGGGCGCGAGGTGGATCCCAAGGATATCGATATACGCCGTCATGTCGGATACATGTCACAGGCATTTTCGCTCTATTCGGAATTGACCGTCCGCCAAAATCTGGAACTTCACGCCAAACTGTTCGATATGGCGCAGGATCTGACCGAACGCCGCATCAAGGAGCTGACCGAACGCTTTGATCTCACAGAGGTTGTGGACTCCTTGCCCGACGCCTTGCCGCTTGGTATTCGCCAGCGCCTGTCGCTGGCCGTGGCTCTGATTCACTCGCCTGATATTCTCATTCTTGATGAGCCGACATCGGGTGTCGACCCGGTCGCTCGGGATGCGTTCTGGCAAATTCTCGCCGATCTGTCCCGCAAAGATAACGTTACGATCTTCGTTTCTACCCATTTCATGAATGAAGCGGAACTTTGCGACCGGATTTCGCTGATGCATGCCGGCAAGGTGCTGATAAGCGATACGCCGAAGGCGATTACCGAAAGTCGCCACGCCGAAACCCTCGAGGAGGCTTTCGTCGCCTATCTTCAGGATGCAATCGGCGAGGCCGAACGGTCGGCGCCATCGCCTGCGGTTCTCCCAGAACAAACGGCAGAGGCAAGCGAAACACACACAAAGAAAACGCCAGGCTGGTTGCCGGACTTGCGGCGGATGCTGGCCTATACCCGGCGCGAGGCTCTGGAACTGAAGCGTGACCCGATCCGGGCAACGCTCGCTATTCTCGGTAGTGTCATCCTGATGTTCGTCATTGGCTATGGCATCAATATGGATGTCGAGGATCTGAAATTTGCTGTGCTCGATCGTGACGATACGACGATCAGCCGTGACTATACGCAGCAGATTGCGGGTTCGCGCTATTTTTCCGAACAGGCTCCGATAACCGACTACAACGATCTTGACAGACGGATGCGTGATGGCGAGATCAGTCTGGCTATTGAGATACCGCCGAATTTCGGCGCAGATCTTATGCGTGGACGTCCGGTAGAAGTAGCTGCCTGGATTGACGGCGCGATGCCCACCCGTGCAGAGACGATCAAAGGCTATGTTCAGGGCATGCATGCCAACTGGCTGACGCAGAAAGCCCGCGAGCTTTATGGCAGTGCGGCGAATGTCGGCAGTTTCAATCTGGAGATACGCTACCGCTATAACCCCGACGTGCAAAGCCTTGTGGCTATGGTGCCGGCTGTCATTCCGTTGCTGCTGCTCATGATTCCCGCAATGCTGGCGGTGCTGAGCGTGGTTCGCGAAAAGGAGCTGGGATCGATCATCAATTTTTACGTGACGCCGGTGACGAAATTCGAGTTTCTGTTCGGCAAGCAATTGCCCTATATCGGGCTGGCATTTCTTAATTTCCTGATGCTGACAGCCTTTGCGGTGTTTATTTTCCGGGTGCCGTTTACGGGAAGCTTTCCTACTTATGCGCTGGCGGCGCTGCTCTATGTGACGATCGCGACCGGCATGGGACTGGTTCTGTCCACTTTCATGAACAGCCAGATCGCAGCAATCTTCGGAACGGCACTTCTAACGCTCATTCCGGCTGTACAGTACTCCGGTATCATTGACCCTGTGTCGTCGCTGCAAGGGGCGGGCGCCTTTATAGGCAAAATCTATCCCGCCACCTATTTTGTGACGATCTCGCGTGGAGTTTTTTCCAAGGCGCTGGGGTTTGCCGATCTTGCAAGTTCGTTTTTACCCTTGCTGATCGCGGTGCCGGTGCTCATGGCGCTTGCGATTGCTCTTCTCAAGAAACAGGCGAGCTAAGATGCGGATATCCAACATATTCCAGCTTGGCGTGAAGGAATTGCGCGGTCTCGCGCGTGATCCGATGCTGCTGATCCTGATCGTTTATGCCTTTACGCTTGCGATCTATACGGCATCAAAGGCAATGCCTGAAACTCTCAACAATGCGGCAATAGCGATTGTCGACGAAGATCAATCGCCGGTTTCCAGCCGGATAACGACGGCATTCTATCCGCCATATTTCGTGCCTCCGAAGCTGATTTCGTCCTACGAAATGGATGCCCGGATGGATGAAGGGCTCGATACGTTTGCGTTGAACATACCGCCGAATTTCCAGCGTGATCTTCTGGCAGGCCGTTCGCCGACAATCCAGCTCAATGTTGATGCAACCCGGATGAGCCAGGCCTTTACCGGGGGCGGTTATGTGCAGTCGATTGTGTCGAGTGAGGTGAGCGAATTTCTCAATCGCTATCGCGGTAGCGCACAAGCGCCTGTCGAACTCAATCTCAGAGCGAGATTCAATCAGGATCTGAACAAGGGCTGGTTCGGTGCAATCAATAACGTGATTTCATCGGTTACGATGCTGTCGATCATCCTGACAGGTGCAGCCCTCATTCGAGAACGCGAACATGGAACCATAGAACATCTGCTGGTGATGCCGGTAACGCCGGTTGAAATCATGGTCAGCAAGATATGGTCCATGGGGCTCGTCGTGCTGGTTGCTTCGGCTTTTGCGCTGGTCTTCGTGGTGCAAGGGCTACTTGCCGTACCGATCTATGGGTCGGTATCGCTGTTTCTGGTTGGTGCAGCACTCCAGCTTTTTGCAACGACTAGCCTTGGTATCTTTCTGGCAACGGCGGCTGGTTCCATGCCGCAGTTCGGAATGCTGCTGATGCTGGTGCTTCTGCCGTTGCAGGTGCTTTCAGGTGGAACAACGCCCCGTGAAAGCATGCCCGAGATCATCCAGACAATCATGCTGGCCGCACCGAATACGCATTTCGTCATATTGGCGCAATCTATCCTGTTTCGCGGAGCAGGGCTGGGCGTCGTCTGGCCGCAATTTATGGCACTGATCGTCATTGGTTCTGTGCTGTTCTATTTCGCGCTGCAGCGTTTCCGTGCATTTCTGCGATAGGAAAAACCTTTGAAATCATGAGGCTGAATCCATTCCTTGCGAATGTGATTCAGTTTTCTCTGCGGGATAGCGCTTTAGTAGAGTTGCGAATCCTTAACCATGTTGCTATCGCATTCATCAGGAAACGGTTCCGCTGTTCAGGCGGATGAAAAGGGAACACGGTGAAGCCATTCCGGCTGATGCCGCGACTGCCCCCGCAACTGTAACCGGAGAGCGATCTTCCATAACCGTGCGAGCGGTGAAAGCCACTGAGAGCATTCGATGCACTCGGGAAGGCGGAGGGAAAGCGATGACCCGGAAGTCAGGAGACCTGCCGTATCCGGTCACCTATGCATGGACACGGGGTGTGTTCAGGCGCGGCTGCCCGTGGCGGTGACATTGTTGCAATGTTGCCGTCGGGAAGAAGGGCGTTTAACGCCGCCATTGCTTCAACCTGCGGTGAGAGGAAATGCCGTTTATCGGTCTCCGGTTCGGCGGGTTGAGGGAAAATGCACCTTTTAAAATCATCGGTTCTGCTCGTATCGGCCAGCGTTCTTGCGCTGCCGTCCACGACGGTTGCTCAAAGTCTGCCAGATGGCGATGGCAGCGTGGTCCTTGATACAATCGTGGTCACGCCATTGCGTCGCGCATCTTCGCTGCAGCGCTCGACCTCGTCGGTGACTGTCATCGATTCAGCGGACATCGAGCGGTCGGCTGCTTCCGATCTGCAGTCGCTGCTGAAGTCCTATAGCGGTATTTCCATAAAGGCGAATGGTGGGCAGGGTTCTTCCGCCGGAATTTTTATTCGTGGAATGTCTTCTGATCAAACAGTCGTTCTGGTCAATGGCGTGCGTACGGCGTCGGCAACGAATGGCTCGACCGCGCTTTCCAATATTCCTCTAACCTCTATCGAGCGCATTGAAATCGCCAAGGGGGCTCATTCTGCACAATATGGGGCTGATGCCATGGGCGGGGTGGTCAACATCATTACGAAACAGGGCGGAGCCTGTGGTGAGCGTTCCTGGTGCGGCAGTCTCTCTACTGGCGTCAGCCATCCTTGGGGAGGATATGCTTCGGGGTCCATTCAGGGACGCAGCAACGCCGGTGTCGACTATGCTTTTGGCGCAGCTATAACCGGTACGCAAGGGTATGATTTCACTACGCCTGAAGCCTATGGGCATGAACCGGATCGCGACGGGTTTTTGCAGGGCTCTTTCAACTTTGCCCTGTCGAAGGATTTCGACTGGGGTAAAATCTATGCGGACGGTCTCTTCAGCCGGGGGCGCAACCAGTATGACGCCAAAGCGCCGTCACCGGATCAGGCTGACAGCACAGCATTTACGGGCAAGATCGGAACGCGCGTCGATCATACGGCGGATAGGTCGTCCACGCTGGAGTTCAGCGCCGGCATCGACAGCAGCCGTAACTTCCGCAAGGGCGTGAGTAGATCCGATCGGTTTGAAACCAAGCGTTATGGTGTCTTTGCCTCGACCGAAAAGAGTTTCGATACGGGCAAGGTCAGTCACACCGTGACCGCTGGCGTGGAAGCCTATCGCGAGGAGATCAACACCACCGTTTCGTATGGTGAAAACAGCCGCGATCTGGCGGCCATATTCGGACAGTATTCGCTCGAATACGAGGCGCTGCGTTTCGATGGCGGGCTGCGTTATGACCACAATAGCCAATTTGGCGATGTCGCCACCTATAATCTTGGTGTGAGCTATGAAATCCTGCCCGATCTGGTGCTGCGGTCTTCTTACGCTACCGGTTTCCGCGCGCCTACGTTCAATGATCTCTACTATCCCTTGTCGGGAAATCCGGATCTGAAACCCGAGAAATCGGGCTCTTATGAACTGGGATTGAATTGGCGGATAAGTTCCGGCACCAGTCTGGATATGGCATTCTACGACACCCGGTTAAGGCAGGGTATTAGCTGGAGAGAGGACGAGCAAACACATCTGTGGTTGCCAGTAAACGTTGATCGAGCTCACATAACTGGGTTTGAAGCGACGCTTGATCACCGCTTCAACGAACAGTGGGGTGTCAAAGGTTTAGTGGACCTTAAACGGCCTATTGATGAAGCCACAGGAAACGATCTTCCCTATCGCGAACGTTTCAAGGCCGCAGCTGAGGTCAATTTCACACCAATTGAGAAGCTCGATCTTACCGCAAGATTGATCTATGGCGGTTCGCGCTATGCTGATGCTGCTAACAAAAAGAAACTTGGCGACTATGTGACGGCTGATTTCGTCGCGCTCTATTCCATCGACAAGCAATCGCAATTGAAGTTCTCTGTCGAGAACATCTTTGACAAGGATTATCAGACCAGCTCTGGCTATATTGCACCGGGACGCACCATCAATATCGGGTTGACCCGGAATTTCTGAGGCTGAACAGAGAATGAAAAGGGCATCCGTACAATGGATCACCAGCTTCTGCCTTGCGGTTGGGCTGGCCCTTTTTGTTCGAAATTCAGCAGACGCAGCGGAAATCCCCCAACGGGTCGTTTCCATCAATGTATGTACCGATCAGCTCGCATTGCTACTGGCAGACAAGGGGCAGTTGCAGTCGGTTTCCTATCTGTCGCTGGACCCGGAACTGTCCGTCATGGCTGCTAAAGCCCGTAAGGTTCCGGTCAACCATGTGCAGGCAGAGGAAGTTTTTCTGATGAAACCTGATCTTGTGCTGGCGGGAACATTCTCGTCGAGGGCAACGGTGGGGCTGTTGCGCAGACTGGGTGTCCGTGTGGAAGAGTTCGCACCCGCCCGTTCGTTCAACGATATAGAAGCCCATCTGCGGCGCATGGGTGAGTTGCTTGGAAGACAGGCGGAAGCGAACTGGGAAGTCGATCAAATGAAAGCTGCTTTGGCGGCAATTCGGCCTCCGTCCCGCCGCAAGACGGTCGCGCTTTATTTTGCCAACAGTTACACATCTGGCCGGGGAACGCTGGTCGATCAGGCTGTACGCCTTGCCGGACTTGATAATCTGGCCGATAGGGTGGGCGTCAGTGGTTCCGCTCCGTTACCCTTGGAAAAGCTGCTGCTCGAAAAGCCGGATATTCTGGTGCGCAGTTCAAGAGATCGTGCCCCCGCGCTGGCTTTCGAGAATTTTCAACATCCGGCGTTGCGGGCGCTTGAAAAACAGGCGAGGCCAGTGACGATAGCGGATAATCTGACGGTTTGCGGCGGTCCATTCAGCGTCGAAGCTGTGGCCGAACTTGCGGAGGCCGCGCGTGACTGAACGGAAGCGCTTCTATCTCCTGCTTGCCGGACTGGCTATGCTTGTGGCTTTGCTTTTCATTGTTTCGTTGCTGACTGGACCGGCTGCGATCAGTATGGCCGACAGCCTCAAGGCGCTTTTCGGCGATGAAAGCGAAATGATTGTACTGGTCATGCGCGAAATCCGTTTGCCTCGGGCATTGCTTGCGCTTCTCATCGGAGGTTCACTTGGATTGTCTGGTGCTGCTCTGCAGGGGTACCTGCGCAACCCGCTCGCCGAACCTGGTCTGCTGGGTGTAAGCGCATCCGCGTCATTCGGCGCTGTCATTGCTATCTATAGCGGTCTGTCGCTTCTGTTTCCTCTGGCTTTGCCGCTGCTCGCACTGGCAGGAGCCTTCGTGTCGGTTTTTCTCGTCAAGCTTCTCGCAGGGCGCAATGCCGGCACGCTCGCCGTCATACTGGCAGGTGTTGCGGTGACAAGTCTCGCTGGCGCATTTACGGCACTGGCGCTCAACCTGTCGCCCAACCCGTTTGCCGCAATGGAGATCGTCTTCTGGATGCTGGGATCATTGGCAGACAGATCGATGACGCATGTGGCTCTCTCTGCACCATTCATCCTGATTGGCTGGGCGATGCTTCTGGCACTCGGACGGTCTCTCGACAGTTTGACACTCGGCGCGGATGCCGCGGCCACTATGGGCGTTAATCTGGTTCGCGTGCAGCTTTTTGCTGTGCTTGGTACAGCGGCATGTGTGGGAGCCTCCACCGCCGTTGCGGGTGCAATCGGTTTCGTAGGGTTGGTGGTTCCTCACCTTCTGCGTCCGCTAGTCGGTGCGCGTCCATCACGATTGCTGGTTGCTAGTGGTTTCGGTGGAGCTGCCCTGTTGCTGGCCGCTGACGTATTGGTACGTATCGTCATGCCGGGACGTGAGCTGAAACTGGGGGTCCTGACGGCAATTATAGGCGCGCCATTCTTCCTTTGGCTGGTGTTCAAATATCGGAGGCAGCTCGTATGACATTGCTTTCGGCACATGATCTTTCGGTTACGCTCGGCGGGAAGGCAGCGCTTGGCGGTGCGAGTTTCAAAATTAGTGGTGGTGAATTCATCGGGCTGATCGGGCCTAACGGCGCCGGGAAGACGACATTGTTGCGCGCCATTCTGGGACTTGTAGCATCCAGAGGGGAAATTGTCCTCGATGGGGATGATTTGCGCCAGATGAGCGCTTCGACGAAAGCGCAGAACCTCGCATATCTACCGCAGGATCGCGATGTTGCTTGGCCGGTATCGGTCGAAATACTTGTTTCGTTGGGCCGCTCCGCTCTGAAGCCGGTTTTTGCGACCTTGAGTGCGCAAGATGAAGCGCTTATCGAGACTGCGATGCAGCGTATGGACGTCGCGCGATTTCGGGACAGGGCGGCGATAGAACTTTCCGGTGGTGAACGCGCGCGCGTGCTGATTGCACGCGTCTTGGCGCAGGATACGCCCGTAATACTCGCTGATGAGCCGGTTGCCGGACTTGACCCTTCTCATCAGCTTGGATTGATGGAAATTTTCTCCGAACTCGCAAAGGAGGGAAGGACCGTCGTTGCCTCATTGCATGAGTTAAGTCTTGCGGCACAGCATTGCACACGCCTTATTTTGCTCGACAAGGGACATATCGTTGCGGATGGTGAGCCGACGGAAGTGCTCACGCCGCAACTGTTGCACGACGTCTATGGCATAAGAGCGAAAATCATGATGGTGGATGGCGAGTTCATCGTCCATCCGACCTCACGTATAGGCTAGATATTTTTCCACTGGCGCTCGCGGGAAGAGGCGTAGATCGTTTCCACGGTGTTCTGAACTTCGTAACCTTCGCGAAAATCGGCGTGCTTGTTTTTCTGTCCGGCGATGGCAAGCAGGAAGTCGCGGACTTCAATCGTCTTCAGATCGTTGAAGCCAATCTGGTGGCCACCCGCCACACAGAATGCGCCATAGGGTTCGTGTTCCGGACCTGCGAAGATCTTGCGGAAGCCCTGTTGTCCCTTCTTGTCGGAAAAGAGAAACAGATCGAGTTCATTGAAGCGCTCCTGCGAGAAGAACAGAGAGCCTTTCGATCCTGAAATCTCAAAGTCGTGCTGCATTTTGCGGCCGCTGGCGATCCAGCTTGCCTCGAGTGTGCCGGTCGCTCCATTTTCGAAACGTATGAAAGCACGGCAGACATCATCCACTTCGACGTATTTCATCTGCGAAAGGTTCAAACTATCCGGGCGCTCGCTGATGATGGTGAGGGAGTCGCCCATAACTGCTGCTATCGGTCCAATGAGATAGCGCGCGGCGGCGATGATATGACTGCCGATATCGGCTAGCGCTCCACCACCGCCTGCCGGGTCGAGGCGCCAGGTCCAAGGGATGCGGGCATCGGCCATGAAATCTTCGGCGTGAATGCCGCGAAAATTGCGAATTTCGCCCAACTCGCCGCTGTCGATGATTTCCTTCGCCAGTTTTATCATCGGGTTCTTCAGATAGTTGAAACCGACGGCTGTTTGGATACCCCTCTTTTCTGCCGCGAGCGTCATTTCGAGGCACTCGGCAGCGGTCGGCGCAAGTGGCTTTTCGCAATACACGTGTTTGCCTGCTTCAATGGCGGCGAGTGCCATTTCCTTGTGAAAACGGTTTGGCGTGGTGATGTCTACGAGATTGATGTTTGGGTTGGTGGCCAATTCCCGCCAGTCGCCGGTGGCATTTGCAAATCCCAGTTGTTTTGCGGCTTTTGTCGCTATTTCCGCATTCACATCCGCCAATGTGTGAAGCTGGATGTTGATCGGTAAATCGAAGACGCGGTTGACGTTTGCAAGAGCAAGGGCGTGCGTCTTGCCCATGAAGCCGGACCCGATCAAGCCTGCCACCACAACCCCAGCGTTATCAGCCATTGTTTATTCCTCCAGAAACGATGGTCGAAGCGTTTGGCGCCGCGCGACTCCTTTGGGAATTAAGCATATCGTCGAAAGCTTATGCGATTGACATGAGCTACCAGAAATGGAATTATAATTCCACGATATTTTGTTATGAATGTTTCATTCTATTGAATGCATCACGATCTGCATGCGGTGACGGAATATACGCTTGGAGGAGCGCCGGGATGCTGCAGGCGGAAGGTAAGAGCGTTAACGCAAACCGGCGGGGAGTGCCGGACAGGGAGGAGTGAACATGCAATCTCTATTGAAGTCGGCAGTAGCCGGGGTGGCGTTGCTGGCTGCATCTTTCGCAGCCCATGCAGCCGATATTAACATTGTCGTCGTCAGCCACGGTCAGGCATCGGATCCGTTCTGGTCGGTGGTGAAGAATGGCGTTGCCGAAGCGGCAAAGGATACGGGTGCGAAGGTCGATTATCGCGCGCCGGAAACCTTCGATATGGTGCAGATGGCCCAGCTTATCGACGCTGCGATCAACCAGAAGCCGCAGGGCATTGTGGTTTCCATTCCAGATGCTGATGCGCTTGGACCGTCGATCCAGCGGGCTGTAGCAGCCGGTATTCCGGTGATTTCCATGAACTCCGGGTCTGATGCCTCGAAGAAGCTCGGCGCTCTGCTGCATGTCGGTCAGGACGAGTTCGATGCTGGTAAGGTTGCTGGTGAGGCGCTGAAGAATGCTGGCGGCAAGAAAGGTATTTGCGTCAATCAGGAAGTCGGCAATGTCTCGCTTGATCAACGCTGTGCAGGCTTCAAGGAAGGCTTCGGTGACGTAACGGTTTTGCCGACATCGACCGATCCTGCCGAAAATGAAGCCAAGGTTCGTGCTGCCTTGGCATCTGACGCTAGCGTCGACACAATCCTGACGCTCAATGCAACACTTGCAGGTGAACCTGCTGTAAAAGCTGCTGCTGAGAGCGGTCGCAGCGGAATCCACGTTGCGACGTTCGATATGTCGGCTGGCTTCCTGGAGGCCGTTGAAAAGGGACAGGCAGACTTCGCCATCGACCAGCAGCAGTTCCTGCAAGGCTATCTGCCGGTATCGTTCCTTGCGCTTAATGCGAAGTACGGTCTGATGCCGGGTGGCAATGTTCCATCTGGCCCGAACCTTATCACCAAGGATAAGGCTAAGCAGGTCGTGGAACTTTCGGCCAAGGGTATCCGCTAAGCATAATTTCGACCATACGACATTGAGCCCGCCCATGAAAATGGGCGGGAACGGGTCTCTGTATTTATGCTCTAGTGAATTGATTTTGATGCGCATCCGATCCGAAAGACCGCTTACACTTTTCGAGATGCGCTCCAGCAGCCCTGAACCTTGGGCAGGCTGCCAGAATGCAGCAGGAGAAGATCATGAGTGAGCCACTTCCCCACCAAAAGACCGAAAAGACGGCGCTATCGAAGGATGAGCGATTGCAGTCGGCAAGCCCATTGCAGCGGCTCCTGAGCAGGCCCGAATTGGGAGCGGTTTCCGGCCTGATCCTTATTACGATTTTTTTCGTCTCAGTTGCCAATCCCGCGATGTTTACCGCAGCCGGCATCATGAATTTCATGGCTCCCGCTTCGCAGCTTGGAATTCTGGCCGTCGCTGCGGCGCTTCTCATGATCGGCGGTGAGTTCGATCTGTCCATTGGGTCGATGGTGGCTTTTGCAGGTCTAATCTTCGCTGCGGCTCTGGTCGTGTGGCAGGTGCCGCTCGGTGTCGCCATCCTCGTCACTTTGCTGTTTGCTGCATTCGTGGGTGTGGTGAATGCCCAGATTGTTATCCGGACGGGGCTGCCATCCTTCATCGTAACGCTCGCTTTCCTGTTCATTCTACGTGGCTTGTCACTGGTCGGGCTGAAATGGGCGACAGGTGGCGCTACACAGTTGCGCGGTGTCAAGGAAGCTGTTGCAGGCAGTTATCTTGCCGGGCTTTTTTCCGGCGATGCGTTTCAGGGATTTTTCGCCTGGATGGCTGAAAATGACCTGATTGACAAATTCCCCAATGGTGAGCCTTCGGTAAAAGGCGTGCCGGTCGAAGTTCTGTGGTTCATCGCCATCGCGCTTATTGCAACCTATGTGCTGGTGCGCACGCGCTTCGGCAACTGGATTTTCGCAGCGGGCGGCGATGCTCTGGCTGCACGCAATTCCGGTGTCCCCGTGCGTCGCGTCAAGACGACGTTGTTCATGTGCACAGCCATGGCTGCGGCATTAGTAGCTATCCTTACCGTTCTTGATGCCGGCTCAACCGATGCGCGTCGCGGTTTCCAGAAGGAATTCGAGGCGATTATCGCTGCGGTCATTGGCGGCTGTCTGCTGACCGGCGGCTATGGTTCTGCAATTGGCGCATTCTTCGGCGCGATCATCTTTGGCATGGTGCTGATTGGGCTGACCTATACCCAGATCGACCAGGATTGGTATCTGGTCTTCCTTGGCGGGATGCTTCTCATCGCGGTGCTCTTCAACAATTTCATTCGCAAGCGCGCTACGGGCGAGCGCTGAGAGGGAGGTTTGCCATGACGACACCCATCATCGAAGTCCGCAATCTCGTTAAACATTTCGGTCCGGTCATTGCTCTGAACGGTGTTTCATTGAGCGTCGAACCAGGACAGGTTCATTGTCTGCTTGGCGACAATGGCGCTGGTAAATCGACCCTGATCAAGACGCTTTCCGGGGTTCACAGGCCGACGAGCGGGGACTTTCTGGTCGACGGAAAGCCGGTCACCTTCAAAAGCCCACGCGATGCTCTCGATCATGGCATTGCTACGGTCTATCAGGATCTTGCGATGATCCCGCTGATGTCGGTCATGCGCAATTTCTTTCTCGGACGCGAGCCGACAAAAGGTGTCGGGCCGTTCCGCTGGTTCGACACACAGCAGGCCGAAGAAGTGACGCGCGAAGAGATGCGCAAGATCGGGATCGATGTCCGTGATCCGCAGCAGGCTGTCGGAACGCTTTCCGGTGGTGAACGCCAATGTGTGGCGATTGCCCGCGCCGTTTATTTCGGCGCAAAAGTACTGATCCTCGATGAACCGACCTCTGCGCTGGGTGTGCGGCAAACGGCGATGGTTCTCAAATACATCAATCTGGTGCGTTCGCGCGGGTTGGGGGTGATCTTCATCACGCACAATGTTCGCCACGCCCATGCGGTCGGGGACAAGTTCACGGTTCTCAATCGCGGTGTGACGCTTGGAACGCGTACGAAAAACGATGTGGACATGGACGAATTACAAAGCCTCATGGCGGGTGGGCAGGAACTTGCCGACCTGACCGCTGAACTGGGCGGCAGGGTTTGACCGGATTTTCGGAGCGCAGAATGGACGGACAATTCAACGGAAAAGTTGCTGTCATTACCGGAAGCACGCAGGGACTTGGGGCAGCAACCGCGAAACTGTTTGCAGAAAGGGGCGTGGAAGGCCTCGTGATATGCGGGCGTTCCGTTGAAAAAGGACGGGTGCAAGTCGATCAGTTGGCAAGTTTTGGAACCAAAGCCGTTTTCGTGCAGGCCGATCTTGAGAAGGTGGAAGACTGCCGCAAGATCATGATCGAAGCCGACCGTGCATTTGGAAAGCTTGATGTTCTTGTAAACGCCGCTGGCTTGACAGATCGTGGCACCATTCTGGACACAAGTCCGGAACTGTTCGACCGTTTGTTTGCGGTGAACACGCGCGCGCCGTTCTTCCTCATTCAAGAAGCGATAAAGCTGTTTCGTCGCGAGAAGGTCGAGGGAACGATCGTCAACATTTCTTCGATGTCGTCCATGGGCGGTCAGCCCTTCATTGCAGCGTATTGCGCTTCCAAAGGGGCCTTGGACACGCTGACCCGTAATGTAGCCTATTCAGTCCTGCGTAATCGAATCCGCATCAATAGCCTGAATATCGGCTGGATGGCATCGGACGGCGAAGACCGCATCCAACGCGAATTTCACAATGCGCCGGAGAACTGGCTCGATGAAGCGGCCCGGAGCCAGCCTTTCGGCAGGCTGATTGATCCAGCCGAAGTCGCGCGCGCAATAGCATTTCTGGCCTCGGAAGAGTCCGGTTTGATGACCGGCGCCATCGTGAACTTCGATCAATCCATTTTGGGAGCCTATGGTTCATCTCCGCATCCCGATCAGCCACTTTGAGCGGCTGGTAGTATCCGTGTGTTTGAATGAGCTGACCAGTAACCGGTTCGGTAGTGAAATGGCTGCGTAGATATTTCATCGAGATCATGAATGCTTTGCGCGTTACTTTGTTCGAGTATTGCTTGAGCAAACTGTAAAATATTGTGAGAAAATTTTGCGGCCCTGCTTGCGCTTGCAATTTCAGGTAGTTAGAGCATTTGTCTGCCTGACCGATTCAGGCTGTGTGTTTTAAGCAGTTGTTTTAGTCGTATTAACGCAATGTCGAAGCCTCCCTTTCGTCTGCGAATTCGTTCTAGGCAATGGCTTGCACAGACACCGTTTTAATTTGCGCTGAAAGGACCAGCATCGTGGAGCAGGCAAAGAACGGAACCCGCAAGGGTGGACGCAAGGCGCTGTGGGCGGCTGTTGCGGTAATCGCTATCGCTGCCGCCGGTTTGACCGGATACAAGATCACACTTGAGAAGACCATTACGTCGCAGCTTGAAAAGCGTGGCGGCAAGGCCTCTTCGGTGGAGGCAGATTTTCTCGGACGTATTCATCTGCGCGACGTGACGTTGCCGTTGAAGGATGGTTCCAACGTCCGTATTGCTTCGGTTGACGGTCGTCCCAAGTTTCTGTTCCTTACAGGTATGCTGAATGCGTCTGGCATCGATACGGAGATCGGAAACTACAAGATTTCCATTCCAAGCGTAGCGATCGAAGAAGCTAATTTCGATGGCGCCATGCTGAAGGACACATTTGGCAATAGCGGCCTCACGCTGCCGGAACGCGTTGGTCGTTTCTCGGCAAAGCGCCTGACCGCTCAGGAAATCAAGGTTGTACAGACCGTTGCGAATAACGAACAGAACATCGTCTACAAGGACGTTGCACTGGAAGATATCAACCTCGGTAAGGTCACTCGTTATACAGCCGGCGGCACGGCATTCGACTTCACGATTGAAGTGCCGGGTGAAGACGGTGAAAAAGTCACGGACAAGATGACAGGCACCATGGGTGCCGCAGAAGGCAAAGACATCGATGGTGTCTTCCTGGCCCGTCTCTATACCGAAAAGGCAGGCCCGGACGACAAGGAAGCAAAGCCGGTCTACGGTCCGTTTTCGGCGAAAAATATCGTCATGAAGACGAAGGATGCGAGCTTCAGCTACGATGAAATTCGCAGCAACGGTTTCACGGCTCGTATGCCTGCCGTACCGTTTACCGAAACCTTGGAAAAGCTCCAGTCTCTCGAAAAAGCGAATGAACTTTCACCGGAAGAAACGCGTGAGCTTATTCTTCAGTTGAGTTCACTCTTTGACACGATCGGCAAGGGCGATGTCGAAATGCTTGGCATGAAGATAGAACCGACTGATGCATCGAAGGGCAAAGGCGGAATCGAACGCATTGCAGTTGCCTTCGACAATCAGAAGATGGATGCCACCATCAAAGGTTTTGCGTTCTCCGAAGGCCAGGACTACATGAAGATGGAGGAAGCTTCCTTGAAGGGCTTCTCCTGGGCGACTTCCGTTGAAGCTTTGAAAAAGTTTGCGTCGCTGAATGACGACGAAATTGAAAACTTTCCTTTCACGACCATGCTTCCGGAATTCGGCACGCTTCGGGTCGTGGGGATCGACGCTGATCTGCCATATGAAAAGTCTGAAGATGTGGATGCAGACGAGGAGACCTCGGACGACACAGATCAGGCCGCAGCCGAAGAATCGTCGGTTCCTTCGCTGCCTGAACGCATTCAGTTCGCCATGAAGAGCTATGAAGTCGCTCTCAACAAGCCTTACAACGGCATTCCGACCGATGTGCGCGTCGCTTATGAGGACATGTCGCTCAAAGTGCCGACACAAGCTGATGATGAATTCTACCAGCAGCTTCGGAAGCTCGGCTATGATCGTCTCACCATGTCCTCAAACTTCGAGGCAAGCTGGGATGAAGCCAACCAGAATCTGATTATCAAGGACATTTCTATCAGCGGAAAAGATATGGGTGCCGTATCCATGTCCGGTTTGATGGGTGGCTTCACCAAGGAGTTCTTCTCTGGTGACAAGGTGATGATGCAGGTAGCGCTGCTTGGGCTCAAGGCTCAGCAGGTCAATCTGAAGGTTGAGGAAAAAGGTCTCATCGCCAAGGGCATTAAGCTTTATGCCGAAGAAAATAATATGTCTGAAGACGAAGTGCGCAGCACGATGTCCCTGATTGCTGCGGCAGCTCTGCAGGAACTGGTAGTGGATCAACCACAATTGCAGAATGTTGTGACGACGCTTTCTACGTTCTTCGCAAAGCCGAATATTTTCGAGCTCACCGTCAAGGCGAAAGCTGAAAAGGGCATTGGGGCTCTCGAGATGTTAGCGGCATCGCAAGATCCGATCTCTCTGCTCGACAAGGTCGATATCGAAGCCAAGACGGAATAATTGGCTATTCCTTTGATCTATGTGAAACGCCGGCCTCTGGCCGGCGTTTCTGTAATCAGAGCTTCACCAAAACATTACACAAGGGTCATGCCCTTGATATATAAGGGTCCTAGTAAGCCTCGGAAATAACGAGGCCAACATGACCAGAAAAAATGTCCTGCTTATCGTCGTTGATCAATGGCGAGCAGATTTTATCCCCCACCTGATGCGGGCGGAGGGTCGCGAACCCTTCCTCAAAACTCCCAATCTTGATCGCATTTGCGGGGAAGGACTGACCTTCCGCAATCACGTCACGACCTGTGTGCCGTGTGGACCTGCAAGGGCAAGCCTGCTTACGGGCCTCTATCTGATGAACCATCGGGCAGTGCAGAACACGGTTCCGCTCGATCAGCGCCATTTGAACCTCGGCAAAGCCTTGCGCGCCATCGGCTATGATCCTGCACTCATCGGTTACACGACGACGACGCCTGATCCACGCGCGACCTCTCCCAGAGATCCGCGTTTTACGGTCCTTGGTGATATCATGGACGGGTTTCGCTCGGTTGGCGCATTTGAACCCAATATGGATGGGTATTTTGGCTGGGTGGCACAGAACGGCTTTGAACTGCCAGAGAACCGCGAGGATATCTGGCTGCCGGAGGGTGAGCATTCCGTTCCCGGTGCTACCGAAAAGCCATCGAGGATCCCGAAGGAGTTTTCGGATTCTACATTCTTCACGGAACGCGCGTTGACATATTTGAAGGGAAGGGACGGCAAGCCTTTCTTCCTGCATCTTGGCTATTATCGCCCGCATCCGCCGTTTGTCGCCTCCGCGCCTTATCATGCAATGTACAAGGCCGAAGATATGCCTGCGCCCGTTCGCGCCGACAATCCGGATGCCGAGGCGGCGCAGCATCCGCTTATGAAGCATTATATCGATCATATCAGGCGCGGTTCGTTCTTTCATGGAGCGGAAGGTTCGGGTGCAACGCTGGACGAGGGCGAGATTCGCCAGATGCGGGCCACGTATTGTGGCCTGATCACGGAAATCGACGATTGTCTGGGGCGGGTCTTCGCTTATCTCGATGAAACTGATCAGTGGGACGACACACTAATCATCTTCACCAGCGACCACGGCGAGCAGCTCGGCGATCATCATCTACTCGGCAAGATCGGTTATAATAACGAGAGCTTCCGCATTCCTTTGGTCATAAAGGATGCAGGACAGAACCGATACGCTGGCCAGATCGAAGATAGCTTTTCCGAAAGCATCGATGTTATGCCGACCATCCTCGAATGGCTGGGCGGGGAAACGCCACGCGCCTGCGACGGACGTTCGCTACTGCCGTTTCTGGGCGAGGGGAAACCCACCGACTGGCGTACCGAACTGCATTACGAGTTCGATTTTCGCGACGTATTCTACGATCAGCCGCAGAACTCGGTCCAGCTTTCCCAGGACGATTGCAGCCTCTGTGTGATCGAAGATGAAAACTACAAGTATGTGCATTTTGCGGCCCTGCCGCCGCTGTTCTTCGACCTGAAGACAGACCCGCACGAATTCAAAAATCTGGCTGAAGACCCCGCTTATGCGGCTCTCGTTCGCGACTACGCCCAGAAGGCTCTGTCGTGGCGGCTGTCTCATGCCGACCGGACACTCACCCATTACAGATCTGGCCCGCAAGGGCTGACAACGCGCAACCATTGATCTCAGGAGCAACCAAATGATCAATCTGACCCGACGCGGGATGCTCGGCCTTTCAGCCGGTGCCGCTGGCTCGCTCATCCTGCCGCGCTTTGCAATAGCACAGGCTGACAATCGCCCATCGATCACCATTGCCGTGCAGAAAGTGGCGAACAGCAATACGCTCGACGTTCTTCGCGAACAGTCGAATGTCGGTGAACGTGTTTTCTTCTCCAGCCTTTGGGAAGCACTGATCGACCGCGACTGGCTGGGTGGTCTTTCAGCGGTACCAGGTCTTGCGACCGAATGGACCCGCATCGACGACAAGACCGTTGAACTGAAACTCCGGCAGGGTGTGAAGTTCCACAACGGTGACGAGATTACCGCCGAAGACGTTGCCTTCACTTTTGGCAAGGAACGCATGTTCGGTGATACGCAGCCAGCCGAAGGCAAGACGATTTACGTCTCGGAGAAAAACCCGCTCGGTCGTGAAAGCAAGGAGTTGCCGCTTGAAGTGCCCGCGACTGCACGCCGCTCGTGGCCAGCCTTACTGGGTGTCGAAGTGGTCGACAAATACACGGTGCGCTTCAAAAATGGTACACCCGACGTAACCATGGAAGGCCGTATCTCGCGTTACGGCAGCCAGATCATGAGCCGTCGCGGCTGGGAAGAATCCCCCAGCTATCTCGACTGGGCGCGCAAGCCGGTTACCACCGGACCTTACAAGGTTGTCGAGTTCAAGCCGGACAATATGCTGGTGCTTGAAGCGCACGACGAATATTGGGGCGGGCGTCCGCCGCTAAAGCAGATCCGCTTCATCGAAGTGCCGGAAGTTGCGTCCCGCATCAATGGTCTGCTCTCTGGCGAATACCAGTTTGCTTGCGATATTCCACCAGACCAGATCGAAGGCATCGAAAAGAATGACGCTTTCGAAGTTCAGGGCGGCACGATCCTCAACCATCGTCTGACCGTGTTCGACAAGTTCCATCCTCAGCTGGAAAATCCATTGGTGCGTCGCGCATTCACCCATGCGATTGATCGTCAGGCCATCGTGGATTCGCTGTGGGCCGGTCGTACTGTCGTTCCGGCTGGTCTTCAGTGGGATTACTACGGCGATATGTTCGTTCAGGGCTGGAATGTTCCGGAGTATAACCCGGATCTCGCCAAACAGCTTCTGAAGGAAGCCGGTTACAAGGGTGATGCAATCCCTTACCGCCTGCTCAACAATTACTATACCAACCAGACCCCGACTGCGCAGGTCCTCGTGGAGATGTGGAACCAGGTGGGCCTGAACGTCGAAATCCAGATGCAGGAAAACTGGCAACAGGTTCTGGAAAAAAGCCCGGGCCGCGCCGTGCGTGACTGGTCCAACTCCGCGCCGTTCAATGATCCGGTTTCTTCCATCGTCAGCCAGCATGGTCCGAACGGTCAGCAGCAGCAGGTCGGCGAATGGACGAATGAGGAAGCGAACAAGCTCTCAGTCATTCTGGAGACCAGCACCGATCATGCTAAGCGCAAGGAAGCATTCAAGCGGATGCTGGAAATCTGCGAACGGGAAGACCCTGCCTACACGGTCCTGCATCAGAATGCGACTTTCACTGCCAAGCCGAAGTCTCTGAAGTGGAAGGCAGCGCCCGCTTTCGCAATGGACTTCCGCAAAGACAACTGGGCCTGATCCATTCGTAGAGGCGAGCCCGGTTCAGTCGGGCTCGCTTTTCCTTTGGGGTTTCAAGCCCCGCGACTGTGAATGAACCAGAAGGATTGCATGATGCCGCTGGTCGAAATTTCCAATCTCAAGGTAGCCTTTGATGGCGTACCGGTTCTGCATGGTATCGATCTCTCGATTGAACGAGGCGAAGCCGTGGGACTTGTCGGTGAATCCGGCTGCGGCAAGTCGGTGACCTGGCTTGCGGCGCTCGGCCTCCTGCCGAAGAAGGCGTCGATCTCCGGTAGCGCTCTCCTTGAGGGAACAGAATTACTGACTGCGTCGCGCGGTACGCTCGAAAACATTCGCGGTGGGCGTATTGCGATGATCTTTCAGGATCCGTCGAGTTCCTTGAACCCTGTTATCCGGGTTGGGCGTCAGATCGAGGAGGCTGTGCTGCTTCATCGTCATATCAAGGGGGCGGCCGCCCGAGCAGAAGCCCTACGGTTGATGGAACTGGTTGGAATTCCCGATGCACGTCGCCGTATTGATAATTATCCGCACGAGTTTTCCGGTGGTCAAAACCAGCGTTTGATGATCGCCATGGCGCTTGCAGGCAATCCCGACATCCTTATCGCTGACGAGCCCACGACGGCGCTTGATGCAACGATTCAGGCTCAGATTCTCGATTTGCTGGCCGCCTTGCGTGCCGAAACCGGCATGGCCGTGGTCTTTATCAGCCATGATCTAGGTGCTGTTTCGCAAATTTGCGAACGAGTTTCCGTCATGTATGCCGGCTGCATTGTCGAACAGGCACGGACCGATGCGCTCTTTGCCGCTCCGCGCCATCCCTATACGCACGGCCTGTTTGACTCCATTCCCAGTCTCAACGGTGGGCGCAGTCGTCTGATCCCTATCGATGGCACGGTGCCAGAGCCCGGCAAGCTTCCGTCAGGCTGTGCGTTTTCTCCACGCTGTTTGAGTGCAACGGATCTCTGCGCGCGTAGCCTCCCAAGGCTCGGTGTTCCGCAGGATGATGCCGGTGAGGGACGTGCAGTCGCCTGTTTTCATCCCTATCCGGCCTCGTCGCATTCGCCGTCATCGATGGGCGGTCATATTTCAATCCCGGCGGGCACAAGGGCAATAGCACAATGACCGCCGCTCTCATCGAAGCTCGCGACCTCGTCAAAACCTATACGTCGCGCAAGGGCTTTTTTGCACAACCGGTTGCTGTGCGCGCTGTCGACAGACTCTCGATATCGGTCGCTCCGGCGACGACTCTGGGAATTGTTGGAGAATCCGGTTCCGGTAAGTCCACAACGGGGCGTTTGCTTCTCGGTCTGGAAGATCCCAGCGAAGGAGAGGTTACTTTCGAAGGCTCGGCGTTGCCGCCTCAAAAGACTGCAAGCTGGCGCGCATTGCGAGCACGTATGCAGCTCGTTTATCAGGATCCTCTGGCTGCTCTGGACCGGCGACTCCCGATTGGCCGCCAGATTGCCGAACCGCTGGAGATTCATGGAATTGGAACTCCAGTTGAGCAGAAAGCGCGCGTTGCGGAACTGATGCGAGCGGTCGGGCTTCGTCCAGATCAGGCTTCGCGCTACCCTCACGAGCTTTCGGGCGGACAGCGTCAACGTGTTGTCATCGCTCGAGCCATCGCGTGTAAACCGCAACTCATTGTCTGCGACGAACCTGTGTCGGCGTTGGATGTTTCCATTCAGGCGCAAGTTGTGAATCTCTTGCGGGACTTGCAGGAGCGCGAAGGCATCGCCATGGTTTTCATCAGCCATGATCTGAAGGTGGTGCGTAACATCGCGGATCGTGTCGCGGTCATGTATCTGGGCCGTATCGTAGAAGAGGCATCTTCGGACGAAATTTTTGCCCGACCGTTTCACCCCTATACGCAGGCACTCGTGTCCAGTGTCCCCGTCGCGGGGATACCTCTCAGTGACCGCATCATCCTGCAGGGGGAGCCGCCTAATCCTGCCGCACGGCCCAACGGCTGTGCCTTTCATCCACGCTGTCGTTTTGCCGCTCCGCGCTGCAGCAACGAGACACCTGAACTCCTCGACATGCCAGCGGGACGCAAAGTGGCTTGCCACTTTGCCGGAACTCTGCAGACGGACGACATTCATGCTTAGATTTTTGATGGTTCGCGGGTTTCGCGCGTTTGTGACCATTCTTCTTGTGGTGACATTCGCGTTTGTTGTCTTGCGCATGTCCGGTGACCCTGCCCAGATCATCATGGGACCTGACGCTCCACCTGAAGCCATAGCCGCTTTCCGGAAGAACTGGGGGCTCGACGATCCACTCTGGCAGCAATATCTGCGTTATTTCGGAGCCATTGCACGCGGTGATCTTGGAATATCGATGCGTGACGGCCAATCGGCAATCGCACTTGTGGTTGAACGCATTCCGGCCACCCTCCAACTGACGATACCCGCACTTCTGATCAAACTTGGACTGGGCATTCCCGCCGGTATTTATGCTGCTCTGCACCGCAACAGCGCTATTGACCGGGCAGTCATGGCGACCGCCGTCATAGGCTTCACTTTGCCAAGCTTCGTTTTAGGGCTGCTTCTCGTGCTGGTCTTCTCGGTTTCGCTGGGATGGTTGCCCTCTGGCGGACAGGATAGCTGGATGCACGCCATTCTGCCCATAATCACCATGGGGCTCGGTGGCGCCGCGATACTGGCGCGTTTTTCCCGCAGCGCAATGATCGAGATTCTGGGGCAGCCTTATATTCGCACAGCTAGTGCAAAAGGTGTGTCCTGGCGGAATGTCGTTTGGCGGCACGCACTACCCAACGCGGCTATTCCAATCGTCACCATCGTGGGTTTCATGGTGGGGTCGCTGATTGCAGGTGCAGTGGTCGTTGAATCACTCTTTTCCTGGCCGGGGGTGGGCAGATTGCTCGTGGTTTCCGTCGCCAATCGCGATCTCGCTATCGTGCAATGCATATTGCTGCTCGTGGCAGTGACGATGGTAATCTCCAATTTCATCGTCGATCTTCTCTATGGTTATCTCGATCCGCGTCTGCGTCAGACGCAGGGCAAAGCGTGAGGTTGGACCGATGACGGATGTAACCGCCAATGCAGCCGCTGTTTCAGTGCAACCGAAAAAGGGTCGTTCGCGCATTCCGCTTATGGTCATCATCGGCTTTATCTGGATCGCGGCAATGATCCTGATTGCTATGACTGGGGATTGGATAAAGCCCTACAACATCACAGCTTTCGATTTGAAAAACCGCCTCGCACTGCCGGGAAATCCGCAGCACTGGCTGGGTACCGACGAGCTGGGACGTGATGTGCTTTCACGCCTGATCGAGTCCATTCGCATTTCGTTGCTCATTGCTTTCGGCGCAACGATTATCTCGGCGGTATTCGGCACGACGCTTGGCTTTCTGGCAGCCTATTTTCGAGGTGCCGTAGAGCAGGTTGTCGTCATGCTGGCAGATTTTCAGGCAGCACTGCCATTCCTGATCCTGTCGCTTGCCGTACTTGCATTCTTCGGTAGCTCACTTCTGCTTTTGACCTGCCTTATGGGCTTCTATGGCTGGGAACGGTATGCCCGTATCGCACGCGGACTGGCTGTTTCGGCGAACGCGCAAGGCTATGCAGCAGCAGTCACCCAACTCGGCGCAACACCGTCACGTGTTTATCTCAAGCATATCCTGCCGAATATTGCTTCGACGCTGATTGTTTCCATGACGCTGACATTTCCGGAAATTATTCTCCTCGAAAGCAGCCTTTCGTTTCTGGGATTGGGCGTGCAGCCGCCAATGACCAGCCTTGGCAATATGGTCGGTTATGGCCGTGAGTATCTTACCCGTGCGCCGTGGATCATGCTTGCGCCGTCATTCGTAATCATGTTCACGACGCTGTCGATCAGCTTTGTCGGTGACTGGCTGCGTGACAAGCTGGACCCGACAACCAAATAAGATCGTATGCCCTCATTATCGCGAAGCGGCACTTGAACCTTGCGATTGTGAAAGTGAGTTGCTCAGAGCGGTTCCGGTTGAAACTGAATCTTGGAAGCGCTCTATCGTTTTGTTTTTACGCATTATCCCACGCAAAACCGCTTCGCACTTTTGCTGGAAATGCTCTAGTGTGAGGCGACGGAATTTTATGGGAACTGACTTCTTATGTTGAAGAATATCAATCCACTGCTGACCGGTTCGCTGCTCGAGGTCCTTGCAGATATGGGGCACGGGGACGATCTCGTGATTGTCGATGCTAATTACCCGGCGCAGTCCTCCGGTGTACACGTGCTAGATTTTCCGGGGATCACTGCAACCGATATGGCCGAAGCCGTGCTGTCGCTGCTGCCTTTGGACGATTTTGTCGACAAGCCAGCGGCTGTCATGCAAGCGCCTAATGAAACGCCGGCGATCTTCAAGGAATTCGAAACGGTCATAGAAAAGGCGGAGGGCCGGAAGATTTCCGTCGATCCGGTTGAAAGATTCGCTTTTTATCACCGCGCTCGTGACGCCTTCGCGATTATTCGCACTGGTGAGAAGCGGCTTTATGGCAATATCATCTTCAAGAAGGGCGTTATCCGTTCCTGATTGGCGCCGTAGATATTGACGCATAAAAAAACCCGGGAGTTGAGCCCGGGTTTTTATTTCAGATTTATTCCTGTGGCTTCTCTGCCTGACCCTTCATTGGGCCTTTGTGATTGCCCATCTGGTGTGGACCCTTATGGTGTGAGCCCTTTGCGTGATGGTTCATCTTCGCAGTGCGCATTTCGCTGCGATCAATTTTGCCATCCTCGTTCCGATCCAATGCAGCGAATTCCTTCTTGCGTTGGTTTTCAACTTCCGCAAGCGTGACCTTGCCATCGCCATTGACGTCAAGACGACGTTCCATGCGATCGGCCGCACGGCTCACGACGCGCTTAAGCGCCAATGCTTCGATCTCGTCTCGAGAAAGTACGCCATCGCCGTTGGTGTCGGCGGCCTTAAGGTCATCCATACGCGAGAATTTCTCAAGATCGATGGGGCCGCGCTGGCCCTTCATATCTTTTTTCGGGGAAACGGCCGTCTCTGCTGCCGGTTTATCAGTATTTGCACTGCTATTTTCTTGTGCAAGTGCGGGAACAGCAAGCAAAGATGTTGCAATTACAGCGATAAATGCGGTCTTCGATTTCATGGCTATTTGACTCCGTTACTCTTTTACAGGCGCGCCGCTAAATGGCGTACGAGTAATGTCTGTCTTTTTAGATGAACCGCATATGAATATGCCAATTAATTATCGGTAATGTATTGGGAGGGGAGTTAGAAAACCAAAGCCGATGTGCTTGAAAATGAAAGCAGACCTGCAGCCGATACGGCGTGTACTTGATCGGATTACGACAAAGTACGTCCGACCCATCAGGGTCTGTTATCAGCGGAAGCGTTTGTTTTCAAAAGAGAAAATGGTGGGTGATGTAGGGATCGAACCTACGACCCGCTGATTAAGAGTCAGCTGCTCTACCAACTGAGCTAATCACCCACTCGCTTTGCCGAGGCAGCGGCCCCGGTGAAGTGAGCGGTTCTATAACGGCCTCTTTTCAACCTGTCTAGCCTCCAGTCGCAAATTTTCTGAAAAAAATGACAGCTTGCGCAGAAAGCCCAGAAATGCGGACGTTTTCGATTTCCATCTTTGCCCGCAAGGCGTGTCTTTTTTAAGGTTACTTATTCTGGTTGCATCTGTTTGGAGGCGTTTTAGAGAATCAAGAATAAGAGATTCTTGATTTGATTCACTTTTTCACGTTTGCAGCGTTGTAAGCGGAACCAGAGGACTCCATATTCGGCAATGCTGGACTTATACCGTCCGGCGGGGAGGTTTTGTTCAGGGAGTAGGACTACGCTGCAAATGTCGCAGCCATGTCATCAATTTTTGATGCTTGTCTGAGAAGCTACGGCATATAAAAGACTTGATCGGTTGGTAGTTGTCCTGAATCCATGGATACCGACACCGCCCCAAAAACTTATCAGAGCAAGGCGCTTTATGCACCGGGTTGCCCTTGCCGAAGAAAATAGGAACGGCTCACATCGTTTCAAAATCCGGTTCGCGACATTTGAGGACGGAATGGAAAGTATAATAGGCGATCTCGGACAGTTTATTTCCGATCATCGGGCATGGGCTGGGCCTATCGTGGGGATTATCGCCTTCGGCGAATCTCTCGCCATTATAGGAATGTTCATTCCAGCTACGCCGATAATGATCGCCATCGGCGGCCTCGTGGGTGCCGGAATCATCGAACCCATTCCCGTCATCATTGGCGCAATCATCGGCGCTGTGATTGGCGACATCATTTCCTATTTTCTTGGCTGGTGGCTTGGCCGCAATATCATTCACAAGTGGCCGCTCAACAAGCATCGTAGCGGCGTGGCGCGCGCACGCCTTCTTTTCCGTCGCTATGGCTTTTCGGCGGTGTTTCTGGGGCGTTTCTTCGGTCCCGTACGTTGCACGGTGCCGATGGTGGCAGGTATGATGTCCATGGATCAGACGCGCTTCCAGACAGCCAACGTTCTCTCTGCGTTGGTATGGGCTCCGCTGATGTTCCTTCCCGGCTGGCTGGCAGGACGTGGCGCTGGCATTTTTGCCAGGATGGACGGCGATCACATGTTCTGGTTTGTGATCGGAATCACTATTCTCACCATTATCGCGACGGTCATCGGTGTACGTTTTTTCAAAGCTCGCCCGCGCCGGGAGCGCAAGCGCCGCGTTCACGTCTCACCGGCTGAATGATCGGCCTCTTGTGCCGCAGGCTTCGGTCTGCTTAATAGCAGAACCATATGTTCCATATGGCAACCGGTGTCGCTGAGGCTTCATGCCTCGCAAGCGCCCCATGTAAGGTTCATCGCGCTTAATGCCCGACGACAGTTCTGACGATTCGTCTTCTCGAAGTCCGAGTTCCCCGGAGGGGTGTTCGGACTTCGCGCGTATTGAACAATTCCCGATAATCTTCGTCTGCATCAGGCTGGCCCGCACAATAGCGGCCCGGCCACAAACTGCTTGCGCTGAATTTTCCAATTTCTGTTTCTGCTGATCTTTAAAGGAGCCGACATATCATGGACTGGTCCATGGACTGGATTGCCGACCCCAATGCCTGGATAGGTTTGGTGACATTGGTGGTACTCGAGATCGTTCTCGGTATCGACAATCTCGTCTTCATTGCCATTCTGGCTGACAAGCTGCCCCCGCACCAACGCAATCGCGCGCGGCTGATCGGTCTTACTCTGGCTCTTTTGATGCGCTTGGTGCTGCTCGCTTCGATTTCCTGGATTGTTACCCTGCGCGAGCCATTGGTCTCGTTGATGGGGATGTCGTTCTCGGGCCGAGACATCATCATGCTGATCGGTGGTCTGTTTCTGCTTGCCAAGGGCACCATGGAGCTCCACGAGCGGCTAGAGGGTGATCATGGGCCTAAAAGTTCCAAGGTCGTGCATGCCGTGTTCTGGCAGGTGATCGTTCAGATTGTTGTCCTTGACGCTGTGTTCTCGCTGGATAGCGTAATCACTGCTGTAGGCATGGTTCAGCATCTGCCGGTCATGATGATCGCTGTCGTTATTGCCATTGGCGTGATGATGCTTGCTTCCAAGCCGCTGATGGATTTTGTCAACAAGCACCCCACCGTCGTCATCCTTTGTCTCGGCTTCCTGATGATGATCGGCTTCAGCCTGGTGGTGGAAGGTTTCGGCTTCCATATTCCAAAGGGCTATCTGTATGCGGCTATCGGCTTCTCGGTGTTGATCGAAGCGGCCAACCAGATGTCGCGACGCAACCGTGAGAAGCTTGTAACTACCAACGATCTGCGGGAGCGCACGGCCGGTGCGGTCCTGCGTCTGCTCGGTGGCAGTCGCGGGGAGAATCCGCTCTCCGACACGGTTGACGTTATTGCCCAGCAGACGGCGGCCAGCGATATTTTTCTCCCAGAAGAAAAAGAGATGATCCGTGGCGTTCTCGATCTGGCTGATCGGCCGGTGCGTTCCATCATGTCTCCGCGCAATGAGATCGAATGGCTTGACCTCGATGAAGACGAGGCGGAGCTTGATGCGGCCATTCGCAAGCTGTCGCATTCGCGCGTCATTGTTGCGCGCCGTCAGGTCGATGAGTTCGTTGGTGTGGCGCTGGTCAGAGATCTGCTACTCGATATCGGCGATAGGAAGCCTATCGACTGGGATAAAACGGTAAAACAGCCGCTTGTCGTGCACGAGAATGCGAACGTGTTGCGCGTCATGGAGCAGCTACGCAACTCTCCTGTACAGATTGCAGTGGTTGTTGACGAGCATGGCTCTTTCGAGGGGGTCGTGACGCCGACTGACGTTCTCGAAGCTATCGCTGGCGAATTCCCGGACGAAGATGAAGTGGCGGCTGTCGCTCAGTCGGACGGGCAGGGTGGTTATCTTGTGGACGGGTTTACCGATATCCGCAGGTTGAGCGGTCTATTGGAGCGCGACCTTGTGGATGATGGTGACCGTTATACAACCCTTGCAGGCTACGTTCTCTGGCACCTGGGACATTTGCCGCTGGGGGGCGAAAACTTCGCGGCTGACGGCTTGGAGTTCAAGATCGAGTCGATGAACGGACGCCACATCGGCAAGGTCCGTATCACGCCTTCAAACGACTACGAGGTTTAGCAGGAATAAATTTGCGAGCTGGCCGGGCTGGCTCGCAAATTATTTCACACCGTTAACTCCGATAAAATAAGTAGGTTATTGACAAAAGTCCGGAAGCCTTCAAAATTAACGCATCGTTCATTGTTGCGGCGAAAGCGCGACAAATTTGAGCGTGATGCAATGAGGAGGCTTGGCATGAGGCGAACTGTTCAACTGCTCGCAACGAGAATGAAGAATGCGTTTTTGCGTGTCCCTGCCTTTCTGGAACAGCCTTGGCGCGAGATGAAGTTGAATGCAGAAGAGATTGCAGCCCGCCGCCGCAGCCGGTTGGATCGTGGCGAGCATAACTTTCTTTGGTGCTGGCAGCATCGCGGTTTCTGGTAAGCCCAGACAGGCGAAAAATTATCGAAGGCAGGAGGTGGAAATCTCCTGCCTTTTTGTATGCTTTTTAAGGTTTTGCTCCGGATGAGAATTATTTTCTCATGCCGGTATATGGTTTGGATGCAGGTTCCACGATCGGTCTGAAATGTAGTTTATATATTTAAATCAATGATTTAGATTGATTTTGTTTCTTCTCTCGTTAGATTTGTTTTCTGAAAACAATCCATATTAGAGCGCTTTTCGCAAACAGCGCGGTGGGGATGGGTCTAATGAGAAAAATTATTCTATACGCGGCGGTGGCCCTTGGTCTTGGCTCTGCCCCGGTTCACGCGCAGGAGCCGACGGAAATTTTGAATGTTTCCTATGATATTGCGCGGGAACTTTACGAGCAGGTCAACAAAGCGTTCATCGCCGATTGGAAGACGAAAACCGGCGAAGATTTGACCGTTAATCAATCCCATGCCGGTTCCTCGAAACAGGCGCGTTCGATTCTGGAAGGGCTTGAGGCGGACGTCGTTACGTTCAATCAGGTGACCGACGTGCAGGTCCTGCACGACAAGGGTAACCTGATTCCTGCGGACTGGCAGCAGCGGCTGCCAAACAACTCGTCGCCTTATTATTCGCTTCCTGCATTCCTTGTCCGTGAGGGCAATCCGAAGAACATCAAGAATTGGGACGATCTGGCGCGTGACGATGTGAAGGTGATCTTCCCGAACCCGAAGACCTCGGGCAATGCGCGTTATACCTATCTCGCTGCTACTGCCTATGCGAACGAAGCGTTCAAGGGCGATCAGGCGAAGGTACACGAATTCATCGGGAAGATTTTCAAGAACGTCCCTGTGTTCGATACAGGCGGCCGTGGCGCAACGACCACTTTTGCCGAACGTGGCATTGGCGACGTATTGGTGACCTTCGAGGCTGAAACACGCGGAACCGAGAAGGTTCTAGGCCCGGACAAGTATGATGTCGTTGTCCCCGAAGTCAGTCTTTTGGCGGAGTTTCCAGTTACGGTCGTCGACAAGGTCGTAGACAAGCGTGGATCGCGTAAGATTGCTGAAGCTTATCTGAATTATCTCTATTCCCCGGAAGGCCAGGAGATTCTGGCTCAAAATTTCAATCGCGTGCATGACAAGGACGTCATCGCAAAGCACAAGGATATCTATCCTGATGTGCGTCTCGTGACGGTTGAAGATGCTTTCGGTGGCTGGGAGAAGGTGCAGAAAGAACATTTCGCCGAGGGCGGAGTGCTCGATCAGCTCTTCACCGGCAAATAAACAGAGCCAATTGGCGATCCCCGACGGGATCGCCTGCTTTTCGGAAAAATCCAGTGGCGCTTCTAAGCATGAAACGTAATTCTGTGCTGCCGGGGTTCGGACTGACCCTCGGCTGCACTTTGCTTTATCTGGCGGTGATCGTAGCCCTGCCGCTTCTGGCCATGATCCTGAAGACCGCAAGTCTGGGCTGGAGTGACTTCTGGAGCATTGTGACTTCGGACCGGGCGCTGGCAACCTATAAGATCACCTTGAGCGCCGCTGCGGTGGCAACCGTGTTCAATGGCTTGTTCGGCCTTCTGCTGGCTTGGGTGCTGACGCGATATGAATTTCCGGGCAAACGTCTGATTGATGCTGCTGTCGATCTTCCCTTCGCTCTGCCTACCGCCATAGCTGGTTTGGCACTCGTAACCTTGTTTGCCCAGAATGGCTGGTTCGGACGGTTTCTTGAACCAATCGGAATAAAGGTTGCCTACGCACCGCTTGGCATCATGATTGCGATGTTCTTTACCAGTATCCCATTTGTGGTCCGTACGGTTCAACCGGTGCTGGAAGATATGAGCGCCGATGTGGAAGAGGCCGCGCGTAGCCTTGGGGCCAGTTCCTGGCAGATATTCTCCCATATTATCTGGCCGACCATTTTTCCGGCTTTTCTTGCAGGCTCGTCGCTTTCCTTCGCGCGCAGCCTCGGCGAGTTTGGTTCGATTGTCTTTATCTCGGGCAATCTTCCCTTCGAGACCGAAGTGACATCGCTGCTCGTTTTCATTCGGCTTGATGAATATGACTACCCCGCCGCTGCTGCACTTGCATTTGTGATGCTTGTTACGGCTTTCGTCATGCTTCTCGTGACAAACCTCATTCAAGCGAGGCAGCTTCGTTATGCAGAACGCTAGCGCAAGCCTACAGGCGCGAAACTCCGGACCGGCGCGCAATCTGTTGATCTGGTTGGCGGCTGGTTTGTCGGTGATTTGCATCGGAGCACCGCTTGCAATCATCTTCTCCTACGCGTTCAGCAAAGGTGTCGGTGTTTTCTTGAGCGAAATATTGAAACCCGACACATTGCATGCGGTCTGGTTGAGCATTCTCACGGCTATCGTCGTGGTGCCGATCAATATGGCCTTCGGTGTCTGTGTTGCCTGGCTTGTAACCAAGTTCCGTTTTCCGGGTCGGCGGCTGCTGATTACCTTCGTAGAGATACCGTTCTCCGTATCGCCTATCGTGGCCGGTGTGACCTATCTTTTCCTCTATGGATCACAAGGTCTGCTGGGGCCGTTGCTGGAAGCCTACGACATCAAGATCATGTTCACGGTTCCGGCGATTTTTCTTGTCAGCCTTTTCGTAACTTCACCCTTCGTGGCGCGTGAACTGATCCCGCTTATGGAAGTGCAGGGGAGCGATGAAGAAGAAGCGGCGCTGACACTTGGCGCTAATGGCTGGCAGACCTTCTTCTATGTCACTTTGCCTAATATCAAATGGGCGTTGCTCTACGGCGCTGTGCTTTGCAATGCGCGTGTCATGGGAGAGTTTGGAGCAACTTCGGTCGTCTCGGGTGCAATCCGCGGCAAGACCAACACGCTGCCGCTTCAGGTGGAATTGCTGTTCAATGACTATAATGTCGCTGGTGCTTTCGCTGCGGCTTCGACACTTGCGTTGATCGCTCTTCTAACTCTTGTTTTGAAGGTTCTGCTCGAACGCAGGCAAGGCGCTTAGAGCGCGTTTCGATCTGATTGGATCAGATCGGCGCTCTAACCTCTTTTATTTGAAGCATAATCTTATCGATCCTCGTTTCACTCGGGTCGGATTATGCTCTAAACAGGAAAGCCGCCCATTCGAAGAATGGACGGCTTGCGGTCACGCTGCTTGGGAAAACGTGTTATTTATCGGTTCTCTGTGAAGAGAAGATGCGAGAATAACTCCCTCCGGCCAGCGACTGAAGCCGCTTGCTACGTTGATGTGACCGGCATGGCCGAGATCGACGAAACCCGATCCCCACACATCCGAAAGCGCTTCAGCCTTGGCAAAGCTCATATACTCATCATTGCGGCTCGCAACGACGACGGACGGGAAACCCAGCTCGTGGCGTGGGAGTGGAGCAAAGCTCTCGAAACGGCTGTCCTTGCGGGCCATGGTTTCAGCATCGGCCGGTGCAACGAGAAGGGCGCCTGCCACGTGAGCTGCCGATGGGCGGCTTGCCAGATGTGCGACGAGCACGCAGCCGAGGCTATGGGCGACCAGAACTGCGCCTGGATTTTCGGCGAGTTTGGCTTCAAGCGCGTACATCCAGTCGGATAGCACCGGATAGTGCCAGTCGTCCTGTTCGACGAGTAATGCTGACGGATCGTCATGCAACCATTGGCGCTGCCAGTGGCCTGCTTCCGATCCCTTGTAACCAGGGATGATCAATGTCGCAGGCATGCGTTGTTCCTCTTGAATAAAGCCTTGGGAGGGCGTTCAATTTCGCAGTTTGCAGTCTTTGCGAAACTGGTTCCAAGATAGGCGGCTTAAGCCGCCGTTTTAAGGAAAATAAATTCAATTTATGGCGGCTTTTGTGAAAGTTATGCTCCGCCATCGACCCGCTTCTATTTTCGCTGTTTTTCGTTCCACCGCAGGAGAAACTGCGACTTCTCGAAGACCAGTACCACCACGAGCGACATCGCGAATGGGATGAGAAGATAGAGGAGGCGAAAGACGATCAGCGCTGCCAGCACATCAGCCTGATTCATATCCGGCAAACCGGTGAGGAAAACGAGTTCCAGAACACCAAGACCGCCCGGAGCGTGTGAGATCAGGGCGGCCGAGAACGAGACAAGAAAGATGCCGAGAATAATGAGGAAACCGGGATTGCCGGCCTCTGGCAAGGCGAAATAAATGATACCGGCGGCACCGATCAGTTCCAGCGGCGCAACGACGAGCTGCTGCACAACAACCGACATGCGCGGATATTCCAGACGAAAACTGCCGATCTGAAGCGGGCGCAGGCGCAGCCAGCTGCCAAAGACATAAAGCAGCACGAATGCCAGCATCAAAAGTGCGATGACGATAGAGACGGTCGGTGTCAGTTCTTCGTTGAAGCGCATGAGAATATGCGGCTCCAGCAAGAGAACGACGCTGGATGTCATGATGACGCCGAGAATGAATGTGAAAGAACAGAAGGCGATGAGCACAGCGATTTCACTGCCGGGCATACCTTGTGAGGAATAGGCCCTGTAGCGCACGACCGCACCAGAGACGACCGAGGCGCCGATATTGTGTGACAAAGCGTAGGTGGTGAAGGAACAAAGCGCGATAAAGAGCCAGGAAATTTTGCGCTTGAGGTGCAGGAGCGCAATACGATCATAACCCGCAAGTGAACTGTAGGCCAGAAGCGCCGACGCTGCCGCCAGTGCCCAGTGATGGGCGCGAATAGCATAAAGGCTGTCCAGAACATCATCGAGTGAAATGCTGCGAAGTTCACGATAGAGGAGCCATGCCGAAATACCGACTGCGCAAATACCCACGACCGGCCAGATGTAATCCTTTGCTTTCATCAACCGGTCACCATGCCTTCATGCTTCATGTCGTCCCCTTTTTTGCCCACGATATCGGTCGATCTGTCTTCCGATATTATCCCTGATATGTTGGTCCGAGATTCGTTTTCCGTGTTTTTCTTTGTAATCTCAGTCCCAATCGCCTTAGCCATGGCGGCTGCGATTTCTTCTTCTCCCAGAATAACAAAGTCTGCGCCAAGGTCCTGCAAATATTGCGCTTCGGCTTTCGAACAGGCGCGCACGATGATGCTGATTTCAGGGTTTGCCGCTTTGGCCAATGCGGTCACCCGTCCAGCTTCGAAAGCATTGGGTATTGCGATGACCAGATGTCGAGCTGCCGCCGGATTGGCCGCTTTCAGTATTTCTGAATCTGAGGCGTTGCCGGCAATGACTTCAATGCCTTTATCCTTCAGCGATGCGCTAATTTTCGATGAATCTTCGATGACGAGAAAAGGCGTGGTCTCTGCCAGCAATCCTGCTGCGATCCTTTCGCCGATCTGGCCATAGCCAACGAGAATGGTGTGTCCGGTCAGCAGAGTTTGGGGCAGGGGCTCAGGTTCGGAAATGCTGAGTTCGACACCTGCGTCTTCACCGGTTGACGTCTCGCTTTTGTTTCGCTTTTCGATCCACGGTCGCATCCGTTCCGCTACGATGAACACGAGCGGATTGAGGAAGATCGAGAGGATTGCACCTGCGAGAATGAGATCGCGACCCGCTGGCGGGAGTAGATTAAGACTGACGCCCAACCCCGCAAGAATGAAGGAAAACTCGCCGATTTGCGCAAGGCTTGCCGAAATGGTGAGCGCCGTGCTGACGGGGCGACGGAAAGCGCGCACGATGAAGAATGCTGCGACCGATTTGCCGATAAGAATGATCGCGAGCGTTCCGAGGAGGGGGAGAGGATCACGAACAAGACTCATCGGGTCGAACAACATGCCGACCGAGATGAAGAACAGTACCGCGAAGGCGTCGCGCAAGGGGAGAGACTCTTCCGCTGCCCGATGGCTGAGTTCGGATTCGCTCATCACCATGCCGGCAAAGAAAGCCCCCAGCGCGAAGGAAACTCCAAACAGATGTGCCGCGCCGAAAGCGACGCCCAGCGCTATGGCTAGGACACCAAGGCGAAACAATTCTCGGGAACCGGTCTGGGCTACAACGTTCAGAAGCCACGGTATGACCTTGCGCCCCACGATGAGCATCAGGGCGATGAATAGAACAACCTTGGCAATGGTGAGAAGAATGATGCCGCCAATGCCAAGGCCAAGCCATGAAATGATAGGATCGCTCGCTGCCGAACCTTCTGCACGGCCGGTTACGCTGGCGACGGCTGGAAGCAGCACCAGCGCCATGACCATGGCAAGGTCTTCAACGATCAGCCAGCCGATGGCAATACGCCCGCGTTCGGTATCGATCAGGCGGCGCTCCTGCATGGCGCGCAGCAGAACGACAGTACTGGCTGTCGAAAGAGCCAAGCCGAAAACCAGACCTGCCTGTACGTCCCAGCCAAGAGCGAGGCCAAGGCCGGTGCCGAGTGCAGCGGCGGCGGCAATCTGTGCAAGTGCACCCGGAACCGCGATGGCTTTGACGGAAAGAAGATCTTTGAGTGAAAAATGCAGGCCAACCCCGAACATCAGCAGGATGACGCCAATCTCGGCAAGCTGGAGAATAAGGTCCTGATCAGCAACAAAACCGGGCGTATGGGGACCGGCGATGACGCCAGCCAGAAGATAACCGACGAGGGGAGAGATTTTCAGACGGGTGGCTATCGCACCGAAGATGAAGGCCAGGCATAACCCGATGACGATTGTCGCTATCAAAGGCGTGTCATGGGGCATCAGGTGCCTTCCCCCTATGGATTCTCAGTTCTGTAAGGTGGGAGCCGGGCAAGGACTGAACCTTGCCCGGCGAACGGGTTATTTCTGCGCTGCGGCGCTATCTTCAATAGCCTGATGCGCTTCCTTGCGGTGCTGCCACCAGTTGCCCAGCAGAAGCAGGATCGGAGCTGCGATGAAGATCGACGACGATGTTGCGATAAAGATACCGAACAGCATCGGCACGGCAAAATTATGAACCGCGCTGCCGCCCCAGATAGCCATCGGGAGCATACACAGGAACGTCGTCATCGATGTGTAAATACAGCGGACGAGCACCTGATTGATACTCATATCGATGATTTCACGGAGCGGCTTTGATTTATAAAGGCGCATGTTCTCACGCATGCGGTCATAAACCACGACCTTATCGTTTACCGAGTAGCCGATAGCGGTCAGAAGTGCTGCGATGGCGGTCAGGTTGAAGTCGAGCTGGAACAGCGCGAAGAAGCCGACCATCTTTGTGGTGTCCAGGATAAGCGTGATGATCGCGCCCATCGCGAAGAACCATTCAAAACGCCACCAGAGATAGATGAGCATGCCGAGTGCCGACAGGATGACGGCGATGAAGCCTGAGCGGGCCAGTTCACCGGACACTTTCGGACCGACGACTTCCGTCCGCTCGATTTTCACACCGGGATCCAGCTCGGTTACGGCTTCGCGCATCTTGTTGACGGCGACCGTTTGTGCTTCTTCGCCACCGTCCTGACGCTGGACGCGTATCAGAACATCATTCGGACCACCGGCGGACTGAAGTGCAACCTCACCAAGTCCCAGCGACCCCAGCTGTGCGCGCAGTTGCGCCAGGTCGGCTGGTTGTGACGTGACGATTTCCGCCTGAATGCCGCCCTTGAAGTCGATGCCGTAATTTAGCCCTGGCTTGAAGAATAGGCCGATCGACAGAATAGACAGCACGATTGAGACGCCAATGCCAACAAAGCGGGCGTTCATGAAGCTGATATTCGTCTTTTCCGGGACGAATTTCAGGAATGGCTCGATGACGAGCACTTTCAGCTTACGCTTGCGAACGTACCAGGCCATCACCATGCGAACCAGTGTCACATCGGTGAACATGGAGATCGCGATACCGAGCATCATGGTGATTGCAAAGCCGCGAACCGGGCCCGTGCCGAAGGTGAACAGCAGCAAGGTGGAGATAAGGGATGTAACGTTCGCATCCACAATAGTGGAGAAGGCGCTGTGGAAGCCCTTGTCCAGCGCGGCCATGGCGCCGAGGCCTCGCCGCGTTTCTTCGCGAATACGTTCGTTGATGAGAATATTGGCGTCAACCGCAATACCGATACCGAGAATAATACCGGCGATACCGGGCAATGTCAGCGTTGCGCCGATAAGGCTCAAGGCGGAGAAAGTGAGCAGGGTGTGGAGCAGCAGCGCCACATTGGCAATCGTACCCCAGACGCCATAAAGGAGCTGGATGAAAACTGCGACAAGCACGAAACCGACGATACCGGTGATCAGGCCCATCTTGATGGCATCGCCGCCAAGATCCGGACCAACGGTGCGTTCTTCGATAACGGTCAGTGGAGCAGGCAGGGCGCCAGCGCGCAGCAATGCCGAAAGAACGACTGTATCCTGAACGGTGAAGCTGCCGGAAATTTGCCCAGAACCGCCAGTGATCGGTTCACGGATGACTGGTGCACTTAGCACCTTGCCGTCAAGCACGATGGCGAACGGACGATTGACATTCTTCGTCGTAATGTCCGCGAACTGGCGTGCACCGAGGCTATCGAAACGGAAGGACACGATCGGCTCATTGGTGCGCTGGTCAAAGCCAGCGCGCGCATCGGTGAGACGCTCGCCGGAAAGAGCGATCTGATCCTCAATCGGGTACTTGATATTCGGATCCTTGGAATCTGGCATAATGCTTACGCCGGGAGGCGGAGCATCGTTCGGATTGGCATCGGCGACCATATGGAAGCTCATTTTCGCCGTGCTTCCGAGAAGCTGGCGAAGCTGTGCCGGGTCCTGAAGACCTGGAAGCTGAACGACGATACGATCCGAGCCAACACGCTGGATGGAAGGCTCTGCGACACCGACCTGGTCGACGCGCTGACGGATAATTTCAAGGCTCTGCTGGAGAGCGGCATCAAGACGATAATTGAAGCCAGCCTCAGTCAGGGTCAGACGCACCTGATTGTCATTCGATGCGACGTCAATGTCGTTAATTGCTGTGCCGAAGCCGCTGGTATTGACCTGCGAGATCAAAGTACGCAGTGCAGTTTCCGCTTTGGAGCGCTGGTCGGCGTCAGGAATGGTCACGACAACGGCATCGCCGACAGCCCGGATCGACTGCGGCTGGATACGCTCGGCGCGCAGCTTGCTGCGGGCATCGTCAAGCAAAGTTCGCAAACGGTCCTTTTTCAGGCTCGCTGCATCGACTTCAAGCACGAGATAGGAGCCACCGCGCAGGTCAAGCCCGAGCGTAACCTGACGCTTCGGGAACCAGGATGGCATCGCCTCAAGTTGCTTCTGGGTAAAAAAATTGGGCAAGGCGATGATTATGCCGATCGCGACGATCAGGCTATAAAGCACAACCACCCATTTCGAAGTACGCATGGATTAAGGTTCCGGTTGATACGCCCCAATTGCCACTCGATCAGTGGCGGTACGGGCATTGTTTGTATTGGTGTTCGGGATCGGTAAGGGCCAATCTTCAAGAATGGCGTATTATGCGCTTTTCGGAGGCGCACGGGCAGAGCCAAAATGTCTCTGCAAAACTGCAAGGCGCTGGGGAATCTGCGCCGATTCAGGTAAATTTGCATTTGGAAAAACAATAGCGACCACTGCAACAGGCAGTGCTGCTCCGGTGCCATTGAGATATGCGGCCTTGATCTTGGCAGCCATGGCTTCGATCAGAATTGCCCGCATGGGCTGCGGCGAGGGGGAGGACTGCTGGCGAACGGGTGTCGCTGGGCTGCCCTCAATCTGTCTTGCCACGATGCCGCCGGACTGACCGCGAGCCACGTCGCCGCCAAGCGTCGAAAAGTCCACGGCAAACAGAAAGGCCGTAAACGACAGAACGCACGTAACAAACAGCATGAATCCATGCTGTTTGTGCTGTTCCGTGTTTTTCATGCCCTTCATCAAATCGCTGAGACTTTCTTTAGAGTCTATCCGTGGAGTTGAGCCAGCTTTTCACACTCATTGCGAATCCTCATTAATCATTTGTGTTCACGCGAACAAGGAAATACTGGCATCAAGGCCTGTCTTATACGTTATGGATCCGCTTCCCGCGCATTATGAAATCTTGTAAGAGCCACGCCTTGCATCCGTTTTAGGGCGCTTTATGTTGAAACCATGTCTTGTTTAACGGCAGAATTGAATTGGCATATTCATCGACGTTTCGTGTTCTTGCATTTTCTCTTCTGATAAGCGCCCTGTCGCTGGGCAGCATTGCGCCTGTCTTCGCGCAGAACGACAAACCATCGACGCCGTCAGCGTCACAATCGGCACCAGCCGCGGCACCGCGGAGCGACTCATCGCAGCAGACGCAGGCTGCTGATCAGCAACAGGCATCTGCGCCCGTTTCCAGTATCGTTCAACAGCAAAAGCCGATCATCAATGATCTGAAGCAGCAGACGAAGCGGATCAGCGATCAGCTCCCGAAGGCAGCTTCGAATGATGAAACGCTGGCCAATCTCAAGCTTCAGCTAGATTCTCTTTCGAAGAAGCTTCTGGAGACAGGTGTAGCATTTCGTCCGCGCCTCAGTGAAATCAACACGCGGCTGGAGCAACTGGGGTCCGCGCCCTCCGGCGACCAGCCACCGGAACCTGCAATCGTCAGTGAAGAACGCACCCGTCTTACCGCTGAAAAGGCAGAAATAAATGCCGTTGTAGGCGAGACCGAAGACACGTCGCTTTCCGTCAATCAGATGTCCGCAAAAATCGGCGACATGCGCCGGGACCTCTTTACAAGGACGCTGTCCCAGCGCGTGAACATTGACACGACGCTTGGCACGGAAGTTGCGTCGGCGGCGAGTTCCCAAATGGTTTCGCTCTGGCGCATTGTCCAGTCTTGGTGGCGCTTTGTAAGCACGTTCAAGCTCAATTCATTTCTTGCCGCCGCCTTCTTTGCGTTCGTTGCCGCATTGGTTATCCAACTGGGCGCACGGCGGTTTCTCGGAACGCTCTATCAGCGCGATCCTTTGGTCGAGTCGCCATCCTATCTAAGCCGTCTTTCGGTCGCGTTCTGGTCTACGGTGATACCGTCGGCAGCGGTTGGTGTTTTTCTGGCGACAACCTACTTCTTTATGAATTATTTCAATGTGTTGAGAACAGATATTGCGGCTTTGTTCCAGTCGTTGTTTCTTGTGCTCGGGCTTGTTTTCTTCATTCACAGACTGGCGTCTGCGTGTATCAGTTCGGATATGCCGCAGTGGCGGTTGGTTCCGGTTGCACCGCGTCCGGGACGTGTGTTGAACTGGCTGATAACGGGAACCGCACTGACTAGCGGTCTCGATTCCTTCTTCGGGAAAGTCAATCAGATTTTGTCGTCGCCTTTGTCGCTGACTATGGCGAAAAGCTTGCTGGCTACCGTAATGGTCGGTGTCCTCATTCTGGCGATTGCGTTTCTGAAGCCCGTTGAGCGTGAAAAGGATGGCGTTGTCCGATCATGGCCGCGCGCATTCAGAACGTTCCTGATCATATTAGGTCTTTTGCCCATTCTGGCCGCGGTTTTCGGCTATATCGGCATGGCGCGTTTCATATCGCAGCAGATCGTGGTCACAGGCGCATTTCTCGTTACCATGTACATGGGTTTCCTGACGGGGCGAGCGATTTCCGAAGAACAAGCATTCGCATCCAGTCCGATTGGCAAAGCAATGCGGGAGCGTTTTCATTTCGACGACGCAACTCTCGATCAGCTTGGTCTTGTGGCCGGCATTTTGATCAATCTCGTTGTGGCGCTGATTGGTATTCCGCTGGTTCTCATGCAGCTCGGCTTTCAGTGGGCTGAGCTGAAAAGCACTTTCTATCAGTTGATGACCGGCTTCCAGATCGGCAATATTTCGATCTCTCTCATGGGGCTGCTGACCGGCGTATTGCTGTTCGTTATCGGCTATCTGCTGACGCGCTGGTTCCAGAACTGGCTCGACAACAGTGTCATGGCACGCGGCCGTGTCGATTCCGGCGTTCGTAATTCGATCCGTACGGTCATAGGTTATGTGGGGCTCTGTCTTGCGGCGCTGATGGGCGTATCGGCAGCCGGGTTCAACATGTCCAATCTGGCACTGATCGCCGGTGGTCTGTCTCTCGGTATCGGTTTTGGTCTCCAGAACATCGTCCAGAATTTTGTTTCCGGTCTTATTCTTCTCGCCGAACGCCCGTTCAAAGTTGGCGACTGGGTGGAAGCCGGTACGGTCAGCGGTATCGTCAAGAAGATCAGCGTGCGCGCGACAGAAGTAGAAACCTTCCAGAAGCAGTCGATCATCGTGCCGAATTCGACGCTCATCAACGGTAATGTCGGCAACTGGACCCATCGTAACAAGCTTGGACGCATCGATATCAATGTGCAGGCGTCGTATACCGAGGAACCGCGCAGAGTACACGGGCTGCTCCTTGAGATCGTTCGCGGACACCCGTCAATATTGAAGAACCCGGAGCCGTTCGTCGCATTTCAAAGCATGAACGATTCACTGATGGTGTTTGATATTTACGCCTATGTGGCCGACATCACATCGACCGGCGGTATCAAGAACGAGTTGAGGTTCCAGATCGTCGAACGTTTCCATGAGGAAGGGTTGCATTTGTCGTCGTCTACGACCGATTTGGTACTCAGCGTTCCGGAAATCGAAAAGCTCTCTAGCGTGATGCAGAGGGAAAAAGAGCATTCGTCTACTGCCAGGAAGAACAAGGCAGCTACGGAAACGCCGGAAGCCAAGGAGGATGCCGACGACCGGGCTTGATGAACATTTCGTTCAGTTGCAGTTCAGTTTTGTCTGCTTATAAATGGGATGACAGAGGGCAATAGAGCTCATGCGACATCGGACATATCGCGGCGGGAGCGATGGAAAGGTCGGGACGGTATGAACAGAAATCAGGTCAATAGTCTGGGTAAGCTTTTTCTTGGTGCGGCAATCGGTTTTGCAACCACGGTCGGCAGCGCTTATGCCGCTCAAATTTCCAACAAAGAAAGCGCTCCCCAGACGATCGTGGTGACCGAAGGCGCTTCCAAGCGGGAAATGATCGTCGCGCCGGGCGAGAATGTTGAATTCTGCGCGTCTGGCTGTTTCGTGACTTTTCCAAACGGCGACCGCGAAGCGTTAACCGGCGACGAGACGATTACGCTTAGTGGCGGCAAAGCGACGCTGAAATAAGCTCGCCAAAACTGTAGAATTGAAAAAGCCGGGCGCTATGCCCGGCTTTTTATTGGTCTCACCGTTGGATCAGCTGCGAGGCTTGAGGTTTTCCGGGTCGTAAAGCGGCTTGTAGCCAACGGACGCCACTTCCACCGGATAGGTTTCGCCGAAATACTCGACAGCGAGTTTGCGCCCTTCCTGACAATGGCTCCATGGCAGATAGGCAAGCGCGATGTTCTTTCCGATGGTCGGACCGAAAGCCACCGATGAGGTGAATGAGCGGCGGCCCAGTTCGTCGACCAGTGTTTCGCCGGTTTCGGGCTCCATGACCGGCATGATGCCGACGGGATAACGAGCCACGCCTTTCGAATCGATATTATCGGTCATGACCAGAGTGCAGAGCATGGCGGGCTGATGCTCGCGGGCGCGATACTCGACATGCCTGGCCTTGCCGCAGAAATCGGCTTCCTTGACCTTCGGGCGTGCAAGATCGGCTTCAAGGAGATTATACTCTGTCAGCAGATCGGCATTCTGAAGGCGCAGGCTTTTTTCCATGCGGCGGGTATTGGCATAGGTTTCGACGCCCACGGCAATCGTGCCGGTCGAGCGCAGCGCATCCCAGACGGCGAGGCCGTCTTCATAGCGCATATGCAATTCCCAGCCCTGTTCACCGACATAGGAAATGCGGAATGCGGTCACGTCCTTGCCCGCAATCCTGATCGGCTTGATCGCCGCAAATGAAAAGTTTTCCGGGTCCAGACCTTCCGGATTATCGACCACCTTTTTGAGGTTTTCGCGGGCATTCGGGCCCCAGATGCCGATGGTGACATATTTCTCCGTCACATCGGTAATGGTGACGTCAAAGCCCTTATCTTCGGCCACGCGGCGCATGTAATGGAAATCGCGGGGGCCAGCATCGGCACCGTTGATCATGCGGATGCGGTCGGCCATGCGGATCGCCGTGAAGTCGGCGCGCACCATGCCTTCATCATCGAGGAAGTGGGTATAGATGCCCTTGCCGATATTGGCATCGCCGCCAATCTTGGCCGCGCAAAGCCATTCCATCAGCTCGACATGGTCCGGGCCTTCAATGTCAACCATCGCGAAATGCGAGAGATTGATGATGCCGCAATTTTCGGTCAGTTCGAGATGCTCGGCATTGGAAACGCGCCAGAAATGGCGATTGTCCCATTCGTTTTCGCGCACCGGAACACGGTTGCCGTATTTTTCCAGCAGATGCTCATTGGCGGCATAGCCATGCGCACGCTCCCAACCGCCGAGCTCCATGAAATGGCCGCCAAGCTCCACTTCGCGCTCATAAAACGGTGAACGCCGGATATTGCGCCCCTTGGAGAAAGGCTCACGGGGATGCACTGCCGGATTATAGACCTTCATTGCCGTTTCAGTGCAGCGATCCCAGATGAACTGTTCGGTCATCTGGTGCGGATAGAAACGGGAATAGTCGATGGCGTGATGGTCGATCGATGTGCGCCCATCGGTCATCCAGTCGGCAATGAGCTTGCCCATGCCGGGACCGTCCTTGACCCAGATGGCGACTGCATACCAGAGGCCGCGCACCTTCTGGCTTTCGCCCATGGACGGGCCGCCATCGGTGGTGACTTGCAGGAAGCCGTTGAAGGAATGGCTTTCATTATAGCCAAGCTCGCCGAGGATCGGGGTCAGTTCGATGGCGCGCTCGAGGGGTTCCAGAACCTGTTCCATATCGAGGTCGCGCTGCGATGGCGACAGGCGCGCTTCGTGCTTTTCCAAAAGATCACGCGGATGGCAGAGGCGCGGATTGGTCTCTTCGTAATAGCCCCATTCGATCTGGCCACCTTCGGCGGTCTTCGGATCGCCGGTGTCGCGCATATAGGCCGAATTGCCCTGATCGCGCATGAGCGGCCAGCCGATTTCCTTGCCGGTGCCTTCGAACTCATTATAGGGGCCGAAGAAAGTCAGCGGATGGTCAATCGGCATGACGGGGAGGTCTTCACCCACCATTTCGGCAATCAAACGTCCCCAAAGACCAGCGCAGATCACCACATAATCGGCTTCAATCGTGCCGCGATGGGTGACGACGCCCTTGATGCGACCGTTCTCAACCAGCAGCGACTGGGCGGGCGTATTGGCAAAGCTCTGCAACTTGCCTGCCGCTTCCGCCTGATCGATCAGTTTGCCAGCAACCGTCTGCGAACGCGGGATGACTAGACCGGCATCCGGGTCCCAAAGGCCGCCCTGAACCATGCTTTCCTCGATCAGCGGGAATTTTTCCTTGATCTCTGCCGGTTCCATCAGGCGGGCGCGGGTGCCGAACGCCTTGCCCGATGCGACCTTGCGCTTGATTTCATCCATGCGGCCATCGTCGCCCACTCGCGCAACTTCAATGCCGCCGACGCGGGCGTAGTGCCCCATCTTCTCGTAGAAATCGATGGAATAAAGCGTGGTCCAGCAGGAGAGAAAATCGTGGCTGGTCGCATAGCAGAAATCCGACGCATGCGCGGTCGAACCGATATCGGTCGGGATGCCTGACTTGTCGATGCCGACGATGTCGTCCCAGCCCCGTTCGATCAGGTGGTGCACGACGGATGCGCCGACGATGCCGCCGAGCCCGACGATTACGACCTTCGCCTTCTTAGGAAACTCTGCCATTTTATGTGACCCTGGTTGGTATTTGACAGAACCATAATCGCTGATGGGGCAGGATATTTGCCTTTATACGACATATTCGCCGCCTGACACGACTGCGTCTATCACCGGGCAAAGCCGGGGTTTTTCGCAACAAGCCTGTTCTGCGAGCGACATGCCGGAATGAGCGTCACCCGATCTTGCGAAACTGATTCCGAAAGACGCTTTACGGTGCTGATTTTCTTGGTTTTTTACAGGAAGGCCGGGCTGCTTCATCCGACGGGCATTCGATCCGTCGCAATGATCCAGCCTAAGCCGCGATGAGCATTTTGCGATCTGCGCGTTCCTGCTGCGGCGAGCGTCCATAGAGTTCGCGATAGCATTTGGAAAAATGCGACGCAGAAACGAAGCCACAGGCCACCGCCACTTCCACCACCGGCATCGATGATTGCAAAAGGAGGTGCCGTGCCCGGTCGAGGCGGATTTCCAGATAATAGCGGGCGGGAGAACGTCCCATTTCCTGCCGGAACAGGCGTTCGACCTGACGGCGTGACAGGCCGATCGTATGGGCGACATTGATCAGCGCCTGCGGCTCGGACAAGTTGGCCTCCATCATCTCGATGATGGTCAGAACTTTCGAGTTCTGGATGCCAAGGCGGGCGCGCAGCGGCAAACGCTGCCGGTCTTGCGGGCTGCGGACCCGGTCGGTCAATGCCTGCTCGCAGATCTTATTGACCAGATTGGCGTCGAAATCATCGCCGATCAGCTTCAGCATCATGTCGAGCGAGGCCGTTCCGCCTGCACAGGTGTAGATATTGCTGTCGAACTCGAACAGGTCGGCATAGACTTCCGCCTTTGGAAACGCCTCGGCAAAGCCCGGCAGATTTTCCCAATGAATGGCGCAACGCTTGCCGGAAAGAAGACCGGCTGCCGCAAGAATATGCGCGCCGGTGCATAGGCCACCGACTGCCACGCCGCGGTTATATTCTTCGCGCAGCCATGCAAAGACCGACTTGTTTCTGAATTCTTCCACGTAAACGCCTGAACAGACGAATACCATCGACGGCCGCTGTTCGCGCTGCAGATAGCGTCGCTCGTCTTCCAGTGATGCGTTGACTGCGCACTCCACGCCATTGGATGCGGTGACCGGTTTTCCATCTACCGATGTCAATCGCCATCGATAGGCGTCATAACCCAGCATCCGATTTGCTATGCGCAATGGCTCGATGGCCGTTGCAAATGCAATCATCGAAAAGTTTGGAACCAGAAAAAAGACAATAGACCGCTTAACCGATGAAGCCTGGATCATAGCCCGACCGTTCCCATTTTCGAAAGCCTCGGCTGCGGTTCCCGACGCAGCTAAAGCCTTGTGTCTCCGTCACGACACCGGGGCATTCTGGGCCCGGTTTTGCCCGGTCGCTTTCAGACCGGCAGTCTCGTCGCGTTGGCCCGGTTTCACAGGGGGAGGGCAATGGCGCAAACAAGATAGTGTTCTATTGAGACACAGAACGGGTAGGTTGCAAAGTGCGGCTAAATGCCTGCCGCGAAAAGGTATTTTAATGTCGGGAAATTGAGGGCGGACCGCATGATCGCCCTCAACCGATTTTAGTTCCCATGCTTAAGCCCTGATGTATTTCTGGAAATGCCCGGCAGACGATCATCCACGTTCGGCCAACCGATATCATGTAGTATGTGCTCGGGTAGCGATTCCAGAACACGACGGCTGCGTCTCACGCGGCGTTGGTAAGACCAGGCTTCAACCTGTTTTTGCACTTTGGAGTAAATTTCCTGCAGCCATGACGGTGCATTCGGAACGGATGAAGTTGACGTAAAGTGAATGACTGTTGCCCGGCCATTGGGGGCGGATTGGCATTGAACGGTCATTTTCTTTCTCCTCATTTGGAAAGTTCAGTTGATGCGCTCGCTGCAGCTTTGCTTGTTCGTGTTTTAATGTGCATCCCACTTGACGATCAATCAAACGAAATATAGAAAGGTTTAAGATCAGAAAATTTGAACAAAGAGCAGAGAAACGGAGTCCGTCATGACAGCGCCCGTTCAACATCCCCTTCCAATGCTCGATATTGATGTGCTCCGCACATTTGTGGCGATTGCCGATACGGGAAGTTTTTCTTCTGCGGCGAATGCTGTGTTCCGTACGCCGTCGGCCGTGTCGATGCAGATCAAGAAACTGGAAGAACAGCTTGGTGTTACGGTTTTCGATCGCGACGCACGCTCGGTTACACTTACAAGTGACGGTGAGGTCCTGCTCGGATATGCACGACGTCTTCTGGCTCTCAACCGGGAGGCCGTATCGAAATTCGTTGCGCCCACGGTGACAGGCGTTGTTCGCCTGGGGTCGCCAGACGATATCGGCGAATGTGTGCTGCCGCTCGTGTTGAAGCGTTTTGCGGAAAGCCATCCCGGCGTCACGGTTGATGTGGTGATCGACCAGAGTAGTAATTTGCGCAAGCGGCTCGATGAGCGACGCCTTGACGTTACGCTGATCAACATGTCTCATACGATACTGAACAAAGGCGACGTGGAAGTTCTTCTGGATGAGGAGCTCGTCTGGGCTGGCGCCAAGTGCGGCACAGCTTATCGTCGCGAACCTCTGCCGCTTTCCATTTGGGAAGAAGGGTGCGCCTGGCGCGGTAGTGCACTTGAAGCGCTTGAAAACAGCGGTCGCCCTTACCGTATTGCCTATATGAGTTCACATTCCACAGGACAGAGAGCTGCGATCATGGCCGATCTTGCGATAGCACCGTTCGGTAAAACGCTTTTGAGCGACGGGATTGTGGCTCTGGGGCCGGAACATGGTTTGCCTCCTTTGGGCCGTTATCAGCTTGGCATGGTTGTGAAGCCGGAAGCCAGACCGCACATTCAGGTCGTTGCCGATCATCTGCGGAGTGTTTTCGAAGGCTACCGCCGTTCCGGTCGCTTCGAGACGTTTCGCTCCTGCTAATGGCAGATCACAGTTTATTGGGGTGGTAACTGAGCATTCTCTTGCCAGTGAAAAACGCTGCGCTAGATTTCCTTTGTGACAGCCGAGTGAATCGGCTTCACCGCCAGATGCCGGGCAGGGGCTTCGTATGTGGCGGGAGGCATAACTGGTTTGAATAGACTTGGAACTCTATGCGTCTGCTCTTTTATAGGAGCAGAGCCGCGAATCCCATTGGAGAGACTGTCATGAAGCTGACCCGACTTGTCCCAGTTGCTATTGTTCTCTGCGCATTTACGCTTGCGTCCTGCGCGAATACTGTTCGTGGCGTTGGCCGCGACGTAAAGGGTACTGCCCATGCGGTACAGGAAACCGTCGAATAAGAGAACAGGCGGCCCGGGTTTTCCCGGGCCTTTCCCATTACGGTATCAGAAAATAGCTGACGGTGATGTGCTTGTCTGGTCGCGTTTTGTATCCGATATCGGTGGTTGTGATGCCGTCATGAGGTATTGCTATGTTCGCATTTTGCAACAGCCTTGTAATGCGCTCATTAGGTGTAGCTCCGCCAAACCACAAGACGAGTATTGGTGGCGTCAAATGCGCTCTGACATCCGGCGTTTCGGGATGCACTACATGTAAGGACGCATCAAACAGTCTGAAATTGCCCGGTATCTGGGCATTGTCTGTCAGGATCGTCTTGAACGGACCTTTCGCCTGCACTTCTTCGTAAAGATGCCGATAGTCGAGCTGGCCGTAGGGCGGCGAACTGGAGCCGTAGGTCAGATAATAGCTCAATACTGGCGGGACGATGAGTGCAACGACTGCGCTGACGACGGCATAGTCGATCAATGTCCTGTTTCCGATCCGATAACGAGCCATAAGGCTGGCCATCAGTGCCGGAGTGAGGAACAGGACAGGCTGCAACCAGCGGTCCTTCACGTTATTCGCGCCAGTCGCGACAACGCCAACCAGAACAATAACCAGCCCGACGAGGATCAGAAGGCGTAGAAACTTCTCGCCGGTGGTAAGGGGCGCTGACGGTGCAGTTTTCTTCTTCCAGTGAATGATTGCGATAATACCCGCGATCGCGAGAGCGAGGATCGAGAATAGAAACGCTGCTTCTATCAGGCTTTCGACACCCATCAGCCGATCGAAGAGAACATTGCCGGAAGCGCCAATCTCAAATTTGTTCGCGCGCGCCATAACGCTTGACTTGTGCGCAAACATCCAAAGCGCGGTCGGTCCGAAGCAGACCGCAAATGCCAGGACCGTGACGAAGCTCAGTTTGGTGAGCAGGATCCGGCGATATTCGGGAATGAGAAGTCCCGTTACGATCAGCATAATCAGGAAGAATGAGGCATTGAATTTGCCGAGAATGGCTGCAGCCATAGCAACGCCCAGCGCGGCGGCCGAAGCGATGTTGCGCGAACGCATATGCCAGGCGAAAGCGAGAAACGCCCAGCCGCAGCCTGCGGTGCCAGCAACGGAATGCGTCAGGGCTCGCTGCGATTCCCACCCGATTTGCGGAATGAGAAACAGCCCGAGCATGCTGGCCGATGCGACGATGCGCGAGAAGCCAAGCAGCCTCATCGCGCCATAAACGCTCAGGAACAGGCTTGCGAGGATGCTGAACTTTACGATCTGGAGTGTAAGCATCGACGTGCCCAGCACCGATGCCGCCAGATTGGTAACCCATGTATAAAGAGGGGGTTGTGATCCGCCATAGCCCCAGTCCAGATAACCGATATTGGCCAATTGTTCGGCGTCATCGAGACCGGCGCCGTTGGAAACCACGGTGACAAGAATGGTCTGAAACGCGAAATAGCACAGCACGAAAATTACAGCCAAAGGCAGGCCGAAAAGCTTCCTGTCGGCAGTGGAAGCAGCGGTGGCTGATCGTTGTGCGGTCAAACTGATGGCCCTGAATAAAAAATCATCTGTGCAGCAGGCTTCATTAGAAGCACTCTGCATTTCACAGGATTATGTCCGGATTTCAATCGGACTACTCTAAAAGCTTTGTAACAAAGGCGTGTAATTGTGTATTCCCTTGAGATCAAGGGCATCGGGCCAAATTCAGGCAACTATTTGCAGGCTGCAATGGCAAAAACCGCGCTGCCATGAGGTGCACGGTTTTGCCAATTACGCATGGCATCTCCGCCGAACAATACACTGGCGGGATATACTGAGCTCCGGTACGCAGTACCAGATCCGGAGCGTCGAGCCGGGTAAACCCGTCTCGTGCTCCTTTCTAGCTCAACATCGTTACCGTACGGTTATCAGAGACTTAAGCAAATCTAAACAATGCAAGTTTTTTGCATGGGTAATTGTTTGCTAGGTCCCGGATTTGGAGCGCAGGTAGTTGATGATGCCGGAGAAGTCTTCGCCGCCATGCCCCTCGCTATCAAAAAGACTGTAAAGTTCCTGTGCGTGCGCTCCGAGTGGTGTTTCAGCACCGGCGCTTTGGGCCGCCTCTTGTGAGAGTTTGAGATCTTTTAGCATCAAAGCAGCAGCAAAGCCGGGTTTATAGTCCCGATTCGCTGGTGATGTTGGAACGGGGCCTGGAACTGGGCAGTAGGTCGTCAACGACCAGCATTGCCCCGACGATGTCGAAGCCACATCAAAGAGCGCCTGATGTGACAGGCCAAGCTTCTCCGCCAGAACGAAAGCCTCGCTGACGCCGATCATCGATATGCCGAGAATCATATTGTTGCATATCTTTGCAGCCTGCCCTGCGCCGTCGCCGCCGCAATGAACGATTTTTCCGGCCATGGGCTGCAGGACCGGTTCTCCGCGTTTGAAAGCATCGTCGCTGCCACCGGCCATGAAGGTCAGTGTGCCCGCAGAAGCACCTCCAGTGCCGCCTGAAACAGGTGCATCTATGGAAAGGTGTCCATGATCTGCGGCTAATTCATGAGCTTTGCGCGCTGAGTCCACGTCGATTGTCGAGCAGTCGATGAAAAGTGAATCTTTTCGGGCTTTTGGCGCAATGTCTTCGTAGACGGAGATGACGTGCTTCCCCGCCGGTAGCATGGTGATTACCACGTCGACATCCGCGACCGCATCCTGTGCGGTCGAAGCGATCGAGAGACCGTTTGCTTTTGCCTCTTCGAGGTGCTGTGGCAAAAGGTCGAAGCCGCGGACGGTATGACCGGCTTTCACGAGATTTGCAGCCATCGGGCCGCCCATATTGCCAAGGCCGATAAATGCTATTGTGGCCATAGTGAATTCCTCCCTTGGCGGTTGTTAATTTAGAATCAACGCCCGATCATCTGGCGCGCAATGATCACACGCATGATCTCGTTCGTACCTTCGAGGATCTGGTGAACTCGCAGATCGCGGACGATTTTTTCGATTCCATACTCATGCAGATAGCCATAGCCGCCAAAGAGCTGCAGTGCTTCATTCGCCACGTCGAAACCTGTATCGGTGACGAAGCGTTTGGCCATGGCCGACCATTTACCAGCATCGTGGGTCTTACGATCCAGCTTGCTGGCAGCGGTATAAAGCAGAAGACGCGATGCCGAGAGTTCCGTTTCCATGTCGGCGAGGCGGAACTGCAATACCTGAAAACGATCAATTGTCTGGCCGAAGGCCTTGCGCTGGCTGCAATATTCCAGCGACTTGTCGAGTGCCGATTGCGCGCCGCCAAGCGAGCAGGCGGCAATATTGAGGCGGCCGCCATCAAGACCTGCCATCGCTATACGAAAGCCTGTTCCTTCCTCGCCGAGAAGGTTTTCAACCGGAACGCGGCAATTGTCGAAATTGACGGTTCTCGTCGGTTGCGCGTTCCAGCCCATCTTGAATTCATTGGCGCCAAAGGAAAGGCCGGGTGCATCTTTTGGCACAACGATGGTGGAAATCCCATTGGGGCCGTCCTCACCGGTACGCACCATGGTCACATAGATATCTGTAGCGCCTGCACCGGAAATGAACTGTTTGGAACCGTTGAGGACATAGTGGTCGCCATCGCGTGTGGCGCGCGTCCTGAGTGCCGCTGCATCCGAGCCGGATCCAGGTTCGGTCAGACAATAGCTGGCAAGCGATTCCATAGATGCGAGTTTTGGCAGAAGGCGCTGACGTTGCTCCTCATTGCCGTATGTATCGATCATCCATGCGGCCATGTTGTGAATGGAAACGAAAGCCGAAAATGAAGGGCATGCAGTTGCCAGAGCTTCAAAAATGAGTACCGCATCCAGCCGGTTCAACGCCGATCCGCCGACATCTTCACGCACATAGATGCCACCCATGCCGAGTGGTCCGGTCTCGCGCAGGACGTCAATCGGGAAGTGCTTGTCACGATCCCATTGCAAAGCCTGCGGGGCGACACGGTCGCTGGCGAAGGCTCGCGCCATATCCTGAATAGCAAGCTGATCTTCGTTCAGTTCGAACTGGTTCTGGCCGGCAGCATCCATGGTTTCCTCCCCGTAGTACTGCACTTCGTCACCGGACTAGATCATAACCCTGTGAGACTGCCAACGCTCCATTGGAATAATGTTGCTCACATTTGTAATAAACTGATGCGCAATTTTGCATAGACGGTGGCTGGGTGAGGTGCCGTTGCCAGCGAGTTCAGTTTAAGCTACGCAGCAGTCCATGACACGCGCAATCATGTTTCAGGGAACGGGTTCGGACGTCGGCAAAAGTGTTCTTGTTGCCGGATTATGCCGTGCTGCACGTAATCGCGGTCTCAATGTTCGCCCTTTCAAGCCGCAGAACATGTCCAACAATGCCGCGGTTAGCGACGATGGCGGGGAAATAGGTCGGGCTCAGTGGCTGCAGGCGCTGGCTTGCGGAGTGTCGTCTTCCGTCCACATGAACCCGGTGCTCTTGAAGCCGCAGACGGACATGGGCAGCCAGGTCGTCGTGCAGGGGCAAGTACGGGGCGAAGCGCGCGGGCGTTATTATCAGGAACTGAAACCGCAGCTCATGGCGGCAGTCATGGAATCTTTCGCCAAAGTTAGCGAAGGTGTGGACCTTGTGCTGGTGGAAGGTGCGGGGTCGCCGGCGGAAATCAATCTGCGTGCTGGCGATATCGCCAATATGGGATTTGCCACGCAGGCCAATGTTCCGGTCGTTCTGGTCGGTGACATAGACAGGGGTGGAGTGATCGCTTCCCTTGTCGGCACCCACACCATTCTGTCCAAGCAAGACCGCGCCATGGTTCGTGGTTTTCTCATTAATAAGTTCCGGGGTGATATTTCTCTTTTTGATGAAGGGCTAGCTGCCATTACCCAATTTACCGGCTGGCGCTCGTTTGGTGTTGTTCCGTGGCTGAAAGCGGTATCGCGACTGCCTGCCGAGGATTCGGTCGTTCTTGAGCGGGCCGCGCGCGGGGACAAGAAGTCGCTCGTGGTTGCGGTGCCGATGTTGCCACGTATCGCCAATTTCGATGATCTGGATCCGTTGAAGGCCGAACCTGATGTCGAGGTGGTGATGGTGCCGCCGGGTTCCAGCATTCCTGATGATGCAGGTCTTGTCGTTCTGCCCGGAACCAAATCAACGATCGCTGACTTGCTGGCATTTCGCGACAATGGCTGGGATCGAGAACTGGCTGCTCACGTAAGAAGGGGTGGCCATGTGCTGGGCATCTGTGGCGGGTTCCAGATGCTAGGTCGTCATATCAGCGACCCTGCCGGTATCGAGGGAAACGTGCGTGATATCGATGGGCTTGGACTTCTGGATATAAAAACACTGATGGAGCCTGAAAAAGTGGTCCGCAATGTGCGGGCAACCTCGCTTATCCATAATACACCGTTGGAAGGCTATGAGATTCATATCGGGCGTACGACTGGCCCGGACCTGGTACGCCCCTTTGCACGCATCGCTGAACACGACGACGGAGCGATATCTACGGATGGGCGCATCATGGGAACCTATCTTCATGGTGTTTTCAACACAGACGAATTCCGCCGGAGATTTCTGGAGAGCCTTGGCGTACGCACCAGCTCGGTGAACTACCGCGCTGGTGTCGAGGTCGCACTGGATGAACTCGCCGGGGAGCTGGAAGCTTGTCTCGATACTGATGCGTTGTTTAACTTGAGGTGAAAATCAGTTCCACGCTCGATACGTGTCGGCTGCGATTGACGCCGATGGGGCGAAAGCCTAGTGTTGGACCCATGCAACAGGTTTTGCCGGGACGAATCCCGGTAATACCAAAAGGGAATGCGACGGACGGACCCATGCCGGGCGTCTTTATCGCAGCCGACCCCGCGACTGTAGAGCGGAGAGGGATGAGGCAAACCGGGCAACCGGTGGCCACTGGAAGTTTGAAACTTCTGGGAAGGTAGCTTCAATCCTTACGACCCGTGAGCCAGGAGACCTGCCTGTTGCGTGAGGGCATTGAGCCCGAGCCCCATGGGAGGTTTTTCCCTGCTGCCTGCACGGAGGTTGTCATGGCTGCACGTACTCAGAATTCTGTTTCCAGCATACTCGCAATGCCGCTTGCTGCCCGTCTGGGCACGGCCGTCGTTTCACTGCTTCTTGGCGCGTTCCTGATTTATGGCGTGGGGCTTGCCCATTCCGATGCGCTGCACGATTCGGCACATGATACGCGTCATTCCTATGGTTTTCCCTGCCACTGAGCAGACGGCCGTCTTTCGGAATTGAAGTTGAGCAAGGCTCGATGGTGGACGCCATCGGCGCGAAATTGCTATTGAGGGACAGAAATGTTGATCCGTTATTTGTTGGCGACACTTGCCGCCGGTCTTCTGGCCGGGTTGCTGGTCACTCCCGCCATGTATTTGAAGACTGTGCCTTTGATCTTGCAGGCCGAAACCTACGAAGAGGCTGGCGGTGGCCACAGCCATGGTGAGGCGGAAGCCGCACCACACGATCATGGTGCCGCTGCCGCAGATGCGGAAGAAGAAGGGGCCGAACTGCCATTTGGGCGGTTGGGCAATACCATTCTTGCCAATCTTGTTGCAGGAGCCGGTTTTGCCCTCTTGCTGGGTGGTGTGGCCTTGCTTCTCGGTCGCCGTATCACGGTGCAGAATGGTGCTTATTGGGGTGTTGCGGGCTTCTTTGCGGTCGCGTTTCTGCCAGCGCTCGGCCTGTCGCCGGAACTGCCGGCAATGCCTGCGGCTGATCTGGCCGAACGTCAGCTATGGTGGATTGCTACCGTGGTGCTGAGCGGTTTGGGCCTCTATCTCATCGTGTTGCGGCAAGAGATTTGGGCAAAGATCCTCGGGCTGGTGTTGATTATGGCGCCGCATCTCTATGGTGCTCCGCATCCGGAAGATATTTCGTCGCCGATTCCATCACTTCTTGCCTCGCAATATGCAGTTGCTTCGCTGGCGACGAACCTGTTCATGTGGGCGGTGATCGGTCTCGCACTTGGCTGGTTCATCCAGCACTACGCATCATCCGAGATCAAGGGCTGATGAAAATGGCTTTGCCGGGAAAATCGGTTCTGGTTCTTGGCGGAGCCCGCTCGGGCAAGTCGTCCTATGCAGAGAAAATAGTTGAGTCCTCGAGGCTTCAGCCGCTTTATCTGGCAACCGGACGCGCCTTCGACAAGGAAATGGAAAGCCGTATTGCCATTCACCGCGACCGACGTGGTTCCGAATGGCGGACGGTGGAGGAGCCGCTTGATCTGGTCAGTGTACTCAGATTGCACACTGCCGAGGATCGGTTCGTTCTGGTCGATTGCCTGACCTTGTGGCTGACCAATCTGATGATGGCCGAACGAGATGTAACGACCGAGACCGCAAATCTTGTCGCCATATTGCCGGAACTTGCCGGACCTGTGGTTTTTGTTTCGAACGAAGTTGGGCTTGGGATCGTGCCAGAGAATCGCATGGCACGGGAATTTCGCGATCACGCGGGCTTTCTGCATCAGGCAGTGGCTGCGGTTGCGGATGAAGTTTATTTCATGGCGGCGGGATTGCCGCTCAAGATGAAGGGATAAATCGATGCAGGGACAGAAAATTCCCGCAACCGTCATCACGGGTTTTCTAGGATCGGGCAAAACGACGTTGATCCGCAACCTGCTGGAAAACGCCAATGGAAAACGCATTGCGTTGATCATCAATGAGTTCGGTGATCTCGGTGTTGATGGCGGTATTCTGAAAGGTTGTGGCATTGAGGCTTGCCGCGAGGAAGATGTGATTGAACTCAACAACGGCTGCATCTGCTGCACCGTTGCCGATGATTTCATCCCGACCATGACCAAGCTTCTGGATCGGGCTGATCGTCCCGATCATATCGTGATCGAAACCTCCGGTCTTGCCCTGCCACAGCCGCTGGTCGCGGCATTCAATTGGCCGGAAATCAAGACGCAGGTAACCGTCGACGGGGTGGTCACGGTTATCGATGCCGCCGCCGTTGCTGAGGGGCGTTTTGCCGATGATCACGACAAGGTTGATGCGCAGCGGGCAGCGGACGAATCTCTTGATCATGAAAGCCCCTTGGAAGAACTTTTTGAGGATCAGATTCACGCAGCCGACCTTATTGTTCTCAACAAGGCCGATCTGATCGACGCTACGAGCCTTGACGGCGTGAAGGCCGATGTTGCGGAGCGCTCCTCGCGCCGCGTCAATATGGTGCCTGCAAGCTTTGGCAAGCTCGGAGCCGATGTTCTGCTTGGTCTCGGTGTCGGTACCGAAGATGACATTGCCAATCGCAAGTCTCACCATGAAATCCATCATGCCGATGGGCACGAGCATGATCACGATGAGTTCGAGAGCTTTGTCGTCGAAGCCGGCTCCGTTTCGGACCCGAAAGCCTTTGCCGAAAAGCTGAAGACCGTTATCGCTGACCATGATGTTCTGCGTCTTAAGGGCTTTGTCGATGTGCCGGGTAAGCCGATGCGTCTGGTGGTGCAGGCTGTCGGCCCACGTATCGAGCATTATTTCGACCGCCCGTGGAACAAGGATGAAACGCGCTCGACGCGTCTTGTTGTTATCGGTCTGCATGAGATCGATGAAGACGCGATCACCAAGGCCGTGAAAGACGCAGTTGTGTAATGCATCTTCTACTCGCCCAGAAAGGAACAATCAGTGACGGCAACGAGGCCGTCGATCTCGGCCAGACGCCGGGAGAGATATTGTTCCTTTCCGCCGCTGATACCGAACTGGCCAGTGTGGCGCAGGCGCATAAGCTTGCGCCAGACCTGCCGGGTCTACGGTTGGCCAATTTCCTGAGCCTTACCCATCCCATGTCGGTGGACGCCTATGTTGAGCGCACTGCCAGATATGCCAGGCTTATCGTGGTGCGTATCATTGGCGGTGAGACATACTGGCCTTACGGGCTGGAAGCGCTGCATGCATGTGCCGCCAATCACGACATCAAGATTGTTGTGTTGCCGGGAGACGACAAGCCGGATCTTGGACTGGAGCGGTTTTCGACGGTCTCCGCTCGTGAGCGGAATGATCTCTGGCAGTATCTGATCGAAGGTGGCGCGGCGAATACCGGCGCATTCCTTCAATATTGCGCTGCACTGATTGCAGGCTCCGAAAAGCCGGAGAGTGCAGCGCCTCTGCTCAAGGCTGGCCTGTGGTGGCCGGGAGAGCATGTTTCCTCGCCGGACAGTATTCGTGCTCATTGGGGCGACGCCGCTGCACCTGTGGCTGGCATCATCTTTTATCGGGCGTTGGTGCAAAGCGGACAGACGCAGCCCGTCGATGCCTTGATCGCTTCTCTGCAGGCAAAAGGCCTCAATCCGCTTCCGATATTCGTTTCGAGCCTCAAGGATCGATTGTCCGCTGCGGTTGTCGACGGTCTGTTCGAGGATTGTCCGCCGGATATTGTGTTGAATGCCACTGGGTTTGCAATTTCTTCACCGGGCGCCGAGCGCAAGCCGACTATCCTCGACAAGCGCGGAAATATGGTGCTGCAGGTCATTTTTTCCGGGACACCGAAAACTGTCTGGGAAACCTCACAGCAGGGGTTGCTGGCGCGCGATCTTGCAATGAATGTCGCCTTGCCGGAGGTGGACGGGCGTGTGCTGTCGCGTGCGGTGTCCTTCAAGTCGGCAAAACAGTTCGACCCGGCAGTGGAAGCGAATATCGTGACCCACGAACCGCATGAAAACCGTGTGGACTTTGTGGTGAAACTCGCTGCAAACTGGGTGCGGTTGAAGCGGAAATCACCCGAGGAAAGGCGTGTCGCGCTTATCCTCGCCAATTATCCAAACCGCGATGGGCGGCTTGGAAATGGGGTGGGGCTCGATACGCCAGCCGGAACGGTCGAAGTGCTGCACGCCATGGCGATGGATGGATATCCCGTCGCGGACTTGCCAATGGATGGCGATGCATTGATGCGTGCTTTGACGGCGGGCCCGACCAATGCTGCGCGTGACGGGCGTGAAATCCGTGAGATGATTTCACTGAATCAATACAAGGCGTTCTTCAAAAGACTTCCCGTTGTGATTCAGAAGGAAATTGAAGAGCGATGGGGTGTGCCTGAAAATGACCCTTATTTTGCGTCCGAACTCTTGGCTTTTGCATTGCCATTGATGCGGTTGGGCGAAACCTTTGTCGGCATACAGCCTGCACGCGGCTACAATATCGATCCGAAAGAGACCTATCACTCGCCCGATCTGGTGCCGCCGCACGGCTATATTGCTTTCTACGCTTTTCTGCGTGAGGTCGCAGGCATTGATGCCATTGTGCATATGGGCAAACATGGAAATCTGGAATGGCTTCCGGGCAAGGCGCTGGCACTGTCCGAAAACTGCTATCCAGAAGCTGTGTTCGGTCCGACACCGCACATCTACCCATTCATCGTGAATGATCCGGGTGAAGGCACGCAGGCCAAGCGTCGCGCCAGTGCTGTCATCATCGATCATCTGACGCCACCACTGACGCGGGCCGAAAGTTATGGGCCGCTGAAAGATCTGGAAGCGCTGGTGGACGAGTATTACGAGGCTTCCGGTGTCGATCCGCGCCGCCTGTTCAGATTGAAAGGGCAGATACTCGATCTTGTGCGTGACATCGGGCTTGATCGTGATGCAGGCATTCACGACCATGACGATGAAGACATGGCGCTGCAAAAGCTTGACGCCTATCTCTGTGACCTCAAGGAAATGCAGATACGAGACGGGTTGCATATTTTCGGGCTCGCGCCGGAGGGCAGGTTGCTCACCGATCTTCTGGTTGCTCTGGCCCGTGTGCCGCGTGGTATTCCTGTATCGCTTGGCGGAGCGCCCGGAGATCAAAGTCTTCAGCGTGCAATCGCTGTGGATTCGGGACTTGGCGAGGCATTCGACCCGCTCGACTGTAATATGGCCGAGGTGTGGACAGGTGCCAAACCGGAACTCTTGCGCGTTGCGAGCCCTGCAACGTGGCGTATCTCGGGCGATACGGTGGAGCGTATAGAGCTGTTGGCAGCCAGTTTCGTTGCAGGCGAAACGGAGTGCCCCGCAGACTGGCCACAGACGCGGGCGGTTCTGCGATCCATAGAGGAGCATCTGCGCCCCGGTGTGATTGCCTGCGGACCTTCGGAGATAGATGGATTTCTTGCCGCCCTTGGCGGGCGTTTTGTGCCGCCAGGACCATCTGGTGCACCGACGCGGGGCCGACCCGATGTATTGCCGACCGGTCGCAATTTCTTCTCTACCGATAGTCGCGCCGTTCCCACTCCGGCAGCATGGGAACTTGGACGCAAATCGGCGGAACTCCTGATTACCCGTTATACGCAGGATCATGGCGAGTGGCCGACGTCGTTTGGCCTGACCGCGTGGGGCACGTCGAATATGCGCACGGGCGGCGATGACATTGCGCAGGCCTTAGCGTTGATCGGCGTCAAGCCGGTATGGGATATGGCCTCACGCCGGGTAACCGGGTACGAAATCACTCCGCTTGCAAAGCTTGGCCGTCCACGCGTCGATGTGACATTGCGCATTTCCGGCTTCTTCCGCGACGCGTTTCCGGAACAGATTGCACTATTCGATAAGGCTGCGCGGGCGGTAGGGGCTCTGGATGAGGATACCGAGGACAATCCGATTGCGGCGCGAATGGCGGCAGAGAAGACGCGCCTCGTTGCAGACGGGATAGATGAAAAGACTGCGGAGCGCCGCGCAGGCTATCGCGTATTCGGATCCAAACCCGGTGCTTATGGAGCGGGCCTGCAGGCCTTGATCGACGAGAACGGCTGGGCTGGACGCAATGATCTGGCGGAAGCGTGGCTTGTCTGGGGCGGCTACGCCTACGGAGCAGGCGAAGAAGGGCAGGCCGAGCGCGGTCTTCTTGAGGAAAGGCTTCGTTCGGTTCAGGCTGTCGTGCAAAATCAGGACAATCGCGAACATGACCTTCTCGATAGCGATGATTACTACCAGTTCGAAGGTGGGATGGCTGCCACCGTTGAAAAACTGAGTGGCGCAATGCCTGCAGTCTATCACAACGATCATTCCCGACCGGAAAAGCCGGTAATCCGGGCATTGGAGGAAGAGCTTTCGCGCGTCGTTCGCGGACGCGCAGCCAACCCGAAATGGATCGCAGGCGTCATGCGACACGGCTACAAAGGTGCGGCGGAGATCGCGGCAACAGTCGACTATCTGTTTGCGTTTGCGGCGACCACAGGCAAGGTTGGAAATCATCACTTTGAGGCGGTCTATCAGGCTTATATCGCCGACAAGATGGTTCATGACTTCATGGCCGAGAAAAACCCGGCGGCACTTGCCGAAACGGCAGCTAAACTCAACGATGCCATCGTGCGTGGTTTCTGGATACCTCGCTCTAACTCCGCGCGGTTCGAGCTGGAAACATTGAGTTCACATCTTCAAAAATTGAATCCGGAAAGGGCGGTAAATGGCTGAGAAATCGGAAAAACTTCTTTCGATGACGGAAGAGGAGCTGAATGCACGCCATGCGGACAAGATGCGCAAGAAGAAAGTCGCCCGCGACAAGATTCAGGCGACCAAGACCGAGGAAAAGGGGCTGGTAATCGTCCATACTGGTAAGGGCAAGGGTAAGTCGACTGCCGGTTTCGGGATGGTTTTCCGTGCACTGGGTCACGGAATGAAGATCGGTGTCGTACAGTTCGTCAAGGGTTCGTGGGACACAGGTGAGCGCTGGGTACTCGAAAAATTTCCTGAGCAGGTAACGATTTCGGCGCTGGGCGAAGGCTTTACCTGGGAGACACAGGATCGCACGCGAGATATCGCGATGGCACGTGGAGCGTGGGAACAAGCCAAGGCCATGATATTGGATGAGAGCTACGATATGGTGCTTTGTGACGAGCTGAATATCGTGCTTCGCTATGATTATCTGCCGGTCGAGGAAGTGATTGAAGTTCTCAAAGCCAAGCCGGAGATGAAGCATGTTATTATTACCGGTCGCAATGCCAAGGACGAGCTGATCGAAGCGGCGGACCTTGTGACCGAGATGGAGATGATCAAGCATCCATTCCGGTCGGGCGTGAAAGCCCAGAAGGGGATAGAATTCTGATCATGATGGCAAGCTGGCAGTTCTGGGCGCTGATGTCGGCAGTATTTGCCGCGTTGACCGCAATCTTCGCCAAGATCGGTATTCAAGGTATCAACTCGGATTTTGCCACACTGGTGCGCACGCTGGTCATCATTGGTGCGCTGTGCCTGTTCCTGACCGTCACTGGTCAATGGCAGAAACCGGGCGAGATTTCCGGAAAGTCGTGGCTGTTTCTGGTGCTTTCAGGTTTGGCGACCGGTGCGTCCTGGCTTGCCTATTTCCGGGCCTTGCAGATCGGTGACGCATCGCGCGTCGCGCCGGTCGACAAATTGTCGGTCGTGTTGGTGGCACTGTTCGGTGCGGTATTTCTTGGCGAGCGCATGTCGACCATCAACTGGTTCGGTATTGTGTTGATCGGCTGTGGGGTGGTGCTGGTAGCGCTTCGGGTCTAGAGCATGTCTCCCGAAAGTGGGAACCGGTTTCGGGATAAAGACATGCGTAAAAACAAATGGATAGAGCGGTTCCAGCGGCTCTTTTTTAATCGGAACCGCTCTAGATTCCCACCCACTGGCGCAGCGGATTGGTTCCGTCCATCAGGAGACGAACTGCCAGTGCCAGGCTGACAACGATCAAAAGCGGTTTGATGATGCGTGAGCCGACCTTCATGGCGAGGCTTGCGCCTATCTGTGCACCGATGAACTGGGCGACGCCCATGCAGATGCCGATCTTCCAGTTGATGACACCGACCGCGGCAAAGGTTGCGAAGCCGCCGACATTGGATGCGCAGTTGAGCAGCTTTGTGTGCGCTGTGGCTTTCAGCACACCGAAGCCTGCAAGTGCCACGAAAGCGAGCATGAAGAATGATCCGGTTCCGGGACCGAAGAGGCCGTCGTAAAAACCGATCAGCGGAACAAGCGTTACGCCGAAAAGAAACGGGCCAATGCGTCGTGCGCGGTCGACATCGCCGAGGCTCGGTTTGATGGCAAAATAGACCGCAATCGCGATGAGGAGGATCGGCAACGCTGCGCGCATGATGTCGACCGGAAGAACCGTTGCGAGTAATGCACCGAACACTGAGCCGACGAGCGATGCAAGCGCTTCGGGCCACTGTTCCTTGATATTGACGTGCCCTTTGCGCGCATAGGCGATGGTTGCTGATGATGAACCAAACAGGCCTTGCAGCTTGTTCGTGCCCAGCGCTTCAACGGGTGGAATTCCGGCCAGCAGCAAAGCGGGGATCGTGATCATTCCGCCGCCGCCGGCAATGGAATCGATGATCCCGGCAATGAATGCCGCCGCCGTCAGGAGCAGGGTAAGCGTGTCGAAGAATTCAAGCATCGGGGGAGCCCAAGAGAGAGGTTGGCGCAACATAGAGCAGGTGTTCCGCGAACGCCAGTCGAACAAGGATAATCTCTGAAGAAAGCCAGTGCGTTGAGCGAGATTGTTTTCCAATGCATCCAGCGTTATTCATTGTGCGTTGACTGATAGTTTTGAGAGGTTCCATGAGCGAGAGCATCTTTGAGCGAATTACTGCTTTTCTCAGCAAGAAGAGCGCTGTGCAGCGCGTGGCCGACGATCCGGCGCTCGCGTCTGAACTGCTTTTGCTGTTGCACGTGGTGTTTGCCGACGGTGATCAGCATCCCGCTGAAATAGCTGCCTTCAAGGAAATTGCCGAAAAGAATTTCGGCATCCCGCCGGAAGAGCTTCCAGAGGTGGCGGAATATCTCAAGGATTTTGCCTATGAGACGACAACCAAGCAGGCAGCGAACATGCTGGCCGAGATGGCACCGGAGCGCCGTCTGGCATTGCTCAGTGACCTCGTGAAGATTGCCTGTTCCGATCATCGGCTTGATCGTTCCGAGGCAACGATGATCCAGCGCATTGCCGATACGCTCGGCGTCAAGCCGGAAGAGCTGCACAAAGCACGCCAGTCGTCGCCCTGTGGGTTCTAGGAACTACAACACGGTCCTTGGTATGGGTGGCTCGTCGGATGTGACATTCGACGAGCTTTTGGCCTTAGCCGATCACGTGTTGTCACAAGGTGCGTGTTCGCGAACGGATGCCATAGCTACCTTGAGCACCAAGCGCGACGACCCAGTATGGCCCCGCCTTGCAGCACATTATGAGTGCGCGCTTCTTTTCTTCGATGCTAAGGAGCTGGAGCAGGAAACACCACGTCTTAAAAATCCATCGGAAGCGGTTTTTCGCTCTGTTGGATGTCATGGTGTTGCGGAAGCCGCTGCGCTCGCCGCTATCGGTCCGGCTGGTTTTCTTGCTGTCGAGAAAATTGCACTCGACCGAGCAACTGCCGCCTTGGCGGTTACCCGGTCCTGAGCCTGCATCATGCGGTAACCGTTTTACGCCGCTGAATAATGTAAGCCACGAGCGTCGCAACCGACAGCAGAGCTGCGGTCGCTGTGATGACGGCGACGTAAGCATTTTCAAAGGCAGTCGATGCCAGTGCTATCAGAGTTTGTGCATTTGCTGGCGGTAGGGATTGAGCCGCCAGAAGCGCTTCGTCCAGACTGTCGCGCACAATTGCTGGGATGCCTGCACCTTCGGGAATCACAAGGCTGGCCGTGTAGAATACCGACAAAATGCTTCCGAAAACCGTGACACCGAGCGCATTGCCGAGTTCAAAGGAAACTTCTTCAACGGAAGCTGCCATGCCTGCCTTTTCGACCGGTGCATTCGTCATGATTGCCGACGATGCACCCGTCATGGTCGCACCGACCCCGAAGCCGAGAATTGCAAGCCCGACCAGATAAAACGACGCCGAAGTTTTGTAGGTCAGAATATAGACAATAACGCCAAGCGCAGTGATCCCCAGTGACGACCATAAGAGCCTGCCTGTGCCGAGGCGCGGCAGCATTATACCGGCAAGCGGACCTGCAACGAAGGCGGCCAGAGGAATCGGCAAGATCGACAATCCGGCGTGCAAGGGTGTCATGCCTTCAATCAGTTGCATGCGCTGGCTGAAGACGAGTTCCATTCCCGTCATCGATCCGGAGGCTACAAGGGCCGCGAAAACGCCCATCGAAAACAGCCTGTTGTTAAACAGGGAGAAGTCGATCAGTGGTTCGTCGCTTGCGAATTGTCTGCGAACAAAAATGGTCGATGCGACCAGCCCTATTGCCAGCGCAGCGCCGAACACCATCATCGACGCATCGCGTTTTGCAAGTTCCTTCACGGCATAGGTGAGTGCAATCAGTCCGACCATGATCTGGATAGAACCGATCAAATCCCATTTGCGCTTCGATCCGAGCGGACGGTTTTCAAGTGTGAAGACGGAGAATGCCAGTGCGACCAGCACAACGGGCACATTGATAAGGAAGACCGATCCCCACCAGAAATATTCAAGCAGAACGCCGCCCGCCACAGGGCCGATAGCTGCGCCGCCTGACGCAATGGCCGCCCAGATGCCGATCGCAAGCGAACGCTCTTTGTCATCGGTGAATGTCAGCCGAATGATGGAAAGCGTCGCAGGCATCATCATGGCGGCACCGCAAGCCAGAAATGCGCGGGCGGCAATGAGAAACTCCGGCGTTGGTGAGTAGGCCGCGCAAAGGGAGGCAAGCCCGAAGATCGCTAATCCCGACATGAACATACGCTTGTGGCCGACCTTGTCGCCGAGCGTGCCGAGGCCCGGCAAGAGGCCTGCAACGACCAGCGGATAAATGTTCATGATCCAGAGCTTTTCCGAAGCGCTGGCCGCCAGATCGTGAGTAAGGCGGGGCAGTGCCGTGTAAAGCACCGTCATGTCGACGACGATCAGGAATAACGCGCTGGAAACAATAGTCAGAACCAGCCAGCGATTTTTCGGCAACATTGGGTAGTACCTTTTCAATACGCTTGTATTCAAACTTGCGGGGAGGGCTCACTTAATATAAATCCGTCTGTATGGAAAGTAAAAATTTGCACAAAACGGGCAGGCCGCGTTCTATCGACCGCGACCATGTGCTCGATATGGCGGAAAAGCTTGTCGCTGAAGGCGGGCTGGCCGCCCTGACCATGGACGCCGTCGCGCAGGCTTCAGGCGTGACCAAAGGGGGCGTTCAATATTGCTTCGGCAATAAGGATGGGCTTTTGAAAGCGATGATCGGGCGCTGGGGCGACCGTTTCGATGTGCAGGTCGACAAGAAAAAGCGTGGTCGCATGGACGCGCTGTCTCACATCGCCGCTCATATTCGGGTGACGCGCGAAAGCGATGCCGAAGACGATTCGCGCTTTGCGGCCATGATGACCAGTCTCATTCCAAATACCGAATATCTGGACGAAACCCGCCTCTGGTATCGCAAGCAATGGGATGGGCTTGATGTCTCCACTCCGGAGGGACGCAGGACCCGCCTCGCTTTCATAGCCAATGAAGGCGCATTCCTGTTGCGCAGCTTCAATTTTTTCGAACTGACGGACGAAGAGTGGCAATCGATCTTCAACGATATTGAAGAGTTGCTGCCGGAAACGGATTGACTTTCGGCGCCGTGGAAAGTCATGTCCGCGGTTCAGGAAGGGAAGATCGTGACAGTTCATTTCATTGGCGCCGGTCCCGGTGCAGCGGATCTTATCACCGTGCGCGGTCTGCGCCTGATCGAGCAATGTCCTGTCTGCATCTATGCGGGATCGCTGGTGCCGAAGGAAGTTGTTGCCGGTGCGCCGAAAGATGCGCGTCTGATCGACAGTTCATCGCTGACGCTGGATGAGATCGTCGCCGAGATGCAAGCTGCACACGCCCAAGGCCTCGACATTGCGCGGGTGCATTCAGGTGATCCGTCGATTTATGGCGCTATGGCTGAACAGATGCGCCGGCTGGACAGTCTCGGCATTCCTTATGACGTGACGCCGGGAGTGCCGGCCTTTGCCGCCGCCGCCGCTGCCATGAAGCAGGAATTGACCATTCCTGAGGTCAACCAGACAATCATCCTGACCCGAACGTCCATGAAATCATCGGCGATGCCCAAAGGCGAAGAGCTCGCCACGCTCGGGCGGTCCGGTGCGACGCTGGTCATTCATCTTTCCATCCGGAACCTCGCCAAAATCGAGGCCGAGCTGACACCTCTTTATGGTGCTGATTGCCCGGTCGTCATTGCCTATCGCATTGGATGGCCGGACGAACAGATTTTGCGTGGTACATTGTCGGATATAGCGGAGAAGGTGGTTGCATCCGAGCTGAAACGCACGGCGATGATTTTTGTCGGACGCGGGCTGGACCCTACAAGCTTTCGCGATTCAGCGCTCTATCATGAAGCGCATAGCCACGCGGCGCGTTCAAAAACCTAGCGCCGCACGGGCGAATGCGATCGCATCTTCTGGCGAGGCGACGATGTCTCGGGCCGCAACCGACGGGCGGGCGATCATCATGACGGGAAGTCCAAGCGCTCGCGCAGCTTCGATCTTTGCATAAGAAATGGCGCCGCCTGAATTACGGCTGACGATCAGCCCGATCCTGCGATCCTCCAGAAAATGCTTTTCCGCAGTGTAATCGCCGGGTCTTGCCAGAACGATCTCGCAATGTTGTGGAAGCGGCATTTCCGGCGGATCGATCATGCGTATGATGAAATGAACGTCGGCACGCTTCGCGAAAGGCGCGATGTGCTGACGACCGAGCGCCAGAAACACACGCTCACCGGATGGGATAGCATTCGCAGCTTCGGCTTCATCGGAAATATCGATCCAGGCGTCTCCGGGCTTTTCCTCCCAGGCAGGGCGCTCCAGTCTCACCAACGGTATGCCGTGTTTGCTTGCTGCCTGGACTGCATTTTGCGAGATGCGTGTAGCGTAAGGATGGGTTGCATCGACCACGAGGTCTATTGCCTCGCTATCGAGATAGGCGGCAAGACCTTCAGCGCCTCCGAAGCCGCCGCTGCGAACGGTTCCGGTCAGTTTGGCTGGATTGCTGGTGCGCCCGGCGAGCGAGCTAATGGCAGTGACGGGCAACTTCGCAAAGGCCGTTGCAAGCGCCGCAGCCTCGGCAGTTCCGCCCAGAATGAGTATCGTGTGGTCAGACGCGCGCAAGAATATTTCCACTGCGATCAGTCACGATGATCTCGACTTCGACGGGCGCGCCGCGAAGGGTTTCGAGCGCTGTTTCCTTCGCCTTGAGCGCAATTGGTGTGGCCATGTCGATGCCAATTGATTGAGTCAGTTCAAGCACTTCGAGGGCAGTGTTCGCAAAGAGAATCTGATCCTTCATGCTTGCGGGTGCGCCAGCCCTTTCGGCAACGCTCCAGAGGAAATTCTTGTCCACTTGCGAGCGTGAAGAATGGAGATCGAGCGCGCCTTGCGCCAGCTTTGTCAGCTTGGCGAAACCGCCTGCGATTGTGAGCTTTTCGATGGGGTGGTCACGCAGATATTTGAGCACACCGCCTGCGAAATCGCCCATATCGAGAATGGCAAAATCCGGCAGATCATAGAGTGCTTGCGCGGCATCCTCGGACGTCGAGCCGGTTGCGCCGAGTACATGTTTCTGCCGGGCGGCACGTGCAACGTCGATGCCGCGATGAATCGAATGAATCCATGCCGAGCAGGAAAACGGGTGAACCACACCGGTGGTGCCGAGAATGGAAATGCCGCCAACGATTCCGAGGCGTGGGTTCCATGTCTTTTTGGCAATTTCTTCGCCGTTCGGCACCGATATCGTAATCACGAGATCGGCGGGCAGACCATATTCAGCGCAAATCTGTTCGCAGATTTCCGTCATCATGCGGCGCGGAACCGGATTGATTGCCGCTTCGCCTGGAGGGATTTGCAGGCCGGGTCGCGTAACCGTGCCAACACCTTCACCAGCGCGAAAAAGGATGCCGCTTCCGGGGGGAGCTGGAAACACTGTCGAGATGATCGTGGCGCCATGGGTTACGTCGGGATCGTCGCCCGCATCTTTGACGATGCCTGCCATTGCATAGCCGTCGCCCAGCCCTTCATAGGCAAGCAGGAAATAGGGCACTTCCCCTTTGGGCAAAATTATACCGACAGGATCGGGAAATTCCCCGGTAATAAGTGCCGTCAATGCAGCCTTTGTGGCTGCGGTCGCGCAGGCGCCAGTCGTCCAGCCGCGGCGAAGCTCGGCTTTTTCCTGACTTTTATTCGTTGGAGCGGTTTCGTCATTCATGGACGCCTTATAATGTATCTGATAGCTGTGCCGCCAGATAGAATAGTGGTTGATGAAAATGAACAAGGCTGAAGAATTGGCAGCATGTGTCATTGCAAAGAGCAAAGTGACCCTGCCTGTGATGGAACCCGGCCATGTCTGGCTCGTGGGAGCCGGACCGGGGGATCCCGGTCTATTAACCCTTCATGCTGTCAACGCTCTGCAGCAGGCGGATGTTATCGTCTATGACGCGCTGGTCGATGATGCCTGCCTTTCTCTCAAGAATGCGGATGCTGTTCTGGAATATGCAGGGAAACGTGGCGGCAAGTCGTCGCCGAAACAGCGCGATATTTCCCTACGGCTTGTCGAACTTGCAAAACAGGGCAAGAAGGTATTGCGCCTGAAGGGGGGCGATCCGTTTGTCTTCGGCCGTGGAGCAGAAGAGGCGCTGACGCTTGTGGAGCACGGCGTTCCGTTTCGCATCGTTCCTGGAGTGACTGCCGGAATTGGTGGTCTTGCCTATGCAGGCATTGCTGCCACCCATCGCGATATCAATCAATCGGTGACCTTTCTGACTGGCCACGATGCCAGCGGATCAATGCCTGATGGGATCAACTGGACCGGCATCGCCACGTCTGCGCCGGTTATCGTCATGTATATGGCAATGAAGCATATAGACCTTATCGCCGGGCGACTGATCGAGGCGGGACGTTCGCCGGATGAGCCAGTTGCGTTTGTATGCAATGCCAGCCTGCCTAACCAGACCGTGCTTGAAACGACATTGGCACGGGCTGCGAAAGATGTTGAAGCGGCCGGTCTGAACCCGCCTGCAATCGTAGTTGTGGGCGATGTGGTTCGTCTGCGTGCCGGACTGGACTGGATGGGTGCTTTGTCTGGAAAAGTTCTGACTAGCGATCCGCTTGCCAGACAAAAGCAAAATGAGGGAGCGCAAAGCGCATGAAGGGTTTCATGATAGCAGCGCCAGCTTCTGGGTCTGGCAAAACGACGGTAACGTTGGGTCTGTTGCGTGCCTTGAAACGGCGGGGAGAAGTGCTTGCGCCGGTTAAGGTCGGTCCAGATTATATCGACCCTGCTTATCACAAGGCTGCAAGCGGTGCGGATTGCTTCAATCTTGACCCTTGGGCGATGCGCCCCGAACTCATCAGCGCGCTTTCCTCCCGTATGACCGAAAGCGGCGCCAAACTATTGGTTGCCGAGGGAATGATGGGCCTTTTTGACGGAGCGATGGACGGGAAGGGTTCTTCTGCTGATCTGGCCCGGCTTCTCGATCTGCCGGTGGTGCTGGTGGTGGATTGCGCCCGGCAGTCACATTCCATTGCCGCACTGGTCTGGGGTTTCAGCCAGTTTCGCAAGGATGTGCTGATCGCGGGAATTATCCTCAATCGCGTTGGCAGCCCACGGCATGAGGCGATGTTGCGCGGCGCATTGGAACCGCTCGGTATTCCGGTTCTCGGCGCCTTGCCTCGGGATGCGGCTCTTTCGCTGCCCGAAAGGCATCTGGGGCTGGTGCAGGCTCGCGAGCATTCCGATCTTGAAAGCTTTCTTGAGCACGCCGCCGATGTCATGGAAGCGCATATCGACCTGGGTGCGCTTCAAAGCATCTGGTCGCGACCGAAGCGGTACGATGCGATGGCCAATGTTCCGCGGCTAAAGCCGCTTGGCAATCATATTGCTGTTGCTCGCGACGATGCATTCGCCTTTTCCTATGCGCATTTGTTTGAAGGCTGGCGCAGGCGAGGGGTAGAGATTTCGTTCTTCTCACCACTTGCAGATGAGTCTCCACGAAAGGACGCTGACGCAATCTATCTGCCAGGCGGTTACCCGGAGCTTCATGCCGGACGTTTGTCGCAGGCTGTGCATTTTCAGAGCGGTATCCGTGAGGTAGCCACGCGCGGCGCGACGATCTATGGCGAATGCGGCGGCTATATGGTTCTTGGAGAAAGCTTGCAGGATGCGGAAGGTGTCGCTCACTTGATGCTGGGTCTTCTGCCGCTTGAGACGAGTTTTGCGAAAAGAAAGCTGCATCTTGGCTACCGTGTGCTGGAACCACTTGAAGGTTCGCCCTGGGCGGAACCTTTGAAGGCGCATGAGTTTCACTATGCAAGCATCGTGCGCGAAGGAAAGGCTGATCGTCTTTTCCGTGTGCGTGATGCTGTCGGTGACGATCTGGGCGAGGCGGGCCTGAGAGTTGGCTCCGTTTCCGGCTCGTTCATGCATGTCATCGATTTTTGCGGAGAGAAAGTTTGATTGCAGAAATCGAGCATGGCGGTGCGCTCGACAAAGCCATCGCGCGTTTTGGCGGCAGGCCGCAAGATTGGCTCGACCTTTCGACGGGCATCAATCCCGAACATTTTCCCCTTCCCGAATTGAAACCGGAAATCTGGAACCGTTTGCCGGATGAGGGGCTGTTTCAAGAGACTCTACGGCTGGCGCGCCGCTATTATCGGCTAAACGAGAAAACACCAATCGTCGCAGCTCCAGGCACGCAGGCTCTGATCCAGCTCGTTCCAACGCTGGTTGCGCCGTCAACAGTTGCGGTCATCGGACCAACCTATCAGGAGCACGCTGCGTCATTTGCAGCTTCTGGCTGGAAGGTCGTGCAATGCGCGACGCTTGATGAAATTCCTGACGACGCGACGGCGGCAGTCATCGTTAACCCGAACAATCCCGACGGCCGTGTGATTTCGAAAGACGCTCTCCTGCATCTTTCGCAAAAGCTCGGTGCTCGCGGCGGATTTCTGGTTGTTGACGAGGCATTCGCCGATGCGCATGAGGCCGTCAGCGTCGCGGTAAATGTGGAAGATGCACCGATGATCGTGCTGAAATCCTTCGGCAAGTTCTTCGGGTTGGCTGGCGTGCGTCTGGGCTTTGCAATTGCGGGTGGCCGTTTCGTTGAGGCCCTGGAGCGGCGGCTTGGCCCATGGGCGGTTTCCGGGCCAGCGCTTGCAATCGCCAGCCACGCCTTCGGTGATACCGAAGCTCTTGCCAAATACCGCGCGCGTATCGATCTACGGCGACTGGAACTGTCGGCTGTTCTTGAAAAATCCGGACTGAAGGAAATTGGCGGCACGGCGCTGTTTTCACTTGTCGAGCAGGCTAAAGCTCGCGAGCTTCATCTCAAACTGTGTGAGAAACACATTCTGGTCCGCAAATTCGATTACGCCCCGCGCTGGTTGCGTATTGGTCTGCCTTTGGATGATTTGGCGCTTGCACGGTTCGAAGAGGCGTTGAAAAATTGATTCAGTTTTCCTGGTCAAGCTCATGGAAATAAAGCTCATTATTCTTTCTCTGGCGCTGCTTCTCGATCGCTTTGTCGGGGATCCGCCATGGCTGTGGCAAAGGATGCCGCATCCTGTTGTCCTGTTTGGGAAAGCAATTTCATGGGGTGAAAAGCGCTGGAACAATCGCAATTTCTCTGCTGCGAATCTTCGTCGAAACGGCATGTGGCTGACGATGGGGCTTGTGGCGGCTTGCGCGGCTGTGGGGCTTGTCATCGAAAGCTTGTTGCCTTTTGCCGGAACCGCAGGCGCGATTGCTGAAATCCTGATCGTCACGGTATTGCTTGCCCAAAAGAGCCTTGCCGATCATGTGCAGGCGGTCGCGCTGGCGCTGCGTGAGGAGGGGATCGAGGGTGGCCGCCGGGCTGTGTCGATGATCGTCGGGCGTAATCCGGAACATCTTGATGAAGGCGGCGTCAGCCGTGCGGCGATTGAAAGTCTCGCCGAGAACGCTTCGGATGGCATTATCGCGCCCGCTTTCTGGTTTCTGGTCGGCGGATTGCCGGGTTTGTTCGCCTATAAGCTGATCAATACGGCTGACTCGATGATCGGTCATCTGAATGACCGCTATCGTCATTTCGGCCGCTTTGCGGCAAAGCTGGACGATGTGGCCAATTATATCCCCGCCCGGCTGACAGGGGCGCTTGCTTCTCTTGCCACCGCAATCTCGAAAGACAGGGTTTCGGGAAGGGAGGCTTTCTCCGTCATGTGGCGCGATGCACGCCTGCATCGCTCACCCAATGCAGGATGGCCGGAATCGGCCTTTGCGGGTGGGTTGGGGCTGGCGCTGGCTGGCCCGCGCCAATATGGGGAGGAAAAAGTCGAGGGGCCTATGCTGAATGCGTCCGGCAAACGCGATGCCGACGCCGATGATATCGATGCTGCGCTTCATCTTTTCTGGTCGACAATGAGCCTGATGACCGGACTGGTGATCGCTGCAAGCTTGATCGGCTTACTTGTCGGCTAGCACGAACCGTTTGCCGTCAAAACGCTGCAGTCGATTGGGGTTATCCGTTCGGATGCCGTTGCCATCGAACTTGATCGTGCCAAGAACGGTTTCAAAGGAGCCGTTGCGAAGCGTGTCGATAACTGGCTGCTTCTGCTCGTCGGTGGATCCGATCACATCCGCTGCGATTTCGATGCTGGCATAGCCGATGACTGCATAGGCATCTGCAAGTTTCCCGGCCTGACGCAATGCATCGACTGCGGGCTTCGCCGTCGACAGATCCTGTGGCCGGAGCGGTGCGATCATCAACGTACCCTGACTTAAGGGCTGAGCGCCGGAGGTGGCCTCCAGAAGGCTGCCACCTGCAATCGTCAGTGGATAGTTGAGCGCGGCGGCGCTTGTGCCTATAGCGGCAATATCGTCACGCTCACCGCCGACGTAAACGTGGGTAGCGCCTGCGCGCCGCAAACGGGCGACCAGCGCGTTCTGATTATCAAGCCCTGGCCGATAGGTGTCGGTGAATACCGGCTGTAGCTGTTGTTCCTTGAGACTGGCCAGAACGCGCGCTGCGCGTTCGCGCCCTTCAATCGTGCCGTCATCAATAATTGCGAAAGCTTGCGCGCGCCAGAGGCTACCCAGAAAGCTTCCCGTCGCTTGCGTTTCCTTATCGAGCCCGGTTGCAAGACGAAATACCGCCATTGGCGCGGATGCGCGCCGTTCGGTCAGTGTGGGCTCACTGACCCCTGATGCTACAATGGGAATGTTTCCCGCAGCGAGAATGGGAAGTGCTGCCTCCAGCGCTTCCGGGCATAGAAAGCCGGTTGCGACTCGAACATTTTCCTTCACGAACCGTTCTGCAGCTTCTTTGCCGCCTTCGGCATCGCAGCGATCATCGGAAATGATGAGTTCCGCACCCTTCGCCGCCGCTGCGACGCGGGCACCTTCAGCCAACTGATTGCCTAATGGAGCGAAGGTTCCGGACAGAGGTGCCGCAAGTCCAACGCGCGTATCCGCTGCCTGGGCCAGTACTGAACTGGCCAGCAGTGTAAGGATGATGCTTGTCAGCGCTGCAGCCGAACGTTTCCCTAGCTCGATCACGTGATCCGTCTTCATTAAACAATTCGTGGCATTTTCAACGAAAAGTGGGTAGCTGTTTCCTCGCCTTTGTGCAATGCCCGTTTAGTGGGCCCGGTATATGGGCCGTTGTTGCGGGCTTGTCAGCAAGGTAGCTGGCTTCAGGTAACACGCCTTTGGGCAAGACGGATTCTGTTTGACGTGCAAACGATTAAGAACATCATTTCAAGTGCAGCTTCGGTGGAATCCAAGTCCTACCGCGATGCTATGAGCCATTATGCCGGTGCAGTGCAGATTGTCACGACTGCAGGTAGTGCGGGAAGACGCGGTCTTACGCTCACTGCAGCCTGTTCCGTGTCGGACAATCCGCCGACGATCCTGATCTGCCTGCAGAAAATTCACGAAGAAAACCGGCTGTTCATCGAAAACGGTGTTTTCGCCGTCAACACGCTCGCAGGTTCGCATCAGCAGCTTGCCGATGCATTTTCCGGCCGTATTGGTCTGACCCAGGATGAACGGTTCGAACTGGCGCGCTGGGACGTGCAGGTGACCGGGGCACCCGTTTTGCAAGGTGCGCTTGCCGCTTTCGACTGCCGGGTGGTCAGCGTGCAGGATCATTCGACGCATCACGTTCTTTTCGGGGAAGTTGTGGGTCTGCGGTCCAGAGCCGAAGATGAAGCGCTGGTCTATCTGAATCGGCGCTACCATACGCTGGAGCTGTAATTCGATGAGCCGGATAATGTCGAAACATGGAACAGGCGGCTTGCTGGGGGCGTTGTTTCTGTTTTCGACAGTAACTGCTTCCGGAGCGGCGTCGCTGCCGTCCTATAAGGACGATTACTTCGCCTATCCCGGCATTATCAGCAGTGCTGACAACGGCGATTACAAGGTCATCGACTATAACGAAATGCGCGATATCAATGGGCGCGATGCGGTGCCTGAGAAACGCGTGAAAGATGCCTATGTTTCGTTGAAAGCGCGTGCTTATCAGAAGGATGTCACCTTTCAGACTGCGGCCGGGCCAGTGAAAGCCGTGACGGCGGGCAAACGCGAAGGCGCATCCTTTATCGTCATCTACCTGCATGGCAGGGGCGGTAATCGCCTGCAGGGCATGAATGATTTTACCTTTGGCGGCAATTTCAACCGTGTGAAAAATCTCGCGGCACTCAATGGCGGCCTCTATATTACACCGGATTTCAAGGATTTCGCCGATACAGGTGAGGCGCAGATTGCCGGGCTGATTGAAGCTGCAAAGGCATCGTCGCCAAACGCTCCCTTGATCCTGTCCTGCGGCTCGCAAGGCGGAACGCTGTGCTGGCGCATAGCGGCCAATGAGAAGGCGGGTAACCAGCTTGCCGGACTCATTCTGCTCGGCTCGCTTTGGGATGACGGTTTCTTCAAGTCACCCGCATTCAAAAAGCGCGTACCGGTCTTTTTCGGTCATGGTAGTCGCGACCCTGTTTTTGCCGTCGACAAGCAGGAAGCCTTCTATCGCGAGATACGCAAGCGGACGCCTGGCTACCCGGTTCAGTTCAGGCGTTTCGAGAGCGGCAATCACGGTACTCCCATCCGCATGTCCGACTGGCGTGAAATGTTGAACTGGATTCTCGCGAAACAGTGACGTCAGACTGTGGATGCGAATCGAAATTCTGGCAATGTGACCTTCCTGCCACTCGACAATCGAGCAAAACCGAATAGTTATCGAACTTAAAATTTTACCTACTCAGCAGACCCTATGAGGTAGATCATGTACGGACGCGCCCGCACCGGAGCCCGTTTTCTAGCTATTGCCATGTTGGCCCCGCTTGCCGCTGCCTGCACGACGACTGTACCGACGACAACGGCGACGCCGGGTAAAACCGACGCCCCGATCAGCGCGCCGACGATTTCGATGCCACGCTTTACGCCGACCGCTTATGTCGATCCGGCGCTCGCGCAGCCGTGCATCACCGCCGCTGCCAACAAGTATTTCCTGCCGGAACATGCTATTTCCGCCGTTAACTCCCGTCCGGGCGCAGCAGGCGGCACTGATGTCGATCTCAAGGTCGATCTGCGTACGGCTGTCTGCCAGGTGAGCGCCAAGGGCGGTGTGCGTGCGGTTATCGACACTTCGCCGAAGAGCGCCGATCAGGTTGCTGCCGAAGCCGCGGCTGCCAAGGCCGATGCAGCCGCTGCTACCCAGCCGAAGAAGGCCAAGGCAAAGAAGAACTGATTCAACAAACAGAGCTAACACGCGAAAAAGGCAGGGTTTTCCCTGCCTTTTTGTTTGTCATTTATCCGGCTTTTCGCCGTACCAGCGTGGCGTATAAACCCATTCCCTGCCGTTAGGCTTTGTAAAACGTTGTGTGTGGGACGAACCGACGATCACAACGGTTCGCATGTCGACATCATCCGGTGTCAGCGTACCGAGCATGGTTGTCCGTGTTGTCTCCGCCGGTCTGCCTATGTCACGCCCAAGGACGACTGGTGTTTCGGGTGACCGATACTGGCGTAGGATTTCAAGGGCGCGACCAAGCTGATGCGGACGCGCCTTGGAGATGGGATTGTAGAATGCCATGGCGAGATCGGCTTCTGCGGCAAGCGCGAGGCGCTTCTCGATGATTTCCCATGGTTTCAGATTGTCCGATAGTGAAATGGTGCAGAAGTCGTGCCCCAGCGGCGCCCCGATACGCGATGCGGCGGCCATCGCGGCTGAAATGCCGGGCTGGATGACGAGCTCCACGCCTTGCCATGCCGCATTATCTGTTTCGTGAAGCGCCTCGACAACGGCAGCAGCCATGGCAAAGACACCGGGGTCGCCCGAAGAAACCATGGCGACATGTCGTCCGGAAGCCGCAAGTTTGAATGCATGACGCGCGCGCTGCATTTCTTCGCGATTATCGGTCATGTGAACGGTTTGGTCGGCTCGGAAAGGGCGAAGGTTCTCTTCAGCCATCCGCACATAGGTCTCATAGCCGAGAATGTCTTCGGCCTGTTCCAGTTCAAGCTGAACGGCGGGTGTCATCAATTCGCGTGATCCGGGTCCAAGGCCGATAACGACCAGTTTCCCGCGTTTTCGACCGACAAACAGCACATCTTCCGGTGTGGCGGCTACGGCGATGGCGAGCCCGTTGCTCTCTGTCAGCTCGACGGGCTGTTCCACTGAACGAAGAACCAGCGCACGAGCATCGGCCGCATTCTCCACGTAACGTAGTGGAACGTGGAGCTTTGTCGCTGCTGTCTGAAGCAGCGAAGAGGTGCAGTCCTTCTCGTGGGCGAGAAGCAATGCGAGAGATGGCCGGGCTATCCCCGCTTTGGCAAGCGCATCTTCAATATCGTTCTGAACGCTATCGCTGATCGCATCGACAGCAATTGCGACAGCCTGCGGATAATAAGTCAGCTCGTTCGACCGAGATGGACGGATGTGCGGGCTTATAGTGATGGTCAGCGCGCCATCGTCGGCAAAAGGTAATTTTGATTCCGTAAGCCAACGCGATTTTCCATTGAGCCGTAGCTTCTGCCCCGCGAGCAGGTTCGACATGAAGTTTTTCGCGTCGTCGGGATTGGCAAGGGTCAGTTCGGCAGGCGGGTGCAGAAGGTTGATCCCGAACCGCAGTTCGCCGGACGTGGTTATGGCTGGTACGACCTCAAGTGCTGCTGCAATCTGCCGGGCCAGATCATTGACACCGGAGAGACCGCCCAGAAGCGGCACGACTGCGCTTCCGTCTTCGGCTATGGCCAGAACCGGCGGTTCGACGCGCTTGTTCTGCAAAAGTGGTGCGAGTGCCCGGATGACGATACCGGCTGCGCAAAGCGCAATGACGGGGCGGCCTTCTTCATACAGCGACCTGACCGCATTGCCGAAATGCACGAAAGTGTTGTCCAGCGATGCAACCCGGTTCTGTAGCCCGAATATCTCAGCGCGTTCCAGTGTGGTTGCGATCCGTTGCGCGGTCGGAACGGCTGCTTCTCCAAGAACCAGAATCGCAGGGATCAAGCGCTGTTCCATTTTTGCCCCGGCACCAGAATGATCGAAAAATAAGGGCAATCGCCGCCATCGACTTCGGCAAGCGGCACAATGCGCTGATTGGACATGGTGGCGCGCTCGACATAGAGCGCTCGGTCCATCAGGCCAAGATCACCGAGAACGGTGCGAACCTTTTCGAGGTTCTTGCCAAGCTTCATAATTGCCGCCGCTCCGGTATCCGTGAGCCGTCGCTTTAGTTCTTCGGCGCTCATGACGCCGGAAAGAACCGACAATGTCTGATTGCGATAGACGAGCGGTGCCCCCAGCACAGCCGAAGCGCCGAGGACAGAGCAGACGCCGGGCACGACTTCCGTTTCATACCGGTCAGCAAGTCGGTCATGAATATACATGAACGAACCGTAGAAAAATGGGTCGCCTTCCGCGATTACAGCTACATCCTGACCGCGATCGAGGTGGCTCGCGATTGTGCTCGTTATCTCGCCATAAAAATCACTGACGATCTGCTCGTAATCCAAATGCGCCGGGAGCTTTTCGGTCGTTACCGGATAGATGAGCGGCACCAGAACCTGTTCTGGCGAAAGATATTCCTCGACTATGGTGAGGGCATTTCCCTTCTTTCCCTTGGCGGCGTGGTAGGCCACGACCGGTGCACTTTTGAGAAGGCGAAGGGCTTTCAGCGTTATCAGCTCAGGATCGCCGGGACCGACGCCCAGCCCCAATAGTCTGCCTTTTGCTGCCATTATTCGCGCTCCGACGCGAGCGCGTTGACCGCTGCTGCCGTCATGGCACTGCCACCACGTCGACCGCGTACGATCACATAGGGGACACCACGGCTGTTGGCGGCAAGCTCCTCTTTGGATTCCGCAGCACCGACAAAGCCGACCGGCATACCGATAATGAGTGCGGGTTTTGGCGCGCCAGCGTCCAGCAATTCGAACAGGCGGAAGAGGGCCGTCGGTGCATTGCCGATTGCAACAATACTGTTGCCAAGATGCGGGAGCCAGAGGTCGAGTGCTGCGGCCGAGCGTGTATTGCCGATTTTTGTTGCGAGCTCAGGAACCGATGGGTCGCCAAGCGTGCAGATAACTTCATTATTGGCAGGCAGACGAGAGCGGGTAATGCCTTCGGCTACCATGCGTGCATCGCAGAGAATGGGAGCGCCCGCATGCAAGGCATCGCGCCCGGCTTGGCCCGCACCTCCCGAGAAAGCGAGGTCGTTGACCACATCCACCATGCCGCAGGCGTGAATGACACGGACCGCAAGCTTTTCCAGATCGGCAGGTATGCGGCTTAGATCGGCCTCGGCACGGATGATGGCGAAAGACCGGTCGTAGATCGCCTGTCCGTCGCGAATATAGTCTGTCATGGTGGCCACTCTAATCAGTGTCGGGCGTTCAGAAGGCGCGCCGCTTCATCAATGGTGATATCTGTCGCCAATAGCCGTCCGAAGCGCGATGGTCCAGCCCCGTCTTTTGGAAACGTGTCTTGAGCATATAGATCGTAACGACCCGCCGCGCGCGCCAGAAGCGTGTGGGGCAGAGGTGCGAGCGCCGCGCATGATTTGGTGCATCCTGTGATGTGGATGGATGTCGTTCCATATGTCAAATGGGAAGCAAGTTCCTTGCCATCCGTCTGGGTGTCTGCGAGCGCGGAAGCGCAGCCGTTCGAACCGGAACAGGTACGAAGTCGCGCATATGGGGCTTCGGCTGTGGTTTCGAGGTCAAGCGAACGAAGTTTTTCGGTAGTTTCGGTTGTCTGTGCCTCGCTCATATGGGGCAGGATAGCGCCCTGCCATGGTGTCAGGCGCAGTTCACACTTTCCGCTCTCGGAGAGATCTGCCAGACCCGCGAGCTGCTGCGGCGTCAATCGTCCCATGAGCGGCATGGCGCCGACATAAAATGAACCGTCAGATTGCTGGTTGCTGCCGAGATGTGAAAATGGAGTCGGTGCTTTGCGCTTCCAATCGGTGGCTGGGTGAAACGGGAATGACAACTCCCGGTTCAGGTCCGCCAGAAACTCCGATTGCGAAATGATTTCGAACAGATGCTTCATCCGCGCAAAGCCACCATGGCCTAAAAAGCGATGCAGCAATGCTTCGATAAAGGGCAGGGCGTATTGGGCTTCGATAGCCCCGAGCGCTGGCTTGTCTGGAGACGAAGCAAGGCCAAAAGCAAAGGTTTTGCCGTCTATCGCCGAAAGCCAGATGTCGCCCGGATGAGAAATCATCGCGCAGTCTTCGCCACCGTCTATCTGTAAAGAAAACTTCGGCGACAGGGCATAGAAAACCTCATTCGCCTGCAGCATGTCGAGCAGGGATGCGGCCAATTCCGTGATGTCGCATATCTGGCCGCGATCAATGGCTGCCGTGGGACTAACCATCACATTGCGTATATCGTCTGCACCGGGACTATCAGCGCCGAGGTCAGCTTCGTGCAGCGCTGCGACGACATTTTCCCAATGCTTGGGCGCAATACCGCGCAACTGGATATTGGAGCGAATCGACAACTCTATCGCGCCTGCTTCGAAACGTTGGGCAATTGTGGCAATCGAACGTGCCTGATCGGCTGACAGGCGACCGAGCCTCAGTTTGATGCGGGCAATAGCCCCATCCTTAGCCATGACCATACGCGAAAGTCCGGGACAGGCGTTACGCCTGTCGGGTCTTACTGCTTCGGTCTGGCTGTCTTTCCGGCTCAACATATTGGCCTTATACGCCTTGCCGCTTGCACTTGCTACTGGCCCGCCATACGAACAGGGAAAAGGAGCATCGCGCATGGCACGCTGGCTAACGGTGATCGGGATCGGTGAAGATGGGCTTGACGGGCTTGGGAAAACGTCACTCGTGGCGCTCAACTCCGCTGCGGTCATTTTCGGTGGCAAGCGCCATCTGGATTTTCTGAGCGGCGATATCACAGCCGAGCGCGTGGCCTGGCCGTCTCCATTCGACGAAGCTTTTGCGATGATTGAGGCATATCGCGGCCAGCCGGTCGTTGTACTGGCGAGCGGCGATCCGATGTTTTTTGGCGTGGGTGCAACTTTGGCTCGCCATTTCTCGTCGGACGAAATGCTTGTTCTGTCGTATCCGTCCTCTTTCTCATTGGCTGCGGCGCGCATGGGCTGGCCGCTTCAGGACGTGCGGACAGTGAGTGTGCATGGTCGTCCGTTCGAATTGTTGCTCCCGTATATTCTGCCGGGCGAGAAGCTTCTTGTGTTGAGTAATGACGGTTCGACGCCAGCAAAGGCGGCGGCAATGCTCAAGGAGAAGGGATTTGGCCAAAGCTCCTTAACCGTGCTTGAGCATATTGGCGGGACGAAAGAACGTCGGGTTCAGGATATTGCGGATAACTGGTCGCACGAGCGATGCGCCGATCTGAATATTCTGGCAATTGAATGTGTCACTGCGTCGGAGGCAAAGGTATCTTCTCCTGTCACGGGGCTGCCCGATGAGGCTTTCGAAAATGATGGACAACTGACCAAGCGCGATATTCGTGCGGTCACGCTGTCGCGATTGCAGCCATTGCCGCGCCAACTGCTTTGGGATGTTGGTGCCGGTTGCGGATCCATTGGTATTGAATGGATGCGTATTCATCCTTCATGTCGCGCGATTGCCATCGAAGGGAATGCACAGCGGCAGGCGATGATCGAGCGAAATCGCGCGGCATTGGGCGTTCCCGGATTGCAGTTGGTCAGGGGCGAGGCACCGTTTGCGCTGGAAGGACTGGAAGCGCCGGATGCAATCTTTATCGGCGGTGGTGTTACCGACAACAAGGTGATTGAAATCTGCTGGGATGCTCTGAAACCGGGCGGCAGACTTGTCGCCAATGCCGTGACCTTGCAAAGCGAGATGCTGCTTTTCAACTGGCGTGAAAAATCAGGCGGAGAATTGACGCGCATTGGTGTTGCTCAAGCCGGGACACTTGGCTCGTTCGATGTCTGGCGACAGGCGCTGCCCGTCACGATTTATTGCGGGTTCAAACCGAAATGATGACTTGAATAGTCATGTTATATTCAGGTAAGGCTGGGGAAATTGTTTCCCAAAGGAGGACGGGGCATGTCCGAACTCAACGCTAATACCCGCTTTGCGCTCACGAACGCTGGTCATGTGGTCAATCAGCTTCTTGATCATTTTGTCGAGCATGCCGATGTGCACCGTCAGGGCAGTACGGCCAAGCTGGTATTGAGCTTCGGTCAGGCAGATGTGGAATGGGATGAGGAAACGGTCAGCGTCGACGTCACGAGCGGGGACGAAACCGGTCTTGCCTATATGAAATACTCCATTGCCGAACATGTGCTGGAATTTCTCGACAAGGGCAGCGCCAAACCAAAGATTATCTGGGAAGGTGACGGGGCCGCTGGGCTACCGCTGCCCTATTTCCGCGAGATGCAGGTCGTTGCGGTGTCGAATGTAACGCCGCACATGCGTCGTGTTCGTCTGAAGGGCGATAACCTGTTTCGCTTCTCCCAGTTGGGCCTTCATATTCGTCTGCTGTTTCCTCCAGAAGGTCTTGCGAAGCCGCAATGGCCAACAACTGGCGAAGATGGCCGTCCCGTCTGGCCGGATGGTGAAGCCAAGCTTGCGACACGTGTTTACACGATCCGGAATATCGATACCTCAGCCGGCTGGGTAGATATCGATATGGTCGTTCATGGCGATGATTGCGACGCTCCGGGTTCCGGCTGGGCTATCAGCGCCAAGCCGGGCGATATTGTCGGTATGACCGGTCCTGGCGGCGGGGATGCGGGTGATGCGAAGTGGTATCTGCTCGCGGGCGATGAAACCGCGCTGCCCGCCATCGGACGCATTCTGGAGCGATTGCCGGAAGGTACCAAAGCGGTCGTGCGTATCGAGATTGGTAACGCATCGGAAGAACAGGCGCTCGTTTCTCGCGCGAACATCGACTTACAGTGGCTGAACCGCAATGGCGCGGAAGCTGGAACGACGACAATGTTGCAGGATGCCGTACGCGCGGTCGAATTGCCGGAAGGCGAAGACGACATTTACGTCTGGGCCGGTTGCGAGTTCAACGCGTTCCGGTCAATCCGCACCTATATGCGCAAGGAACGTAATATTCCGAAGGATCGCCAGCTTATTGTCGCCTACTGGCGGCGCGGGCAGGACGGCGACACGCCGCGCAAGGCATCCGACGAGTGATGCAATGAAAAAGGGGACCGGTAGGTCCCCTTTTGTTTACCTGCTAAAGCCTTCACTCGCCTGCATCAGGTTCTTCGTATAGTCGGCATGGATATTGCCGCTGACAAGATCGTTTGCCTGCAGCTGTTCCACGACCTCCCCATTGCGCATGACCGCGAGCCGGTTGCACATATGGGTGACAACGCCAAGATCATGGCTGACCATGATGAAGGTCAGGTTGCGATCACGTCGAACCTGTTCCAACAGGTTCAGCACTTCCGCCTGAACCGATGCGTCTAGCGCCGAGGTTGGCTCATCAAGCAGCAATATGCTGGGCTCAACGATCAGGGCACGGGCAATGGCAATACGCTGGCGCTGGCCACCTGAAAGCTGGTGTGGATAGCGAAAGCGGAAGCCTGAGCCGAGACCGACTTCATCCAGCGCTCTTACGATGCGCTGTTCCGTGTCGCCGACGCCGTGGATGGCAAGCGGTTCAAGTAACAGCCGATCCACCGTTTGCCGGGGATGCAGCGAGCCATAAGGGTCCTGAAACACCATCTGGACATTGCGATAGAACGCTTTGTCACGCGGCGTCTTCAGCAATTGCCCATCGATACGGATTTCGCCGTCTTCGACGGGTGCCAGTCCGGCAACCGCCCGCAGCAAGGTCGATTTGCCAGAACCGGATTCACCCACGAGGCCGTATGATTCACCGCGTGCTACGTCGATGCTCACCGATTTCAGCGCATGGAAATGATCGAAATAGACGTCAATATTGTCGACGCTCAGTGCAGATGCCGTGCTCATAGCTTCCATGCCTCCTCACGCTGCAAGGTTGGCAGGGGATGGCGATCGGCTCCGATTTTAGGCATGCAGTTCAGCAATCCTTGCGTATAGGGATGTTTCGCATTGGCGAGATCCTTCGCCGCGATTTCCTCCACGATCTTGCCTGCATACATCACGATGACACGGTCGCAGAAGGACGAAACAAGGCGCAGGTCATGGCTGACGAAGATCAGCCCCATGCCACGTTCGGCCACCAGCTTGTCGAGAATGCCCAGCACTTCGAGCTGAACGGTCACGTCGAGGGCCGAAGTCGGTTCGTCGGCGATCAGCATTTTCGGCTCGGCGACCAGCATCATGGCGATCATGACGCGTTGTCCCATGCCGCCCGAAACTTCGTGCGGATAGAGGCTCATGACGCGTTCGGCGTCACGGATCTGCACAGCTTCAAGCATGGCGATGGAGCGTCTGCGGATTTCCGCACCGCTGAACTTGCCATGGGCCTTCAGCGTTTCGGCAATCTGCTTGCCGATCGTCATGACTGGGTTGAGCGAATATTTCGGATCCTGCAACACCATGGCTATGCGGCCACCACGCAAGGCGCGGCGTTCGCGAGCCGATATCTTGAGAAGATCGATGCCGTCGAACTCTAGTTTCTTGGCGGTGATCTGTGCATGCAGTGGTGTGAGCCCCATGATGGCGCGCCCGGTCTGGGATTTTCCAGAACCGGATTCGCCAACAATACCAAGACGTTCACGGCCCAATTCAAAGCTGACGCCGCGGACGGCTTCGATGGCTCCCGTGCGCGTCGGGAAGGTGACGCGCAGGTCTTCAACAGTCAGAAGAGGCTTCATTGGTTGTTACCCCGCGGATCGAGCGCATCGCGCAGACCATCGCCCAGAAGATTGAAGCCCAGGCTGACGATGAGGATCGCGATACCCGGCATAGCGGCAACCCACCACTGGTCGAGAATGAAGCGGCGACCGGATGCGATCATCGCGCCCCATTCAGGCAATGGCGGCTGAGCGCCGAGGCCGAGGAAACCGAGACCCGCGGCGGTGAGGATGATACCTGCCATGTCAAGTGTCACACGTACGATCAGCGAAGATGTGCAGAGCGGCATGATGTGACGCACGACGATGCGGATCGGCGAAGCGCCCATCAGGCGGACGGCGGAGATATAATCCGAGTTGCGCACTGTGAGCGTTTCCGCACGCGCAATACGCGCATAAGGCGGCCATGAGGTGATTGCGATGGCTATAATGGCGTTCTCGATACCTGGCCCGAGAGCTGCAACAAAGGCGAGTGCCAGAATGAGCTTCGGGAAGGCGAGGAAGATGTCGGTGATGCGCATCAATACCGCATCGACCCAGCCACCGGCATAGCCCGCAACCGTACCGACAAGAAGGCCGACGGGTGCCGCGATGATGGCAACCAGCAGCACCACGTAAAGGGTGAGGCGGGAGCCGTAGATCAGACGTGAAAGAATATCGCGTCCCTGATCGTCGGTGCCAAGCAGATAACCGGGCGTTCCGGGCGGCAGAAGACGTGCATTGGCCAGATCGCCGATAACAGGAGAATGCGGAGCCAGCACATCGGCCAGAGCCGCAACGACGAGCAGCCCGATGATAATCAGAAGGCCGAGAACGGCCAGCTTATTGGCGGTGAAGCGCCGCCAGACCATATAGGCGCGACCGAGACGGGCTTGGGTGCGTGACTGCGGCCGTTCGGTAAGCAGCCATTCACGCCATGAGAGGTTGGTAGTATCTGTCATTTGGCTCATCGTGCGCGCGTCCTTGGATCGAGAAGCCGATAGAGAAGATCGGACACGAGGTTGAGCGCGATAAAGACCGATCCGATAACGATGGTGCCACCGAGAACGGCATTCATATCAGCGTTTTGCAGTGAATTAGTGATGTAGAGTCCGAGGCCAGGCCAGGAGAAGATGGTTTCGGTCAGAACCGAACCTTCCAGAAGTCCCGCATAGGAAAGCGCAATCACGGTCACGAGCGGGACGGCGGCGTTGCGCAACGCGTGGCCCCAGATGATGCGGGTTTCCGAAATGCCTTTGGCGCGCGCCGCGACAATATATTCCTGTTCCAGCTCGTTGAGCATGAAGGAACGGGTCATGCGGCTTATATAGGCAAGCGAGAAATAGCCGAGCAGAGCCGATGGCAGGATAAGGTGGGAGACAATATCCTTGAGGGCCGGCCAGTCGCGCTGGAGGATAGCGTCGATCAGATAGAAGCCGGTGATCGGCGTGAAGGTGTATTCGAATGTGATGTCGATACGTCCGGGCCCCGATGTCCAGCCCAGCCGCGCATAGAAAATCAACAGTGCAAGCATGCCGAGCCAGAAGATCGGCACCGAATAGCCGACAAGGCCGATCACGCGCACAATCTGGTCGACAAGGCTGCCGCGCTTCACGGCGGCGAGCACGCCGAGCGGAATACCGAACAATGCGCCGATGATCGTGCCGACGGTGGCAAGTTCCATCGTAGCGGGGAAAACGCGGCGTATGTCGGTCATGACCGGATTGGTCGTGAGCACCGAAGTGCCGAAATCGCCTTGCAATACGCCTTTCACGTAAAGATAGAACTGCTGGTAATAGGGCAGGTTGAAGCCCATTTCTTCCCGCACACGCGCGACGACATGCGCAGGCGCGCGGTCGCCGACAATAGCCAGCACGGGGTCGATCGGCACCACACGGCCGATAAAGAATGTGACGGCCAGAAGGCCCAGATAGGTCGTGATGACGATAACCAGAAAACTGGCTATCGACGCGGCAATGGCTGATGAGCGTCGCGGCGCTCGCCTTACCTTTTTGGTGGTTTCAATATTACTCAATGTTTTGACCGCTTTCGACAATGAGAGCGTTTCAGAACGGGTTCCGATCCGAGGGGCTCAGTTGTCTTTTGCTTGTATAGCTCTAGAGCTGTTCCGATGCAGAACCGTTCCATCTCCTTGTTTTAAAGCCGGTTTGGCGCATGAAAGCCTCTCATGCGCCAAGGCATGGCCGGCTATTCCTTGCTGACGACCGCAAGGAAGTTCGAGTCGAATGTCGGGCCGAGCTTGTAACCCTTCACGTTGCCGCCAATACCGGCAACTTCAACCTGCTGGAACAGCATGACGAACGGGCTCTGGTCGAGAGCTTCCTGCTGAAGCTTCTTGTAGATGTCCGCACGTTTTTCGGAGTCGCGTTCCAGAAGCGCAGCCTGTGTCTGCTTCGTCAGCTCCGGAATGTCCCAGGCGTTGCGCCATGCAAGCGTCTTGGTCGATGCGTCATCGCTGTTGTCAGGATTGCTGGTGAAAGCTTCGGCATTGGAATTCGGATCCCAATAGTCCATGCCCCACTGGCCGATATACATATCGTGGTTACGGGCACGATACTTGGTCAGCGTCTGCTTGCCGTCGCCGGGGATGATCTCGATCTTCACACCAGCCTGAGCAGCGGTCTGCTGGAAGGATTCGGCAATGCCGGTGACCGGCTGGCCGTTACGGACGTCGAAGGTGACCGAGAGACCGTCCTTCAGACCCGCCTTGGCGAGAAGTTCCTTCGCCTTTGCCACGTCGAGCTTGTACGGCGCAGCATCGAGAGAACCGAGAACACCCTTGGCCTGATAGGTCTGGCGGATTTCACCAATGCCCTTGATGAGGGTCGAACCGATTGCATCATAATCGACCAGATATTTGAACGCTTCGCGAACTTCGGGCTTGGCCAGGTTCTCGTTCTTCTGGTTGAGGCTGATGTAATAGACCGTGCCCTTGGCAGCGCTGGCGGTGGTCAGTTTGTCGTTCTTCAGAACGGCTTCATAGTCGCCCGGCTCCAGATTGCGTGCCACATCGACGTCGCCGGATTCAAGCATCAGGCGCTGCGTCGCACTTTCCTTGACGTGGCGATAGAAGACGCGCTTAAGCTTGGCCTTTTCGCCGTAGAAATTGTCGTTGCGCTCCAGAATGACGACTTCATTTGCGCGCCATTCGCGGATCGTGAATGGACCAGAGCCTGCCGACTTGGTCTTCAGCCATGCATTGGCATAGTCGGTGTCGTATTTGTAATCGTCGGTCGGCGTGACCTTTACGGCATGTTCTTCGAGAAGCTTCTTGTCAACGATTGCAGCAACCGTCGCGGTCAGGCAGTTTAGCACGAAGCTTGGTGCATATGGCTTGTCCACGGTGAAGACGAAGGTGTTGTCATCTACGGTTTTCGCCTTTTCGTTGACGTTATCCTTGGTCAGACCGAACTGGGTCAGGATGAAGGCCGGGCTCTTGTCGAGACGCACAGCGCGTTCGAAAGAATAAGCCACGTCGGCCGAGGTAATCGGATTGCCCGAAGCGAACTTGATGTCCTTCTTCAGCTTGAACGTATAGGTGAGGCCGTCGTCGGAAACGGTCCAGCTTTCCGCAACGGCCGGCACGACTTTCGACGTGTCGTTGATGTCGAGGCGAACGAGCATGTCATAGGCGTTACCGATGAATTCAGCCGGGCTGAGTTCGAAGGACTCTGCAGGGTCCAGTGTGATGGTGTCATCAATGGCCCATGCCTGGACGAGCGTGTCGGCTGGCGTGGCCGACAAGGCCGGATTTGCAGCCAGCACGGCGGCGAGTGCCGCACCTGCGGCCAGAATACGAAAACGTCCGAAATGCATCATGTTTGAGTTCCCTTCCTGTATTTTTGTTGGGATTTTGTTGGATTGTATCGGTATGTCAGGCTTCGTGCCATGCCTGTTTCAGGACCCTGATCCAGTTGCCCCGGCAAAGCTTTGCAAGTTCCTCATCGCTATATCCGGCCTTCTGCAAGGCCCCGACTAGGTTCTGGGTTCCGGCGGCATCGGAAATTTCGGCTGGGATGGTCGCGCCGTCATAATCGGAGCCGAGCGCCACGCAGTCGATCCCCATGCGCTCAACCATGTAATCGATATGGCGGACCATATCGGACATCGGCGTATTGGCATCCTCCTTGCCATCGGCGCGTAGCATGGTGGTGGCGAAGTTCAGTCCCGCAAGGCCCTTGCTCTCGCGGATGGCATCCATCTGCTTGTCCGTCAGATTGCGGGCGACCGGGGTGAGGGCGTGCGCGTTCGAATGGCTGGCGACCAGCGGCTGATCGCTCAGTTCGGCCACATCCCAGAACCCTTTTTCGGTGATGTGAGCCAGGTCGATCAGAATGCCCTTGGTGTTGCATGCCTTGACCAGACGCTTGCCCGCATCGGTCAGGCCGGGGCCGGTATCGGGGCTCATCGGGTAGGCGAATGGAACACCGTGGGCAAAAATATTGTTTCGGCTCCAGACAGGGCCAAGCGAACGCAAGCCAATGGCATAGAAGACTTCAAGTGCTGCCAGATCTTCATCAATGGCTTCGCAGCCTTCCATGTGCAGCACGGCGGCGAATGTGTCGCTGTTCAGTGTTTCATCAAGTTCTCGGCCATTGCGGCAGAGCTTCCAGCCTCCGGCGGCTTCCAGTCTCAGTGCTATAGCGGCAATTTCGAGAGCGACGTCGAGGGAGGGGCTGCGTTCCAGCGGGAGAGAAAGCGGCGTTTCGTAATGCCCGTTGGCATCGGGCTTCCCAAGCTCGATATGCTCGCCCGAAGGTATGTAGATGGCGCATACTCCGCCGGCGAGACCGCCTTTGCGCGAACGGGGTAGATCGATATGGCCGATATCCGTCCCGCCGATAAATTCCTTGATCGGGTCTTCGCCCTTGCGGGCATTTTCCCAAAGCCGCAGAAGGACATCGTTATGTCCGTCAAAAACGCGCTGCATTCTTTCATTCCTGACTGCATGGCCTGCGAGAGCAGAGCCACATATCCAAGTGTTCAGGCGCAAGGAGACAACACGGCAAGGTAAGATAACCTCCCGATATGGTGGTTGAGCTTTTCGCTCTTATTGTTCCCCGCGCTTCCACTCCCAATTTATAATCGGTTAGTGCCTGTCGGAGTCAAGCCATCGAATGACGTAGTCAGACTGCGAAATGAAGATAAATTTATGCAAAGCGAAAGGGCTGCGCTATGAAACGCAGCCCTTTGTGCAAAAGCAGAATTGCTTGATGCGAAAACAGAATGAAGTTTCGCGTCGGATCAAGAGGTCTAGAACTTGTAGTTCAGACCGGCTTTGATCGAATGGTTCTTCAAATTGTTGCGTTGTTCCACGCCGTTGACGCGTGACTTCACGTCGCTGAAGCGCTGGAAGTCATATTCAGCCTTGACGGAAAGCGGGCCACTTAGGGCCTGTTCGACACCAGCGCCAACCAGCGCGCCGCCTTCCCAGCCTGGAGCCGCAGTGGTGTTGTCCTTGGCCTTGAAGCGGGTCACACCGTAACCGGCAGTACCGTAAACGAGCGTCTTGTCGAAAGCATAGCCGACCTTGCCCTTGGCATTACCGTTCCATGATTGCTGAAGGCTGCCGCCATGGCCGATGCGATGTTCGGCTTCGGCGAAGTTGCCTTCGAGCTCTGCACCGAACACTACATTGCCGTTTTGCATGTTCTTGCCGACGACAACACCGCCAAGAGCGCCGGTGCGGTTGGTGAAGGGGCTTGGAAACTTGGATGAAGAAGCGCCGATCTGTGCGCCGATATAGTTTCCGGACCAGTCATGCGGGCCGCTGGCAACCGGATCGTTATAGGAATAATCCGTTGCTCCCATCACGTCGGCAGCGAAAGCCGAACCTGTGAAAGCAACGATTGTGGCGCCGAGCGCCGCTGCGGTGATAGAACGCTTCAACATTTTTTACTCCGATTTTCCCGTCTGGAAACGCTGGCGGGAAACATGCCTGAACTTATTATAACCATTGGAAGGCAGCGCCTTCGAACTGGCTTCCGTCTCGCCCCTGATTGTGACCAAATTTAAGAAAATTCGAGCGATTTCCATGCATTGCGCGACCATTCTTCGCGCTATGCTTAATAATTGGTAACTGCTTGTTTCCGAAAGTCTTGCTAGATCAATCCCAGTCCGCGGAAGCTGGCATGGCCGTTCTTTCCGACGATGACATGGTCATGCACCGTAATGTTGAGTGCCTTGGCTGCACTGACGAGTTGCTTGGTCATGTCGATGTCTGCCCGAGAAGGGGTCGGATCACCAGATGGATGATTGTGGACCAGAATGATGGCAGTTGCGGATAGTTCCAATGCCCGCTTGACGACCTCGCGCGGGTAAACAGGCGTGTGGTCCACTGTGCCCGTCTGCTGAACTTCGTCTGCAATCATTTTGTTCTTCTTGTCGAGGAACAAAATTCGGAACTGTTCGCGGGTCTCGTAGGCCATGGCAGTGGTGCAATATTCGATCACCTTGTTCCATGAACCAAGCACTTCGCGTTCCATGACCGCACTGCGGGCGCTTCGTTTGGCGACAGCTTCCACAAGCTTGAGTTCGTGCGCGACGGTGGGGCCGGCACCGGGAACTTCAGCAATCAGCTTTTCGGGAGCAGCCAGCACTTCTGCGATAGAGCCGAACCGGGCCAACAAAGCTTTGGCGAGCGGTTTGGTGTCTGAACGGCGAATAGCGCGAAACAGCAGCATTTCGAGCAATTCATAATCCGCCAGCGCATCGGGAGTATCCCTGAAACGCTGTTTGAGACGGTCACGATGCCCGGCATAATGCGGCTGGTCGATCTTCGGTGTTAGTTGCAGTGTATCGTTGAAGCCGGGAAACTGCGTGTTGTCCGGCTCATTCTTGTTCTTTGCCATCCTGTTTAAACCCCCGCAAAAACAGACCAGACAATTACCGAGACTATATCTCTTTGTTTTTATCTCATGGAAGGTGGTCCGAAGACATTGGCTGGGGAGAGCGTGAATATCTCGCAGCCGTCCTTCGTGACACCTACCGTATGCTCATATTGCGCTGTCAGCGAACGATCTCTGGTAACCGCCGTCCAGCCATCGGCAAGGACTTTCACGTGCGGTTTGCCGAGATTGATCATGGGCTCGATCGTGAAGATCATGCCTTCCTTGATTTCAACCCCTTCATTCGGCGTGCCGTAATGGAGGATGTTCGGCGCATCGTGGAATAGCTGTCCGACACCGTGACCGCAGAAGTCTCGCACGACGGAGCAGCGCTCTGCTTCGGCATAGGTCTGGATGGCCGCACCGATTGCACCCGTTTTTGTACCTGGCGCTACGGCCGCGATTCCAAGCAACAGGCTTTCATAGGTGACTTCAAGCAGCCGTTCGGCGGCGCGCTTAATTTCACCCACTGCATACATGCGGCTTGAATCGCCGTGCCAGCCGTCAAGGAGATAGGTCACGTCGATGTTGACGATATCGCCTTCGCGCAACGGCTTTTCGTTCGGGATGCCATGGCAGACGACATGATTGATCGATGTGCAGGTCGACTTCGTATAGCCGCGATAGTTCAGCGTGGCGGGAAATGCGCCGTGATCCATGCCGAACTCGAACACGAAACGATCGATTTCATTGGTTGTTACGCCCGGCTTGACAACATCGTTGAGGGCATCAAGACAGCGTGCCGTCAGGTTGCAGACGGTGCGCATACCTTCGAAAGCGTCCGGACCATAAAGCCTGATCTGGCCCGTATATTTCATGGGTGCGTTTGTTGCTTCGATATAGGTTACCATCACTCGATCCGTCTTAGTCTATTCAATCGGCACCAGCGTAGTGGCGTCAATGCGTTCATCCGTTATGTGGCACCGAACGGCCCAAGCCTCAACCCCGTTTGCGCGTGCGCGCTCAAAAGCACGTGCGTAGGTGGGGTCGAGATCACCGGAGATGCTGAATCTGCTGCAATCACTTCGCTGGATAATAAACAGCATCACGCCCCGATGACCAGCGGCAACAACGTCGACGAGTTCATCGAGATGTTTTGCACCGCGCGTCGTCACCGTATCGGGGAATTCCGCCAATCCGAGCGTACGAATGAAATGCACATTCTTGACCTCGACATAAGCTCGCTGGCGAGGGCCATCGTCCAGCAACAGGTCGATGCGTGAGTTCCTGCCATATTTCTGCTCGCGCTTGAGGCTGGCATATCCCGCGAGGTCCGGAATGAGGCCCTTAAGGATTGTTTCCTCAGCGATCCGGTTCGGCAAGCCGGTGTTTACGCCGACCAGCGTGTTATCCGCTTCGACAATCTGCAGCGTATGGGCGTATTTGCGGTGAGGGGCATCCGAAACACTAAGCCAGACGCGAGAACCTGTAGCGGTCAATCCGAGCATCGAGCCGGTATTGGGCACGGAAGCAGTAATAAAGCGCCCGTCATCGAGCGTGACGTCGGCAAGAAATCTTTTGTAGCGGCGTTCCAGCTTGCCGGTAACCAGAGGTGTTTGAAAAATCATGCGCCGATTTAGAGCAGTTCGGCGAGCCCGTGAAAGGTTTTTCTGACGGTTCCACGAAAATAGTGAAACCGGCGGGGGCGCTTAGAACAAGGCCTTGATGACGTCAGCCCAGCTCATATCCGCACCGAGGACCATTGCTGCTGCAACGAGACCGGCGCCGAGAAAGGTAAGGGTGGTTCTCGTTTCGCTTGTCATTATTCTTCCCCATCAAATCACGTGTTCGAAGTTGGGAAGAATTTCACGGGAAAATTTGCCCGGAATGTGATGCGATAATGGCTATTCCGGGCAATTTGCGGGCTTTTTACAGATAGGGTAAACGCGCCCGCTTCTGTTACTGCTGCGCCCAGTTGAAAACGAGTTCCTCGCGGAAAGCGAAGCGGACGACGTGACTTGCCACCACTTCTTCTAGGCGGGCGAGATTTTCTTCCGAGGTTTCAACCGTTGTGGTCAGTTTTTCCGCATCGGCATCGAGAATCACAAGACGGTTCTCGCCCAAATCGATGGTGCCATGTTCCGGCGTGAATTCGACCGCGAATTTGTGGGCCCAGTGTTTGCAAAGCTGCTGCAGGTAGCGGCTGGCATGGGCGGTGGGAACGATTGCTGTTGCTTTCGACATCTTGCTGTCCTTCCGAAAAGGTTGCAGGTCGGCGCGTAACAGCATCCTGGCAATTCGGCCAGTAATAATTCCGTCAAATCCAAGGGAAAAGAAAACCCAGCAATGGTACGCCCAAGGGGAATCGAACCCCTGTCTGCGCCGTGAAAGGGCGCTGTCCTAACCGCTAGACGATGGGCGCCTGCTGGTGTGGGGCGCTTATAGTCAGGAAATTTCCGACATGCAAGCCCCTTTTTCACCTATCTGTGAATAAGTTTAGACAGCACTAAACAGCTCGCAAAAAGCGCTAATTAACTGAATTGTAGGGGAAAATGAAAATCCAGAAAGTGGTACGCCCAAGGGGAATCGAACCCCTGTCTGCGCCGTGAAAGGGCGCTGTCCTAACCGCTAGACGATGGGCGCCTGCTGGTGTGAGTGGGCTTATATTCAGGAAGGTTCTGACTCGCAAGCCCCAAAAAACACTTTTCTGAAAAAAAACGAATGTGCTGCAGGAGTGGGGGAAACTCGTGCGGATGGCCGTGTTATTCCGTTGAAAATAAAAGCAAAAGAAAAAGCCGGATCACGCGATCCGGCTTTCGGGAGATATGCTCTAGCCCTTGCAGCGCCAGTTCCAGTCGCGTTCCGGGCCGACATCGACGTGAACCGAGGTCGTGTGGCAGTAGGTGCCGACACCGCCACGCCCGGACATGGAGCGGGCAAAGCGGGCGACTTCCCACTTGGAAACGCCATCGATCTGAATATCTGCGGCCGCGCAGATCATATGCAGCGATTTGCGTGCGCCGTTGACCTTGCGGTTATATGAGGGACTGCGATAGCCCGAAGTCACCATTACCGGGCGGCGGAAATGCCGCTCCATGCTTTTCAGCATGGAAACGAGCTGTGGCTTGAGGCAGGCAACGTCTACGGTTTGTCTTTGGACTTTCAGGCCATTGGGTGCGAGCCGGGCAAGGCCCGGAGCCGATGCAAGCGTGACATTTGCAAACTCATCATCTTCATTCGCGTCGATATCGCTATCGTCGTAAAGGCTGTTGCGATGCTTGATTTCCACGCCGCCATTGGGGCGCACACCGGGCAGCGAATAATTGTAATCATGTTTCGCGGATGGTGAAACGGGCTTGGCAACTGCAAGCTTCTTGTTTTCGGTTCTGTCTGAGCGCGTTCCTGCCGATTCGTCGGAGAAAAGCCGGGCAATGCTGCCTTGCGTGGCCGTCGGGCGCTGCGGTGAGGCATATGCGCTTTTTGTTGAGCCGAACAGTGAAGCAACCTGAACCGGCTTTTCTGCTTCGGCAGGCTTTGCTGCCGCGGTTTGTTGCGGCTCTGCGGATTCGGCAGTTTTTTCTTCCTTTGCCGGTTCCTGCTGCTTTTTCGCGGTTTCGGTTGGAGCGACTGCCGCTGGCTGTTCTGCTGCTTTTGCGGGTTCAGGTTCAGCGGACTTGTTGCCGCCGAACATACCGAAAAGCGACGAGCTCTTTGGCTGCGGGGACGCGACGGCGGCTACTTCTGTCGGCTGTTGTTCAGCGGCTGTTGCAGTCTCGACCGGTTTTGTCTGTTCTTTTGTATTGGTGTTCGTGGCTTCGGCTACGGTCACCGGTTTTGTTTGGCCCGGCTTGGCCTCGGTCTTTTTTTCTTCTGTCGAAGGAGTAGCAGTTGCCGTCGCCTCGGCGGTGGCAGTCTGATCGGCGGCACTTTGCAATGTGTCCGCAATCATGGAGCCGCCCGTTGTGGAGGTCATCTGAAGCGGCTTTCCGTCAAGACCTGTGCCGGTCGACGTACAGGACGTGACAAGAAGCGCAAGCAAAGCCACGCTACCTGAAAGAAACCTGCCGGTGGTCCGGTGTGTAGAATGTGCAAATTTCAACAGTCTGCTCCAGCTCGATTTCCCTGACCAGATTGGCGGCTCGAACGCATTCGAACTGACCTGGTTTCGGGAGATCGGCTCTCCCGTGCGAGTTTGACGCCATGCTGATGGCGATCGTTCCCACAACTCCCGACTGTTTATGCCGGGAAATAAATTCAGAAATATCAGCATCTTATGATGGTCACTTCAGAACTATGACTATCATTCTGCTGTATTAGACAAATCACCCATCGGGCAATTGGTTACCAATTTTTAAGTTTTTTAATCGCCGAGTGCAACTATTGATGCGCATTTAGTGTTAAAAGACTTCGGGTTCAGTGCGGATACTGGGTAATAACGAAATATTACTTTATGTAACCATTGGTTACATTTTCTGTTCCGCTTCAGCAGTCGCGATAGTCTGCGAGGAGCCGTCGGCCTTCGGTACGAGGCGAATTTCCGATTTGCATCACTCACTTGTTGACAGGACGCCTCGACTTGGTGCTATCCCTTGGCAATTGCTTTATCTTTGTCTGGTGTTGTGGCCAACAGCATCTTATGCGGCATTAACCGGGAACAGAAACATGACCAAGCGCACGCGGCAGATCGCCAATCTTTTGCTGGCAGCAACAGCGGCGGCGATGCTCACGGCATGCGCGGGCGGAAAAGAGTTTCAGGGCACACCGCAGGAAGGCGCTTCCCGTACCGGCGTATTCCCGACATTCGGCCATATGCCAAAGGCTGCGACCACGCAGATTACCGCCGAAGAAAAGCAGCAGCTTACAACTAAGCTCGATGCCGACCGCACGCGTCTGGCGGCGTCTAGAACCGGCGGTGCAGGCTTCACGCCAGCCGAGGCTGCAACTCTGCGTCAGCAGGCGCAGCAGGAAACGGACGCTACCCTGAAACAGATCGAAAGCGGGGAAGAGTAAATCCTCTTCCATAAAGACGAAAACTGCGTCGTTTGACGCGGCAACACGTCTCGACCCGATTCGAGAACAGGTGTATAGCTCCATTGCGGCGCATACGCGCCATTACGTTCAACCCTCCACTGGAACACAGGATCATGTCGGAAGAATTCCATAAAATCCGTCGTCTGCCCCCTTATGTCTTTGAACAGGTCAACCGTCTGAAGGCATCGGCGCGAGCGGCGGGTGCCGACATTATCGATCTTGGCATGGGTAATCCGGATCTGCCGACCCCGCAGAATATTGTCGACAAGCTGTGCGAGGCCGTGCAGGACCCGCGTGCGCATCGTTATTCCTCATCGAAGGGAATACCGGGACTGCGTCGTGCGCAGGCGCAATATTATGCGCGCCGCTTTGGTGTGAAGCTCAATCCCGATACGCAGGTCGTCGCCACACTTGGTTCCAAGGAAGGTTTCGCCAATATGGCGCAGGCCATCACCGCGCCGGGCGATGTGGTGCTTTGCCCGGACCCGACCTATCCGATCCATTCGTTCGGCTTCATCATGTCGGGCGGCGTGGTCCGTTCGATTCAGGCCAAGCCGGATGACAGCTTCATCCCGGCCTTGGAACGTGGCGTAAAGCATTCGATTCCGAAGCCGATTGCGCTGATCCTGAATTTCCCATCCAATCCGACTGCCTATGTGGCGACGCTCGATTTCTATAAGGACGTCGTTGCGTTTGCACGCAAGCATGACATCGTCATCCTGTCTGACCTTGCCTATTCGGAAATCTATTTTGATGGCAATCCTCCGCCATCGGTGCTGGAAGTGCCCGGCGCCATGGACGTGGCGGTCGAGTTTACCTCGATGTCGAAGACATTCTCCATGCCGGGATGGCGCATGGGCTTTGCGGTTGGCAATGAACGCCTGATCGCAGCTCTCACCCGCGTCAAATCCTATCTCGATTATGGCGCGTTTACGCCTATTCAGGTTGCCGCGACGGCAGCGTTGAATGGGGACGGCTCGGACATTGCCTACGTGCGCAATGTCTATAAGCAGCGTCGCGATGTGCTGGTTGAAAGCTTCGGTCGTGCGGGCTGGGACGTTCCGCCGCCAGCCGCAACCATGTTCGCATGGGTTCCGATCCCGGAACGTTTCCGTTCGCTGGGTTCGCTCGAATTTTCCAAGCTGTTGGTCGAACAAGCTGATGTGGCCGTCGCGCCGGGTATCGGTTTTGGCGAACACGGCGACGAATATGTGCGTATCGCTTTGGTCGAAAACGAGCATCGCATCCGTCAGGCCGCACGTAACATCAAGCGGTTTCTGTCTACCAGAGACGAGAACCTGCAGAATGTGATCCCGCTCGAAGGCCGCCGTTAAGAGCGTTCTTCATGCTTGCGGGCCGGCTGGTTCGGCCCGCAACTTCCCACCCGATAAGCCACTCCATACAGAAGGTCGATATAATGAGTGATGCATTACGGATCGGCGTTGCCGGCCTCGGCACCGTTGGTGCTTCGGTGTTGCGTATCCTGCGTGACAAGTCCGAAATGCTCACGCGCCAGTGCGGCAAGCCTGTGATGGTTACGGCGGTCAGCGCCCGGGACCGCACAAGGGACCGTGGCATCGATCTTTCCGGTATCGACTGGTTCGACGATCCGGTCGAACTGGCGAAAACCGCGCAAATCGATGTCTTTGTGGAGTTGATCGGCGGTGAGGACGGCCCGGCCAGAGCTTCCGTGGAAGCGGCCCTGCGTGCTGGTCGCCATGTGGTCACAGCCAACAAGGCCTTGCTTGCGCGCCACGGTGTTGCGCTCGCCAAGATCGCCGAGGACAAGGGCGTTCTTCTCAATTTCGAAGCGGCGGTCGCCGGTGGCATTCCGGTCATCAAGGCGATGCGTGAGTCGCTGACCGGCAATACGGTTTCGCGCGTCTATGGCATCATGAACGGCACCTGCAACTACATCCTGACCCGGATGTGGGAAGAAGGCATTTCGTTCGAGGATTGTCTCAAGGATGCCCAGCGTCTCGGTTATGCCGAAGCTGATCCGACTTTCGATATCGAAGGAAACGATACGGCGCATAAGCTGGCGCTCCTGACCAGCCTTGCCTTCGGCACGCAGATTGCAGCCGATGACATCTATCTGGAAGGCATCAGCAATATTTCGCTGGCCGATATTCGCGCGGCCGATGAGCTCGGTTATCGCATCAAGCTTCTGGGTGTTGCGCAGAAAACGGACACCGGCATTGAACAGCGCGTGCATCCGACCATGGTGCCCACCTCGTCGGTCATCGCGCAGGTTCATGGCGTGACCAACGCCGTGGCAATCGAAACCGATCTTCTGGGCGAGCTCCTGCTTTCTGGCCCCGGCGCGGGCGGTAATGCGACAGCATCCGCCGTGATCGGCGATGTCGCTGATATTGCCAAGAGCCGTCCGGGCTTCCAGCATGGTCCGGTGTTCGGCACACCTGCCAAGGCGTTGCAGCCTTACAAACGCGCCAAGATGCGCAAACATGCGGGCGGTTACTTCATTCGCCTGACAGTTCTTGATCGCATCGGTGCCTTTGCAGCCATTGCCAAGCGCATGGCTGAAAACGATATCTCGCTGGAATCGATTGTCCAACGTCCGCCAATGAACGGCGCGGCCAAAGAAGGCATCAAGACGGTTATTCTCGTCACGCATGAGACGACCGAATCTGCCGTCAAAAAGGCGCTGGAGGCGATTCTCAAGGATGATCATCTGGTCGATAAGCCACAGATGATCCGCATCGAGCGCGCTGGGTGAAAACCGGGAACTGGCGTCCCTTGCAGGTTGAAGCCACCTTTGTTATGAAAGCCGGGTCGGAATTGACCCGGCTTTATTCGTTTCAAGAGACAAAACAGGAAAAGGAGGGCTGTAGGATGTATGTGACGCGTCATGATTATCACCGTCAGCACGGCCCCGATTTTGCCCTGCATAAGTAATTTGTGCAGGGCGGAAAAAGACTGAAATCACTGTCTTATTCTGCCTTTTCCTGAAGGCGCGGTCATAGAACCGCTGCCGGACATTCGCCAGCACATCTATCTGTGTCACGGTTTGGAAACCGGACATTCGTGCGTGGCAGAATTGGGCTGATTGCCATGTCTCTTGTTTCTATCCAGAATCTTTCTCTGACCCTTCATGAACCTCTGTTTGCCAATCTCGATCTTGTCATCGGCGAGGGCGAGCGGCTGGGCATCGTCGCTGCCAACGGGCGCGGCAAGACCAGTCTTCTGCGTCTCCTCGTTGGGGAGGGCGATCCAACGCTTGGTACGATTACGCGGTCGCGCGGCTTGAAGATCGGCCATGTCAGCCAATATGTTCCAGAAAACCTGTTCGAGCGCACTTTTTACGAGGTGGTGCTAGATGGGCTGGATGACGAAGCGCGCGATTATGAAAGCTGGCGTGCGGATATCGTGTTGGACGATCTGAATGTTGCCGAAGAATTGCGGCAGCGCTCCATAGGGCAGCTTAGCGGCGGCTGGCAGCGGCTCGCACTTTTGGCTCGGGCATGGGTTACGGAACCCGATGTCCTGCTGCTCGATGAGCCGACCAATCATCTGGACCTCGAAAAAGTACGGCTGCTGGAAGACTGGCTGAACGCGTTGCCACGCTCGGTCGCGGTCGTGGTCAGCAGTCATGATCGCGCCTTTCTGGACGCAGTGACGAAGCGAACATTGTTTCTGCGTGCGGAAAAATCGCCGGTTTTCGCTCTGCCATATAGTCAGGCGCGCGTTGCACTTGATGAAATCGATGCAGCCGATGCCCGGCAGTTCGAAAAGGATATGAAAACGGTCCAGCAGTTGCGCAGGCAGGCGGCGAAGCTCAACAATATCGGTATCAACTCAGGCAGCGATCTGCTGGTGATCAAGACCAAGCAGTTGAAAGCGCGGGCCGACAAGATCGAGGAAAGCGCCAAGGCGGCGCATGTGGAGCGCTCAGCCGGCAAGATCATGCTGAATAGCCGGGGCAGCCACGCCAAGGCTCTGGTTATCCTCGATCAGGCCGATATTGCCACACCTGATGAACGACTTCTTTTCAAGACAGGACAGCTCTGGATCAATCCCGGTGACCGTATTGTCCTCTTGGGCGCCAACGGCCTGGGCAAGACCCGGTTGCTTACGCTGGTGCGTGAGGCCATTCTTGCACCCGATCAAGCGCAGGCGGGGATCAAGGCGACGCCATCGCTTGTGCTCGGTTATAGCGATCAGGCCTTGTCGGAGCTTCGCCCTGACCACACACCGTTCGAGACGATTGCAAGGCGTTTCGATATTGGCGACCAGCGGACGCGATCGTTGCTGGCGGGCGCAGGCATGACACTTGAAATGCAGGCCAAACCGCTTGAACGCTTGTCGGGAGGGCAGAAGGCGCGTCTTGCCATGCTGGTTTTGCGGCTGACCAATCCGAATTTCTATATTCTCGATGAACCAACCAACCATCTCGATATCGAAGGTCAGGAAGCGCTGGAAGTGGAACTGCTGTGCAATGAGGCGGCGAGCCTGATCGTCTCGCATGACCGCAGTTTTGTTCGCAATGTCGGCAACCGTTTCTGGATGATCGAAAGGAAAAAGCTGGTCGAGGTGGAAAGTCCGGAGTTTTTCTTTGACGGAATCGGAAGCTGATTGCCTGCAACATCTTCTGGTTGTTTAACAATTTCTGTAACTTCTGGCCGGGTGCGAGCGTTCACATCCGGCCCGGACATGAAACGAAGCGTGTATAGCTTAAATCGATTAAGAGTTTGAGCGCGCAATGTTTTTAGGTCTCTCACCCTTGCAGGGGGCGGGGGACTTTGACAAAAGGTTTGCACAGTGTCGCTATAAGAGGCGGCAATCGCGGGCTTCGTGCGCCGCGTCCACGCAATTCGAATTCAGGACTTTGTTCAAATGGCCAAGACCGCAGAGCAGCACCCCCACGGACTGGATCGCATTCTCACACTCGAACTGGTCCGCGTGGCCGAGCGTGCAGCGGTGGCGGCGGCGAGGCTGCGTGGCCGTGGCGACGAAATGGCTGCCGATCAGGCCGCCGTCGATGCCATGCGTCAGGAACTGAACCGTCTTCCCATTGCCGGAACTGTTGTTATCGGTGAAGGCGAACGCGACGAAGCGCCAATGCTCTATATCGGCGAAGAAGTCGGCACCAAGCAGGGACCGGACGTCGATATCGCGCTCGACCCACTGGAAGGCACGACGATCTGCGCCAAGAACCTGCCGAACTCGCTCGCCGTCATCGCGATCGCCGAGAAGGGCAATCTGCTTTACGCGCCTGACGTCTACATGGAAAAGATCGCCGTTGGTCCGGGCTATTCGAAGGGCGTTGTGGACCTCGATGCCAGCCCGACAGACAACATCATGTCTGTCGCCAAGGCAAAGGGTGTAAAGCCGAATGAAATCACCGCCTGCATCATGGATCGCCCGCGCCACGCGCGCCTGATCGAGGAAGTGCGGGCAACCGGTGCTGCTATCCGCCTTATCGGAGATGGCGATGTGGCCGGCGTCATGCACACGACAAGCCCGGATGAAACGGGCATCGACATCTATATCGGCATTGGTGGAGCGCCTGAAGGCGTTCTGGCTGCGGCAGCTCTGCGCTGCATCGGAGGCCAGATGCAGGGTCGCCTTCAGCTCAATACTGATGAAAAGATTGCTCGCGCTGCGAAGATGGGCATTGCAGACCCGAAGAAGGTCTATTCGCTGGAAGAAATGGCCAAGGGCGACGTGCTTTTTGCCGCTACCGGCGTGACGGACGGCAACATGCTCTCCGGCGTTAAGTTCGCCCGCGACTATATCCAGACGCATACCATCGTGATGCGCTCCAGCTCGCAGACCGTACGCGAGATCAAGGCTCGCCACCAGGATCTGTCCAAGTTTTAGGGGATTGCGCTAGAACGGTTTAGCCTAAACCTTGGCAGGATTGAGCGTAGAATAGTCAAAGGCGGCATTGCAAAAATGCCGCCTTTTGTGTCTTTAGAAACTTATGACGACAGAGCGCTTTTTTCTCGGAATAAGACAATCCGCAACCGGGCAGAAATGGGTAGACCGGCTTGGCCTGCGCGAGGCCAATACGGCGCTTGCCATTGCGCAGCATCACGGCATTTCCGATCTGGTTGCCCGTGTGCTTGCCGGGCGGGGTGTGTCCGTGGAAGGCGCGCCGGAATTTGTCGATCCGACCCTGCGCAATCTCATGCCCGACCCGGCAACGCTCACCGATATGGAGAATGCAGCGAGCCGTATTGCCGATGCCATTCAACGCCGCGAAACCGTGGCTATTTTTGGTGATTACGATGTCGATGGAGCGTGTTCCTCCGCTTTGATGGCGCGTTTTCTCAAACATTACGGCATTCAGCATTCCATCTACATTCCGGACCGGATTTTCGAAGGTTACGGTCCCAACCCCGATGCCATGCGCGATCTGGTCGCCAAGGGCGCGAGCTTGATCGTTACCGTCGATTGCGGCACCAACAGTGCGCCTTCCATCACTGCTGCCAAGCAGGCGGGCGCGGATGTCGTCGTGCTCGATCACCATCAGGTTGGCGGCGACTTGCCGGAAGATGCCGTAGCTATTGTCAATCCGAACCGTGAAGACGATATTTCCCAGCAAGGGCATCTTTGCGCGGCGGGCGTGGTCTTTCTGACTTTGGTGCAGGTCGCCAAGATTTTGAGAGAACGTAGAAAAGGGGCAGGTCCCGATCTTCTCTCCCTGCTCGATCTGGTGGCACTGGCAACGGTTTGCGATGTGGTGCCGTTGACTGGTGTCAATCGGGCTTTCGTCGTCAAAGGATTGGTTGTTGCGCGGTCGCAGAGCAATGTCGGCCTTGCGGCTTTGGCGCGTGTGGCGCGCATCGGCGAACCGATCAATGTCTTCCATCTTGGCTATCTGATCGGGCCGCGCATCAATGCTGGTGGGCGCATTGGCGATGCGGGGCTTGGCGCTCGGCTGCTGACGCTGGACGACCCAGCAACGGCGGACCGTATTGCCGTCGAACTCGACCGGCTCAATCAGGAACGTCAGGCGATGGAAGCGGAAATGCTTCTGGAAGCGGAAGCGGAGGCGTCGCTTGAAATTTCCGGCGGTGCGGGCGCTTCGGTGATCGTGACGGCGAGTGATCGCTGGCATCCGGGTATTGTCGGGTTGCTTGCCTCGCGGCTCAAGGAAAAGGCCCGGCGACCGGCCTTTGCCATTGCTTTCAACGCCAATGGTGTGGGTTCGGGGTCCGGTCGCTCAATCATGGGACTTGATCTTGGCAAGCTGGTGCGCGGCGCAATGGAACGGGGCCTGCTCGTCAAGGGCGGCGGCCATGCTATGGCGGCTGGCATCACGATAGAGCGCAGCAATCTTGGGGCATTGCGCGCTTATCTTGAAGAGGAATCGGCCCATATCGTCTCGCGCCTGCGCGAAAACCAGAGCCTGTCCATCGACGGTGCACTGGCAGCATCGGGCGCAACGGTATCGCTTTACGAAGCCTTGCAGAAAGCTGGACCCTACGGTTCAGCGCACCCACAACCCATTCTGGCACTGCCACATCATATACTGGCCGATGCGCGCGGCGTCGGGCGCGATCATGTGCGTGTGAGTTTGCGCGGTGCCGACGGAAAGCGCGTCAATGCGATAGCCTTCCGGGCGGCTGAGGGCGATCTGGGGCGCTTTCTGTTCAACAATATCGGCCAGAGCGTGCATGTGGCAGGCAATCTGTCGCTCAATCACTGGAACGGCTCGGTCACACCTCAGATCCAGATTCTGGATGCGGCTTTGCCTGTTTAATGTTTCTGGGTCCATTTGAAATTTCTGGACTTTTTTGTCTTCACACCCTTGTGAGGGGCGGGGGCGAATTCCCATATGAGAAATGATTTAAACATTCACTCATGTCTCTAAATGGGAGTAAACGATGCCGGGTTCCGGAAGCCGCCTGACCAAACTGACCGCTGCAATGGTATTGGGGCTGATTGCCTCTTTTGCTGCGGTCGATTTCGCCGAGGCTCGCCGCGCAGGCGGTGGCGGTTTCGGCAGCCGTGGCGCGCGTACCTATCAGGCGCCTGCGCCGACGCGTACCGCACCGAATAATGCTGCACCGATCGAACGTTCGATGACGCCGAATACCGGCACAACGCAGACGACCCGTCCTGCCGCGGCTGGTGCGCAGAACGCGGCGCCGGCCCGTGCTGGCGGCATGTTCGGTAATTTCGGTCGCTCCATGCTGGGCGGTCTTCTTGTGGGCGGCCTGATCGGCATGTTGCTTGGCAACGGCCTCGGCGGTCTTGCCGGTATGTTCGGTCTTCTGTTGCAGGTGGCTGTGATCGCGCTGATTGCGATGTTCGTCATGCGCATGTTTGCCAATCGCCGTCAGGGCGCGACGGCAACGGCGGGTGCTGGCAATGCAAATGCGCAGCCTTTTGGCTCCGCACAGCCTTTCGGAGCGGCCAAGAGTGCTGCACCGCAACAGGCTGGCAGCTTTGGCGGTCGTACGCCTTCGGTCAATCCGTTCGGTGCCGGTGCCAAGCAGGCTGAAGAGCCGATAACCCAGGCGGTCGAAGACGAGCCGATGGATGTCGGACAGGAAGAGCTTGACCGTTTCGAGCAGATGCTGTCGGAAATCCAGAGCGCCTATGGCCGCGAGGATTACGCTGCACTGCGCAAGCTGACCACCCCGGAAGCCATGTCATATCTCGCCGAAGAACTGGGCGAAATCGCTTCCAGCGGCATGCGCAATGAAGTGAAGGACGTGAAGCTGCTTCAGGGCGACGTTTCCGAAGCCTGGCGTGAAGGCAACGTCGACTATGCCACTGTGGCGATCCGCTACTCCGCAATCGACGTCATGCTGGATCGCAACACCGGCGCTGTCGTTGAAGGCAACCCGAACGAGCCGGTCGAAAGCACCGAAGTCTGGACCTTTACCCGCGCCGATGGCGGTGAGTGGCTTCTTGCAGCCATTCAAGGAACGGAATAGCCGTTCAGGATTAAAAAAGCCCGGTCGCGATGGACTGACCCCATAAAGTTGGACGGTTCATAGGCTGGGATTATTTAAGGGCTGGGTCCTGTATTGCACAGGGCTCAGCCCTTTTAGTTTCATGCGAATGCGATCGTTGTTGTAGTAGTGAATGTAGTCCTCAACGCCATCGCGCAGACTGTCAATGCTGTCGAAGCGGTTGGGATAGAAGAACTCGGACTTGAGCGTCGCGAAGAAGCTTTCCATGGCGGCATTGTCGAGGCAGTTTCCCTTGCGTGACATGCTTGCTGCGATATTGCTGCTTTCGAGCATCCGGCGCCATTCTGGCGTCTGATACTGCCAACCCTGATCGGAATGCAGGATTGGCCTGTTCTCGTCATCGAGCAGGCTCAATGCCCTGCCGAGCATGTCCTTGACCAGCTTGAAGACGGGTCGTCTGGCTGTCTCGAAGGCGATGATCTCGCCGTTGTGAAGGTCCATGATGGGTGACAGGAACAGCTTCTCCCCGGCGACATTGAACTCGGTGACATCTGTGACCCACTTCTGATGCATCCGTCTGGCCGAGAACTGACGTTGCAGTAGATCGGGTGCCACACGGCCAGCCCCACCCTTGTAGGAACGGTACTTCTTGGGTCGAACCAGAGACTTCAGCCCCATCTCGACCATCAGCCGCTGGACGGTCTTGTGATTGACTGCGTCCCCACGCCCACGGATCGCCGCCGTCACCCGGCGATAGCCGTAGCGGCCCTTGTGCTCATCGAAGATGGAGCGGATCGTCGATTTCAAGGCCTCATGCCGGTCGCCTGACGACAGCACCTTGAGCTGATAATAGAACGTGCTGCGCGCCAGACCCGAAAGCGCAAGCAGCCCTTCAAGCGGATGGAGCGGCCTTAACGCCTGGACGGCTTGCGCCCGTTCGGCGTTTGACGCGCCTGCGTTAAGGCCTCCAGTTTTTTTAGATAGTCGTTCTCCATGCGCAGATAGGCCAGTTCTGCCAGCAATTCCTCGCGGGTCCTGGCTTCATCACTTGGCAATCCATCCCCGTCGGCAACCAGGCTCGGCGGTGCGGCGACAGGTGGCTTCGGCATAGATCGCGGCCTCCCTTTTCGGCGCGGAGCCAAGGCCTCAAGGCCGCCGCGCTCATATCGATCCTCCCAGACTGACACGCAAGCTGCGCTGCGAATATTAAAAAGCGCAGCCACCTGCCGACGGGACAATCCATCCTTCCACATCCGCTCAAGGACCGACAGCCTGAACTGTGCATCATAATGGCTGTGCTTGCGAGATAAGCCAGCCACGCCATGTGCCGCGTGACTGGCGACCCACCGGCGGACCATGGAATAGTCGAGCCCGAAACGAAGACCTACCTCTCGGTAGCTGTGCCCGCCGTCGCCGTAGTACGCGACGATCTCCTGCTTGAACGTGCTGCTGTATTTCGACATGCAAAACCCCCGAAGTTGGGTGTCCAACTTTCGGGGGTCAGTTCATTATCCGGGGCTTTTTTGTTACCAGCTGCCGATGTTTTCGGCTGAAGCCCAAGGTTCCTTCGGCGCCAGACGGTCGCCTTTCTGGATCAGCTCGATGGAAATGCCATCGGGCGACTTGATGAAGGCCATGTGCCCGTCACGCGGCGGACGATTGATGGTGACGCCCTTATCCTGCAGCTTCTGGCAGCTGGCATAGATGTCGTCGACCAGATAGGCGAGATGGCCGAAATTGCGACCGCCCGTATAGGTTTCCGGATCCCAGTTGTAGGTCAATTCCAGCTCCGGTGCCCGCTCCGCCCTGGCCCGATCCGTATCCGCAGGCGCTGCGAGAAAGATCAGCGTGAAGCGACCTTTTTCATTTTCAGTGCGGCGGATTTCTTCAAGACCGAGTTTGTTGACGTAAAAATCAAGAGATTCGTCGATGTCGCGAATTCGGACCATCGTGTGCAGATAGCGCATAGTCTTTTCCTCGGCTGCTTGGTTGTTGAAGTTCGGGAAACGTATGGAAGACCGATCGGTTCGCCAAGGACATCGAATCCAATGCCGGAGGCCGAACGTCAAGTTATCACGGAGAAAATGACGTTCAAAAATTTTGAGCGGCAGATGTGACCGGAATTGTCTCGGAAACATCATTGCCAAATTGACGACCGGCCATATTTCAGGTGGTGGGTCAGTTTCAAAATGCTGCTGCGCTGGAAAAAGTAACCATGAAACTGTGAAGTCTGTGGTCTTCATGGGGACGGACGCAAGTTTGGGCTTGCCGCCTCCGGTTAAGGAAGTGTTATTCTTTGGACAAGAATCAGGTCGGAATCGCAACGGAAGAACAGAGGAGGGGCGAACGCATGGCGGACAAGTCTGTGTCAAATGACCAGTTTCACAGCCAGCACGCCTCGGAAGAGCTGGGCGATATCATCGAAATTTCGGGCCATATCAAATGGTTCGACGTAGCCAAGGGCTACGGCTTCATTGTTCCAGACCAGCCGGGCCTTAATGACATTCTTCTTCATGTGACTTCATTGCGCCGCGACGGCTTCCAGACCGCTTTGGAAGGTGCACGCATCGTTTGTGAAGTGCGCCATGGCGATCGCGGCCTGCAATGTTTCCGTGTTCTGTCGATGGATACGTCGACCGCTGTTCATCCGGCGCAGATGCCGCCGCAGCGCACCCATGTAATTGTCACGCCATCGAGCGGTCTTGAGCGTGTGATCGTCAAGTGGTTCAACCGTACCAAGGGCTTCGGCTTTCTGACGCGCGGTGAGGGGACGGAAGATATTTTCATCCATATGGAGACGCTGCGTCGTTTCGGCATGATGGAATTGCGTCCCGGTCAGGTCGTACTCATTCGCTTCGGCGAAGGCGACAAGGGCTTGATGGCCGCTGAAATCCATCCGGATATCGGCACGGCGATCCCGGTTTCTCATTAGAGTACGTTTCGATCTGAATCATTCAGACCTGAGCTCTACCTTTTCTATTTAAAGCATAAGCTTATAGGCCGTCGATGTACTCCAGTTGGATTGTGCGCCAATCAAGCGCATGGTTCAGAGCGTGCCGAAACTCCCTATTGTAGTAACAAGCGGGTGAAAGACGCTTGTTACTACCTTGCGCGGTCTTGTCGCCATCCTGTCCCGTTGATAGGTTCACGGCCCTAATTATTTGTCAGAATGGGCAGGGTATGGGTCGCATTTTTCTTGTTTTTGCATTTGTTTTCTTTGCGTTCGCTGCTCAGGCCGATGAAACACAGCCGATGCGGTTGCCGGTCGACAAGGAGCCGCTGACATTCATCACCTCCAATGGCAACAAGGTGAACTTTGCGCTGGAAGTGGCAGATAGCGACGACGCGCGTGTGCGCGGCCTGATGTGGCGAACGGATTTTCCCAAAGATCGGGCGATGATCTTCGTGTTTGGCGAGATGCGACGCGTCATGATGTGGATGCAGAACACGCCATCGCCGCTCGATATGGTCTTCCTAGACGACAAGGGGCGTGTATCGGCCATTCACGAAAATGCGGTGCCATTCTCCGAAAATATCATTTCATCCGAGGTTCCGGCAGCGTATGTCGTGGAACTTCTGGCCGGTACGGTTAAACGAACCGGCATAAAGCTTGGTGACAAGGCCGTTCATCGCGTGATTTGCGGTGCGTGCAAGCCGTGACGTCAAGACAATGCAATCAAGAGGAATAATCAGGTGAGTGCCTTCGATATCGAATATTTCGAACATGACGGCTTGCGTCTGGCATATCGTCAGGACGGAGAAGGCGATCCGATCCTGCTCATTCACGGCTTTGCTTCTTCGAGCCTCGTCAACTGGGTTTCGCCCGGCTGGTTCCGGACGCTGACCGAAGCCGGATATCATGTTATCGCCATTGATGATCGTGGACACGGATTCTCGGCCAAAAGCCATGACGCCGACGATTATACGCCGACCAAGATGGCGGCTGATGCTGCGGCCCTGCTCGATCACCTAGGGATCGAAAAGGCGCATGTCATGGGGTATTCCATGGGCGCGCGCATCACGGCGTTTCTGGCCATTGAGCACGCAGAACGTGTCCGTAGTGCTGTTTTTGGCGGTCTCGGCATTGGTATGGTGACGGGTGCGGGCGACTGGGAGCCCATCGGCGAGGCGCTGCTTGCCGAAGATCCGGCGACGATCACGCATCCGCGCGGACAGATGTTCCGTAAATTCGCCGATCAGACCAAGAGCGACCGTATCGCCCTCGCAGCCTGCGTGATCACCTCCAAGGAGCTAGTTCCAGCGGTCGCGATTGCACGCATCATGCAGCCCGTTCTCGTGGCTGTCGGCACGACCGACGACATTGCAGGCAGCGCGCAGGAACTAGCCGATCTTCTGCCAAATGGGCAGGCTGTCGATATACCGGGCCGTGACCATATGCTGGCTGTCGGTGACAAGGTTTACAAGCAGGCGGTATTGCAGTTCCTGAAAGAAAATCCGCTCTGAAGTGAATTTGATTTGAGACAAAGAACGCCCCGATGGGCCGCGTCAAATTCAGCCGTGTCAAGGCAAAGCATTTTAAGTTATGCTGCGCGCCGAACTCGTATTGCGGTGCAGGGATCGAGCGAAAAGTTCGGCTGTCGTCTCGCCTTGCACGGTGCAAAACTGGAGTATGCATATGTCCGTTCGCACATCAGCGAAAGCGACCCCCGGTTTGGGTCAAGTCGATCCCATCTGGCATTCCATCCGTGCCGAAGCGGAGGAAGCAGCCAAGAACGATCCCGTGCTGGGGACGTTCCTTTATGCCACGATCCTTAATCAGTCGAGCCTGGAAGATGCGGTCATGCACCGCATTGCCGAACGTCTCGGTCATGCCGATCTGAGTGCCGATATTCTTCGACAGACCTTCGATGCGATGCTGGATGCCAATCCTGAATGGTCTCAGACCGTGCGGGTTGATATTCAGGCGGTTTATGATCGCGATCCGGCCTATAACCGCTTCATGGACCCGATCCTTTATCTGAAGGGTTTCCATGCGATCCAGACCCATCGTCTGGCACATTGGCTTTACAATGAAGGCCGCAGGGATTTCGCTTATTACCTGCAGAGCCGTTCATCCTCGATCTTCCAGACCGATATTCATCCGGCAGCCCGGCTTGGCAGTGGGCTGTTTCTCGATCATGCGACCGGCCTTGTCGTCGGCGAGACTGCCTTGATCGAAGACAATGTTTCGATCCTCCACGGTGTCACGCTTGGCGGAACAGGGAAATCGAGCGGCGACCGTCACCCGAAAATCCGCCATGGCGTGCTGATCGGTGCTGGCGCGAAAATTCTCGGCAATATCGAAGTCGGTCATTGCTCGAAAATCGCTGCCGGTTCGGTTGTTCTGAAGCCCGTTCCGAACAATGTCACGGTTGCCGGTGTGCCGGCCCGGATCATGGGAGATACGGGCTGCGCCGAACCTTCCCGCGTCATGGACCAGATGCTGGGTGAAGGGATTTAAGCGATACGTTGTACCGCTGTAGGCTGAACACGGCCGCATGCTGGTTTTTTCCGGTATGCGGCCTATATTCTGTCAAAAGAAGCTATTAACTGCCGACAACCCATGAGCAGGGCTTTGCCGGGGGTTTACATAGGAAATTGCCGGGTGCAATAAAACCGGCTCAATTCAATATCAGGAGAAGCCGGTTGAAACCCGAAGAACTCAAAAAACTTGACGCCTATTTCAAACGGACCTTCAACAATCCCGGCCTGCAGGTGAAGGCGCGCCCGCGCAAAAACGACTCCGCCGAGCTTTATCTCAACGACGAATTCTTGGGCCTGGTCTATAAGGACGAGGACGAGGGCGAACTCTCCTACAATTTCTCGATGGCTATTCTCGACGTCGATCTTTGATCTGTCACGGCAATCGCGTCCCGAACGACGCTGATGCACGGTAGGAATGTTCTTTGACGCCCTTTCCATAACGGAGAGGGCGTCTTGTTATCCGGACAATGAGGATTCGTGAAGACCGTCGCTGCCACGCTGGCTCCGTCCGTCATGCTGCCGTCGGTTGCTCACGTTCCTTGAGCACGCTCAGCTCCGGTACTCGAGAATCGCCATTTTCCCACACACATGCCGCTTTTTGATTCAGTCTCTAAGACTGCCAAATAATTTCTGACCCTTGGGTGTCTTTATGAAGTTCGGTTTTTCTTTGGCTATGTTGTTGGTCGCCTTGTCCTTTGCGGCGCGCGCTGAAATTCTGGGTACCATTGAAACAGAGCAGGACGATGGGTCCCTTTCGGTGATCGAGATCCTCGATGAACCGCAAAGCGTTGGGAAATGCGACGGCGCCTATGCCGCCGCCGCTTATGTTATGGATCACAACGTTTCCCTTCTTGCGGGAAAAGGATGCTGGAAGCTTCTAGGTTCGACGGAAATGCTCCGGCTGGAAATCGTGCTGACTGCCACTGAAGAACGCCTCATGAGCGGGGTTCCGCTGGGCAAGATCAAGTTCAGGGAAGATGGGCAAAGCGCTTTTCAGGAATTGAGCGGGAAGTAGAGGGCTCGGCTCAGGACTACTGATGTCTCTCCAGCCCCTCGATCAGAAGCATCAAACCAAAATCGAACAGGCTTTCTGGGCCTTCTGCATCCAAAATTGCAATGGCTTCTGCGGTATTCGATGCGGCTGCGATATTCGTCATATCGGACGGTTTGTTCTCGTGGATGTAAGCCTGTTGTTCCAGCGCAGAACCGACAACATAATGGCTTATGGTGATCAGCGCGCGCGCTGCATCTGCGGGTGTAAAGCCTGCCTGGGTCAAAAAATCGATCTGGGCTTGCGCCTGTCCTATCTGATTGTTATTCGGGCGCGTTCCGGCATGGATGCGTGCACCGTCACGATAAGTTAGCAATGCCCGCCGGAAACTACGCGCATTTTCAATCAGGAAATGACGCCAGTGCTCCCCGGCGCGCGGTAAGGCGTGGTCGTGATGCTTCGCCAAAATCGTTTCCGCCAGGGCATCCAGCAACACGCGTTTGTTTTTGAAATGCCAGTAAAGCGCGGGCTGCTGCACGCCCAGCCGTTCCGCCAGGCGACGCGTCGTCAGGCCTTCTTCTCCGACCTCATTCAATAGTTCGAGTGCCGTTCGTATCAGGGTATCACGGTGTAGTTTTGCCAATGCGCTCACCAAATCAGTTATGCCTTGACAATTTATCATTGATAAATTTTAAATCCAGATCCTTATCATTGATAAATTATGGGAACTGGCATGAACCGCACGTTGATGATTGTCCTGGCTGTTACAGCTTTGGATGCCATGGGCATCGGGCTGGTGATGCCCGTTCTGCCCAGCTTACTGCGCGATGTGGTCCATTCCGACGATGTGGCAGGTCACTATGGAGTTCTGCTGTCTCTTTATGCGCTGATGCAGGTTATCTTCGCTCCCATTCTAGGGCGAATGTCCGACCGGTTTGGCCGGAAGCCGGTCTTGCTTGGCTCGCTTATCGGCTCGACGGTCGATTATGCCATTATGTCTGCTGCGCCCCATCTGTGGGTTCTCTATGTGGGGCGCATCCTATCGGGTATGATGGGAGCGACGATGGCCGTCGCAGGGGCCTGCATAGCAGATACGGTGGAGGAGGGCGCACGTGCCCAAGCCTTCGGCTGGTTGGGTGCCTGTTATGGCGGCGGCATGATTCTTGGACCAGTTATAGGCGGCGCATTAGGCAATGTGTCGCCGACGGCTCCATTCGCCGCCGCTGCCGTGGTCAGCGGTTCCATGGCCCTGTCGGTTTTCCTGTTGATGCCGGAGGTTCGCCGGACAGCCAAACCAACGCCACAGGCAAAAGGATCTCTTGGCGCCATTGTACCATCAGGTGTGCAGAAGGGACTGAAACTCTTGCTATGGATTTTCTTTCTTCTGCAACTGGTAGGACAGATACCAGCTGCCTTGTGGGTGATATTCACGGAAGATCGTTTCCATTGGGACACGACATATGTGGGCTTGTCGCTTGCGATCTTCGGTCTGCTGCATGCCATGTTTCAATGGATGGGTACGGGTCGTCTCGTTGCAACAATTGGAGCTGGATATACGATATTCATCGGAATAGCAGCTGATGGGCTGGGCATGGCATCCCTCGCGATTGCTAAAGAAGGCTGGATGGTAGCACCAATTCTCGTCTTGCTGGCGTTTGGCGGTATAGCGATGCCTGCTCTGCAGTCCGTCCTGTCGAATAAGACCAGTCAAGACAAGCAAGGTGCACTTCAGGGAACGCTCGCAAGTCTTACGAATATCAGTGCCGTTGCCGGGCCGATTATTTTTACGGCCCTTTATATGAGGACTGCTGCAAGTTGGAACGGATGGGTGTGGCTGGTTGGCCCGGCAATCTATCTCGTGGCTGCTCCACCGCTCATTTTCGTGCGGCGTCAGTCGGCAGGTTTGCCGTCAAGGAGATGAGCATTGGCAAATTCGACAACCGCCTTGTCCAGTGACTTCCAGTCGCCCAGCATGGAGCGGGGGAATCTGTAGAGAATCTGCAAGTCGCGCCCAAACTGGACATCACGCTCGCATGAATTGAAGCTTTCCGCTGCGCCATCCGCAAGGCATCGCGCAACAAATTCCGGCTTGCCACTGCTCGGGTCGGACAAGACCAGTTCCTCGCCCTTGTAACCGCTGTTTTCGAGAAAGCGGTGTACCGTCAGGTTTCCGGGGGCAACTTCCCCGACCGGGTCTATCAGCTCGGCATATATTGGCAGGTAACGCCCGCTCATATCGCGCGACATTGTTCGCTGCTCGATGGACATGAAAATGAGATGCCGCTTCGCAGTGAGAAGGTTGAAGATGGCGCGGTCACGTTCCGTATAGCCAGTCATGCCCGGCCAGCGCGCATAGAGATCGAGGCGCCCCGTCACACCGTCGCGCCGCTGATTCGGAAAGCGGATCATATTGGCAGGAATCGACAGGACATTGTTGCCGATGATGATCTCGTAAGCGTCCGTGCTGTCGGAGTGTCCGCCTCGCGCAATCAGAGGACCGAGTAGACGCCCGCCAACATTCACGACGACTGAAAGCAGAATCAGAACGACAACCGCCAATAGCAGCCAGCCGAAGAGGCGGCTTCCGATTTTCGAGGCGGTGTAATCTGGTGTGGTTTCCATCTGGGCGTCATGGTGATGATATTGCAAAAGAATATCGGTCTTTTATGGTTAACAGAGCGTGAAGTCGTGCTTGTATGACAGCTTGAAACGGCTTAGCGATTCAATATCGAGTTTGTTGATGGAGGAAGCACATGCCGATCTATGCTTATAACGGGCACAAGCCGCTATTTGCGGACCGCAGCAGCAATTGGATCGCGCCCGATGCGACCCTGATCGGCAAGATCGTTGTCGGTGAGAATGCCGGTTTCTGGTTTGGTACTGTTTTGCGCGGCGACAACGAGCCGATCACCATCGGCGACGATACCAATGTTCAGGAACACACCATCATGCATACCGATATCGGCTTTCCGCTGACGGTTGGCGCAGGTTGCACGATCGGGCATCGGGCTATTCTTCATGGTTGTACCGTCGGTGACAACACGTTGATTGGCATGGGCGCCATCGTTCTCAATGGTGCGAAGATCGGAAAGAACTGTCTGATCGGAGCAGGCGCGCTTGTGACCGAGGGCAAGGAAATACCGGATAATTCGCTGGTCGTCGGTTCGCCTGCACGAATTCTCCGGGAACTGGACGATGCTGCGGTCGAGAAACTCAAACTATCTGCAGAGCATTATGTCGAGAAGGCCCGGTCCTTCATGCGTGGATTAGAGCCTGCCTGAAAACAAAAGGACGGGGCCAGAGGGAGACTGACGGCCCGTCCTTGTTTGTTAGTTTGTCGGGATCAGTTCTTGATGCTGCCGACGAGAAGTTCGCGGTCGGTCTTGATTGAGACCCAGCTACCGGTGTTCGTGGTCGACTGGCGCTTCAGATAGCTATAGTCGGTCTTGTTCCACGCAAGGACGCGGGTATCGAGGTTGTCGAGGATGAAGTCGCCGCGGTCGGTGCGAACGGTCAGAACCGCATGGCCTTCACCGTTCGGCTGACGAACTACCGTGAAAAGCAGCGTGTTTGCCGGGATGCCGAGCGCCATCAGCTCGCGACGCTTCAAAAGCATGTAGTCATCGCAGTCACCGACTGTTGTCGGATATTCCCAATACTCTTCGCGCCCCCAGGCTTCCATATCGGTCATCGGCGCGATCTTTTCGTTGACGCTCGCATTGGTTGCAATGATCTGCTTCCAGGTTTCAGGCGTCAGCTTCAACATGTTGCTGTTGCGGCTGGTATTGTTGCATTCGGACTGGTAGCGCGCGCAGAATTCATAATGGCCGATCGGCTGGGACGTACGTTCGCCGGTCGTCATCCACGGTGAATTGGAGGCGGGGCTCGCGGCCTCTGCCAGTCCGATTCCGAGCAGCATCAGGATGGCTGCAATGATGGTTTGTTTTGTCATTCTTTTGTCTCCCTGTTGGGGACTAAGATGACTTGGACAATTTGAAGGCGCGCAAATTTGCGTGCGAAAATGCGAGTCAAATTCGATTAAAACTGCAAATAACGCTGAAACTTTTTGTCAACGAACGGACAAATTCAGGGCAAATCGGGCTGTTTTTGCGGCTTTTTTGTGATTGCGCGTGTTTTGAGGTTTGCCATTCCGTAACCTTGACGCGCGTTTATCTTTTGGGCGGACGCATTCAGCCGAAAAGATTGTCCAGTGTTGTGCTGGTCTGGATGGTGGCGAATTCCACTGCGAAACCATCCTGAAAATGACGAACGACGGTTCCCCGGATCGGTCCCAGCATGATGCCGCTCTTGATTGCGGGCTTGAACTCGCTTTCAATTGCTGCACCAGAAAGGGAAAGGTCGGCGATACGGCATAGTCTTTGGGTGCCGTCAGCAAAAGTGATGTTGTGCTGGGTCTTGCGTGGCACGACGCGTTCATGACGGCGATCTTCGGGCAGGGCAAGCTCGTGCTTGTTGGCGAGCCAGGTCAGCTGTGCGGAAAGCTTGTCTTTCTTCTGCTCGGATGTCGACAGGAGAATGTGGAAGCCTTCGGATGTGACTTCGTTTGTTACGCCCTCGATGCGCCCGACATGATCGACATAAGCGATGATACGCTCGCCATTTCGCGGTGTGGCTATACCGCTCATCAGGGCCGTTCCGGGCGACATACGTTTGATTACGCAGGGAAACTCACTGCGATTCTCCAGCATGTAACGGCCATTAAGATCGACATTCACGGCGTTGAAATTTTCCTGCCGCACATTACTCGCAGTAGATGCCGCAGCAAATCTGTTCATCGAAGCCGATCCATCTCAAAATTTTGCCCACTCTCACTGCGGGCCACATTACAGCACGTATCTATAAAGAGAAATCGCGATTTAGAGCGCCTATCAGGCTTTACCGCCCTTAATAACGCGCAGTTTTGGAGCTGCATGTTCCTGTGGCTTTGTCAGACGAACATTGGTCCATTGTCTGCCTATGCCGGCTGCGTTCACTGTAATGGCTGCTGATTTTCGAACCTCATCGGCCAGAACCAGATCGGGTGCGACCGGTTCGATGGAATTCAAATGGCCGAGGACAATTGGATCGGCTCCAACCCAGTTGACGGAATCAAGCACAGCGACGCTGCCGAGAAGATTGATCTGTCCGTTGGGCGCTTCAAGCGGGGCCAGGAACATTTCCAGGCCAAGGCTTCGTCCAGACATACTGATCCCGACATGCGAAACAAGGGCAGGGACCTCAAGCGCGCTGACATTTTGCGACAGTTCCCGAAGGGCTGCGCGATCCCGCTCGGACCAGAGCGAGAGGAACCGGGTGTTTTTCAATTCGCGTCCGAAAAGGGTGCAAATGCGCGTTCCAGCCAGTCGAAACGACAAATCGCCGCGTTCTTCGGCTTCGAGGAAGAAGAGATCGGATAGATGGCGTCCGAGCTTGCGCGGCTCGATCTGTTCGCGTGTTGGCGCACGAAAGTAGCCGCTTTCTGTGCGGGCCAAGCGCTGCCATTCGCTGAAAATCGCGATCGTACTGCGGTGTATCATCATGCGCCGTTGGTTTGTCCATTGCACGCGGAGGCTGGCTCCGCTGGTGAACGCATTAAAATAGTATTAACGACGCGGATACCAGTTTAACCCTTTCTTCATCCACCGGGCTTGTCCGTTAAGGTTAATAATAAGTAATGGTTGCGCGGCTTTGAAAGACACGCTTTGATAAGCCATCGGACGAAGCCTTTGACTTGGTTGGCTTTTTTCTGAGCTCCAGATTTGATTTCGCGAAAGAACTCTATTCGCGTGAAGGCCGACCGGGAACGTCCGTCGGCCTTTATTTTTAACAGATTGTGCCCTATCAACATGCATCGACCCGATGCAAACGGTTCTTTCGGTCCGGTTGCTGGCGCGTCTGAGATTAGAAAGCAGCAGTTCATGAGCGTTCCCCAGCCGGAAATGAATGGCAATAATCGCCGGTCGGGTAGTAGCGAGCCGATGTTCAATATTCCCGGCGTCGTGATTGCTCTGATAGGTCTGTGCGTCGCGGTGTATGTTTATCAAAACTACCTCATCAGCGAGCAGCAGAACTATGAGTTCATGCTGAACTTTGCGCTCATTCCGGCACGTTTTTCGCTGGCCGACGGCTTTACCGATCCTGCCGCCCTTTTCACGCTCATCAGCTATTCCTTCATGCATGGCGGCATTGCCCATATAGCCGTCAACATGATCTGGCTTGCAGCCTTCGGTTCTCCGCTTGCGGGCCGCATCGGTACGGGACGAATGATCGCTTTCTGGATTTTCACGTCGGTAGTTGCGGGATTGACCCATTATGCGATCTATCCGGATAGCGTTTCGCCGCTGGTGGGCGCGTCGGGAGCGATTTCTGGAATGATGGGTGCTGCGGCGCGCTACGGTTTCCGCCGCATAGGCCATGGACGGAAGTCGGAATTCGCAGGACCTGTCCTTCCGGTAGGGGTTACCCTGACGCTCAAACCTGTTCTGACCTTTGTCGGGGTTTGGTTCCTGATCAACATCATTACCGGTCTTTACTCGACCGGAGGTGCAGATCTTTCCAGCATTGCATGGGAAGCGCATATAGGCGGTTTCATTGCTGGCTTCTTCGGCATATCGCTGATGGATCGCCCACGCAGCTATGATGCCGTACTAAGGCGATAGAGTTCCATGCTTATTTGGCTTTGACAAAGCCTGCCCCCCATTTGATGCCACTTGCTAATCTGACGATCAAAGCGCACCATCATGGAACGTGGTGGGAGGAGCTGCGTTCTGCTTCATAGGGCGTTTAAACGCCAGAAGGAGCGGCAAGTGCTAATTCTTGGAGGGACTTTGGCATGACAGTCAGATCGATTCTCGAGACCAAGGGCAGGGATGTGGTGGTTATCGCGCCTGCTGATACGCTATCCCACGCTGTCGCCATGTTGAACAAACACAAGATCGGTGCGCTGGTGGTGTGCGACGAGACCGGTCGAATCAAGGGTATTCTGTCTGAACGCGATGTTGTGCGCGCTGTCGCTGCGCAAGAAACCAAGGCGATGAGCATGCCGGTTGCCGAAGTCATGACGGCAAAAGTTCAGGTCTGCCGCGAACATCACACGATTAATCAGGTGATGGAGATCATGACGCGAAGCCGTTTCCGCCATATGCCGGTGGAAGAACACGGCAAGCTGGTGGGAATCATCTCGATCGGTGACGTTGTGAAGCGGCGCATCGAAGACGTCGAGCGCGAAGCGGAGGACATCCGCACCTATATCGCTACTGCGTAAACCGGGGGGCGGTTTTTCCGTCTTGTCTCCCGGAAGAAAAACCAGCCGGGAGACATTTTCATCGGAGAATCACGTGTGAATCAACGCGCGCAGATATCGCTCTGCAGCGTAGAGCGAGATTGCGGCTGCATTCGATACATTGAGCGACTTAATTTCGCCCGGCATATCGAGACGCGCAAGTGTCGTGACGGTTTCACGTGTCTTTTGACGGAGGCCTTTGCCTTCCGCGCCCAGTACAAGAGCGATTCGTCCACCAGACAAGGTGGCCTCCATTTCCTGTGGTCCTTCCGAATCAAGACCGATGGTCTGGAATCCAAGGCTATGGAGCTCTTCAATCGCTTCAGCCAGATTGCGCACTTCGATATGCGAGATCATTTCAAGCGCGCCGGAAGCTGCCTTTGCCAGAACGCCGGTTTCCTGTGGACTATGACGGCTTGTCGTAATCAGCGCGCCAGCACCGAAGGCGACGGCTGAACGCATGATGGCACCGACATTGTGTGGATCTGTCACCTGATCGAGAACGAGAAGCAGGGGGCTGTCCTTCAACTCTGACAGTTTTTTGGCACGCAGCGGTTCTGCTTCGATCATGACGCCCTGGTGGACGGCTTCAGAACCGGTTTCCTTATCGATGTCGCGCGGATCGACGATTTCGACGGGGAAGGAAAGAGATTCGGCTTCTCCGATCTCAAGGCGAGCGAAACCGTTTCGCGTCGCGCGCATGCGCAATATCTTGCGTTCGGGGTTTTCCACGGCAGCGCGGACCGTATGGAGTCCATAAAGGCGTACGGTTCCCTCAGTCACGGCGCTTGCCGAAATGGAGGGGCGCTGGGGTTTGCGCTGTGATTTGCTTTCAGTCGCGGTCTTCAGATCGCGATGCTGGCGGCGCAGGCGCGCATAATGAGAATCTTTTGGGGTGCGGGGCGAGTTTTCATCGGTCATGGCGTGCTTATAGCTCTTTAGGTGAGTGGAAGAAAGCGACTTCGCCAGTGATTGCTATGTGATTGCTATCAGGCTGTTCTGATTGCCAAATAACCGGCGCAGGCGCAAAAATCATGAGAAATGCGGGCGTTTGGACCTATATAAGAGGGCTATGTGAGAGGATGTTTCCACGACGTTGTGGACGGACATGCATTCTTTTCGCTTTTACCCTGTTGACAGGGGATAAGCTTATCGTCATAAGGCCCCTCGCGGATCGACGGCTGGCCCAACAGTCAGCCAGAAGCCCCGCGGAAATGCCTAGTCGCTCGACTCTGCTGATAGTGATATCTGGAGGGATGCCCGAGTGGTTAAAGGGGACGGACTGTAAATCCGTTGGCTATGCCTACGTTGGTTCAAATCCAACTCCCTCCACCACTGTCGGATCAGAGTTAAGAGTGCGCGGGTATAGCTCAATGGTAGAGCAGCAGCCTTCCAAGCTGAATACGCGGGTTCGATTCCCGCTACCCGCTCCAAATTTTTCAGAGCGGTTTGGCGTGTAAGGAATCATCGACGGGCGGTTCGCCGTTCCGTTTTGGCATAAATGTTGGCCCGGAAGCCAAATGGCTTTTGTGCTGGCGCTTGAGCGGTTCTAGAACGAAGAGAACAACGGCGATGGCAAAGAGCAAATTCGAACGTAATAAGCCCCACGTTAACATCGGCACGATTGGTCACGTTGACCATGGCAAGACGTCGCTGACGGCAGCGATCACGAAGTTTTTCGGTGAATTCAAGGCATACGACCAGATCGATGCTGCACCAGAAGAACGCGCTCGCGGCATCACGATCTCGACGGCACACGTCGAGTACGAAACCGCAAACCGTCACTATGCACACGTCGACTGCCCAGGTCACGCTGACTATGTGAAGAACATGATCACCGGTGCTGCGCAGATGGACGGCGCGATCCTGGTCGTTTCGGCTGCTGACGGCCCGATGCCACAGACCCGCGAGCACATCCTGCTTGCTCGTCAGGTTGGCGTTCCGGCAATCGTGGTGTTCCTGAACAAGTGCGACCAGGTTGACGATGCAGAACTGCTCGAACTGGTTGAACTGGAAGTTCGCGAACTTCTGTCGAAGTACGACTTCCCGGGCGACGAAGTTCCGATCATCAAGGGCTCGGCTCTTGCTGCACTGGAAGATTCCTCGAAGGAACTGGGCGAAGACGCCGTTCGTTCGCTGATGGCCGCTGTTGACGATTACATTCCGACCCCGGAACGTCCGATCGACCAGCCGTTCCTGATGCCAATCGAAGACGTTTTCTCGATCTCGGGCCGTGGTACGGTTGTGACGGGTCGCGTTGAGCGCGGTATCGTCAAGGTTGGTGAAGAAGTTGAAATCGTCGGCATCAAGGCGACGACGAAGACGACGGTGACCGGCGTTGAAATGTTCCGCAAGCTGCTCGATCAGGGCCAGGCTGGCGACAACATTGGCGCGCTGATCCGCGGCGTTGGCCGTGAAGACGTTGAGCGCGGCCAGGTTCTCTGCAAGCCGGGTTCGGTTAAGCCGCACACCAAGTTCAAGGCAGAAGCCTATATTCTGACCAAGGACGAAGGTGGCCGTCATACGCCGTTCTTCACGAACTACCGTCCGCAGTTCTACTTCCGCACGACGGACGTGACCGGTGTTGTCACGCTGCCTGAAGGTACGGAAATGGTTATGCCTGGCGACAACGTCACCGTTGACGTCACCCTGATCGTTCCGATCGCCATGGAAGAGAAGCTCCGCTTCGCTATCCGTGAAGGTGGCCGCACCGTCGGTGCAGGCATCGTCGCTTCGATCATCGAGTAATGATTTCGACCGGCAGTTACGCTGCCGGTCATTTCTCAGGCTTCAATTAAGACTTGAAGCTGATCCCGCAGGGGATTAGAGAGTCTTTCAAGGCGCTTCGGCGCCGATAGGGGTATAGCTCAGTTGGTAGAGCGACGGTCTCCAAAACCGTAGGTCGCGGGTTCGAGCCCTGCTGCCCCTGCCATTTCATAACGGGTGCTCATGGCTTGACTATGGGTGCCCGTTTTCTATATGATAAGTTAGGCGGCAATCTATGTCGCCTTAGCTTTTTCGATGGCGGCGCTGGTTTCGATATGGCGACGTGGTTGGAAATGATAATTCCCTGCGGGATTTGTTGGCCGGGTAGGGAAGGATCGCCGCCGCACGATTGGATGGTGCGTCGAGTGATATTCGCAAGGATCGGAGTTCCGATAAGCCTGTATGGTATTCTTTTAACCTTTGGGCTTGTTTTTTTCGGGAATCGATTCTATGTAGCGTCAACAGACACGCGGCGCGTGGGGCTGAATTTTCAGCTTTGCGTGCCGTATACGCGTGACTTCAGGCTTCTGATTCGTTTCGGCGAGGTAGGGTTTGGGGGTAGCGCCGGATCAATGACAGAGCGGCAGATGGCATCCAAAACGAATCCGATCACCTTTTTTCAGCAGGTTCGCGCCGAAACGGCGAAGGTGACCTGGCCTACACGGCGTGAAACGGTCATCTCCACCATCATGGTGGTGATCATGGCGTTTCTGGCTGCCGCGTTCTTTTTTCTTGCCGACCAGCTTATGGCCTATGGCGTAGAATTTATTCTCGGCCTTGGTCGATAAGTTAGGATTGGGGAGTTTTTAGATGACGGCGCGCTGGTACATCGTTCACGCCTATTCCAATTTCGAAAAGAAGGTCGCCGAGGATATCGAGATCAAGGCGAAGCAGAAGGGTCTGTCCGAGCTGATCGAACAGATCGTTGTGCCGACCGAGAAGATCGTTGAAGTGCGCCGCGGCCGCAAGGTCGACGCAGAGCGCAAGTTCTTCCCTGGTTACGTGCTGGTTCGTGCAACCCTCACGGATGCTGTCTTTTCGCTTATTAAGAATACCCCGAAAGTCACTGGTTTCCTTGGCGATTCCAAGCCGGTTCCGGTTTCCCAGAAGGAAGTCGACCAGATTCTGAGTCAAGTTCAGGATGGTGTCGAACGTCCGAAGACTTCGGTATCCTTTGAGATCGGTGAAAATGTTCGTGTTTCCGACGGTCCGTTTGCTTCGTTCAACGGTATCGTTCAGGAAGTCGACGAAGAGCGCGCGCGTCTCAAGGTTGAGGTTTCCATCTTCGGGCGCGCAACGCCTGTGGATCTGGAATACGGTCAGGTCGACAAGCTCTGATCGTTTTGCCCGCGAGGGCATTCACTCCAGCCGGATTTCGGGTGGGGTGAAAATGGTGGAAGGGAAGGCGGCTTAGCCGGTCGTCAATCTCCGAACCACCGAACTGCCCGCCAGTCGAACTGGCGTCAGTCGAAAGCCGGGTTTCCCGGCGTCAATCGAGAAGCCGGTTTTCCGGCATTGTAAAAAAGGCAGAAAGTAATGGCTAAGAAAATTGCAGGCCAGCTCAAGCTGCAGGTAGCAGCCGGTGCGGCTAATCCGTCGCCTCCGATCGGCCCGGCTCTGGGTCAGCGCGGCATCAACATCATGGAATTCTGCAAGGCGTTCAACGCTGCCTCGCAGGAAATGGAAAAGGGTTCGCCGATTCCAGTCGTGATCACCTATTACCAGGATAAGTCTTTCACTTTTGTGATGAAGACGCCTCCGGTGACCTACTTCCTCAAGAAGGCCGCTAACCTGAAGTCCGGTTCGAAGACCCCGGGCAAGGCAAGCGCCGGCACGATCTCCCGCGACAAGGTTCGCACGATCGCTGAAGCGAAGATGAAGGATCTGAACGCCGCTGACATTGAAGCAGCGATGCGCATGATCGAAGGTTCTGCCCGTTCGATGGGCCTGGAAGTGGTGGGCTGAGACGATGGCGAAGATTTCCAAGCGCATTAACAAGATCCGTGAAGGCGTCGATCGTAACAAGCTGTACGATCTGTCGGCTGCTATCGGTCTCGTCAAGGAACGTGCAATCGCCAAGTTCGATGAAACCATCGAAATCGCGATGAACCTCGGCGTTGATCCGCGTCACGCTGACCAGATGGTTCGCGGCGTTGTCAATCTGCCGAACGGCACCGGCCGTACGGTTCGCGTTGCTGTTTTCGCTCGCGGCGACAAGGCCGAAGAAGCCAAGAAGGCTGGCGCCGACATCGTCGGTGCGGAAGAACTGTTCGAAATCGTCAATGGCGGCAAGATCGAGTTCGATCGCTGCATTGCGACCCCGGACATGATGCCGCTCGTCGGTCGTCTCGGTAAGGTTCTCGGTCCGCGCGGCATGATGCCGAACCCGAAGGTTGGCACCGTCACCACCGACGTTGCGGCTGCTGTTGCTGCTTCCAAGGGCGGTGCAGTTGAATTCCGCGTCGAGAAGGCTGGTATCATCCATGCCGGTATCGGCAAGGTTTCGTTCGACTCGCAGAAGCTCGAAGAAAACATCAAGGCTTTCGCTGACGCCGTCATCAAGGCAAAGCCATCGGCTGCCAAGGGCGAATACGTCAAGCGCGTTTCGCTTTCCTCGACCATGGGCGTTGGCGTCAAGGTCGATCCGGCTACCGTCAAGGTCGTCGCTTAATCTGTCTGGGCTCCGGTTCGCCGGAGCCTATGCCTTTCCTTTGAGGGGAGGGCGCATCGGCGGCACGCCGGGGATGCGAAAGCAGACCGAAGTGCAAGAATTCCGGATCGCAAGATCCGGATAGCCGGACGAAAGTCCGGTTATCCTGTCCGAGATTGCAGGCGGTCGATCATCTTCGGGTGATTTGCCTTAAAACTCAGCCTGCATGAGACGTGGAATAACCCTGTTTCGCGTGAATACGCATGCAAGGTTTGAACCGTAGTTGCCTTTGAGTGATGCCTGGCTTCCAGGATAGCTGAAGGGGACAGGATCCTCGAGCGCCGGACCAACTGTGAAGTTCGTTCGGCAAAGGCAACCGGCAGGGCCATGTGGTCCTGCCTACTGGAGAGAGACAGTGGATAGAGCGGAAAAACGCGAATTTGTCTCGTGGCTGAACGGCGCTTTTAAAGAGTCCGGTTCGGTCGTCGTGGCCCACTATACCGGTCTCACCGTTGCGCAGATGAGCGATCTTCGCTCGAAGATGCGTGATGCAGGTGGGTCCGTTAAAGTCGCGAAAAACCGCCTTGCCAAAATCGCTCTTCAGGGCACGGAATCGGAAGGCATTTCTGATCTGTTTACAGGTCAGACGGTTGTTGCTTATGCAAACGACCCGATTGCTGCTCCGAAAGTAGCCGTCGAATTCGCCAAGGTTAACGACAAGCTCGTTATCCTCGGTGGTGCAATGGGTGCAACGACGCTTAACGCCGATGGCGTCAAGTCGCTTGCTTCGCTCCCATCGCTCGACGAACTGCGCGCAAAGCTGGTTGGAATGATCCAGACCCCGGCTCAGCGTCTTGCAGTACTTACCAGCGCACCAGCGGGCCAGATCGCTCGCGTTATTGGCGCGCACGCCCGGAAGAACGAGGCGGCGTAAGGCCGTTTTTCGCTGTCAATTGTTCAAACCTTGAAACTAAGGAAATACCAAAATGGCTGATCTCGCAAAGATCGTTGACGACCTGTCGGCTCTGACCGTTCTCGAAGCTGCAGAGCTTTCGAAGCTTCTCGAAGAGAAGTGGGGCGTTTCGGCTGCTGCTCCTGTTGCAGTTGCTGCTGCAGGTGCTGCTCCGGCTGCTGCTGTTGAAGAAAAGACCGAATTCGACGTCGTTCTCGTCGATGGCGGCGCTAACAAGATCAACGTGATCAAGGAAGTGCGCGCAATCACCGGTCTCGGCCTCAAGGAAGCCAAGGACCTCGTCGAAGGCGCTCCGAAGGCTGTCAAGGAAGCCGCTTCGAAGGACGAAGCTGAGAAGATCAAGGCACAGCTCGAAGCTGCTGGCGCCAAGGTCGAACTCAAGTAAGTTCGGACTTTTCTGGCGGATGGTTTCCATCCGCCAGTTTCCGCCGCTGTTTCCGGCGGATCGGATAACTGGAACCCTTTTTCTGAACGCCGGATTGGCTTTCAGAAAACGGGTTTTAGCCCGTTAGAAGGACCGCCGAAAGGCGGCGCATGATAAAGGCCGCAAGGCGTGAGCAAGCCGTAAGGCTATAGAACGAGGAGCGACGATGGCTCAGACCCATTCATTCAATGGTCGCAAGCGCGTACGCAAATTTTTCGGCAAGATCCCAGAGGTCGCCGAGATGCCGAACCTTATCGAGGTTCAAAAGGCATCTTACGACCAGTTCCTTATGGTTGAAGAACCATCCGGTGGGCGTTCTGACGAGGGTTTGCAGGCGGTTTTCAAGTCTGTTTTCCCAATTCAGGATTTCTCCGGCTCTTCTATGCTTGAATTCGTTCGCTACGAATTCGATGCACCAAAATTCGACGTTGACGAATGCCGTCAGCGCGACTTGACGTATTCGGCGCCACTCAAGGTGACGCTACGTCTTATCGTGTTCGATATTGACGAAGATACCGGCGCGAAGTCGATCAAGGACATCAAGGAGCAGGATGTCTACATGGGCGATATGCCGCTCATGACCGACAACGGCACCTTCATCGTCAACGGCACCGAGCGCGTGATCGTTTCGCAGATGCATCGTTCGCCGGGCGTCTTCTTCGATCACGACAAGGGCAAGACCCATTCTTCGGGCAAGCTCCTGTTCGCGGCTCGCGTCATTCCTTATCGCGGTTCGTGGCTCGATATCGAGTTCGATTCCAAGGACATCGTCTTTGCGCGTATCGACCGCCGTCGTAAACTGCCGGCGACGACGTTGCTGATGGCGCTTGGAATGGACGGCGAAGACATTCTGTCGACCTTCTACAAGACCGTCACCTATACGCGCGACGGCGACAACTGGCGCATTCCGTATTCGGCTGACCGCTTCAAGGGCATGAAGATCATCTCCGAGCTGGTCGATGCTGATACCGGCGAAGTTGTTCTCGAAGCTGGCAAGAAGCTGACCGCCCGTTCGGCCAAGCAGCTCGCTGAAAAGGGCCTCAAGGCCATCAAGGCGACTGAAGACGACCTGTTCGGTTCTTATCTTGCGGAAGACGTCGTCAATTACGCAACCGGCGAGATCTATCTCGAAGCCGGTGACGAAATCGACGAGAAGGTCCTCAAGACGCTCATCGACACCGGTGAAACCGAGATCAACGTCCTCGACATCGATCATATCAACATCGGCGGTTACATTCGTAACACGCTGGCTGCGGATAAGAACGAAAGCCGTCAGGAAGCTCTGTTCGACATCTATCGCGTCATGCGTCCGGGCGAGCCGCCTACGATGGATTCCGCCGAAGCGATGTTCAATTCGCTGTTCTTCGATGCTGAGCGCTACGACCTTTCGGCCGTCGGTCGCGTCAAGATGAACATGCGTCTGGACCTTGATGCGGAAGACACCGTGCGCGTCCTGCGCAAGGAAGACATCCTGGCTGTGGTCAAGATGCTGGTGGAACTGCGCGATGGCCGTGGCGAAATCGACGATATCGACAATCTCGGTAACCGTCGTGTCCGTTCGGTCGGCGAGCTGATGGAAAATCAGTACCGCGTCGGTCTGCTGCGCATGGAGCGCGCGATCAAGGAACGTATGTCCTCGATCGAAATCGACACGGTGATGCCGCAGGATCTGATCAACGCGAAGCCCGCCGCGGCTGCCGTTCGTGAGTTCTTCGGTTCGTCGCAGCTGTCGCAGTTCATGGATCAGACGAACCCGCTTTCGGAAATCACCCACAAGCGCCGTCTTTCGGCTCTTGGACCTGGTGGTCTTACCCGTGAGCGCGCTGGCTTCGAAGTCCGCGACGTGCATCCGACCCACTACGGCCGTATCTGCCCGATTGAAACGCCGGAAGGCCCGAATATCGGTCTGATTAACTCGCTTGCAACCTTTGCCCGCGTCAACAAGTACGGTTTCATCGAAAGCCCGTACCGCAAGGTTGTCGACGGCAAGGTAACGAACGACGTTGTCTATCTGTCGGCCATGGAAGAAGCTAAGCACTCGGTTGCACAGGCAAACGTAGAGCTGGACGAGCAGGGCGGTTTCGTTGACGAGTTCGTCATCTGCCGTCATGCAGGCGAAGTGATGATGGCGCCACGTGAAAACGTGGACCTGATGGACGTTTCGCCGAAGCAGCTCGTTTCGGTTGCTGCAGCTCTTATTCCGTTCCTCGAAAACGACGATGCTAACCGTGCTCTCATGGGCTCGAACATGCAGCGTCAGGCTGTGCCGCTCGTTCGCGCTGAAGCGCCGTTCGTCGGTACGGGTATGGAAGCAGTCGTTGCGCGTGACTCCGGTGCCGCTATCGCAGCGCGCCGTGGCGGTGTGGTCGATCAGGTCGACGCAACGCGTATCGTTATCCGTGCGACCGAGGATCTCGATCCGTCCAAGTCGGGCGTCGATATCTATCGCCTGATGAAGTTCCAGCGTTCGAACCAGAACACCTGCATCAATCAGCGTCCGCTCGTGCGCGTTGGCGATCCCATCCAGAAGGGTGACATCATTGCTGACGGTCCGTCGACGGATCTGGGCGATCTGGCTCTCGGCCGTAACGTGCTCGTCGCGTTCATGCCGTGGAACGGCTACAACTACGAAGATTCGATCCTTCTTTCCGAGAAGATCGTTTCGGACGACGTGTTCACCTCGATCCATATCGAGGAATTCGAAGTTGCCGCCCGTGACACCAAGCTTGGACCTGAGGAAATCACCCGCGACATTCCGAACGTTTCGGAAGAAGCGCTGAAGAACCTCGACGAAGCCGGTATCGTCTATATCGGTGCTGAAGTGCATCCTGGTGACATTCTTGTCGGCAAGATCACGCCGAAGGGTGAAAGCCCGATGACGCCGGAAGAAAAGCTTCTGCGCGCCATCTTCGGTGAAAAGGCATCGGACGTTCGTGACACCTCCATGCGCATGCCGCCCGGAACCTACGGTACGGTTGTGGAAGTTCGCGTTTTCAATCGCCACGGCGTTGAAAAGGACGAACGTGCCATGGCTATCGAGCGCGAGGAAATCGAGCGTCTGGCCAAGGACCGTGACGACGAACAGGCTATCCTGGACCGCAACGTCTATGGTCGTCTCGCCGACATGATCGATGGCAAGATTGCCGCTGCCGGCCCGAAGGGCTTCAAGAAGGGCACGACGATCAGCCGCGAGCTCATGACCGAGTATCCGCGTTCGCAATGGTGGCAGTTTGCCAGTGAAGACGAAAAGCTTCAGGGTGAGCTGGAAGCTCTGCGTGGCCAGTACGACGAATCCAAGAAGCTGCTCGAAGCACGCTTCATGGACAAGGTCGAAAAGGTACAGCGCGGCGACGAGATGCCTCCAGGCGTCATGAAGATGGTCAAGGTCTTTGTCGCTGTGAAGCGCAAGATCCAGCCAGGCGACAAGATGGCTGGCCGTCACGGCAACAAGGGTGTGGTTTCCCGCATTCTGCCGGTCGAGGACATGCCGTTCCTCGAAGACGGTACGCATGCCGACATCGTGTTGAACCCGCTTGGCGTTCCAAGCCGTATGAATGTGGGCCAGATTCTGGAAACCCATCTCGGCTGGGCATGTGCTGGCATGGGTAAGAAGATCGGTGAGCTCATCGACGTTTATCGCAAAACGGCCAATATCGAGCCGCTGCGCGAAACGCTGGAGCACATCTATCCGGATAACGACCGCAATGAACCGGTCCGGTCTTATGATGACGATTCCGTCCTCATGCTGGCCAACCAGGTGAAGCGCGGCGTGTCGATCGCAACGCCGGTCTTTGACGGTGCCGTCGAAGCCGACATCAATGCGATGCTGACGGATGCCGGTCTTGCGACCTCGGGTCAGTCGACGCTGTATGATGGACGTACGGGTGAGCCGTTCGACCGTCAGGTGACCATGGGCTACATCTACATGTTGAAGCTCCACCACCTGGTCGACGACAAGATCCACGCCCGTTCGATCGGACCTTACTCGCTCGTTACGCAGCAGCCTCTGGGCGGTAAGGCCCAGTTCGGTGGCCAGCGCTTCGGCGAAATGGAGGTCTGGGCTCTGGAAGCATATGGTGCGGCTTACACGCTGCAGGAAATGCTGACAGTCAAGTCGGACGACGTGGCAGGCCGTACCAAGGTCTACGAAGCGATCGTGCGTGGCGACGATACGTTCGAAGCGGGTATTCCTGAGAGCTTCAACGTTCTCGTCAAGGAAATGCGTTCGCTCGGCCTCAATGTCGAGCTGGATGATACACGCGACGAACAGCAGCAGGCTTTGCCTGACGCAGCGGAATAAAGCTCAAGGGCGCGCCACGGTATTGCCGCGGCGCGCCTCTATAATCGTTTTCAGGAAAAGCGGGACACGGTCCCGTACCGGAAACGAGAATACGGCAAGCCAGTTCATAACTGCGTAGTACCGCGATTTCTTTTCAGGATGGCAAGGATTTTCAGCTTGTCATCGACGACACAGGGCGACGGATCGCCCTCAAGGAGAACGGCATGAACCAAGAGGTCATGAATCTTTTCAATCCTCAGGCTCCGGCACAGACGTTCGATTCCATCAGAATCTCGATTGCCAGCCCTGAGAAGATTCTGTCCTGGTCATACGGCGAGATCAAGAAGCCGGAGACGATCAACTACCGCACGTTCAAGCCAGAACGCGATGGTCTCTTCTGCGCGCGCATCTTCGGCCCGATCAAGGACTATGAATGCTTGTGCGGCAAGTACAAGCGTATGAAATACAAAGGCATCATCTGCGAAAAGTGCGGTGTGGAAGTCACGCTCTCGCGCGTTCGTCGCGAGCGTATGGGCCATATCGAGCTCGCAGCTCCGGTTGCTCACATCTGGTTTTTGAAGTCGCTGCCGAGCCGTATCGGCACGCTGCTGGATATGACGCTCAAGGATATCGAGCGCGTCCTGTATTTCGAAAACTACATCGTGACCGAACCGGGCCTGACCTCGCTGAAGGAGCATCAGCTTCTTTCGGAAGAGGAATACATGATCGCCGTCGATGAATTCGGCGAAGATCAGTTCACGGCTCTTATTGGTGCAGAAGCTATCTACGAGCTTCTGGCTTCGATGGAACTCGAAAAGATTGCCGCCGATCTTCGCGTCGATCTGGCCGAGACCACCTCGGACCTGAAGCAGAAGAAGCTGATGAAGCGTCTGAAGATCGTCGAAAACTTCCTGGAGTCGGGAAACCGCCCGGAATGGATGATCATGAAGATCGTGCCGGTCATTCCGCCGGATCTGCGTCCGCTCGTGCCGCTGGATGGCGGTCGTTTCGCGACGTCGGATCTGAACGATCTGTACCGCCGCGTCATCAACCGTAACAACCGTCTGAAGCGCCTGATCGAATTGCGCGCACCGGGCATCATCATCCGTAACGAAAAGCGCATGCTGCAGGAAGCTGTGGACGCGCTGTTCGACAACGGCCGCCGTGGCCGCGTGATCACGGGCGCCAACAAGCGTCCGCTGAAGTCGCTGTCCGACATGCTCAAGGGCAAGCAGGGCCGCTTCCGTCAGAACCTGCTCGGCAAGCGCGTTGACTATTCCGGTCGTTCGGTTATCGTGACCGGTCCGGAACTGAAGCTGCACCAGTGCGGTCTGCCGAAGAAGATGGCGCTCGAACTGTTCAAGCCGTTCATCTACGCTCGCCTTGACGCGAAGGGCTATTCGTCCACCGTCAAGCAGGCGAAGAAGCTGGTTGAAAAGGAACGTCCGGAAGTCTGGGATATCCTTGACGAAGTGATCCGCGAGCATCCGGTTCTTCTGAACCGCGCTCCGACGCTGCACCGTCTTGGCATCCAGGCCTTCGAACCCACTCTGATCGAAGGCAAGGCAATCCAGCTGCATCCGCTCGTTTGTACGGCGTTCAACGCCGACTTCGACGGTGACCAGATGGCTGTCCACGTCCCGCTGTCGCTTGAAGCCCAGCTTGAAGCACGCGTGCTGATGATGTCGACCAACAACATCCTGCACCCGGCCAACGGCGCACCGATCATTGTTCCTTCGCAGGACATGGTTCTTGGCCTCTATTATCTGTCCATCGTGGCAGAAAAGGAGCCGGGCGAGGGCATGATGTTTGCCGATATGGGTGAACTTCAGCACGCGCTGGAAACCAAGACCGTCACGCTGCACACCAAGATCAAGGGCCGTTTCAAGACGGTCGATGCCGAAGGCAATCCTGTGTCGAAGATTTACGACACGACGCCTGGCCGCATGATCACGGGTGAACTGCTGCCGAAGAACGCCATGGTGCCGTTCGACATCTGCAATCAGGAGATGACCAAGAAGAACATCTCCAAGATGATCGACCACGTCTATCGCCATTGCGGTCAGAAAGAGACGGTTATCTTCTGCGATCGCATCATGCAGCTCGGCTTTGCCCATGCCTGCCGCGCGGGTATCTCGTTCGGTAAGGATGACATGGTCATTCCGGACACCAAGGCGAAGATCGTTGCGGACACCGAAGCGCTCACGACCGAATACGAACAGCAGTACAATGATGGCCTGATCACTCAGGGCGAAAAGTACAACAAGGTCGTCGACGCCTGGGGCAAGGCAACCGACAAGATCACCGAAGAGATGATGGCGCGCCTGAAGGCCGTCGAATTCGATCCGGTGACCGGTCGCCAGAAGCAGATGAACTCGGTCTACATGATGTCGCATTCGGGTGCCCGTGGTTCGGTCAACCAGATGCGCCAGCTTGGCGGTATGCGCGGCCTGATGGCCAAGCCGTCGGGTGAAATCATCGAAACCCCGATCATCTCGAACTTCAAGGAAGGCCTGACCGTTAACGAGTACTTCAACTCGACCCACGGTGCCCGTAAGGGTCTGGCAGACACCGCCTTGAAGACGGCTAACTCGGGCTACCTGACCCGTCGTCTCGTTGACGTTGCACAGGATGCGATCATTTCGGAAGTCGATTGCGGCGCCGAAATCGGTCTCACCATGCAGCCGATCGTCGATGCCGGCCAGATCGTGGCTTCGATTGGTCAGCGCGTTCTGGGCCGTACGGCTCTCGATCCGATCCTGCACCCGACAACCGGCGAAGTCATCGTCGAAGCCGGTCGCATGATCGAGGAAAAGGACGTTGAGATCATCGAGAAGGCTGCGATCCAGTCGATCCGCATCCGTTCTGCACTGACCTGCGAAACCCGCAACGGCGTTTGCGCCAAGTGCTATGGTCGCGACCTCGCACGCGGTACTCCGGTCAACCAGGGCGAAGCTGTCGGCGTTATCGCTGCTCAGTCGATCGGCGAGCCGGGCACCCAGCTCACCATGCGTACCTTCCACTTGGGCGGCACGGCACAGGTTGTCGATAGCTCGTATCTCGAAGCTTCGTATGAAGGCACCGTCAAGCTGCGTAACCGCAATGTGGTTCGCAACTCCGATGGCAACCTCGTGGTGATGGGCCGTAACATGGCTGTGCTGATCCTCGACAATACGGGCAAGGAACGTGCGGTCCATCGCGTGACCTACGGTTCGCGCCTGTTCGTTGACGAGGCCGACACGGTCAAGCGCGGTCAGCGTATTGCCGAGTGGGATCCGTACACCCGTCCGATCATGACCGAAGTTGAAGGCTACGTTGAGTTCGAAGATCTCGTCGATGGTCTTTCGGTTTCGGAATCGGCTGACGAGTCGACTGGTATCACCAAGCGCGTCGTTATCGACTGGCGTTCGACCCCACGCGGTTCGGACCTCAAGCCTGCCATGGTCATTAAGGACAAGGCCGGGAAGATCCTGAAACTGTCCAAGGGTGGCGATGCTCGCTTCATGCTCTCGGTGGAATCGATCCTTTCGGTTGAACCGGGCGGCCATGTGAAGGCTGGTGACGTTATCGCCCGTCTGCCGATGGAAAGCGCCAAGACCAAGGACATCACCGGTGGTCTGCCGCGCGTGGCCGAACTGTTCGAAGCCCGTCGTCCGAAGGATCATGCCGTCATCGCAGAGATCGATGGTACCGTTCGTTTCGGTCGCGATTACAAGAACAAGCGTCGCATCATCATCGAGCCTAACGACGACACGATCGAGCCGGTCGAGTACCTCATTCCGAAGGGCAAGCCGTTCCACCTTCAGGACGGCGACGTCATCGAAAAGGGTGAGTACATCCTCGACGGTAACCCGGCACCGCATGACATTCTGGCGATCAAGGGCGTCGAAGCTCTGGCTTCGTACCTCGTGAACGAAATCCAGGAAGTCTATCGTTTGCAGGGCGTTTTGATCAACGACAAGCACATCGAAGTTATTGTCCGTCAGATGCTGCAGAAGGTCGAGATCACCGACTCCGGCGATACCGGTTATATCACCGGCGATCACGTGGATCGTATCGAACTCGACGAGATCAACGAACGTCTGGTCGAAGAAGGCAAGAAGCCGGGTTACGGCAATCCTGTCCTCCTCGGTATCACCAAGGCTTCGTTGCAGACGCCGTCCTTCATCTCGGCTGCGTCGTTCCAGGAAACGACCCGCGTGCTTACCGAAGCTGCGGTTGCCGGCAAGATGGACACGTTGCAGGGTCTCAAGGAAAACGTCATCGTCGGCCGTCTTATCCCGGCCGGTACTGGCGGCATGACCAACCAGATCCGTCGTATTGCAACGGCTCGCGACGAACTGATCATCGATGAGCGTCGCAAGTCTTCCGGTTCCAAGGAAGCTAACGCGATGCTGGTGGACATGACCAACAACGCTGCCGAGTAATCGGTAGATAGAAAACTGAAAAAGGCCGCCCTTTGAGGCGGCCTTTTTGTTTGTCCCTATGAGCGGGGAAGGCGCACTATTAAAGCAAAAGAAAAAGGCGCATCCGGTTTTCGGAATGCGCCTTGTTCTCTGAAGCAATTTCCGCAGAGTGCTTCGCACCCGTACCGGAAAAGCTTTCTCTAAATCTTACTCTTCTTCTTCGTCGTCGCCGTCGAATTCGATCAGCGCGACTTCACCGCTCAATGCGGTCGCCCATGCACTTTTGTGCGGCTCTTCTGCAGGCTCTTCGGTGAGGGTGCCCATCTCGAGAAGTTCGGCTTCGTGATAGCCTTCTTCGGCGAGAATGGCGAGTACGGTCTGAACGAGATCTTCATCTTCGTCCGTCTTCATAAGCAGATGCACTTCGACCGGGGATTCTTCACCTTCATTCCAGACATCTGCGATGATCAGGTGGACGGTAGGCGAATCGTCGCCGGTGGATGCGGTAGTGGAAGACATTGAGAATCCCTTAATATTGGGTTGCGTTTCGACTCGGATGTGTTTCAATAACGGCTCCGGGGCGCCAACGCTATGCTGCCACATGAAAATGACGGTTCTGATCGCGAAATATGTGCGATTACGCGCCGATTACAGCGCAATAACCTGTCCGGCGAAGGTCAAAACGCCGGTTTCCGGCCCATTGCCGAAGAAACTTGGCTCTCCTCCCTTGACGTAACGCTGCTAAAGACGTATCAGCAGCTCATCTGAGCCGATGTGAGACAGGCTTGTTCGGGACGACGCGTCCTGAAGTTCGTCTCAAACAGGGTTCGTTTTACGATCGAAATGCAACTTGCCGTTCGCATGAAGCGTCAGCTTCCTCTGCTTTTGTTCGGGGTAGTCACCGGTTGTCGTGACTTGTCCCGAATTCGTGCATCAGCATGGCGGTGAAACGGCCCGTTTGGGCGTGGATACGAGATTTTTTATAGAGGAAGGTTGTATGCCAACCGTAAACCAGCTTATCCGCAAGCCGCGCACTGCGCCGGTAAAGCGCAATAAGGTTCCTGCACTGCAGGCAAACCCTCAGAAGCGCGGCGTTTGCACCCGCGTGTACACGACGACCCCGAAGAAGCCGAACTCGGCTCTCCGTAAGGTTGCCAAGGTTCGTCTGACGAACGGCTTCGAAGTTATCGGTTATATCCCTGGCGAAGGGCATAACCTGCAGGAGCACTCGGTCGTCATGATCCGCGGCGGTCGCGTAAAGGACTTGCCGGGTGTGCGTTACCACATCATCCGCGGCGTTCTCGATACCCAGGGTGTCAAGAACCGCAAGCAGCGCCGTTCGAAGTACGGTGCAAAACGTCCGAAGTAAGATTTTCCGGGGATACCGGCTGCCGCAAGGTGAGCTGAGCCCGATGTAATTGAAAGAAAAGACGAAATGTCTAGACGTCATAAAGCTGAGAAGCGTGAGATCAATCCGGATCCAAAGTTCGGCGATCTCGTTATCACGAAGTTCATGAATGCAGTCATGCTGCATGGCAAGAAGTCGGTTGCTGAAAGCATCGTTTACGGTGCGCTCGATTCAATCGAAGCCAAGGCAAAGTCCGAGCCGGTCGCGCTGTTCCATCAGGCGCTCGACAACGTAGCTCCGCACGTCGAAGTCCGTTCGCGCCGCGTTGGTGGTGCAACCTATCAGGTTCCGGTCGATGTGCGTCCAGAACGCCGCCAGGCACTTGCCATTCGCTGGCTCATCAACGCTGCTCGTGGTCGTAACGAGACGACAATGATCGATCGTCTTTCCGGCGAGCTGCTTGACGCTGCTAACAACCGTGGTTCTGCTGTGAAGAAGCGTGAAGACACGCACCGCATGGCTGAAGCCAACCGCGCCTTCTCGCATTACCGCTGGTAATCGTCGAAACCTATTCAAAGAGCGACTATCATGGCCCGCGAATACAAAATCGAAGACTACCGCAATTTCGGTATCATGGCTCACATCGACGCCGGTAAGACGACGATGACCGAGCGCATCCTGTTCTATACCGGTAAGAACCATAAGATCGGCGAAACCCACGATGGTGCGTCGACCATGGACTGGATGGAGCAGGAGCAGGAACGCGGTATCACCATCACGTCTGCTGCCACGACCACGTTCTGGCAGGGTCAGGATGGCAAGAAGCGTCGTTTCAACATCATCGACACGCCGGGCCACGTCGACTTCACCATTGAAGTTGAGCGTTCGCTCCGCGTTCTCGACGGCGCTATTGCACTGCTCGACGCCAACGCTGGCGTTGAGCCTCAGACGGAAACCGTATGGCGTCAGGCTGAAAAGTACCACGTCCCGCGTATGGTCTTTGTCAACAAGATGGATAAGATCGGTGCCGATTTCTACCGTTGCGTAGAAATGGTCGGCTCGCGTCTTGGCGCTATCGCACTTCCGGTTCAGTTGCCAATCGGCGCTGAAAACGAGTTCGAAGGCGTTATTGATCTGATTGAGATGAAGGCTCTTACCTGGGATGGCACGATCGGCGCAGCGGCGACGGTTGGTGAAATTCCTGAGCACCTCAAGGATCAGGCTGAAGAATACCGTGAAAAGCTCATCGAGCTGGCCGTGGAAATCGACGAAGCTGCCATGGAAGCTTATCTCGAAGGCACCATGCCTACGAATGAACAGCTCTGTGCGTTGATCCGTAAGGGCACCATCGACGTTAAGTTCCATCCGGTTCTTTGCGGTACTGCGTTCAAGAACCGTGGCATTCAGCCACTTCTCGACGCTGTTGTGGAATTCCTCCCGGCTCCGACCGACGTGCCTGCTATCAAGGGCATTGACGTCAAGACGGAAACCGAAACCACCCGCGAATCTTCGGATGAAGCACCGCTTTCGATGCTTGCATTCAAGATCATGAACGATCCATTCGTTGGTTCGCTTACTTTTGCCCGTATCTACTCGGGCAAGATGACCAAGGGTATTTCGCTCGAAAACACCGTCAAGGGCAAGCGTGAGCGCATCGGCCGTATGCTGCAGATGCACTCGAACAGCCGTGAAGACATCGAAGAAGCTTACGCAGGCGACATCGTTGCTTTGGCTGGCCTCAAGGAAACGACAACTGGCGATACGCTCTGCGATCCGCTGAAGCCGGTTATCCTTGAACGCATGGAATTCCCGGATCCGGTTATCGAAATCGCTATCGAGCCGAAGACCAAGGCTGACCAGGAAAAGATGGGCATCGCGCTCAATCGTCTGGCTGCCGAAGATCCTTCGTTCCGCGTCAAGTCGGACGAAGAATCCGGTCAGACCATCATCGCTGGCATGGGCGAACTTCACCTCGACATTCTCGTTGATCGCATGAAGCGCGAATTCAAGGTTGAAGCCAACATCGGTGCTCCGCAGGTTGCTTACCGTGAATCGATCACCCGTAAGGCTGAAATCGATTACACCCACAAGAAGCAGTCGGGTGGTTCGGGTCAGTTCGCTCGCGTGAAGATCATCTTCGAACCGCATGACGGCGACGATTTCATCTTCGAATCGAAGATCGTCGGCGGCTCGGTTCCGAAGGAATACATTCCGGGTGTCCAGAAGGGTATCGAAAGCGTCATGGGTGCAGGCCCGCTGGCAGGCTTCCCGATGCTCGGCGTGAAGGCCACTCTGATCGACGGCGCATATCATGACGTTGACTCGTCTGTTCTCGCCTTCGAAATCGCGTCCCGTGCAGCGTTCCGTGAAGGTGCGCAGAAGGCTGGCGCCCAGCTCCTCGAGCCGATCATGAAGGTCGAGGTTGTTACGCCGGAAGATTACGTTGGTGACGTTATCGGCGATCTGAACTCGCGTCGCGGTCAGATTTCCGGCACCGAAGCCCGCGGCATCGCCACGGTCGTCAACGCAAACGTTCCACTCGCCAACATGTTTGGCTACGTGAATAGCTTGCGCTCGATGTCCCAGGGCCGTGCACAGTACACGATGCAGTTCGACCATTATGAGCCGGTTCCGACGGCGGTCGCACAGGAAATCCAGAAGAAGTTTGCGTGATCTAAGGGTCACGCTCCCAATCAAAAGAATGCCTGAGCAGGCTAAATTTACGGAGAGCTCAAATGGCAAAGAGTAAGTTTGAACGTAATAAACCCCACGTTAACATCGGCACGATTGGTCACGTTGACCATGGCAAGACGTCGCTGACGGCAGCGATCACGAAGTTTTTCGGTGAATTCAAGGCATACGACCAGATCGATGCTGCACCAGAAGAACGCGCTCGCGGCATCACGATCTCGACGGCACACGTCGAGTACGAAACCGCAAACCGTCACTATGCACACGTCGACTGCCCAGGTCACGCTGACTATGTGAAGAACATGATCACCGGTGCTGCGCAGATGGACGGCGCGATCCTGGTCGTTTCGGCTGCTGACGGCCCGATGCCACAGACCCGCGAGCACATCCTGCTTGCTCGTCAGGTTGGCGTTCCGGCAATCGTGGTGTTCCTGAACAAGTGCGACCAGGTTGACGATGCAGAACTGCTCGAACTGGTTGAACTGGAAGTTCGCGAACTTCTGTCGAAGTACGACTTCCCGGGCGACGAAGTTCCGATCATCAAGGGCTCGGCTCTTGCTGCACTGGAAGATTCCTCGAAGGAACTGGGCGAAGACGCCGTTCGTTCGCTGATGGCCGCTGTTGACGATTACATTCCGACCCCGGAACGTCCGATCGACCAGCCGTTCCTGATGCCAATCGAAGACGTTTTCTCGATCTCGGGCCGTGGTACGGTTGTGACGGGTCGCGTTGAGCGCGGTATCGTCAAGGTTGGTGAAGAAGTTGAAATCGTCGGCATCAAGGCGACGACGAAGACGACGGTGACCGGCGTTGAAATGTTCCGCAAGCTGCTCGATCAGGGCCAGGCTGGCGACAACATTGGCGCGCTGATCCGCGGCGTTGGCCGTGAAGACGTTGAGCGCGGCCAGGTTCTCTGCAAGCCGGGTTCGGTTAAGCCGCACACCAAGTTCAAGGCAGAAGCCTATATTCTGACCAAGGACGAAGGTGGCCGTCATACGCCGTTCTTCACGAACTACCGTCCGCAGTTCTACTTCCGCACGACGGACGTGACCGGTGTTGTCACGCTGCCTGAAGGTACGGAAATGGTTATGCCTGGCGACAACGTCACCGTTGACGTCACCCTGATCGTTCCGATCGCCATGGAAGAGAAGCTCCGCTTCGCTATCCGTGAAGGTGGCCGCACCGTCGGTGCAGGCATCGTCGCTTCGATCATCGAGTAATGAAGGTTTGTGCAGGAACGCTCGCTCCAGAGCGAGCGTTTCCGCGTAACAAGGAACAGATGAAATGAACGGTCAAAACATCCGCATTCGCCTTAAGGCGTTTGATCATCGGATCCTTGACGCTTCGACGCGGGAAATCGTGTCGACTGCCAAGCGTACCGGTGCAAATGTGCGCGGACCGATCCCGCTTCCTACGCGGATCGAGAAGTTCACGGTTAACCGGTCGCCGCACATCGACAAGAAGAGCCGCGAACAGTTTGAGATGCGTACGCACAAGCGTCTTCTCGATATCGTAGACCCAACCCCGCAGACTGTAGATGCTTTGATGAAGCTCGATCTGTCTGCAGGTGTTGATGTCGAAATCAAGCTTTAATCGGCTTGAGGACGGAAGGAACGAACCCGATGCGTTCAGGTGTTATTGCACAGAAGCTGGGCATGACCCGCGTCTATAACGACGCCGGCGAGCATGTGCCGGTGACGGTTCTCCGCATGGAGAATTGCCACGTGGTAGCTCAGCGTACAGTTGAAAAGAACGGTTACACGGCTGTTCAGCTTGGCGTTGGTATTGCCAAGGTAAAGAACACGTCCAAGGCTATGCGCGGTCATTTCGCGAAGGCCGAGGTCGAGCCGAAGGCGAAGGTCGCGGAATTCCGCGTTTCGCCGGACAACCTCCTCGAAGTCGGCGCTGAAATCACCGCCGAACACTTCGTCGCCGGCCAGAAGGTCGACGTGACGGGTACTTCGATCGGTAAAGGCTTTGCCGGTGTTATGAAGCGTCATAACTTCGCCGGTCATCGCGCTTCCCATGGTAACTCCGTTACCCACCGCGCTCACGGCTCGACCGGTCAGCGTCAGGACCCGGGTAAGGTGTTCAAGGGCAAGAAGATGGCTGGTCACATGGGCCAGACCCGCGTAACCACGCAGAATATTGAAGTTGTCTCGACGGACACTGATCGCGGCCTCATTCTGGTTCGCGGTGCGGTTCCGGGCTCCAAGGGTGCCTGGATCATCGTGCGCGACGCGGTCAAGGTCTCGCTGCCTGAGAACGCGCCGAAGCCGGCCGCTCTGCGTGCAGGTGCTGCGAAAGCTGAAGCTGTCGCGACTGAGGGAGCCGAATAATGGATCTCACGATTACCACTCTTGAAGGCAAGGATGCCGGCAAGGTCAAGCTGAACGAAGAAATCTTCGGCCTCGACCCGCGTGACGACATTCTCCAGCGCGTCGTGCGCTGGCAGCTGGCTCGCCGCCAGCAGGGCTCCCATAAGGCACAGGGCCGTGGCGACGTAAGCCGCACCGGCGCCAAGATGTACAAGCAGAAGGGTACGGGCCGCGCTCGTCACCATTCGGCTCGTGCACCGCAGTTCCGCGGCGGTGGTCAGGCTCACGGACCAGTTATCCGTTCGCACGACCACGATCTGCCGAAGAAGGTTCGTGCTCTTGGCCTGCGTCATGCCCTGTCTGCAAAGGCTAAGGCATCCGACCTGATCATCATTGATGATCTGGCTGCAACGGAAGCCAAGACGAAGCAGCTTGTTTCGCAGTTCGCCAAGCTCGGTCTCGAAAATGCGCTGCTTATCGGCGGTGCAGAGATCGACGTGAACTTCCAGCGTGCGGCTTCGAACATCCCGAACATCGACGTTCTGCCAGTGCAGGGCATCAATGTTTACGACATTCTTCGCCGTGGCAAGCTCGTGCTTTCCAAGGCGGCTGTCGAAGCCCTGGAAGCTCGTTTCATGGGGAGCGTTTCAAATGACTGATCTTCGCCATTACGACGTGATCGTCAGCCCGGTTATCACCGAGAAGTCCACCATGGTTTCCGAACATAACCAGGTTGTCTTCAACGTAGCCCGCAAGGCAACGAAGCCGGAAATCAAGGCTGCAGTCGAAGCGCTGTTCGGCGTCAAGGTTACCGCAGTCAACACTGCAGTGCGCAAGGGTAAGGTCAAGCGTTTCCGCGGCATTACCGGGCGCCAGAGCGACGTCAAGAAAGCGATCGTTACTTTGGCCGAAGGCCAGAGCATCGACGTTTCGACCGGTCTCTGAGAGGCCATGGAGTAAGAGACAATGGCACTCAAGCATTTTAATCCGATCACACCAGGCCAGCGTCAGCTGGTCATCGTGGACCGTTCGGAACTCTACAAGGGCAAGCCGGTCAAGTCCCTGACCGAAGGTCTGTCCAAGAAGGGTGGCCGTAACAACACCGGTCGTATCACTGTTCGCTTTCAGGGCGGCGGTCACAAGCGTTCGTACCGTTTCATCGACTTCAAGCGTCGCAAGCTTGATGTCGTCGGCACTGTCGAGCGTCTGGAATACGATCCGAACCGCACCGCGTTCATCGCGCTGATCCGTTACGAAGACGGTGAACTGGCATACATCCTGGCTCCGCAGCGTCTGGCTGTTGGCGACAAGGTTGTTGCAGGCAACTCCGTCGACGTGAAGCCGGGCAATGCAATGCCGCTCGCTTCCATGCCTGTCGGCACGATCGTTCACAACGTTGAGCTGAAGCCAGGCAAGGGCGGTCAGATCGCTCGTTCGGCTGGCACCTATGCTCAGCTCGTCGGTCGCGATCAGGGCATGGCCATTCTGCGCCTCAATTCCGGTGAACAGCGTCTGGTACCAGGTGCCTGTTTCGCTTCGGTCGGTGCAGTGTCCAACCCGGATCACGGCAATATCAACGACGGCAAGGCCGGTCGTTCGGTATGGCGTGGCAAGCGTCCGCACGTTCGCGGCGTTGCAATGAACCCGGTCGATCACCCGCATGGTGGTGGTGAAGGTCGTACCTCGGGTGGTCGTCACCCTGTTACTCCGTGGGGCAAACCTACGAAGGGCAAGAAGACGCGCTCGAACAAGGCGACTGACAAGTTCATCATGCGTTCGCGCCATCAGCGCAAGAAGTAAGAGAGGTAGTCTGAAGTGGCTCGTTCAGTTTGGAAAGGTCCGTTTATCGACGGCTATCTTCTCAAGAAGGCTGAGAAGGTACGCGAAGGCGGTCGTAATGAAGTTATCAAGATGTGGAGCCGCCGCTCCACCATCCTGCCGCAGTTTGTCGGTCTGACTTTCGGCGTCTACAACGGTAATAAGCATGTGCCGGTGTCGATTTCGGAAGAAATGGTCGGACACAAGTTCGGTGAATTCGCGCCTACACGTACCTACTACGGTCATGGCGCGGACAAGAAGTCAAAGAGGAAGTAACGATGGGCAAGGCCAAGGCTCCCCGCCAGCTTAAGGATAACGAGGCGAAAGCCGTCGCCCGTACGCTCCGCGTCAGCCCGCAGAAGCTTAATCTTGTCGCGAGCATGATTCGCGGCAAGAAAGTGAATGCGGCACTTGCCGATCTGACGTTCTCGCGCAAGCGGATCGCCGATACGGTTAAGAAGACGCTTGAGTCGGCGATTGCAAACGCTGAAAACAATCACGACCTCGACGTCGATGCTCTGATCGTCGCCGAAGCCTATGTCGGCAAGTCGATCGTCATGAAGCGCTTCCATGTCCGCGGACGTGGTAAGGCTAGCCGCATCGAGAAGCCGTTTTCGCATCTCACCATTGTTGTCCGCGAAGTCGCGGAAAAAGGGGAGGCCGCATAATGGGTCAGAAGATTAATCCGATCGGTCTTCGTCTCGGCATCAACCGCACCTGGGATTCGCGTTGGTACGCGAATACCGGTGAGTACGGCAAACTGCTGCATGAAGATGTCAAGATCCGCGAGTTCCTCACCGAAGAACTCAAGCAGGCTGCGATCTCCAAGATCGTGATTGAGCGTCCGCACAAGAAGTGCCGCGTGACGATCCACTCGGCTCGTCCTGGCATCATCATCGGCAAGAAGGGTGCAGACATCGAAAAGCTCCGCAAGAAGCTTTCCGAGATGACCAATGCCGATACGTCGCTCAACATCGTTGAAGTTCGCAAGCCGGAAGTCGACGCTACGCTGATCGCTCAGTCGATCGCTCAGCAGCTCGAACGCCGTGTGGCATTCCGTCGCGCCATGAAGCGTGCCGTTCAGTCGGCAATGCGTCTTGGTGCCGAAGGTATCCGTATCAACTGCTCGGGTCGTCTGGGTGGCGCGGAAATCGCTCGCATGGAATGGTACCGTGAAGGTCGCGTTCCGCTTCATACGCTTCGCGCCGATATTGACTACGGCACGGCAGAAGCGAAGACCGCTTATGGTATCTGCGGCGTGAAGGTCTGGGTCTTCAAGGGCGAAATCCTTGAACACGATCCGATGGCTTCCGAGCGTCGTGCGGTCGAGGGTGACAATCAGGGTTCCTCGTCGAACCGCCGCCGCGAAAACGCTTAAAAAGCGGGCCGCGGGCGAGAAATTTGGAGTAGAGAACAATGATGCAGCCTAAGCGCACCAAGTTCCGCAAGCAGTTCAAGGGCCGTATTCACGGTAACTCGAAGGGCGGCACGGATCTGAATTTCGGTGCATTCGGTTTGAAGGCCGTTGAGCCGGAACGCGTCACTGCACGTCAGATCGAAGCGGCCCGCCGCGCGATCACCCGTCACATGAAGCGTGCCGGTCGTGTATGGATCCGCATCTTCCCTGACCTGCCGGTAACTTCGAAGCCTACTGAAGTCCGTATGGGTAAAGGTAAGGGTTCGGTTGACTACTGGGCGTGCCGTGTGGCACCAGGTCGCGTGATGTTTGAGCTTGACGGCGTACCCGAAGATGTGGCACGCGAAGCCCTCAGACTCGGCGCCGCAAAGTTGCCGATCAAGACGCGCTTTATCCAGCGCATTGCTGAATAAGAGAGAGGCAACTATGAAAGCCGCAGACGTTCGGGCGAAAAGCCTCGATCAGATGAATGACGAGCTGGGCACCCTGAAGAAAGAGCAGTTCAATCTGCGCTTTCAGAAGGCCACCGGCCAGCTCGAAAAAACCGCGCGCGTGAAGCAGGTTCGCCGCGACATCGCGCGTATTAAGACTATTGCCCGCCAGAAGGCGGCCGCAAGCAAGGCATAAGGAAGAATATAATGCCTAAACGCGTTCTGCAGGGCGTTGTCGTCAGCGACAAGAATGATAAGACTGTTGTGGTCAAGGTTGAGCGCCGCTATTCGCATCCGCTCCTCCAGAAGACCGTGCGTCAGTCTAAGAAATACAAGGCGCATGACGAAAACAACCAGTTCAAGGTTGGTGATCTCGTTTCCATTCAGGAATCGGCTCCAATCTCGAAGGACAAACGCTGGGTCGTTCTGACGAACGAAGCAGCAGGCTAAATTATAAACACGCAGCTTAGGTAGGGCAGGAGCCCTTAACCAGCTGAGAGGAAAGAAGGCGGCCAGTCATGATTCAGATGCAAACAAACCTCGACGTGGCGGATAACTCCGGCGCACGTCGTGTCATGTGCATCAAGGTGCTGGGCGGCTCGAAGCGGCGTTACGCTTCCGTTGGCGACATCATTGTGGTGTCGATCAAGGAAGCTATTCCGCGCGGCCGCGTCAAAAAGGGTGACGTGATGAAGGCGGTTGTTGTACGCACCGCCAAGGACATCCGTCGTCCGGACGGCAGCGTTATTCGTTTCGATAACAATGCAGCCGTTCTCATCGATAACAAGAAAGAGCCGATCGGCACGCGTATCTTCGGACCGGTTCCGCGCGAACTTCGCGCAAAGAACCACATGAAGATCATCTCGCTGGCCCCGGAAGTTCTGTAAGGAAGCAAGACGATGCAGAAGATTCGCAAAGGCGACAGCGTTGTCGTGCTGTCCGGTAAGGACAAGGGCCGTAAGGGCGAGGTTCTCAAGGTTATGCCTAAAGACGAGCAGGCGCTCGTTCGTGGTATCAATATTGTGAAGCGTCATCAGCGTCAGACCCAGACCCAGGAAGCCGGCATTATCTCTAAGGAAGCGCCGATTCACCTGTCCAACCTGGCAATTGCTGATCCCAAGGACGGTAAGCCGACTCGCGTCGGTTTCCGCGTTGAGGACGGCAAGAAGGTTCGTGTCGCAAAACGTTCTGGAGCGCTGATCGATGGCTGAAGTTAAGGCACTTCCCCGCTTCAAGAAGCTTTACAACGAAAATATTCGTAAGGCTCTGCTTGAAGAATTCAAATACGACAACGAGATGCAGATTCCGCGCATCAGCAAAGTTGTCCTCAACATGGGCGTTGGCGAAGCCACTGGCGACTCCAAGAAGCCGGCGATTGCCGCTGAAGACCTTGGCTTGATTGCTGGTCAAAAGGCTGTTATCACCCGCGCTCGTAACTCGATCGCAACATTCAAGTTGCGTGAAGGCATGCCAATCGGTACGAAGGTCACTCTTCGCCAGGACCGCATGTACGAATTCCTTGATCGTTTCATCACGATTGCTCTTCCGCGCGTCCGCGACTTTCGCGGCCTGAACCCGAAGAGCTTTGACGGACGTGGCAACTATGCCATGGGCATCAAGGAGCACATCGTGTTTCCGGAAATCAACTACGATAAGGTTGATCAAATCTGGGGCATGGACATCATCGTTTGCACGACCGCCAAGTCGGATGATGAAGCGCGCGCTCTTCTGCGTGCATTCAACTTCCCCTTCCGGCAGTAACGGCAAGCGTAGCGAGGTATATTAATATGGCCAAGACTAGCGCAGTCGAAAAAAACAAGCGCCGCGAAAAGTTGGTTAAGCGTCACGCTGGCAAGCGTGCACGCCTGAAGGCGATCGTAATGGATCAGGGCCTTCCGCTGGAGGAGCGCTTCCGCGCCACTATCCGGCTTGCCGAACTGCCGCGCAATTCATCGAAGGTTCGTATTCGCAATCGTTGCGAAGTTTCGGGCCGTCCGCGTGGTTATTACCGTAAACTGAAGATGTCGCGTATTGCGCTTCGTCAGTTGGGTTCGCTCGGTCAGATCCCGGGCATCGTCAAGTCGAGCTGGTAAGGAGTAGCATATGTCTGTGTCAGATCCTCTCGGCGATATGCTGACCCGTATCCGCAACGCAGTAGGCCGCAAGAAGACCAAGGTTTCGACCCCGGCTTCGAAGCTGCGCGCTCGCGTTCTCGATGTTCTTCAGTCTGAAGGTTACATCCGCGGTTACTCGCAGAGCGAATTCGTGAACGGCAAGGCCGAGATCGAAATCGAGCTGAAGTACTATGAAGGTGTTCCGGTTATCCGTGAGATCAGCCGCGTATCGAAGCCTGGCCGTCGCGTTTACGTGTCGGTCAAGTCGATCCCGCAGGTCGCGAACGGCCTCGGCATCTCGATCCTCTCCACGCCGAAGGGCGTTATGGCGGATCATGAAGCCCGTGAACAAAACGTTGGTGGTGAGCTGCTCTGCCGCATCTTCTGATGCGGTTGACAGCGAACAGATAAAAGACAGGTATTAAAATGTCTCGTATCGGTAAAAAACCCGTGCCGGTCCCGGCGGGCGTGACCGCCAGTGTTGATGGGCAGATCGTCAAGGCTAAGGGCGCGAAGGGTGAACTCTCCTTCGTCGTGCACGATGAAGTTCTGGTCAAGATGGAAGAAGGCGCTATCAGCGTCGATCCACGCGACCAGTCGAAAGAAGCTCGTTCGAAGTGGGGCATGTCCCGCACGATGATCTCCAACATTTTTGTTGGCGTGAAGGACGGCTTTGAAAAGAAGCTCGAAATCAGCGGCGTCGGTTACCGCGCTGCCATGCAGGGCAAGAACCTGCAGCTTTCGCTCGGCTTCAGCCACGAAGTGGTCTACGACGTGCCTGCTGGTATTACTGTTGCTGTTCCGAAGCCGACGGAAATCGTCGTCACCGGCATCGACAAGCAGCAGGTCGGTCAGGTCGCGGCTGAGATCCGCGAATATCGCGGCCCCGAGCCTTACAAGGGCAAGGGCGTCAAGTATGCTGGCGAGAAGATCGTCCGCAAAGAAGGCAAGAAGAAGTAAGGGAAGCGCGTCATGGCATCGCCAAAAGAAACTTTGCAGCGTCGCGCTGCTCGTGTACGCCGTCAGGTCAAGGCTGTCGCAAACGGCCGTCCGCGTCTCAGCGTGCACCGCTCTTCCAAGAACATCTACGTTCAGGTTATCGACGACGTTCGCGGTGTTACCATCGCAGCTGCTTCGACCCTGGATGGCGACCTGAAGGGCAAGCTCAAGACCGGCGCCGACTCTGCAGCAGCTGCTGCTGTTGGCAAGCTGGTTGCTGAGCGTGCCGTTAAAGCAGGCGTCAGCGAAGTAGTGTTCGACCGTGGTGCATTCATTTACCACGGTCGCGTGAAGGCTCTCGCCGAAGCTGCCCGCGAAGGCGGTCTGAGCTTCTAATTATTTTGTGCTTCCGGAAAATAATAAAGGAATAGGATATGGCACAGAGAGAACGTAACCGCGAGGACCGCGGTCGTGAGGAGCGTGACAGCGAATTCGTTGACAAGCTCGTTCACATCAATCGCGTTGCTAAGGTTGTTAAGGGTGGCCGTCGCTTCGGTTTCGCTGCGCTCGTCGTAGTTGGAGACCAGAAGGGTCGCGTAGGCTTCGGTCATGGCAAGGCTCGTGAAGTGCCTGAAGCCATCCGCAAGGCTACAGAAGCTGCCAAGCGCGATATGATTTTCGTACCGCTGCGTTCGGGTCGTACTCTGCATCACGATGTGCAGGGTCGTCACGGCGCTGGCAAGGTTCTGCTTCGTGCAGCTCCTGCCGGTAAGGGTATCATCGCCGGTGGTCCGATGCGTGCAGTGTTCGAAACGCTCGGCGTTCAGGACGTTGTTGCCAAGTCTCTCGGCTCGTCGAACCCATACAACATGGTTCGTGCGACGTTCGATGCTCTGAAGCATCAGATGCATCCGAAGGATATCGCTGCACAGCGCGGCATCAAGTACTCGACCCTTCAGGCTCGCCGCCATGATGTGGTCGGTTCGGAAGAATAGCCGATAGTTTGTGCCAGTCCGGTGCAATGGCACCGGATACGCCATAGACAAGGGATTTGAGTGATGGCTGAGAAGAAGGGTAAGACGGTTACGGTCGAGCAGATCGGAAGCCCTATCCGTCGTCCAGCCGAACAGCGTGCAACGCTGATCGGACTCGGACTTAACAAAATGCACCGCCGCCGCACGCTGGAGGATACTCCTTCGGTTCGCGGTATGATCGCCAAGGTTCAGCATCTCGTCCGCATCGTGGACGAGGCCTGATAACGCAGGGGATAGAGACATGAAACTCAACGATCTGCGTGACAAGCCAGGTTCGGTCAAAGAACGCAAGCGCGTTGGCCGTGGTATCGGCTCGGGCACCGGCAAGACCGCTGGCCGCGGCGTCAAGGGTCAGAAGTCCCGTTCGGGCGTCGCGATCAATGGCTTCGAAGGCGGCCAGATGCCAATCTACCGCCGTCTGCCGAAGCGCGGCTTCACCAACATCTTCGCAAAGAGCTTCAATGTAGTGTCGCTCGGCCGTGTTCAGGCCGCTATCGATGCAGGCAAGCTCGACGCCAAGGCTGTTGTGAACCTCGATTCGCTAAAGGCTGCCGGCGTGATTCGCCGCGCCAAGGACGGTGTTCGTATCCTTTCGGACGGCGAACTGAAGGCAAAGGTTGCCTTTGAGGTAGCCGGTGCTTCCAAGACTGCGGTCGAAAAGATCGAAAAGGCTGGCGGTAGCATCAAGCTTCCTGAAGCTGCTGCCGAATAAGGCTTCGATACAAAAATAAAAAGCGGCGGCCTTAGTGCCGCCGCTTGCACATTTATGCCAATGCGCATATCTGGGTAGGGTCTTTTTAGTCTCGGGGCGTGACCGGTGAGGATTGCGTAAACGAGGGCGGAGGACCGGAGACTTTTCACCGGAGAAATTTAATGGCATCGGCTGCTGAACAGCTAGTTTCCAATCTCAATTTTTCGGCTTTTTCGAAGGCAGAAGAACTCAAGAAGCGCATCTGGTTCACACTAGGTGCTTTGCTCGTATACCGGTTCGGCACCTATATTCCGCTTCCCGGCATCAATCCTGACGCGCTTGCGCAGGCTTTCCAGCAGCATAGCCAGGGTGTGCTCGGACTTTTCAACATGTTTGCCGGTGGCGCTGTCGGTCGTATGGCCATTTTTGCGCTCGGCATCATGCCCTACATCTCTGCTTCCATTATCGTGCAGCTCATGACGTCGGTTGTTCCGTCGCTTGAAGCGCTGAAGAAGGAAGGCGAGGCGGGTCGCAAGATCATCAATCAGTACACGCGTTATGGCACGGTGCTTCTGGCGCTTGTCCAAGCCTACGCGATTTCTGTCGGTTTGCAGTCTGGTAATGGAATCGTCACCAATCCGGGGCCGTTCTTCGTCGTTTCGTCGGTGATCACCCTCGTTGGCGGCACGATGTTCCTGATGTGGCTCGGCGAACAGATCACGGCACGTGGTATCGGTAACGGCATTTCGCTGATTATCTTCTCTGGCATCGTGGCTAACCTGCCGCATGCCATTTCCGGAACGCTGGAACTTGGTCGTACCGGTGCTCTGTCGACGGGCTTGATCCTGGGCGTTATCATTCTTGCCATCGTGCTGATTGCGGTCATTGTTTTCGTGGAGCGTGCACAGCGCCGCCTTCTGATCCAGTATCCGAAGCGTCAGGTCGGCAACCGCATGTTCCAGGGCGATACCTCTCATCTGCCGCTCAAGCTGAACACTGCTGGTGTTATCCCTCCGATCTTTGCTTCGTCGCTCCTGCTTTTGCCGGCGACTGTTGCAGGTTTCGCAAATACGGCTGAAATGCCGGCCTGGGGTACGACCATTCTCAATGCTCTCGGTCATGGTCAGCCGCTTTATATGCTGTTCTATGCCGGGTTGATGGCATTTTTCTGCTTCTTTTATACGGCCATCGTGTTCAATCCCAAGGATACCGCTGACCAGCTCAAGAAGCATTCCGGCTTTATTCCGGGCATTCGTCCGGGTGAGCGTACCGCCGAATACATAGACTATGTGCTGACACGTATCACTGTTGTCGGCGCCATCTATATCGTGCTTGTCTGTCTCCTGCCGGAATTCCTGATTTCCGCAACCGGTGTACCGTTCTATCTTGGTGGCACCTCGCTGCTGATCGTTGTGAGCGTGACGCTTGATACGGTTGCGCAAATTCAGGGACATCTGATCGCCCATCAGTATGAAGGGCTGATCAAGAAGTCCAAACTCAGAGGTGGGAAACGCAATAAATGAGACTGATACTTCTTGGGCCGCCCGGAGCAGGTAAGGGGACGCAGGCTGGACTTCTTACCAAGAAGCATGGAATTCCTCAGCTCTCGACCGGTGACATGCTGCGTGCAGCAGTCGCCCAGCAGAGCGAGATCGGGAAGCGCGCCAAGGCCGTGATGGATGCGGGGCAGCTGGTTTCCGACGAGATTGTAAACCAGATCGTATCGGAGCGTATCGATGCTCCGGATTGCTCGAACGGTTTCATCCTCGACGGCTACCCGCGCACGGTGCCGCAAGCCCAGGCTCTGGGAACGATGTTGGCGGGGAAGGGTCTGAAGCTCGATGCAGTCATCGAGCTGAAGGTCGATGAGAATGCCCTGGTCAAGCGGATGGAAAGCCGCGTGGCCGAAACGATTGCCAAGGGTGGTCAGGTCCGTTCGGACGACAATCCTGAAGCTTTCCGCAAGCGTCTCGTGGAATACCGCGAAAAGACCGCGCCGCTTTCCAGCTATTATGCCGGGACCGGTGAACTCCGCGTCATCAATGGTATGGCGCCGGTTGAAGAAGTCACTGCCGAAATCGAGAGAATTCTCGTTCCGGCATGAGAAATGAAGGGGCTTGAAAAAGTCTCATTCTGATACGGGCAGGGAAAGCGTGAAGCGTTTTCTGCCCGTTTATTGCTTCCAGAAGTTGATTGAATTGTCTGTAAGGTCGCTTTGATGGCTTTACGGACAGTTAAGAGTTGACTTTTTCGGGCGATTCCGTCAAAGACTGCGCCACTTCAACTGGTTTTGAATGGCAGGTAACGGCGGAAATCGAAAGAGGCCGGTACCGGTCGTTTATTGCTGTCTGGTTGATCGCATCTGCCAGATGGAATTTTTTATAACTCAAGGAGAACAGACGTGGCACGTATCGCTGGCGTCAACATCCCGACGAACAAGCGCGTTGTTATTGCGCTTCAGTACATCCACGGGATTGGACCGAAATTTGCTCGGGAAATCGTAACGAAAGTCGGCATTGCTGACGATCGCCGCGTTAACCAGCTGTCGGATGCTGAAGTCCTTCAGATCCGCGAAGCAATCGATGCTGAGTACCGGGTCGAAGGTGACCTGCGTCGTGAAGTTTCGATGAACATCAAGCGCCTGATGGACCTTGGCTGCTACCGCGGTCTGCGTCATCGTCGTTCGCTGCCGGTTCGCGGCCAGCGCACGCACACCAACGCACGTACCCGCAAGGGCCCGGCGAAGGCAATCGCAGGCAAGAAGAAGTAACCTCGACGGAGCGAATGTTCCGTCGGACCTTTCCGGTACGCCGGTTGGGTTTGATGCTGGTCCTTTCTTGAGGACCGGTGTAGCCGCTGGAATTACGGCGGTGTAGAGATCGATTGAAAGGACTGTCATGGCCAAGGAAGCCACGCGCGTTCGCCGTCGCGAGCGTAAAAACATCTCGTCGGGCGTAGCCCACGTAAATTCGACGTTCAACAACACCATGATCACCATCACGGATGCTCAGGGCAATGCGATTGCCTGGTCGTCTGCCGGTGCCCAGGGTTTCAAGGGTTCGCGTAAGTCGACCCCGTTTGCCGCTCAGATCGCTGCCGAAGATTGCGCCAAGAAGGCTCAGGAACACGGCATGCGCTCCCTCGAAGTCGAGGTTTGCGGACCGGGTTCTGGTCGTGAATCCGCGCTGCGCGCCCTTCAGGCTGCCGGCTTTGTGATCACGTCGATCCGCGATGTTACGCCGATCCCGCACAACGGCTGCCGTCCGCGCAAGAAGCGCCGGGTCTAATCCTCGTTCACATGCCGTATGAGCCTCGGGCTTTTCAAGTTCGGGGCTCCTCTGCGGTTTCTTCACTTGATCGCTACGATAGGATGGTAGCGACGAATGATAGAGGGATACTTACATGATCCAGAAGAACTGGCAGGAACTCATCAAGCCGAACAAGGTGGATTTCATCACCAACGGCTCCCGCACGCATGCAACCGTCGTTGCTGAACCGCTGGAACGCGGCTTCGGTCTGACGCTCGGCAATGCTCTGCGTCGCGTACTTCTGTCGTCGCTTCGCGGCGCTGCCGTGACCGCCATTCAGATCGATGGCGTTCTACATGAATTCTCTTCGATCCCTGGCGTCCGCGAAGACACCACGGATATCGTTCTGAACGTCAAGGAAATCGCCATCCGTATGGAAGGCGAGGGCCCGAAGCGCATGGTCGTCCGCAAGGAAGGCCCAGGCGTCGTTACGGCTGGCGACATTCAGACTGTCGGCGATGTCGAGATCCTCAATCCGGATCACGTCATCTGCACGCTGGATGAAGGCGCTGAAATCCGCATGGAATTCACCGTCAACACCGGTAAGGGCTATGTGCCTGCCGACCGCAACCGCGCAGAAGATGCACCAATCGGTCTTATCCCGGTTGACAGCCTCTACTCTCCGGTTCGCAAGGTGTCGTACAAGATCGAGAACACCCGTGAAGGTCAGGTTCTTGATTATGACAAGCTGACGCTGAACATCGAGACAAACGGCTCGGTTACGGGTGAAGACGCAGTGGCATATGCCGCTCGTATTCTCCAGGACCAGCTGGCGATCTTCGTCAACTTCGAAGAGCCTCAGAAGGAAGCCCCGCAGGAACAGGTTGCGGAACTGGCTTTCAATCCGGCTCTGCTCAAGAAGGTGGACGAACTCGAACTGTCTGTCCGTTCGGCAAACTGCCTGAAGAACGACAACATCGTCTACATCGGCGATCTGATCCAGAAGACGGAAGCCGAGATGCTGCGGACTCCGAATTTCGGCCGAAAGTCGCTCAACGAGATCAAGGAAGTTCTGGCGTCGATGGGTCTCCATCTCGGTATGGAAATCCCGTCCTGGCCGCCAGAGAACATCGAAGATCTCGCAAAGCGCTACGAAGACCAATATTAAGACCGGTAATATCCCGGCTAGAACTAATTAAGGAGAAGGCTCATGCGTCACGGTAACGGATACCGTAAGCTGAACCGCACTGCCTCGCACCGCAAGGCGATGTTCGCCAACATGGCTGCTTCGCTTATCGAACACGAGCAGATTGTGACGACGCTTCCGAAAGCTAAGGAAATTCGCCCGATCGTTGAAAAGCTTGTCACGCTCGGCAAGCGCGGCGATCTGCATGCCCGCCGTCAGGCTATCTCGGCTATTCGCGACGTTAAGCTCGTTGCAAAGCTGTTTGATACACTGGCTGCTCGTTATGCGACCCGCAACGGCGGCTATATCCGCATCATGAAGGCTGGCTTCCGCGCTGGCGACAATGCGCCTCTGGCGGTTGTTGAATTCGTGGAACGCGACGTCGATGCAAAGGGCAAGGCTGACCGCGCCCGCGTCGAAGCCGAACAAGCTGCTGAAGCAGAAGCAGCATAATCTGCTGGTTTCTGATTTTTTGAAAAAGGGCCGCCTTGTGCGGCCCTTTTTGTTTGCCCAATTTCTGTCTGGCAAAATTCGATTGACTGAAATTTGCACGGGCTCCAACTGCTCGTTTTAACGCGCAACTTCTCCGAAAACCGTTGCACACTTTTCGGGATGCACTCTAAGGTCACAATGTTGCCCTTTATCCTAGTCCTCAGTTGACTACATATGGACAACGAATCTCGTATCTTTCTTCGGAAGATGCGAGTGACCTCGGACAGCGCGGAGTATGTGCATGAATTGGCGACGTTTAGGTGTTTTTGGTCTTGTGCTGGCAATTGTCGGAACAGCAGTGCCGCAAACTATGGCGCAGGACGCCCCCGTGACGCCTCTGAAGCAGATACCACTCAGCCGTGCCGATATGCAGTTGTCCTTCGCTCCGCTTGTGAAGGAGACAATACCGGCCGTCGTGAATGTTTATGCCGCGCGTCAGGTTCAGGCACGTTCGCCGTTCGCCGGTGATCCGTTCTTTGAGCAGTTTTTCGGACGGCAGTTTGGGGAAAGTAAGCCACGTATCCAGCAGTCGCTTGGCTCCGGTGTGATTGTCGGCAGTTCAGGCATCGTCGTGACAAACAATCATGTCATCAAGGATGCGGATGAAATCAAGGTTGCCTTGTCGGACGGGCGCGAGTTTGAAAGCAAGCTGCTTCTCCGTGACGAAACCACAGATCTAGCAGTCCTCAAAATCGAAGCGAAGGACAAGTTTCCAGTTCTGGGTCTCGGTAATTCCGATGAAGTCGAAGTCGGCGATCTGGTGCTCGCGATCGGCAATCCGTTTGGGGTCGGACAGACGGTGACGAGCGGTATTGTGTCCGCGCAATCACGTACACAGGTTGGCATTTCCGATTTCGATTTCTTCATACAGACGGATGCGGCCATCAATCCGGGTAACTCCGGTGGTGCGTTGATCGACATGCGCGGGCGCCTGATCGGTATCAACACGGCGATCTATTCGCGCTCCGGTGGCTCCGTAGGGATTGGTTTTGCTATTCCATCCAATATGGTTCGTGCCGTTGTCGAAGCTGCACAGAATGGCAGCAAAAGTTTCGAGCGGCCTTATATCGGCGCGACGTTCCAGGGCGTGACCGCCGATCTGGCCGAAGGTCTTGGTATGGAAAAGCCCTATGGGGCTTTGATTACAGCAATTGCAAAGGGCGGCCCCGCAGAGGCGGCAGGCTTGAAGATTGGCGATGTGGTTCTGTCCGTTCAGGACGTTCGCGTCGATAATCAGGATGTGCTTGGTTACCGTCTGTCGACGGCCGGCATTGGTAACACCGTCTCGGTTGAAATCATGAGGGATGGAAAAAATCTAACCGTTCCCGTGAAGCTCTCCAAAGCGCCTGAAGTCAAGGAGACCGCGCCGCAAGTCATCAAGGGGGATAATCCTTTCGCCGGTGCTTCTGTGCTTGAGTTGACGCCTTCGACGGCCGCAAAACTGCGTCTCAAGCGCGATAGCCGAGGGGTGGCGGTTGTCGACGTCTATTCCGGTTCGCCAGCAGCGCGGCTTGGATTGCGTCCTGGTGACATTGTTCGCAGCATCAACGGGAACCCTATCCGCACCGTGAACGATTTGACTGCGATTCTGGATGCAGGGCGTGGTCTTGCCTGGCGGCTTGAGGTGGAACGCAACGGAACGTTGTTGCGCCAGTTCGTGCGTTAAAACTGCTGCTGATATATCGCCAAAAGTTGCATGCCGCTTCGGGTAGCATTATGCCTGAAGCGGCATTTAATTTATCGATCGAGCGGATGAAATGAGCGACCTTTTTTCAGCAGCGGCTGATCCCAATGCGGACCGCAACCGGCCGCTTGCTGATCGCCTGCGCCCAAAGCATTTGTCGGAAGTGACAGGCCAGGAGCATTTGACCGGTCCTGAAGGCGTGCTGACGCGCATGATTGCATCTGGTTCGCTCGGTTCCATGATCTTCTGGGGGCCGCCCGGTACCGGCAAGACGACCGTTGCCCGCCTGCTTGCCGGAGAAACCGACCTCGCTTTCGAACAGATTTCGGCGATCTTCTCCGGCGTTGCCGATCTCAAGAAGGTTTTCGAAGCTGCCCGTGCGCGGCGGATGTCTGGGCGACAGACACTGCTTTTCGTGGACGAAATTCATCGCTTCAATCGTGCACAGCAGGATTCGTTTCTGCCGGTCATGGAGGATGGCACAGTTATTCTGATCGGTGCCACGACGGAAAATCCATCTTTCGAACTCAATGCTGCTCTGCTGTCCCGGGCGAGGGTGCTGACTTTTCATCCGCATGATGGCGAGAGCATAGCAACGCTTCTGAACCGTGCCGAAGAACAGGAAGAACGCCCCTTGCCGCTGGACGATGAAGCGCGGGCAAGTCTTATTCGCATGGCCGATGGCGATGGGCGCGCCGCGCTGACGCTTGCCGAGGAAGTCTGGCGTGCGGTCCGTCCCGACGAAGTGTTTACTGCGGAGAAGTTGCAGGACGTGGTGCAGCGCCGCGCTCCGGTTTATGACAAGGGGCAGGACGGGCACTACAATCTGATTTCGGCACTGCATAAATCGGTGCGGGGATCTGACCCCGATGCTGCGCTCTACTATCTTTCCCGAATGTTTGATGCGGGCGAAGACCCATTATATCTCGGGCGACGGCTTGTGCGCATGGCGGTGGAAGATATCGGCCTTGCCGATCCGCAGGCATTGGCCATCTGCAATGCTGCGAAGGATGCATATGACTATCTAGGCTCGCCCGAAGGCGAGCTGGCGTTGGCACAGGCCTGTGTTTATCTTGCGACTGCTCCAAAATCGAACGCGGTCTATGTCGCCTATAAAGCTTCAATGCGCGCGGCCAAGGAAAACGGTTCACTTCTGCCACCCAAGCATATTCTCAACGCTCCGACCAAGCTCATGAAGAATGAGGGCTATGGCGACGGCTACGCCTATGACCATGATCAGCCGGACGCTTTTTCAGGGCAGGACTATTTTCCGGAAAGCATGGGCAGGCAGAAATTCTATGATCCGCCGGAGCGAGGTTTTGAGCGGGATATCCGCAAGCGCCTGGAGTATTGGGCGCGTTTGCGACAGGAACGTCAGGGACGGCGCTGACGCTTATACCCGTAGTTATCCACATTCATCCACAGTTTGAGCCGCTGCCGCACTGTCAGCGGCTTTTGCTTTGCGTCTTCACGCGGGTTTGATGGCATTGGGAACAGGCAACCTGTCGTTAGAAAGGTCTTCTTAATCTTTACATTTTATCAATCTTTGCAAAGAGACGAGGTTTACCATGATGCGCGTTTTGTTTCTCGTCGCGCTCGTGATCCTAGGAGGCTGCGCGACCGCCCCACGGCAGGTCAATAATGTGTGTGCGGTCTTCGATCAACGCGACGGTTGGTTCAATAACTGGCAGACAGCTGCAACCCGGGTTTCGCGGGAGTTCGGTGTCCCGGTTCCGGTTCTGATGGCCACGATCTATACCGAATCCGGGTTCCAGCCCTATGCGCGACCTCCGCGCACCAAGATTCTCTGGATTATTCCATGGAAACGGGCTTCGAGCGCCTATGGTTATTCGCAAGCACTGAACGGTACCTGGGACCGCTATAAGCGGGAAACAGGCCGCTGGACTGCGTCGCGTACCAATTTTGCGGACGCGATCCATTTTATCGGCTGGTATCACCATCAAAGCTATCAGAAGAACGGCATCAATCGTGCCGATGCCTATAGCCTTTATCTCGCCTACTATTCTGGTCACGGCGGTTACGCGCGGGGTGTCTGGCGCGGGAATGCGACAGCACTCAATGGCGCTAAACGTGCCCAGTCGATGGCCAATCGCTATGCCGCGCAGTTGCGCAGTTGCGGGGGCTTCAGTTAAAAAGCGAAAGGCCGGATTCAAACTCGCATTTGAGACACCATCCGGCCTTAATCGCTACTATCATGCGAGCGGATTCGCTAATTGAGGATAACCATTTCATGCTGAAGAAGACCGGTATTGCCCTTTTCGCCGCCACATTTCTGGCAGGCTGCACCACCGATCCCTATACCGGGGACCAGAAAATGTCGAACACTGCAGGCGGCGCGGCGCTCGGCGCGGCTGTCGGTGCTTTAGGCGGCCTGATGGTCGGTGGTTCCAGCCGCGCGCAGCGTAATGCCGTGCTGATCGGCGCCGGTATCGGTGCGCTCGGCGGCGGCGCAATCGGCAATTACATGGATCGTCAGGAAAACGAGCTTCGCGCGCAGTTGCAGGGCACTGGCGTGTCTGTGACCCGTAATGGCGATCAGATTATCCTGAATATGCCTTCCAGCATCACTTTCGATACCGATCAGGATCAGGTGAAGAGCCAGTTCTATCCGACGCTTAATTCGGTGGCGATTGTGCTCCGCAAATTCAACCAGACGCTTGTGGACGTTTATGGCCACACCGATTCGACCGGTAGCGCGAGCCACAATCAGGCTCTCTCGCAGCGTCGTGCCGCCTCGGTTGCAAGCTATCTCGGTTCGCAGGGCATCGACCCGCGCCGCTTTGCAATTATCGGCTATGGCGCGAGCCAGCCGGTTGCGACCAATGCAACACCGGAAGGGCGCGCGCAGAACCGTCGGGTGGAAATCCAGATTTCGCCGCTTCGCGCCGCAAGCTGATTCCCTTCACGGGTTGAGAACCTTCAAACAACGCAGTCCTTCGAAAGAAGGGCTGCGTTTTTCTTTGCCGAGCCGAATCGTCAAACCGGCAGTTTGGTTTGAATTAAGTTAATTCGTGGATAGTTCTTTTATTTTCGCAATCGCTGATGTTAGAGAACGATCATGGAACAAAAATACGGAACCGTTTATAATCAATGATTTAGCATCATTGCCAAATAAGAACAAAACGGATACAAATAGATCGTGGCAACGAGCCTGCCGGGCTTCTAGCGAGACAAGAGGATGGTGTAAGATGTCTCAGAATTCATTGCGACTTGTTGAGGAAAATTCAGTGGACAAGACTAAGGCTCTCGATGCGGCATTGTCGCAGATCGAAAGGGCGTTCGGCAAAGGCTCGATCATGCGCCTTGGCCAGAACGATCAGGTAGTCGAGATCGAAACCGTATCGACCGGATCGCTCTCGCTGGACATCGCGCTCGGCGTTGGTGGCTTGCCCAAGGGACGTATTGTCGAGATTTATGGGCCGGAAAGCTCGGGTAAGACGACACTTGCATTGCATACGATCGCGGAAGCGCAGAAGAAGGGCGGTATCTGTGCATTCGTTGACGCGGAACATGCTCTTGATCCGGTCTATGCACGCAAGCTGGGGGTCGATCTTGAGAACCTGCTGATTTCGCAGCCAGATACGGGTGAGCAGGCGCTTGAAATCACCGATACGCTTGTGCGCTCGGGCGCTATCGACGTTCTGGTTATCGACTCCGTCGCAGCCTTGACGCCGCGCGCGGAAATCGAAGGTGAAATGGGTGATTCCCTGCCTGGTCTGCAGGCGCGTCTCATGAGCCAGGCACTTCGTAAGCTTACCGCGTCGATCTCTCGTTCGAACTGCATGGTGATCTTCATCAACCAGATCCGCATGAAGATCGGTGTGATGTTCGGGTCGCCGGAAACCACGACGGGCGGTAATGCCCTCAAGTTCTATGCTTCGGTTCGTCTCGACATTCGCCGTATCGGCTCGATCAAGGAGCGTGATGAAGTCGTTGGCAACCAGACCCGCGTGAAGGTCGTCAAAAACAAGCTTGCACCTCCTTTCAAACAGGTCGAATTCGACATCATGTATGGGGCTGGTGTTTCCAAGACCGGTGAATTGGTCGATCTTGGCGTGAAAGCCGGTGTTGTCGAGAAATCCGGTGCGTGGTTCTCGTATAACTCCCAGCGGTTGGGACAGGGCCGTGAAAATGCCAAGCAGTATCTCAGGGATAATCCGGAGACAGCCCGTGAGATCGAGACGACACTTCGTCAGAATGCCGGACTGATTGCCGAACAGTTCCTGGAAGATGGTGGACCTGAGGATGATGCAGGCGATGCTGCGGAAATGTAGGGTCGTCTACATCTGATGAATTATCGAAGCCCCGTGCAAATCGCATGGGGCTTTGTTTCATGGTGATAGACTTTTGCGAAGCGAATAGTGCCGATTTTATCGTCTTCCAGCAGAAATTGCTTTTATGGCGCAGCGTACTTATCTGGACAGAAAAGCAAGGCACCGTTAAAAGCGGTCAACCGAAAACTCCACTTCACGTCTTAGTAGTGCGGGAGCGCCTCGGGTCTTCGACGATCGTTGACGGCTGTGGGAGTTTGAACAGGATAATTGATGCAGCTTTTTGCAATGCTGTATCCGTGCAGGGCAGAAAAGCCCAAGGGTGACTTATGGCTGGCGTCAACGAGATAAGGTCCACATTCCTCGATTATTATCGCAAGAACGGGCATGAGGTCGTTTCATCGAGCCCGCTTGTTCCGCGCAACGATCCAACGCTTATGTTCACCAATGCGGGCATGGTGCAGTTCAAGAATGTTTTTACTGGTCTTGAACACCGCTCCTATAATCGTGCCACCACTTCCCAGAAATGTGTTCGGGCCGGTGGCAAGCACAACGATCTGGACAATGTCGGCTACACCGCCCGTCATCATACTTTCTTTGAAATGCTCGGCAATTTTTCGTTTGGTGACTATTTCAAGGAAGAGGCTATCAGCTTCGCCTGGAACCTGATCACGAAGGAATTCGGCCTGCCGAAGGACAAGCTGCTCGTCACCGTTTATCACACGGACGACGATGCTGCGAATTACTGGAAAAAGATCGCCGGTCTTTCCGACGACCGCATTATCCGCATTGCCACCAGTGATAATTTCTGGGCCATGGGCGACACGGGGCCATGCGGTCCATGTTCCGAAATCTTCTTCGACCACGGCGACCACATCTGGGGCGGACCTCCCGGATCGGCCGACGAAGACGGTGACCGTTTCATTGAAATCTGGAATCTTGTTTTCATGCAGTTCGAGCAGATCACGCCCGAACAGCGCATCGACCTGCCGCGTCCATCCATTGACACCGGCATGGGGCTGGAGCGCGTCGCTGCCGTTCTGCAGGGCGTACATGACAATTACGATATAGATCTTTTCAAGGCATTGATCCGCGCTTCGGAAGAGGCAACCGGGGTAAAAGCCGATGGTGAATTCCGCGCTAGCCATCGCGTCATTGCCGACCATCTGCGTGCTTCGAGCTTCCTGATTGCCGATGGCGTCCTGCCGTCCAATGAAGGTCGTGGTTATGTGCTGCGCCGCATCATGCGCCGCGCAATGCGTCATGCGCAGCTCTTGGGCGCGAAAGAGCCGTTGATGTGGCGTCTGCTGCCGGCCCTGATCCGCGAAATGGGACAGGCCTATCCGGAACTGATCCGTGCGGACGCTCTGATCTCCGAAACGCTCAAGCTCGAGGAAACCCGTTTCCGCAAGACGCTGGATCGTGGCCTTGGTCTGCTGTCGGACGCAACGGAAAGCCTGGTTGAAGGTGACCGTCTCGACGGAGAAACCGCTTTCAAGCTTTACGATACTTATGGCTTCCCTCTTGATCTGACGCAGGACGCGCTCCGTCAACGCGGTATCGCCGTCGATACTGAGGGCTTCAGTGCCGCTATGGAACGCCAGAAGGCCGAAGCGCGCGCCAACTGGGCTGGCTCCGGCGAAGCTGCTACGGAAACGATCTGGTTCGGTATCAAGGACAAGGTTGGGGCAACTGAATTTCTTGGATATGAGACGGAGATTGCCGAAGGCGTTATCACGGCGCTTATTCGCGACGGTGCGGAAGTGCAGTCCATTGCTGAAGGCGATGCTGTTTCGGTCGTGGTCAACCAGACCCCGTTCTATGGAGAATCCGGCGGCCAGCAGGGCGATACCGGGACGATCTCTGGTGAAGGTTTTGATATCGCCATCAAGGATACCCAGAAGAAGGGCGAGGGCGTTTTCGTTCACATCGGCGAAGTTACCAAGGGCGCTGCGAAGACCGGCGATGCCGTTGAGCTAAAAGTGAATTCGGTGCGCCGCACGCGTATTCGCTCCAACCACTCGGCGACGCATCTTCTGCATGAAGCCCTGCGCGAAACGCTCGGCAACCATGTAGCCCAGAAGGGCTCGCTCGTTGCACCGGATCGTCTGCGTTTCGACTTTTCGCATCCGAAACCGATTTCGGCTGAAGAGCTGGCGCAGGTTGAAAGCCTCGCCAACGAAATTATTTTGCAGAACGCTCCAGTCAGCACGCGTCTGATGGCCGTGGATGATGCCATTGCCGAAGGCGCGATGGCACTGTTCGGTGAAAAATACGGCGATGAAGTTCGTGTTGTTTCCATGGGGACCGCCAAGCACGGTCCAAAGGAAGGCAAGATTTATTCGGTTGAGCTTTGTGGTGGCACACACGTGCGCCAGACCGGCGATATCGGTCTCGTTCGTATCGTTTCGGAAGGCGCGGTTGCAGCAGGCGTTCGTCGTATGGAAGCGTTGACCGGTGAGGCAGCGCGTCTATACCTCGAAGAACAAGATGAACGCGTAAAAGCAATCGCCGGTGCACTGAAGACGACACCGTCTGAAGCGCTGGAACGCGTCAATGTGCTGCTTGATGAACGCAAGAAGCTGGAGCGTGAACTTGCCGATGCCCGCAAGAAGCTTGCGCTTGGCGGTGGTTCAGCCGATGGCGGCAGTGCCGTCGAGGCCGTGAACGGTGTCAATTTCCTTGGCAAGATCGTGACCGGCGTTTCTCCGCGTGACCTGAAGCCGCTTGCCGATGAAGGCAAGAAGCAGGTTGGTTCCGGTGTTGTGCTGTTTATCGGTGTAGGTGAAGATGACAAGGCGAGCGCTGTAGCTGCGGTTACTGAAGATCTGGTCGGTCGCTTCAGCGCGGTTGATCTGGTTCGCGCTGCTTCCGCAGCCCTTGGCGGCGCAGGCGGTGGCGGTCGTCCGGACATGGCGCAGGCTGGTGGCCCGGATGGTGGAAAGGCAGCTGACGCAATCGCTGCCGTAAAAGCTCTTCTCGGTTAATACCGAACACAGAAATAAAAAAAAGCCGGGTTTTGCCCGGCTTTTTCTTATGCGGCATGTGCTGCGCGGCTATCGTCTGGGGCTTCTATACGTTCGTCCAGGCCATAGTCACGCATGACGCTGGCCACACGTAAACGATAGTTTTCGAAAACTCCGCTCCGACCCTGCTCCTGTGCCAACCGATGCGAGGGCAAATTGCGCCATTCGCGTACGGCTTCTTCGTCGCGCCAGAAAGAGAGTGAGAGTAGCTTGTCCGGATCGGCCAGGCTCTGAAACCGCTCGATCGACAAAAAGCCGTCAATCTTGGAAAGGTCTTCGCGCAGGCTCGCGGCAATATCGAGATATTGCCCGCGCCTGTCGTCATCGGCGGGCCAGACTTCAAATATGACAGCAATCATGGCTGGATGAACTCCCCATGCGGTGCGGATTGCAATTTGAGGAAGATGCGGTCCTCGGATCGGATGAACTGCTCCCGACGCGCAAATTCATAATTGGTGCGGCCCATGGGGTCGGCGGCAAGCCGCGCCCGGTATGCTTCGTATGTGGCCAGACTGTCGATTGAGTAGACGCCGTATGCTGTCGTCGATGACCCTTCATGCGGCCCGAAATAACCAATAAGGTTAGCGCCGCAGCGTGGAATGGCCTGTCCCCAGTTACGTGCATATTCTGCAAAGGCGTCTGCTTTGAACGGGTCGATCTGATAGCGGATGAAACAGGTAATCATGCGTGTCTCCTTCAATGCACGGCTTCGATGGTGACAATGTAGCAATTGAAATCTTCCCATAGTTCGGTTACCATCGAAGTATGAAAGATGGTCCGATCATAGCTTCCGTTGCCGCACTCCTTGGAGATCCCGCACGGGCAAATATGCTCACAGCATTGATGGATGGTCGCGCTCTGACGGTCAGTGAACTTGCATCGGCTGCGGGCGTGACGCTCCAAACAGCGAGCGGCCATCTTGCAAAGCTTGATGCAGCGAAGCTGCTGGTCGCCGAGAAGCAGGGGCGGCATCGTTATTTCCGGCTGTCAGGAACGGATGTGGCCCAGGTTCTGGAGGGCCTCATGGGGCTTGCGCAACGCACTGGTGCTGTGCGGGTGCGGACTGGCCCGAAAGATCAGGCGCTGCGCAAGGCGCGTATCTGTTACGACCATCTGGCCGGTGAACGTGGCGTGGAGATGCTTGATGCCTCACATAGGCTTGGGCTGATCGTCGATGATGGTGAGCCGATGCTGACAGAAAAAGGTAAATCGTTCTTCAGTTGCCTTGGTGTGGATGTGACGACTCTGGAGCAGGGCAAGCGCCCGGTCTGCCGTCACTGTCTTGACTGGAGTGAGCGCCGCAACCATTTGGGCGGAGCGCTTGGCGCGGCGCTGTTGAACCACTTCATTTCTAAAGGCTGGGCGCGCCGGGATGAGGGGCGCGTCATTGCCTTCTCACCCAAAGGTGTGCAGGCATTCTCGCGCGCATTTCAGCTGGCGGGCCAGATAGCATGATCTGAAACAGCCAGTTTTAATGCTGTGTGGCGGCAGCGGCTGCTTCGTCCAACTCTGTGGCCCGTTTCATCGCGGGGCGATCCTTTAGTCGGTCCCAATAAGCGACAAATGCTCCTCTGGCGGGCAAAGTGCCGAAACGAAGGCCCCAACCAATGTGCGAACCGACATAGACGTCAGCGGCGGTGAAGCGGTCACCGGTGATGTAAGGATGATGCGAAACCGCTTTCTCCAACGTGTTCACCACTGTATCGTAATTGCCGTAGCCGACCATTCCCTGCTTGTCTGTGGGTATTTCAAAACCGAGGGCATGATTGGACAAAGCGGCTTCCACAGGACCAGACGTAAAGAACAGCCAGCGGAAGAAATCCGCACGCTCGTTGGGATGCGGTGCCAGGCCAGCTTCAGGAAATGTTGTTGCCAGATAGGCGCAGATCGCAGCCACTTCTGTTACGACCGCATCGCCGTGACGCAGAGCGGGAACTTTTCCCATCGGGTTGATTGTGCAGTAGTCGGGGCCCTTCATCGGCGGGCCGAAATCCAGTATTTCCACATCATAGGGTTTGCCGATCTCTTCCAGCATCCAGCGCGCAATGCGTCCGCGCGACATCGGGTTGGTATAGAGCTTCAACTCAGCCATTTCATCCTCCCTGTAAGGGGTGTCAGGATGCGCTTTTTCCCTTGAAAAAGAAATGAAAAAACCCGGCAGCGATGCTGCCGGGTTTTCTATAACGACGATAAGGTCGAATGTTTTATCAGGCGGCCATCGCCTTCTGAAGGTTCTCGTCGATTTTGTCGAGGAAGCCAGTGGTCGAGAGCCAAGGCTGATCCGGGCCGATTAGCAGCGCCAGATCCTTGGTCATGAAGCCGCTTTCGACGGTGTCCACGCAGACCTTTTCCAGCGTATCGGCAAAACGCTTCAGCTCGGTGTTGTCGTCGAGCTTGGCGCGGTGAGCGAGACCGCGGGTCCACGCAAAAATCGAAGCGATTGAGTTGGTCGAGGTTTCCTCGCCCTTCTGATGCTGGCGGTAGTGACGGGTCACAGTGCCGTGTGCAGCTTCAGCTTCAACGGTCTTGCCATCCGGCGTCATCAGAACGGAGGTCATCAGGCCGAGCGAACCGAAGCCCTGAGCCACGATATCCGACTGAACGTCGCCGTCGTAATTCTTACAAGCCCAGACGTAGCCACCAGACCACTTCAGCGCCGAAGCAACCATGTCGTCGATCAGGCGATGTTCGTACCAGATCTTGGCTTCCTTGAACTTGTCTGCGAATTCAGCCTGATAGACTTCTTCGAAGATGTCCTTGAAGCGACCGTCATAGGCCTTGAGAATGGTGTTTTTGGTCGAGAGGTAGACCGGGTAATTGCGCTGCAGGCCGTAGTTCAGCGAGGCGCGCGCAAATTCACGGATCGATTCGTCGAGGTTGTACATGGCCATTGCCACGCCAGCAGCAGGAGCCTGATAGACTTCGTGCTCAATGGTTTCACCATCTTCACCGACGAACTTGATCGACAGGGTGCCCTTGCCGGGGAACTTGAAATCGGTCGCGCGGTACTGGTCGCCAAAAGCATGACGGCCAACGATGATCGGCTGGGTCCAGCCCGGAACCAGGCGCGGAACGTTCTTGCAGATGATCGGCTCACGGAAGATCACGCCGCCGAGGATGTTACGGATGGTGCCGTTTGGCGACTTCCACATCTTCTTGAGCTTGAATTCTTCAACGCGGGCTTCGTCCGGCGTAATGGTTGCGCATTTTACGCCGACGCCGTGTTCCTTGATGGCATTTGCAGCATCAATGGTAACCTGGTCATTGGTAGCATCGCGGTGTTCGACCGACAGATCGTAATATTTCAGATCGATGTCGAGGTAAGGATGGATAAGCTTGTCCTTGATGAACTGCCAGATAATGCGGGTCATCTCGTCGCCGTCGAGTTCGACGACCGGGTTCGCAACCTTGATTTTTGCCATGGATGAAGCCTCTTTTTCAATGCGTCGCGCCCGTATAGCACTCGCGACGGATAAGGCAAAGCTTAAGAGGCTTATTCTTTGGCCTACACAGCGTTTAGATGGTCAAAATTTCGGGATAGATTTACGAAAAGCGCGAGACGGCTTTTGGATCGGATCAATCACGCCGCACGATGCTCTGCGTGATCGTCTTCGCGGGATTGCTCCCACGAGGATTGCCGCTGGCGATAGTTTGCCTGCTCCCTGACAAGAATGGCATCAGCATCCAGCGTGGAGATGGCAGTTGATCTTTCTGTAGGAACCAGACCGTTCAGTTGAAGGGAAAGATAGCGCCCGCAGCAGACCCGCAGAAACGACGCGAAATTGTCGAGGTCATGCCCCTCATTCCGGGATTCATCGTAAAGTTTGCCGATAAGGCGGCTGACCGTAAGGTCATCGCGCACAGCGATATCTTCCAGAGCCCACCAGAAAAAATTTTCAAGCCGAACGCTTGTCACGACGCCGCCGATACGCAGCGAACGCGTCACACTTGACCAGAGTTCAGGATCGGCACCGATGAACAGCCTGCACATGATTTCCTCCGGGTTGCTCTCCCAAACCAATTTCGCGCAGTTTTGCCTTGCCTGCAACCATGTTGGAAAACAGGCAAGGCGTTGTGATCAGCTATGCGTGATCCTGGTACCGAGAACGGCGAGGAACTGCGACAGCCATGCCGGATGGGCAGGCCATGCGGGCGACGTGACAAGGTTTCCGTCTGTCACAGCCTGATCGACCGGGATATCGGCATATGTGCCTCCGGCAAGTTCAACTTCTGGGCGGCACGCCGGATAGGCTGAACAGGTGCGACCTTCCAGAACACGCGCTGCAGCTAGCAACTGTGCACCATGGCAGACCGCTGCAACAGGCTTTTTCGCTTCGAAGAAATGCTTCACCATCGCGATAACCTTGTCGTCGAGACGCAGATATTCTGGCGCCCGGCCACCTGGAATGACCAGAGCGTCATAGCTCTCCGGCTTTACGTCGGCGAATGTCGCGTTGAGAGCGAAGTTATGGCCCGGCTTTTCCGTATAGGTCTGGTGGCCTTCGAAGTCGTGAATGGCTGTCGCGATATGATCGCCAGCTTTCTTGCCGGGGCAGACGGCATGAACCGTGTGACCGACGGTCAGCAATGTCTGGAATGGGACCATGGTTTCATAGTCCTCACCAAAGTCGCCGCAAAGCATGAGTATCTTCTTACCGGACATGGTTTCCTCCCTTGATCCTGTATCTGGTGGAAATAGTCTGGCATGAATGGGCGGCAAATAGGTGTTATCGGGCTACTACACAGGCTTTTCCCGCAAACACGTAAGGGGAATCTTTGCGATTTGGCGTCAATTATGTAAGGGAAATGCCACGATACGATAGCTAATGCGGAAGAGATCATGGCAGGAACAGATAAACAGCGCCCCTTTATCGCGGAAGGACCGGCAATCGTTCTGGTAGAGCCGCAATTGCCGGAAAATATCGGCATGGTAGCGCGCGCCATGGCGAATTTCGGACTGGCAGAATTGCGTCTGGTCAATCCGCGCGAGGAATTTCCGAGTGAGAAGGCGAGGGCAGCAGCCAGCAAGGCCGATCATGTGATCGACAATGCGGTGGTCTATGACGACCTGCCTTCTGCTATCGCCGATCTCAATTTCGTCTATGCCACAACGGCACGTGAACGTGACGGTTTCAAGCAGGTTCGCAGCGCTGTAGAAGCGGGTGGTGAACTACGCCGCCGTTTCAGGACCGGAGAGAAGACCGGCATTCTGTTTGGCCGAGAACGATTCGGTCTCAGCAACGAGGAAGTTGGTCTGGCCGATGAACTGGTGACGTTTCCGGTCAATCCTGCATTTGCCTCGCTCAATATTGCACAGGCAGTTCTGCTCATGTCCTATGAATGGATGAAGTCGGGCCTTGAGACGCAGACGGAGACCGTTTTTCGCGGCCCGGAGCTTGAGCTGGCGCCGAAACAGGAATTGCAGGGGCTTTTCAATCATCTCGAAGAAGCCCTTGATGTTAGAGGGTATTTCCGCCCTGAAGCCCGCAAGGAAATCATGGTCAACAATCTGCGTGCTGTCCTGACGCGTGCCGGTTTTGCCTCTGCCGAGCTGAAGCTCCTGCGCGGTGTTGTCACCTCGCTTGATGTATTCACGCCAAAGAAGCCACGAGGTTCCGGAGCCCCGGAAGGACGCGCGCGCAAACCCGTGACCGAAAGCCCGGCAACAAAGGACAAGGACGAATGAAAAACGCACCCGCTGCGAGCTTTTCCGCTATTCCCTCCATCGACGCTGAAAGACCCATTCTGGTTTTCGACAGCGGTATCGGAGGTCTGACGGTTTTGCGTGAAGCGCGGGTGCTTATGCCGGACCGTCGCTTCGTCTACGTTGCCGACGATGCCGGGTTTCCCTATGGCGCATGGGAAGAGGATGCGCTGAGGGCGAGGATTGTCGAATTGTTCGGCAAGCTCATTACTGCCTATGATCCGGAAATCGCGGTCATCGCCTGCAATACGGCCTCCACGCTGGTGTTGGACGATTTGCGGCAAGCTTATCCTTCGGTTCCGTTTGTCGGTACGGTACCGGCGATCAAGCCCGCTGCCGAAAGAACGTCGTCGGGCCTTGTTTCCGTGCTCGCTACGCCGGGCACAGTCCGTCGCGCCTATACGCGTGATCTCATTCAGTCTTTCGCTTCCCAGTGCCATGTTCGTCTCGTCGGTGCCGACCAACTGGCAGCGGTAGCGGAAGCCCATATTCGCGGCGAGAAGATCGATGAGGCGCTGGTCGTCGAACAGATTGCCCCCTGTTTCATTGAGCAGGATGGCAGTCGTACCGACATCATCGTTCTGGCCTGCACGCACTATCCGTTTCTTGCCAATGTGTTTCGCCGCCTGGCACCCTGGCCGGTAGACTGGCTTGACCCTGCAGAAGCGATCGCCCGGCGCACCGTTTCACTGCTGAAACCGCGCCGCGTCGATGAAGAACTGCATCATCACAACGATCAGGCGGTTATTACATCCCAGAATCCAGACTATGCCATCCGCAGGCTCATGCAGGGTTTTGGTCTGCATTTCGCTTGAGCCGCTGTCCTCAAGGCCTTGAATTTCCCGGCTATGTAGCGATCATGGCGATGATCATTTTATAGGGGAAGATGCAATGACCGGTACCATACCACAGATCACTTTGCCTTCGGGCCAGACGGTCCCAGCGCTCGGGCAAGGCACCTGGTATATGGGCGAGGACAGCACGCAACGCCGCTATGAAATCGAAGCATTAAGGATCGGCATCGATCTGGGGATGACGCTGATCGATACAGCGGAAATGTATGCTGACGGTGAGGCGGAAGACGTTGTCGGCGAAGCCATTACAGGCCGTCGCGACGACGTGTTTATCGTCAGTAAGGTATTGCCGTACAATGCGTCGCGGCAAGGAACAATCGAGGCCTGTGAGAGAAGCCTGCAGCGCCTTCGTTCTGATCGTATCGATCTGTATCTGCTGCACTGGCGTGGGCGATACCCTCTCGAAGAGACTGTCGCTGCATTTCAAGAACTGCAGCGTACCGGAAAAATTGTCAGCTGGGGTGTCAGCAATTTCGATACGGATGACATGAAAGAGTTGGTCGGTGTAGCGGGTGGTAAAGCTGTCTCTACAAACCAGATACTCTACAATCTGACGCGACGCGGGCCGGAATTCGATCTCATGCCATGGTGTGTTGAGCGCAAAATTCCGCTGATGGCTTACTCACCCATTGAACAGGGTCGATTGCTGGGCAGTTCCGAACTGGCAGAAGTTGCAAGCGAGACGGGAGGAACACCAGCTTCTGTCGCGCTTGCCTGGGCGATGCATGGCGGCAATGTCATCGCGATTCCAAAATCCTCCAACCTGCATCATGTGCGGGACAACAGAAAAGCCGCAGAGTTGCGGCTCTCCGAAGAACAATTGAAGCGTCTGGATCTGGCTTTCGCACCGCCTGTTCGAAAGACGGCGCTGGAAATGCTCTAACCGGCTTCCTTCTGACGAGTATCCTTCTTCGCCTGAGCGACGCTTGCGGCCTTGCGCAGCCGTCCACGTTCTGCCGGACGGACAAGGCTGTCGTATTTTTCGTTCGGGATATTGCGCATGCCGTTAAGTGCATGGCGCGTGTTGAAATCCTTCCCTTTCTTTTCATTTGCCTCCTTGGTTGCAAGCGCTTTTCGAGCGTTGGCAATCAGTTGGGCGCTGGCAGACATACGACGGCGGCGCTCAACTTCGGTGTTGATGCGGCGCACAGCCATGGCCAGTACGGAAACTTTCAGATGTGAACCTTCATCCGCCTTGGACGGTGACGTGCCGCGAGCAGCTCCCTTTCCGCGCATTTCACGTCTGCGCTGATGGGCCTGGTCTTTTGCCTTCTTACGGCGTTCGCGGATCAGCTTTGCCAGATGGGCAAGCTCTTCGTCGGGAACGTCTTGCAAAAAAGGATGGTGCGACTTTTCCACCAGCTCTTTTTCGTCGGCATTGAGAGCGCGGGCTTCCTGCTTTTTGGTGACGGCCATGGGTCATCCTTTCTGCTAACGACAAGATCTCTCCAGAGGAGATATAGGCCTGAACGCTACACTGGGAAGATGTGCTGCTCATTCTGGTTCTTCGGTCGAAGTTTTTCCACTTTTCGCTTCGAGACGTTTCAAAATAGCCTTCAATTCGTTGAGCGGCAGATGTTCCGCGCCAATGGTTTCGCTTTTGGTCGTTGAGACGATGTTCAGGATTTCATCAAGTTTGGCCTGCGTTGCGCTTGCTTCTCGATCCTGTGCGTTTTGGATCAGAAACACCATCAGGAAGGTGATGATGGTGGTCGATGTATTCACCACCAGTTGCCATGTATCCGAGAAGTTGAAGAACGGCCCGCTGAACCCCCATATGATAATGGACAAGGTAGCCAGCACGAATGCCAGATAATGACCGGCAAGTTCGGCAGTTTTTTCGCTGAGCTTTGTGAAGAACTGTGACATGGCAACCTCCAAACAGCAGACTCGAAACGCTTGATGGAGGGGCGCGGTTCCGTAATTGCCCGTGCTGGTGGAACTTACAGGCGCTGGTCAACGTTTGATCTTCATTGATAACGCGGAGGTGAAGCGATGGAGATTGTCGAAACCCGCATTAGTTCGGTCGGGGGATTCAAGCTCTATATGGTAGAATTTGTCACCGAGGGTGAAGAGAAGATTACGGTCAAGGTTGAGAACGAGACAGCAGCGGAGCTGGCACGTGATGAAGTGATACGCCGTGCCGCAATCAAGCTCGGCAATGCACTCGGTGTTGCATGTATGGAGTGTGGTATTCAACCTGAGAGCCTGCTGACACGCCCAAGCGCCCGCCGCGCTGGCGATCGGGCTGAGCTGGAGCGTCAGCTCGAAGAGGGCTTGGAGGACACGTTTCCGGCCAGTGATCCGGTCTCGGTTACCAGTTCCACGATAGCCGGTTTTGCCGGGCCCAAAAACTGAATGATGGTTGCAAGCAAGAAGCCGGACTGTTCGTCCGGCTTCTGAAGTTGTTCAGAAAATGAGTCCTGTATGAGGTGTATCTTATTGATAATATTCAAAGATTGCGGCGCTTGCCTTCCATTAAATCAAGCACGGCGCGGGCGCAGTCGAGCACATTCGAGCCGGGTCCAAAAACTGCCGCCACACCATGATCGAACAGATATTGATAATCCTGACGTGGAACGACGCCACCGCAGACGACGATGATATTTTCCGCGCCCTTCTTGCGAAGGGTGTCGACGAGCTGAGGCAGGAGCGTTTTGTGACCGGCTGCAAGTGACGAGACGCCGAGAACATGCACCTTGGATTTGATCGCCATATCGGCGGCTTCGTCCGGAGTCTGAAACAGCGGTCCGGTCAATACTTCAAAACCGATGTCGCCAAATGCTGAAGCGATGATTTTGGCACCGCGGTCATGTCCGTCCTGGCCGAGCTTTGCCACCATCACTTTCGGCGTTTCGCCGATCTGCTTCGAGAAGTCGCCGAGGCGGTCAACCAGCGTCTGATACTCTGGCTCGTCCTTGTAGGCCGTACCGTAGACCTTCTTGACGACTTTCGGAACCGCAGCATGATCTCCGAACGTGTGGCGCATGGCGTCGGAAATTTCGCCAACAGTGGCGCGGGCACGGGACGCTTCAACGGCTGCGGCGAGAAGGTTGCCTTCACCGGTCCTGGCTACCTTTTCCAGTTCTTTGAGTGCTGCTTCAACTTTTGCCTTGTTGCGCGTTTCCTTGATGCGGTTGAGACGTGCAATCTGCGACTGGCGAACGGCGGTATTGTCGATCTCCAGAATGTCGATTTCATCTTCCTGTTCGAGGCGGAATTTGTTGACGCCAACGATGACTTCTTCGCCCTTATCAACTGCAGCCTGCCGTTTGGTGGCGGCTTCTTCGATCAAACGCTTCGGCAAGCCGCTTTCTACGGCCTTGGTCATGCCGCCCAGCTCTTCCACCTCCTCGATCAATGCCCAGGCTTTTTCCGCCAGTTCATTGGTCAGGCTTTCAATGTAATAAGAACCTGCCAGCGGATCGACCACTTTGGTCACGCCTGTTTCGTTCTGGAGGATGAGCTGCGTATTGCGGGCGATACGAGCTGAAAACTCTGTCGGCAAGGCAATGGCTTCATCGAAGGAGTTGGTGTGCAGTGACTGGGTACCGCCCAACGCTGCTGACATGGCCTCGAACGCGGTGCGGACGATATTATTGTAGGGGTCCTGTTCCTGAAGCGATACGCCTGAAGTCTGGCAATGCGTGCGCAGCATCAGCGAACCGGGCTTTTTTGGCTCAAACTCCTTCATGATCCGCGTCCAGAGCAGGCGCGCAGCGCGTAGTTTGGCGATTTCCATGAAGAAATTCATGCCGATGGCGAAGAAGAACGACAGGCGACCGGCGAAGTCGTCAACGTTCAGGCCCTTTTGCAGCGCGGCACGCACATATTCGCGCCCATCGGCCAGCGTAAAGGCCAGTTCCTGCACCAGCGTCGCACCGGCTTCCTGCATGTGGTAGCCGGAAATGGAAATCGAGTTGAACTTCGGCATTTCCGTCGCGGTATAGGCGATGATGTCCGCAATGATCCGCATGGAAGGTTCCGGCGGATAAATATAGGTGTTGCGGACCATGAACTCCTTGAGAATATCGTTCTGGATGGTACCGGAAAGCAGATCGCGCGATACGCCCTGTTCTTCGCCCGCGACGATGAAATTGGCGAGGATCGGGATCACTGCGCCATTCATGGTCATGGAGACGGATACTTTTTCAAGCGGGATACCGTCGAAAAGGATCTTCATGTCCTCGACGGAATCAATGGCAACACCAGCCTTGCCCACGTCGCCTTCGACGCGAGGATGGTCGCTGTCATAGCCGCGATGGGTAGCAAGGTCGAAGGCAACCGAAACGCCTTGCTGGCCGGCTATCAACGCCTTGCGATAGAATGCGTTAGACTCTTCAGCCGTCGAAAATCCGGCATACTGTCGGATTGTCCATGGACGCCCCGCATACATGGTCGCCCGCGGCCCGCGCACGAACGGGTCAAAGCCGGGCAGGCTGTCGAGATGGCCGACATTTTGCAGGTCGTTCGCCGTGTAGAGCGGCTTCACGTCGATGCCTTCCGGCGTATGCCAGACAAGGCTGTCCGCCGGTCGTTTCAGTTCCTTTTCGGCCAACGCTTCCCAATCCGCACGGGTTTTCTGCGTCATTGGCTTATTCTCCATCCCATAATATCCTTACCCAGAGCCGGTGCGAAGCACTGTGCCGAAGGTCATTCGAATTCCATGATCAGTTCATCCACGGCAAGGCTTTCTCCGGCCTTGACGGCAATGCGCTTGACGGTAGCGCGGCGTTCGGCGCGCAACACGTTTTCCATCTTCATGGCTTCGACCGTTGCAAGCGGCTGCCCGGCTTCTACCGTAGCGCCTTCCTCGGCCAGAATCGAGGTGATGACACCCGGCATCGGGCAGAGCAACATTTTCGACGTGTCTGGAGGCAGCTTGACCGGCATCAGCTTTGCCAGTTCAGCAATGCGCGGCTTGCGCACATGAGCGACCACATCCATGCCACGCCAGCGCAAACGCCAGCCAGTGCCGGAGCGTGAAACCTTGATGGCAATGGGCTTGCCTCCAACGGTAAACGAGCCCAGATGGCCACCGGGATGCCAGTCGCTGGCAACAGGCAGACTGCCACCATCCATGAAATTGATTGTCGTTCCGCCTTCGCCTTCCGCAATGCGGACCGGCACAGTGGACCCGCCGAGTGTTGCCACCCAGTCGGTTGCTACAGATTGCTGTTCGCTGGAAATTCGTCCCGAAATCTGCATGTTGCGCTGTTCGACCGCAAGATTGATCTGGGCGGCAACCGCAGCAAGAACCCGCGCATCATCTTCCGAAACCGGCACACCGGCAAAGCCGTCCGGATATTCTTCGGCAATGAATGCAGTGGTAAGTGCACCCTCGCGGAAGCGCGGATGATCCATTACCGCTGACAGGAAGGGCAGGTTGTGGCCAATGCCTTCAACCTCGAATGCATCCAGGGCATCTCCCATTGCGTTGACGGCACTGGCGCGGTCCGGTCCCCAGGTGCAGAGTTTTGCGATCATCGGATCATAATACATCGAAATTTCGCCGCCTTCGAACACGCCGGTGTCGTTGCGTACGATTGTGCCATCCGAATTACGGCCTTCGACCGGTGGGCGATAACGGGTCAACCTGCCGATTGAGGGCAGGAAATTACGGTATGGGTCCTCCGCATAGAGACGGCTTTCCATGGCCCAGCCGTTGAGTTTCACGTCGGTCTGGCCGAAACGGAGCTTCTCGCCGGATGCAACGCGGATCATTTCTTCCACGAGGTCGATACCGGTGATGAGCTCCGTCACCGGATGCTCTACCTGCAAGCGCGTATTCATTTCGAGGAAATAGAAATTGCGGCTGCCATCGACAATGAACTCAACCGTACCGGCAGAATAATATCCAACCGCCTTGGCAAGCGCGACGGCCTGCTCGCCCATGGCCTTGCGGGTCGCTTCATCGAGGAAAGGTGAGGGCGCTTCCTCAATCACCTTCTGGTTTCGGCGCTGGATGGAGCATTCGCGTTCGCCAAGATAGACAACGTTGCCATGTTGGTCGCCCAGTACCTGAATTTCAATGTGGCGTGGCTGGGTGACGAATTTTTCAATGAAGATGCGGTCATCGCCGAAGGAGGCTTTGGCTTCGTTGCGCGACAATTGAAAGCCTTCGCGGGCTTCCTCGTCGTTCCAAGCGATACGCATGCCTTTGCCACCACCACCAGCCGATGCCTTGATCATGACCGGATAGCCGATCATGCTGGCGATTTTCACGGCTTCGTCGGCATTTTCAATCAGGTCCATATGGCCGGGCACGGTGGAAACGCCCGCTTCCGCTGCCAGTTTCTTGGAGGTGATCTTGTCGCCCATGGCGTCAATTGCGTTCACCGGCGGGCCGATGAAGGTGATATTGGCGGCCTTCAGTGCTTCGGCAAAACGCGGGTTTTCCGATAGAAAGCCATAGCCGGGATGCACTGCATCGGCACCGGTTTCCTTGATCGCAGCCAGAATCTTGTCGATGACGATATAGGACTGATTGGACGGCGCTGGTCCGATATGGACTGCTTCGTCGGCCATTTTGACATGCAGGGCGTTGCGGTCGGCATCAGAATAAACAGCAACCGTTGCGATGCCCATTTTCTTCGCCGTTTTGATGACCCGGCATGCGATCTCGCCGCGATTGGCAATGAGAATTTTCTTGATCATGTGCGTCTACTCAAATGAATTCAGATCACAACGGAATGGTGTCGTGTTTTTTCCACGGAGTGCTTTGCTGCTTGTTGCGCAGGCTGGCAAAAGCGCGGGCAATGCGGCGGCGCGAGGAATGCGGCATGATGACTTCGTCGATGAAACCACGTTCCGCAGCCACGAAAGGATTGGCAAAGCGCTCCTCATATTCCTTCGTGCGTCCGGCAATTTTTTCAGCGTCGCCCAGTTCGGAACGATAGAGAATTTCCGTTGCGCCTTTGGCACCCATCACGGCGATTTCCGCCGTCGGCCATGCGTAATTGATATCCGCGCCGATATGCTTGGAGGCCATCACGTCATAAGCGCCGCCATAGGCCTTGCGCGTGATGAGCGTGACCATCGGAACAGTCGCCTGACTATAGGCGAAGAGCAGCTTGGCGCCGTGCTTGATGACGCCGCCATATTCCTGCGCCGTGCCTGGCAGGAAGCCCGGAACGTCCACAAGGGTCAGGAGCGGGATTGAGAAAGCATCGCAGAAACGCACGAAACGCGCCGCCTTGCGTGATGAATCGATGTCGAGGCAGCCTGCCAGCACCATGGGTTGGTTTGCAACGACACCGATGGTCTGTCCATCCATACGGATGAAGCCGGTGATGATGTTTTTCGCAAACGATTCCTGAATTTCAAAGAAATCGCTTTCATCTGCCAGCGCGTGAATCAGCTCCTTCATGTCGTAGGGCTTGGTGGCGCTATCCGGGATCAGCGTGTCGAGCCGCATTTCAAGTCGCGCCGGATCATCGAATACCGGGCGTACAGGTGGCTTTTCGCGATTGTTGAGCGGCAGGAAGTCGAACAGGATGCGGACCTGTTCCAGCGCTTCAATATCGTTCTCATAAGCGCCGTCGGCGACCGATGATTTTCTGGTGTGAGTCGACGCGCCGCCCAGTTCTTCAGCGGTGACAATTTCGTTAGTGACGGTTTTCACCACGTCGGGTCCCGTCACGAACATATAGGAGCTATCTCGCACCATGAAGATGAAGTCAGTCATGGCGGGAGAATAGACCGCACCACCCGCGCAGGGGCCCATGATGACGGAAATCTGCGGGATGACGCCGGAAGCATCGGCATTGCGCTTGAATACGTCGGCATAGCCCGCGAGCGAAGCGACGCCTTCCTGAATGCGGGCGCCGCCGGAATCATTGAGGCCAATGACAGGCGCGCCGTTCTTCATGGCCATATCCATGATCTTGCAGATTTTCTGCGCGTGCGTTTCGGACAGCGAGCCGCCCAGGACAGTGAAATCCTGGCTGAACACATAGACCTGACGGCCGTTGATCGTGCCCCAGCCCGTTACTACACCATCGCCGGCGACTTTCTGCTTTTCCATGCCGAAATCGGTGCAGCGATGAGTGACATACATGTCGAACTCCTCGAACGATCCTTCGTCGAGAAGCACTTCGATCCTTTCGCGGGCAGTAAGCTTGCCCTTCGCATGCTGGGCATCGATACGGCGCTGACCGCCGCCAATGCGGGCTTCCGCACGGCGGGCTTCGAGCTGTTCAAGAAGTTCCTGCATAAAGTCCCCACTTTTGGGCGGCCTTTGGAAGGCGAGTTATGAAACTGAAAAGATAGTCTTTTTCTCCTTCCTGCTTAAAATCCGAAGACGTTCTGGAAAAGCTTGAAAAGGTGCGATTGTGTAAGATATAAATTTGCAAATAGCGAAATGCGAATTTGCAAAAATGGCACCCAGAAAACTTTATATAGGCAGAAAGATCCGCGAAATACGCGAGCAGCATAAGGCAACCCAGTCGGGCTTTGCTGAACGCCTCGGTATCTCAACGAGTTATCTCAACCAGATCGAGAACAATCAGCGGCCGGTTTCCGCAGCCGTCTTGCTGGCGCTGGCTGAAAACTATCAGATCGATATAGGTGCGATTTCACTGGGTGATGACGATCGGTTGCTTTCAGCTGTTTCCGAAGCGCTGGCTGATCCCGTCTTCGATAATTACAAGCCGAACTTGCAGGAACTGAAGCTCATTACGCAAAATGCGCCGGGATTGGCGCATGCGTTGATTGCCTGCCATCAGGCCTATCGCCGCAACAGTGAACAGCTGGCAAGTCTGGACAATCAGCTTGGTCGTGCTCCTTCCACCGCCGAGCCTGCGCCCTATGAGGAAGTCCGCGACTTTTTTCATTTTATCGACAATTACGTCCATGAGATTGATATTGCGGCAGAAAAGCTGGCTACCGAGCTGAATATACCAGGTCGAGACGTTGGTGTGGCCTTGCCGCAATATATGGAGGAGCATCACCGGGTACATATTGCACGGGCTGGACCGGAAGAAGCAGTCCTGCGTCGGTTCGATCCGGCTGCACGGGTGCTGTATCTCAATCCCTATTCACCCGCTTCAACCCGGAATTTCCAGATCGCGTTCCAGATTGCCGAACTGGAGATGGAAGAACTGGTAAGCACGATTGCCCGTCGGGCAGATTTTCGGTCTGCCGAGGCTGTTGAAATTTGCAAGATTGGCTTGCGCAATTATTTCGCGGGCGCGCTGATGCTGCCCTACCAGACATTTCTTTCATCTGCGAAGGAGTTGCGCCACGATCTCGAACTGTTGGCATCGCGTTTCGGTGCCAGTCTGGAACAGATCGCACACCGTCTCAGCACGTTGCAGCGTTCCGGCCAGCGCGGTGTGCCTGTATTTTTTGCCCGCATAGACAGGGCTGGAAACATCACAAAGCGACACAGCGCCGCCAAGTTACAATTTGCGCGTTACGGCGCCGCCTGTCCGCTGTGGAATGTGCATCAGGCTTTCGAAATGCCCGGACGAATCATCCGACAGCTTGCCGAAACGCCGGACGGTGCACGTTACCTATGCATTGCAACAGAACTGACCAAGAGCGAGGGGGGCTTCAACGCGCCCCAGCGGCGCTATGCCATCGCCCTTGGCTGCGAGGTGGCCTATGCGCAGGATTTTGTCTATGCGGATGGGCTCGACATCGCGGTGCGCTCTGCCTTCGACCCGATAGGTGTTTCGTGCCGCATTTGCGAGCGTGCTGAATGCGTGCAGCGTGCCGTTCCGCCGCTTAAAAGCCGGTTGGCGGTCGATCACGACCGCCGCGGAATTTTGCCTTATCGGTTGCTGTAAAGTCAGAAGCCAGCGTGTTCCTTGAGAAAATCGGCTTCTTCGTGTGTCGTGTCGCGCCCAAGCACCGTGTTGCGATGGGGGAAGCGTCCAAAGCGTTCGATGATATCGTGATGCTGACGTGCAAAGCCGAGCGAAAACTCGTCACCGAGTCTTTCGTAGAGATCGACACAGCGTTTCTGGTCGCTCAGATGCTCGCTATGCATGAACGGCAGATAGAAGAATTGGCGTTGCTCAGGCGATAACTTCCGGTCGAAATCATGATCAAGCGCCTGTGCAGCCACATCGCGGGCAAGCCCGTCGCTTTCGAAGGAACGTGGCGACCCGCGGAACATGTTGCGCGGAAACTGATCGAACAAAATGGTGAGCGCAAGCGCGTTTTCCGGCTGCTGTTTCCAGTGTTCGAGCTTGTCGGCACGAGCATCTTCATAAGCCGCTAAAAACTTCTCGCGAATTTCTGCGTCGATCTCGTCGCTTTTGCTGAACCAGTTTTCCCGCATCTTCGGCGAGAACCAGAAATCGAGAACGTTTTTGGGTTCGATAGCCATGACAGACCTCCCCTGGTTTTATTGTGCAGATTGGTTTGTAGCTTCCGGCTGCGGGCAGGGCGGTTCACCCTTGAAATTGCGTGACATGCAGGCGAATCGGTCGAAGCTCTTGCCAGTGTCCATGGCTGCCTTGCTGGCCCCCCCGCATCCGGCAAGAACGGCCAGAGAAATCAGAATAGCGACGTGTTTCATGGGGATCCTTTCAGGCGCCATGTTGTCCGTTTCTATAATAGGGATCACAATCTTCAGCGGCAACCGCTACACGCCGATCAACCCCTGCCACGATAGTTAGGTACGCCTTGTTCCGGTATCCAGACATTTTGCGGCGTTGCTCCAGTCTGGAAGAAAACGTCGATGGGAATGCCGCCACGCGGATACCAATAACCACCGATCCTGAGCCATTCCGGCTTCAACAGCTCTACGAGACGCTTGCCGATGGTTACGGTGCAATCTTCATGGAATGCCCCGTGATTGCGGAAGGAAAACAGGAACAGTTTTAGGGATTTGCTTTCCACCAGCCATTGACCGGGGACATAATCGATCACCAGATGCGCGAAATCAGGTTGCCCTGTCATCGGGCAGAGCGAAGTGAATTCAGGCGCTGTGAAGCGAACACAGTAAGGTGTGCCAGCTTGAGGATTTGCAACCCGTTCAAGGATGGCATCTTCCGGAGTTTGCGGTATTGAAGCGTTGGAGCCTAGCTGCTTTAGGTCGGAATATATCGTCTTTTCAGACATTTGCGTGCCTTTGTTTAAAGCCACGGTGCAGTCTTGTAGCGCATTATCACGCTTGTCCTTGTTTTGTCCGGGTAGGCTGCGACCGGTGGCAAATTGCCAGTGACGGGGAGCTAGCAGACCCTGCCTTTCTCGTAAAGAGCGTAAACAAAAGCCCGCGCATCGAGCGCGGGCATAAATTCCGGAAGATTCTTGCTGTTTAGCGTCGGTCGGAAATGGCGCAACCGATGGCTACGCCGATAAGAATGCCAAGGATCCCCGCAGTTCCGAAAAGCGTCGTGGCCGTGCCCGGATTATCGCGAACGGTTTCGGCAACCACCTGACCGCGTTCACGCACGGCTTGAGCGGCATGACGGAAACGACCGGACGCATCATCCATGGCATCTTCCGCACGTTCCCTTAATTCGCTGGAATTTGATGCCAGCGATTTTGAGAGACGCTTCAGTTCGGTGCGCATATCGGCGATCTGCTTTTCGAGAGCCTGCTGGATGTCGTTCGTGATCTTTTCGTCGGCCATTTGAAGTCTCCGTTGAATTGATAACGATAAAACGAGTGAAAACGCGTTCGGTTCCATGCTGCGACAATGCGGTTAACAAACATGATAAACCGCTCGTAAACCATTTTAATTTAACTTTTTCGAATACAAGAACGATCTGGAGCGGGGCCAGAATGTATATCGAACAAGATGTGCTTGTCGGGGGCTGTGAGCCGGTAGCTACGCGCGTTGTCCGTGCAGCCCAGTTGGCTCGGCAATGTATTGACCAGCGTCAGCCGGGTCATGTTCGTGCACAAGCGGAAGCTGCTTTGACGCTCCTGCTCGATGACCCTTCTCCAAAGGTTCGCATGGCGATGGCTGACGTGCTTTCGACCAGTGTGAATTCGCCTCTGCATATTATAACAATGCTTGCTGCTGATCAGCCGGAAGTAGCAGGATATATTCTTGCGCGTTCGACGCTTCTCAGTGATGCCGATCTGATTGATCGTGTGGCGTATGGCGCCCCGTCGATGCAGGTTCTTGTTGCAGCACGTCCTCATGTTTCGCTCGCAGTCGCTGCAGCAATTGCAGAAATTGGAGACAGTGAGGCAGTCGCTGAAATGCTGTTTAACAGTTGCGCCCGTATCGCTTCGGTTTCATTTCGACGCATGAGTGAGCGCTGTGGGCATGACGCTCTCGTGCGGGAGGCTCTGCTGGCCCATCCGCATCTGCCAGCCGAATGTCGTCATCTTTTGGCAGTGAAGGTAGGCGAAGTCCTGCAATCTCTCCTGCTGGTGAAGTTGCTTCTGGGTGAACGCCGCGCCAATAAGGTCATAGGCGACGCAACCACCCGTGCATCAATGCATCTGGCAGAAAACTGTTCGCATGAAGAGCTGCCGGCGCTGGTTGAGCATCTGCGCCTTCGAGGCGAGATAACGACCAGTTTCGTTATCCGCGCCGTTGCCGGGGGGCGTATAGACTTCTTTGCGAGCCTGATCGGCGCACTTTCTGATCTTGATGATGCCCGGATTTGCGCGATTATTTCGGGCGGTCGCCCGGCAGCTCTTGCAGCATTGCTACGCTCTGCCGGATTGAGCGATGCCACGCACACGCCCTTGATTGTCGCCATAGAAGCCTGGCGGGCCGTTGCTGCCGGTCGAAAGCGGATGGACGCTGCGGAAATATCGGCTCTTATGTGTGAGGCTGTCGGGGGTGGCCGGTTTGCTGCTGCCAATGATGATCTGGCGGCATTATTGCGTTCCATCCATCTGGAATTCATGCGGGAAACGGCACGGGATCGACTGCAGACTATTCCCGCAGCCTGATCAGTTTTGCTGCCGAAAAGGGCGGATAAGGCTGAGGCTGTAGCCGACTGCGATGCCCAGTATGGCTCCGGCAGCCTTGAAAACAAAGTCTATGAATTCACCGTGACGTCCTGGCGCGAGACGTTGCATTAATTCAAAAAGTGCAGCGCAGCCGACTGTCAGCAGAAGCACGCCCATCCAGTGGCGAGGATAGGCGAGGGCAAATAAGGCCCCCACCAGAAAGAAAGCAACAAAGCGCTCCAGATCTGCAGGTTCACCTGTTATCGGACGGAACTTTATCGGGCTGATCGTTACCGCAAGGATGGCCAGAAGTATCATCCAGGCGCCAATGCGCAAAAATCGCTTCATGAGAGCGCCTTTATTCGTCCGTGTATTCGCCAGGTGGCTCGTCTCGTTTGGGATCGCCACAACGCTGGTACATACGGTCGGTTATTGATGTTTTAATCTGGTTGCCGAATGGCAACTCATAATGGGAAATAACATCGACGCCCATACACCATTTAACGTCGTGAGGCGACAGGCCATAATTGGTTTCGAGAAAACCTAATGCGTAATTCATGCCCTCATCGCATTGGTCTGTCTTGCAGAAATTGCCGTCTCTGGCGAGCTGACGAATCGAGCCTTCCCCGATCTTGACCACGATTGGTTCAACGGCAAAAGGTGCAGCACCTATCACTGCGATGATCACAAGTCCGATTAAAGTAAATTTTATAGAGCGCCGCATGAATCGCCGTTTGTAAATGGTTCCGCAAGTTCATAACGCATGAGCGGCAATATCATGGCAAGTCGTAATCAACGGCAAACTAACGGAAATGCGGGGTTCTCCGGCCAATGCTCCTAGGAAAAGCAATTATCGCTTCTGCTGATACGTGAAGCCGGTCATCCCAGTTTCTGACCAGATTGTAGCTAGGTGTATTTTAGTTTGTTCGGTTTAATGTTGACTTTTACGTAAATGCAGGACCACAACGTTAGGCTCTAAACTAATTCGGTTTAGAGTCCGGTCCGCTCGATACAAGGCAGGAATGTTGTGGTGCGCGAATATTATACGATTACAGAGCTGACACGCGAGTTCGGTATTTCAACTCGTACTTTGCGCTTCTACGAAGATGAAGGCTTGATTGCCCCTGTGAGACGCGGTCGCACGCGGCTGTTTCGTCCTGCCGACCGTCATCTCCTGAAGCAGATTCTGCGGGGCAAGAGGCTCGGATTTTCCATCGCCGAAATTCACGAGATCATCCAGATGTATCGTGAACCGCCCGGCGAGACCGGACAGTTGAAGTTGCTCATGAAGCGCATCGAAGAAAAGCGTGGAGACCTTCGTCAGAAGCGGCGCGATATTGATGAAACGCTCGGCGAACTCGATCAGATCGAAGAGTCCTGCATCGAGCGTCTTGCCGAACTCGGCGTCAATACCTGATCAGTTCTGCGGAGCGTCGGGCACCGGAGAGCATATCTGTGCGATATCCTCGACCGTGCTGTTGTTCTCCTGGTCGATCTTGCCGCTGAAGACATCATCGAACAGTTTAGCCTTGTCCAGTTCGGTCACGACGCAGCCGCAGAATTGCTGACATAGCTGGTCGCTGCCATTCTGCAAGCATGCGGCCACGCAGGATTGTGTGAAAGCTTCACGCGGCGCTGGCTGTGCCGGCGGCATCAGTTGCGAGAACGCATAAACCAGTGCGATCAACACCGGCTGATGAATGAGATAGAAAGCCAGGCTGTGCCTGCCTATGAATGTCAGAGGCTTTTCCAGAAACTGTGGTTTGATTCCACCAGCCAATAGTTGAAGCCAGCCGAAGCGCTGAAAAATGCGCGCACCTGCTATGCCGATGAGAACAGCCCCGAACCAAGGAAACAGCGGCACGTAATCATTCGAGCGCGGCATCACGGTTGAAAGACCGACCCAGCTCAATACAGGATGGTTGAAAATGTCGGCGCGGGCATAGAGCGGAGCGCTGATGACAAATGCCGCAACGGCCAATGTTACAAGCGCGGGCAGGCGTACAAAAAGAAGACCGAGCACACTTGCCAGTGCGATTTGATGCAGGATGCCGAAGAAGATGAAGCTGTCTGGCGACATATACCATGTGACGGCTGAAATCGCGGCAGCAGCGGCAACGATCTGGGCAAGCCGTTTCCCCATAGGCTTCCAGCGAATGCCGTTGCCATGCGCTAGGACTAGGCTGAAGCCGACGAGAAACAGGAAGCTTGACGCGATACAGCGAGCGAAAAGCTTCCAGCCCCCTTGTGCGGTCGTGGCGGGAGCCATGTAGCCGAAGAACTCAAGGTCCCAGCCGAAATGGTAGATCGCCATAGCGATCAGCGCGATCCCACGTGCAATATCAATGCGCCCGAGGCGAACACGAGAGGAAGATGCTGCGGTACCCTGAGTCGTGATATTAGACATGGTTCCTTCCGGCTGGATAACAATGTCCGGCGGTTTTGATTCCAGGCAAATCTCTAACACAGCCTTTTGCAACACTATAGTATGCGGGCGCACACGGATTCGTGCTGGCATAGATGCGGGCAGGGCGCCTCATATTGGAGAGCTTGGTTGTTTTATAGTCTTTCGAAGATTTTTTGGCTGTTTTTTCAACCTCTCACGATCATCTTCGTTCTCGTCCTGCTTGCTTTTCTCGCCATGTGGCGTGGCTTTCGTCGATTCAGTATGAGTATGCTGGGGTTGTCGATGATCATTTTGTTTTTTGCGGCCTTTACGACACTGGGCGCTGTCTTGCTTGCTCCATTGGAAGACCGTTTCGCAAAGCCCGATGAAATGCCGCAACGCGTGGACGGAATAGTCGTGCTTGGTGGCTATATGAACGGTGAGATCAATGCAGGGCGCAAAGGTTTCGAGCTGAATAGTGCTGCTGACCGCATTTTTGAAGCAATGCGGCTGGCAAGGCTATATCCGAACGCTAAAGTCATTGTCTCCGGTGGTGACGGTGCCTTTTTTGAAGAATCCGCCAAAGAAGCAGATAGCACACGGAAGATGTTGATCGATCTCGGCTTTTCCGGCGAGCGCTATATTTATGAGAACAAGTCTCGCAACACTGTGGAGAATGCGGTTTTCTCGAAGGCATTGGCCCAGCCGAAGCCGGGTGAAACTTGGCTTCTGGTCACTTCGGCATATCATATGCCTCGATCCGTTGGTTGTTTTCGCAAAGCGGACTTCGATGTTGTTGCGTGGCCTGTAGATTATAAAACGCGCGCCAGCGAACGTTTTGCCCTCTATCTTGAATCTCCAAATGAAGCGCTGTCGCGGTTCAGCGTAGCCATGCGTGAATGGGTTGGGCTCACCGCTTATTGGTTGGCGGGAAAAACAGATATGCTTCTGCCTCAACCCTGATGCCGCATTTCTGCCGCCACTTTAAAGCTTTTATTAAGGTTAGTTGTCGGTAACTTATTGATAAATAATCGGTTCTGGAATGGCGTGTTAGACTTCGAAAAACTGTCGCCGCAATTCGGCCGTTTTTCGTCGTTGCGTTCTGGTAATCACGAAGCTATATGGTTGGTAACAGCGTTGTGAAGAATGCTGTGTAAAAGAGTTGCACAACAAGGTTGCCAAAATCTCCATGGACGAAACCGTTCAAAAATCCTGCTGGGGCGTTACGCTTTGGGCAGTCGTTGGTCTCGCTGCTGTCATTCTCATGGCCTATCTGTTCTCCGTTTAGAAGTTAGACGGAGTTACGTATTCCGGAAAATTGATGCCGCATTTCGGCATTCCGTTTGCGTTGATCCTTTCCTACATTATCTAATAGGGATGCGCAGTTTGCGCGTTAGCGACTTTTTGCCGAAGTTTGTCTAAAATAGACGATCGAGCAAATCGCGGGCGATGCTGCGATCAGGAATCAATCAGCCGCGTGACGGGCTGTAGAAGGTGTGGAATGTTTCTGTCGGTTTTCGATCTTTACAAGATTGGCATTGGGCCTTCCAGTTCGCATACGATGGGCCCGATGACGGCTGCGCGCATGTTTCTCAACGAAGTTATCGGCGGAAACTGGCCGAGGCCGGCGCATTCGAAAATTCACCGTTTGAAGGCAAGCCTGCATGGCTCGCTGGCTTATACCGGCGTTGGACATGCGACAGATCGGGCCGTTATTCTGGGGCTCTGCGGTTATCTGCCCGATACGATCGACCCTGATATCATGGACGCTGAAGTCGAGAGGGTTTTTGCTGAGAAGAAGGTGAATCCTGACGGGCATCCAGCCTATCATTTCGACCCGAAGGTCGATCTTGTACTGGATCGGAAGACGCCTTTGCCGGGACATGCCAACGGTATGGCTTTTTCCGCTTTCGATGCTGATGACAACCTCCTGCTGCGTCGGGCATATTTTTCAATCGGTGGCGGCTTTGTCGTGACCGAAGAAGAGCTGAGCCGCGTGCAGCGCAGCGGTGCGAAGCAGGACGACAAGGCTGACGTGCCGTTTCCGTTCCGCAGTGCTGCCGAAATGCTTGAAATGGCTCACGATAGCGGGCTGTCAATTGCGGAAATGAAGCGGGCCAATGAAGAAAAGCATATGGCACGCGAGGATCTGGATAGCGGTCTTGATCGCATTTGGGGAGCCATGCGCGGCTGTATCGAACGCGGATTGAGCCGTGATGGCGTCATGCCCGGCGGTTTGGGTGTTCGCCGTCGCGCCCGGATGATTCATGATAAGCTTCAGGACGATTGGCGTAACAATCGCAGCAACCCGCTTCTTGCGAATGACTGGCTGTCTGTCTATGCCATGGCCGTCAATGAGGAAAATGCTTCCGGTGGCAGGGTTGTGACCGCGCCGACGAATGGCGCTGCGGGTGTGGTGCCGGCAGTTCTGCGCTATTATCTGCATTTTCATGATGATGCCGATGAGAAAGGCATCCGCGATTTCCTTCTGACGTCTGCTGCTATTGGCGGTATCGTCAAGCACAATGCATCGATTTCAGGTGCCGAGGTCGGTTGTCAGGGCGAAGTGGGGTCAGCATCGGCTATGGCTGCCGCCGGACTTGCTGCTGTTCTGGGTGGTTCGCCGGAGCAGATTGAAAATGCCGCTGAAATTGCACTGGAACATCATCTTGGCATGACTTGCGACCCGGTTGCGGGGCTTGTGCAGGTGCCGTGTATCGAGCGCAATGCGCTTGGTGCTGTGAAGGCGGTGACAGCGGCGTCACTTGCCGTAAAGGGCGATGGCAAGCATTTTGTGCCGCTCGACGCCTGTATCGAGACGATGCGCCAGACTGGTCACGATATGAGCGAGCGCTACAAGGAAACCAGTCAGGGCGGTCTTGCCGTTAACGTGGTCGCCTGTTGATTAGCAATTCTGGATAGAATGCCATTCTTCAGGCTTGAAGCTCGCATTCGTCTTGGATAAATCACCCATATGGCTCTCAATCTCGTCAAACTTTGCGTCGGCTGTGACAGTATCGAAGATCTGGCAGCATGGATCGACTTCCGTCTTGCGGAACAGCGTGCGGCAGGCCTTGTGCCGGAGCAGTTTCACACCACGAGAATGGTGCCAAAACGAATCGATGAATTGCTGGAAGGCGGTTCGCTCTACTGGGTTATCAAAGGCAACGTCCAATGCCGTCAGCGTCTATTGGATGTCCGTCCGTTTACGGATAACGAAGGCATCAATCGTTGCCACCTTGTTCTCGAAGCCAAGGTTATTCCGACCGAGTGGCAGCCGCGTCGGGCCTTTCAGGGGTGGCGCTATTTGAAAGAGAATGAAGTGCCGCGTGACGAGGCAGCCGGAAAAGCGGGCAGGGCTGCCTTGCCGGCGGAATTGCGTCAGGAACTGGCTGCGCTGGGTTTACTTTGAAGGCGATGTATTCATTTGAGCACGCTTCGATCTGATAGAATCAGATCGGCGCTCTAATTACCTATTTTAACGCGCATCTTATCCGAAAACCATTTCACAGTTTTCGGATAAGATGCGCTCTAAAAAAAGGCCCGCCGGATAACCGGCAGGCCTTTTTCATTTCATATGTCAGTTGATCAATTTTCTATCGTCAGGCGTACAGAAACTCTATCAAAATTGACCGGCAAGGTCATACGCATGGAAGCTCGCGGCTGCACCAACCGCTTGTTGCGCGCCGCATGGCAGACAAGCAATCCGACCAGATCTTTGGTCTGAAAGCCGACGCCACGCCGCGTATCAGCAATTCGCAGTGCAGCCTGTTTAAGCCCTTGCACAGAGAACAATGCACCAAACGCTGAAGTCTTGCCTTCATCGTGTGTCCAGTCAGCGCTTTTGAACGGCGGCTGGCCGAAAGTTTCTCTCATATTTGACATCTCGAAACCCTCTACGCACTACAAATTCGGGTTTGAAGCTGGCAACGAGGGGGCAAAGCCCCTCGCAATCGATTAGTTCGCGACTGCATAGCAGCCGAAGTTTTTCTTCTTCAGCGATGTGCATGCATCCCAAGCAGCCTGCTTGGAGGAGAAGCCGACAAAGCGTGCGCGGTAGAAAGTTGCGCTGCCCTTGTTGAACGTCTCGGTATAGGGTGAGGCTGCGCGCAAGGTGCCGCCTGCCGTTGCTGAAGCCTTGGCCAGCATATCCCGCGCCTGGCCCTCACTCGGCAAAGAGCCGATCTGGATCGCCCAGCCGCCCGCAACAGGTGCGGAAGCGGTGGTGACCGGGTCGACATCCTGCGCTTGCGCAGACGGGACTGCGGCTTTCGGTGTCGGGCGGATGGCGGCCTGTGCGGCAAGAGCAGCCGGACGCGCGGTCGGCGCTGCAAGCGCCAGAACCTGTGGTTGGTCGCTGTCGCCTTCACCGCTTTCGTTGTTGATGACATCTTCCACAGCGGCAACCTGACGCGTTACTGGAACCGGTGCATTCTTGGCCTTGGGAAGATCTATCGAAGCAACAACCTGCGGTGCGTCGTTACGCATTGCGACCAGCGGTGCCGCGTTACGGCTGCGTGTTGCCATCGGGAGATATTTGCGGATGAGCTGAGCCATATGGGCATCGCGGCTTGCACCGGTATTGCCACCCATAACGACAGCTACGAGCCTACGACCATCCAGGCTGACTGAGGAGGCCAGATTGTAGCCAGACGCGTTGGTGTAGCCGGTCTTGATGCCATCCACGCCTTCAACGCGACCGAGCAAACGATTGTGACCGTTGATAGTTTGTCCGCGGAAAACGAAACTACGACGCGAGAAATAGGAGAATTCATTCGGAAAATGCTGGCGAAGCGCAATACTGAGGATTGCCATGTCGCGTGCAGTCGTGTGCTGTGCCATGTTCGGCAAGCCGGATGCGTTACGGAATGTCGTGCTGCGCATGCCCAGGCGACGTGCTTTGGAGGTCATCATCTGGGCGAATCGTTCTTCGGAGCCGCCGAGATATTCACCAACAGCAGTTGCCACGTCGTTCGCTGATTTCGTGATCATGGCAAGCGCGGCATCTTCAGCGCGAATGCTTTGTCCCGGACGGAATCCAATTTTTGTAGGCGGGCGTGCGGCAGCATAAGAGGACACCGGGATACGTGTGTCCTTGTTCATGCGGCCGGCCTGTATTGCCTCAAACAGCATATACAGGGTCATCATTTTCGTAAGAGAGGCAGGATAGCGCTGGGCATCCGCATTCGACGCAAAAAGCGTTTTGCCGGTATTTGCATCGATTACGATAGCTGCATATCTGTCGCTTGCCGCTATTGCCGGTATTGTTGTCGAAGCTGTAGAACACCCCGTTACAACTGCAAGGAGAAGGGTGGCTTGCGCCGCTCTTTTCAAGGCATATGCGACTTTACTAAATGCGGTACGCACGATGATGACCTACCTGTATCCCGGATTTTTTAAACTGCGACACAAAAGGCACACAGCGTCTAATTCGGTAATCCTACTGCCATCAGCGTTACCAATCCGTTTATGGTAACTGCGTTGTTCATAAATTTTGGAAAAAAATTGAGATGGCCGTAGTGCTGCAGCCGATCAAAATACGATCGTTTCGGTCACTCACGCAGATGTGTCATTGAAATGTGGCTTCGGCATCGGTGAGAAGGGAGCTGTGTCCAAAAACAAAAAAACTCGCTTGCGCGAGTTTAGTTTTGCTGCTGCCTTATATGGGTGGAAGAGGGAAAGCAGCTTATTTGAAACGAGTAGGTTTTAAAAAGATAATTTCTATTCTTATGCAAAATGCTTTTATTAATTTTTAGATTATGGACCAAAATTAGTATTTATTTCGCGTTGCCGAAACGGCAATTTGTATTCCGCCACCTATAGGGTGGTATTTTTTAGACCCAATTATTTTGGCTTATATTTAAGTGGCCTGAAATGCCCCGGCTATTTTACATAGCGTTGGCGCGCCAAGGCCTATCGTTCGGACGACACCATATAACTGTGTCAAGCCTCGTTATTGCAATAAGTCCCGGTTGCAAGTGCCAATGAAGGGCTTAAAATCACCACATGACGACCTACATAATAGGGCAAGTTGGGTCAGGCAGATGGGCATCCGGGTAATAGGTTTCATGAGGCATCTTGAAATAGTCATGCAAAGCAAGACTGACGGCGGAAATGGTCCGGAAAACGGCACCGTTGTGGTCACGCGTACACAGCCGAAGACCAAGAAGCCCAGCCTTTATCGTGTCCTGCTCCTCAACGACGACTACACACCCATGGAGTTCGTCGTTCATGTCCTGCAACGGTTCTTTCAGAAGAACCAGGATGATGCCACGCGCATCATGTTGCATGTTCACAATCACGGGGTCGGCGAGTGCGGCGTATTTACATACGAAGTCGCCGAAACCAAAGTCAGCCAGGTCATGGATTTCGCCCGCCAAAACCAGCATCCGCTGCAATGCGTGATGGAGAAAAAGTGAGGTCATATGCCATCGTTCTCCCCAAGCCTTGAAAGGGCCCTGCATCAAGCCCTCACAATAGCAAACGAGCGGCATCACGAATATGCGACGCTCGAACATCTTTTGCTTGCCTTGATCGACGATCAGGATGCGGGCGCAGTGATGCGTGCCTGCAGCGTCGACCTTGAGCATCTCAAACGTATCGTCACCGATTATGTTGATCGCGAACTTGATAACCTTGTTACGGGTTATGATGAGGATTCCAAACCAACTGCCGCTTTCCAGCGCGTCATTCAGCGTGCGGTCATCCATGTGCAGTCCTCGAATCGTGAGGAAGTGACCGGTGCAAATGTACTGGTCGCCATCTTTGCGGAACGGGAAAGCCATGCTGCTTATTTCCTCCAAGAGCAGCAGATGACCCGTTACGATGCTGTGAACTACATCTCGCACGGTATTTCAAAACGCCCGCAAAGTAGCGAAACCCGCCCACCGCGTGGCGCAGAGAGCGCAAGCGAAGAGCGGACAAGCACTGAGCAGGAAGAAAGCGCCAAGAAAAAGCAGGACGCGCTGTCCGCCTATTGCGTCAATCTGAATGAAAAGGCCAAAGCTGGTCGTATCGATCCGCTGATCGGTCGCGACAGCGAAATCAGCCGTACCATCCAGGTGCTTTGCCGCCGTTCGAAGAATAACCCGCTTTATGTGGGGGATCCCGGCGTCGGCAAAACCGCCATTGCCGAAGGTCTTGCCAAGCGAATCGTCGAAGGACAAGTGCCAGAGGCGCTTGCCGATGCAACGATCTTTTCGCTCGACATGGGCACGCTTCTGGCTGGCACGCGTTATCGCGGTGATTTCGAAGAACGTCTGAAGCAGGTCGTCAAGGAACTCGAAGAGTATCCGGGTGCGGTCTTGTTCATCGATGAGATTCACACCGTCATTGGTGCTGGCGCTACGTCAGGTGGTGCAATGGACGCATCGAACCTGTTGAAGCCCGCGCTTTCTTCAGGTGCCATCCGTTGCATCGGCTCGACCACCTATAAGGAATATCGTCAGTTCTTCGAGAAGGACCGTGCCTTGGTGCGTCGTTTCCAGAAGATCGATGTCAATGAGCCTTCGATCCCGGATGCGATTGAAATCATGAAAGGGCTGAAGCCTTATTTCGAGGACTTCCATAAGGTCAAGTACACGGTCGATGCTATCAAGACGGCAGTGGAATTGTCCGCGCGTTATATTTCGGATCGCAAATTGCCGGACAAGGCAATCGATGTGATTGACGAAACTGGCGCCAGTCAGATGCTGTTGCCTGAGAACAAACGCAAGAAGACCATCGGTGTAAAGGAAATCGAGGCGACAATCGCAACGATGGCCCGTATCCCGCCGAAGTCCGTATCGAAGGATGACGAACAGGTTCTGTCGCATCTTGATGCTGAGCTGAAGCGCGTTGTCTACGGTCAGGATCTGGCTATTGAAGCGCTGTCGGCCTCGATCAAGCTCGCGCGTGCTGGCTTGCGTGAACCTGACAAGCCAATCGGCTCCTACCTGTTCTCCGGCCCGACCGGCGTCGGTAAGACGGAAGTGGCTAAACAGCTGGCGAGCTCGCTCGGCGTGGAGCTTCTGCGTTTCGATATGTCGGAATATATGGAACGCCATACCGTATCGCGACTCATCGGTGCGCCTCCTGGCTATGTCGGCTTTGATCAGGGCGGCCTTCTGACAGATGGTGTGGATCAGCATCCGCATTGCGTGCTGCTGCTCGATGAAATCGAGAAGGCTCATCCGGATCTGTTCAACATTTTGTTGCAGGTGATGGATCACGGTTCGCTGACCGATCACAACGGCAAGAAGATCGATTTCCGCAATGTGATTTTGATCATGACCACCAATGCCGGTGCGTCGGATATGGCAAGGGCGGCAATCGGCTTCGGTTCCACTCGGCGTGAAGGCGACGATATGGAAGCGATCAACCGGCTGTTCACGCCGGAGTTCCGCAACCGTCTCGATGCGATCATTCCGTTCGGTCCGCTGCCTGTTCCTGTCATTCATCAGGTTGTGCAGAAGTTTGTGCTTCAGCTTGAGGCACAGCTTGCTGAACGAGGTGTGACCTTTGAACTGACCGAGGGTGCAATCGCCTGGCTTGCTGACAAGGGCTATGATGAGCGCATGGGTGCACGTCCGCTTGCCCGCGTTATCCAGGAGCACATCAAGAAGCCACTGGCCGATGAAGTGCTCTTCGGAAAACTCAAGCATGGCGGCACGGTTCGTGTGGATGTCGTGACCAAGCCGGACGGAAAGACTGATCTTTCGCTTGAAAGTGTGGCTGATAAGCCGGTAAGTCCGAAGAAGGACATTCCGGCTGAAAAGAAGCTGCCACAGCGCAAAAAGGCTACGCCGAAGAAGGCTGAGAAAGAAAAGGTGCTGGCAGGCAAGGTCGAGCCGACATCTAAAGCCTCTTCAAAGGCTTCGCCCGCAAAATCGTCGGTACCGAAAGTGCCACGAAAGAAATAATCAAGACCGGAAACGGCCCTCTTGGAGGGCCGTTTTTTTACGGGCATGCGAAGGTAATGCGTGAAAATTGAGGTTTTCCGACCTGAACGATAGAAACCGGGTGCAACTTGCTCGGACGTTGCTCTAACGTGCCTCCATGCCACCGATTCATTCCGATCATCCAGAGCAAAATCTAGAAGACCGTCGTCACATACGATGGTTCTTGCGCGGTTGTACGCGCATTTGCAGTATTCCGGCTCTTTTGCTGATGAGTTCGTTTATCGGTTTTGCAGGATTGGCGATCGAAAGCGGTATTACCGCTGTTCAGGCAGTCTTCATGACGCTGACCATCTGGGCGCTTCCAGCGAAAGTGGTGTTGATCGGCGCGATCAGCGCAGGTGCGGCTTTGCCCGCCACAGCGCTCGCAGTTGGCCTGTCTTCAGTGCGCCTGATGCCAATGGTGGTAGCCTTGCTTCCCGAGTTGCAGGGGCCGAAAACGCGGAAACTGACGCTTGCAGCTCTGTGTCATTTCGTTGCTGTCACTGCCTGGGTCATGGCCATGGAAGAGTTACGCAAGATCCCGCGTGATATGCGCACCAGCTATTTTGCGGGAATCGGTATGGTTCTGGTGGGAACCAATGCGATTGTTGTCGCCGTCGTCTATTCGTTATCGACGTCTTTTCCGCCAATTGTTTTCGCCGCGCTGTTTTTGCTGACGCCGATGTACTTTCTGACCTCGCTCTGGCGTTCAGCCAGAGAGCGGGCAGGGCAGGTTGCGATGATTTCCGGGATAGTTCTGTTTCCCATATTTCATCATCTGGCTCCGGGATATGACCTGCTGATTACGGGAGTTCTCGGCGGGCTGATAGCTTTCGGTTTTCACCGGATGCATCGCGTATCGGTGGGAGCAGTTGAATGAACTGGGATAGTTTTTCGAACTGGTGGTGGCCGTTTCTGTTTATTCTGCTGGCCGGAGCGCTTCCAACCTATCTGTTCCGTGTGATGGGGGTGCTGGTTGGCGGGCGTATACGCGAGGATTCAGAATTTCTCGTTCTCGTGCGCTGCGTCGCAACGGCTCTCGTTGCGGGTGTTATCGCGCAGCTTATTCTCTATCCAAATGGCGAACTGGCCAATTCGCCGGTCTGGCTGCGCGCGGGGTCTGCTGCAGCAGGATTTGCCGCTTTTCTCGTTACGGGCAAGCGATTGCTCGTTGGCGTGCTGGTTGCGGAAATCCTGCTGGTAATCGGTCTGCTTACACTTTGAAAGTGCGATTAATATCAGAGTGCTGCACGGATCTTTTCAGCGTTTGCTGAAAGAACTGCGGTGTCTTCCATCTGTCCGGTATGAGGCTTGAGCGCTACGCCTTCAAAGCGTGGGATCACATGGAAATGCAGATGATAAACGGTCTGGCCGGATGCCGGTTCGTTGAACTGCATGACGGTTACGCCATCGGCATTGAACGCCTTCTGCACGGCTTGCGCGATTTTCTGCACTACTTGCACAGCGTTCGCGAGGGTTTCCGGTTTGGCATCGAGGAGATTGCGTGACGGTGCCTTCGGCACGACCAGCGTATGGCCCGTGCCTTGCGGCATCACATCCATGAAAGCAACGATATCGTCCGTTTCGTATACACGGGTGGACGGGATTTCCCCGCGCAGAATTTTGGCGAAGATATTGTTGTCGTCATAGGTGCCGGACATGCGATTCTCTCCAATGCGAAATGTTTGGCAGGATCAGACCGTATCAAGTCGCGTTAGGCAAGGTGGACGAGGTCAATCATCCCTGAAGGGCGAATGTTCTTCCAGGGTGCTCTGAATTTGTTGGACCTCACGGCGTTCATGATCGAGATAGTCGCGCACGGCGTTTCGAAAGCCTTCATGAACAATGTAATGTGCTGAATGGGTCGTGACCGGTACGTAACCGCGCGCAATTTTATGCTCGCCCTGTGCGCCAGCTTCTACAACACTAAGCTTTCGATCGATGGCAAAGTCGATCGCCTGATGATAACAAACCTCGAAATGTAGATAGGGATGATCTTCAATGCAGCCCCAGTGACGGCCAAAGAGGGTGTCGCCTCCAATGAAATTGATCGCACCGGCAATGTAATGTCCGTTGCGTTTGGCCATGACGAGCAGGATGTCTTCCGCCATGCTTTCGCCGATTAGCGAAAAGAACTGCCTGTTCAGATAAGGCCGTCCCCATTTGCGACTGCCTGTGTCCATATAGAATCTAAAAAAATCATCCCAGACTGCTTCTGTGAGGTCATTGCCGGTCAGCCAGTCGATTTCAATGCCATCCGACAAGGCTTCACGCCGTTCTTTCTTCAGCGCCTTACGCTTTCGCGATACAAGCTCATTCAGGAAATCATCATAGCTTTTAAAGCTATTGTTTTTAAAGTGAAACTGCTGATCTGTGCGATGGAGAAAGCCCGCTTGCTCCAGTGAGGAAATTTCATCGGGTAGCGCAAACGTTACATGCGCTGATGAGACCCCGGTTTGATCTGCTAGTTCACGCAGCCCGCCAGCCAAGGCCAGGCGAACAGCCTCGCTTTCATAGGCGACATGGTTGAGCAAACGTGGCCCGGTGGCTGGTGTGAAAGGCACTGCTGCCTGAAATTTTGGATAATATCGACCTCCGGCGCGCTCGAAAGCATCAGCCCATCCATGGTCAAAGACATATTCTCCCTGACTATGCCCCTTGAGATAGTTCGGCACAGCTCCGATGAGACGGCCTCGGTCGTCTTCAAGACGTAAGTGACGTGGAAGCCAGCCTGCCTTCTGCGAAACAGAGCCTGATTTTTCCAAAGCCGACAGGAAGTTACGGGTAATGAAGGGATTGTAATTTATGTCCTGCCGGGATGCCCCGACAAGACCGTTCCATTCGTCTGCCGTGAATTCGCTGATATTCTCAACGACACGAAGAACGAAGCTTTGTTCATTCTGCGGATCTTCGTCGTTCACCGCTATTCCTTTGCCGTTATCGCGCACATTCTGTGGCGCTCGGCGCGTTGTCGTCAAGCCACGAGGGCGCGCGGATCGAAGCCTTCGAACGTGATCTGGTCGACATTGAGGTCGCTATGGCTTTGCATTTCTCGATCCCGGATGGTCCAGCTGATCACCGGCATTTGCAACTTCTCCCGAACGAAAGTAACGAATGGATTCGGCAGGTGATGCACGTTATAGGATACGAAGGAAATGCCATGCGCCAGCATGGAGAAATGTCGTTCAAAGTCTTCCGTGCGCGTACCTTCGGCGGTTAGACCGCCAGGAATTCCCGGTGCATCTGCCGCGAAACGGCGGATCAGATGGTGATCGAAAGACATGATCGCGGCTTCACCCTTATAGGAAGCCAGTTCTCTGGCGGTCGCGGCGACCAGACCGTCATCTTTGCCTTCGATGCCCTTCAGTTCGATGACGAGAGGCACGCGACCATCAACCAGTTCAAGCATTTGACGAAGCGTCGGCACGTGATCGGCGGTACCGCCGATCTTCAGCGCGGTCGCTTCCGCCAGTGTCAAATCGCTGATGCGACCCTCGCGACCGGCGAGGCGCTTCAGTTCATCATCATGAAAGACAACAACGCCGCCGTCACAGGTGAGATGAACATCGCATTCGATGGCAAAACCCGCTTTGGCTGCGGCTTCGAACGCTGAAAGGGTGTTTTCCCAGCGTTCCCTATTGAGATCATGCAATCCGCGATGGGCAATGGGACGCTTCTTGATCCAGTCGATGGAAGTCATATCAGGCAACCTCGATGATCGCTTCAATTTCTACCGGTGCATTGAGCGGCAGGCTGGCAACGCCAACTGCCGAGCGTGCATGCTTGCCTGCATCACCGAGAATCGCCACCAGGAGATCGGATGCGCCATTGGCAACAAGATGCTGCTCGACGAAATCAGGCGTGGAGGCCACGAAGACGGTAATCTTCACAATCCGCTTGATACGTTCGAGGTCGCCGAGTGCTGCTTTTGCTTGGGCAAGAATGTTAATGGCGCAGGCACGCGCCGCAGCTTGTCCATGCGCGACTGTCAACTCATCGCCGATCTGACCGGTATGCACAAGCTTGCCGCCGTCCAGTGGAAGCTGGCCAGATGTCAGGAGCAGAGAACCGCTTTGCGCAAAAGGGACATAATTGGCGGCAGGTGCCGCGGCTTCCGGGATGGATATACCCAGATTTTTAAGGCGGCTGTCGATCGTATCGGTCATTGCATTAATCCTTGCTTGCAAAGGTACTTCGCGATCTACCTATAGGCAGAATCGGTGAAGCTTTTGGGAAGGGTGCGTTTTTTGCCTCGCTTCCGCCACGAGTTTTTTTATCATGCTCGTCAACTCATCGGGAGATTTATGTATGCGTTTTTTCAAGAGTGCGGTTGCGGCGAGTGGAACGGCTGCTTGTGTATGGGCCGGGTTTGCTGGCGTCGCCCATGCGGCCTCGACGGTAACGTTGGTTCCACATCGCGCAGTCTATGATCTGACCCTGGATCGTGCCGATGAAAAGTCGGGCATCAGCGGTTTGACCGGTCGTATGGTTTACGAGTTCAACGGATCTGCGTGTGAAGGCTACACGACCAATTTTCGCTTCGTCACGCGGATCGATATGGAAGAACAGCCTCAGCGGGTGACGGATCAGCAGACGACGACTTTTGAAGGCGCGGACGGAAAAAACTTCCGCTTTGTCAACAAGACCTTCGTGGACAAGGAGCTGGTCAAGGAAGTACGCGGTGACGCCAAGCTCGAGGGCGGGAAGACAGTCGTTGAGTTGAGCAAGCCGAAGGAAAACAAGCTGGATCTTAAGGGAACGCAGTTTCCGACGGGGCATATGGAAGAGCTGATCGGAAAAGCGGAAGCCGGACAGAAATTCTATCAGACGTCGCTTTTCGATGCCTCTGAAGATGCTGACCGGGTGGTTGCTACCACTGTGGTTGTCGGTAAGGAGCAGGCCCTGCCGGATGATGAGACCAAGGTGATGGGCAAATTTTCCAAGGATCAGGTCTGGCCGGTGACGATTGCCTATTTCGACGATAAGGAAAAGCAGGACGGCCTGCCGATCTACCGCATCAATTTCAAGCTCTATCGCAATGGCATTACCCGCGACCTCACAATGGACTACGGAGATTTTTCCATGCGCGGAAAACTCGTGAAGCTTGATGTCTACGACGCGGCAAAGCAGGCCGCATCCTGCAAATAGCACGTTGACTGGCGTGTTCGTTTGCTTGTTCAGTGCTATATTGTGCAGATGACTTGCAATTTGCGGCGCGATCAGTTAACAGCGCGCCTATTCCACACACGGGATTGGGCTTTTGCAGGGAGAAATCCTGCCTCAGCCTCCGGTGGCGAGCAATCGCCTCAGCCCGTGGAGGTTCAACCGGAAAAGGAAAATACAGATGGCATTGCCTGATTTCAGCATGCGCCAGCTTCTGGAAGCTGGTGTTCACTTCGGCCACCAGACCCATCGCTGGAACCCGAAAATGGCACCATACATCTATGGTGATCGTAACAACATCCACATTCTCGATCTGTCCCAGACCGTTCCTCTGCTGCACAATGCGCTGAAGATCGTTTCGGACACCGTTGCTCGCGGCGGTCGCGTTCTGTTCGTCGGCACGAAGCGTCAGGCTTCGGACATCATTGCCGATGCAGCAAACCGTTCGGCACAGTACTACGTCAACGCTCGCTGGCTCGGCGGCATGATGACCAACTGGAAGACGATCTCCAACTCGATCCAGCGTCTGCGCAAGCTCGACGAACTTCTGGCCGGCGAAGGCCAGGGCTTCACCAAGAAGGAACTTCTGAACCTTCAGCGTGAGCGTGAAAAGCTTGACCGCGCCTTGGGCGGTATCAAGGACATGGGTTCGGTTCCGGACCTGATGTTCATTATCGACACCAACAAGGAAGCGATTGCTATTCAGGAAGCCAAGCGTCTTGGTATTCCGGTTGTCGCCGTGATCGATTCGAACTGCGATCCTGACCAGATCGATTACCCGATCCCAGGCAACGACGACGCTGCACGCGCTATCGCTCTTTATTGCGATCTGATCGCCCGCGCTGCTCTCGACGGCATTGCTCGTCAGCAGGGTGCAATGGGCATCGACGTCGGTGCGCAGGCTGAGGCTCCAGTTGAGCCAGCCCTCGAAGCTCCGGCTGCAGGCGCTTAATCAGCGTGTGATTTCATCCATCCGTCATATCTTTGATAGGGCGGGTGGATAATTTCGTTTCATCCCGGTGCGGGATTGTGATTCCTGAAGTGCAATGCTCAGGTCGGATCGCGGTCCAGAAACCAAGCGCCGGTTAAAAGTTGGCACACCCATCCGGTGTGCCTTCGCTTTCATGAAAGGCGACATCATGAGCATTTCCGCATCTCTCGTCAAAGAACTCCGCGACCTCACCGGCGCCGGCATGATGGACTGCAAGGCCGCACTTGCTGAAACCAATGGCGATATCGAAGCTGCCGTTGATTGGCTGCGCGCCAAGGGTATCGCAAAGGCTGACAAGAAGGCTGGCCGTACGGCTGCCGAAGGTCTGGTTGGCGTTGCAGCTTCCGGCAACAAGGCCGTTGTCGTTGAAGTGAACTCCGAAACTGACTTCGTTGCTCGCAACGATGCCTTCCAGGACCTCGTCCGTAAGATTGCCCAGGCTGCTCTGTCGACCGATGGTTCTACGGAAGCTGTAGCCAACGCCGATATTGACGGCAAGACTGTTACGCAGGCTGCCAAGGATGCAGTTGCAACCATCGGCGAAAACATCGGTTTCCGTCGTTCGGCTGCACTCAGCGTTCCGCAGGGCGTTGTCGCGACCTACATTCACAATGGTGTTGCTGATGGCCTCGGCAAGCTCGGCGTTCTCGTTGCAATCGAAACCGCTGGCGACGCAGAAGCTGCAAACGCATTCGGCCGCCAGGTCGCCATGCACGTTGCTGCAATCAACCCGCTGGCTCTGACCGCCGAAGACGTCGATCCGGCTGCCGCCGAGCGCGAGAAGGCGATCTTCATCGAGCAGGCCCGTGAGTCTGGCAAGCCGGACAACATCATCGAGAAGATGATTGAAGGCCGTATGCGCAAGTTCTACGAAGAAGTTGTTCTTCTTTCGCAGGCGTTCGTCATCAATCCGGACCTTACGGTTGCAGCTGCCCTCAAGGAAGCTGAAAAGACCATCGGCGCTCCGGCCAAGATCGTCGGCTTTGCTCGCATCGCTCTCGGCGAAGGCATCGAGAAGGAAGAGACCGATTTCGCTGCTGAAGTGGCTGCTGCTGCCAAGGGCTAAAACTGTTATTGCCTGAAAAGGCTTTTGATTATGAAGGGCATCGCGTGACAACGCGGTGCCCTTCGTGTATCGGAACCCGAACACAACCAGTTGATCACAATCTGCGGAGAGCATCCAATGTCCGGTAAGCCCGCCTACAAACGCGTCCTTTTGAAAGCCTCGGGCGAGGCATTGATGGGCAGTCAGGGCTTTGGCATCGACGTTTCCGTCGCGGACCGTATTGCAAGCGATATCAAGCAGGCGCGGTCGCTCGGCGTTGAAGTTGGTGTGGTGATTGGCGGTGGTAATATTTTCCGCGGCGTCGCTGTGGCCTCAAAAGGCGGAGACCGCGTCACCGGCGATCACATGGGGATGCTGGCCACGGTTATCAACTCGCTGGCACTTCGCACCTCCCTACATAAGATCGATGTTGATTCCGTGGTGCTTTCGGCCATAGCCATGCCGGAAATCTGTGAGAGCTTTTCGCAGAGAAAGGCCACGGCCTATATGGACGAAGGCAAGGTCGTGATTTTTGCCGGCGGCACCGGAAATCCTTTCTTCACGACGGATTCGGCGGCAGCTCTTCGCGCTGCGGAAATTGAAGCCGATGCTCTTTTGAAGGGCACACAGGTCGATGGGATCTACTCTGCGGACCCGAAAAAGGATCCGAATGCAACGCGTTTCGATCAGCTGACGCACAAAGAAGTTCTCGATCGCGGGCTCGCAGTCATGGATACAGCCGCTGTTGCCCTTGCGCGTGAGAACAACATTCCGATAATAGTCTATTCCATCCATGAAAACGGCGGCTTGGCCGAAATTCTGCAAGGCAAGGGACGCTGCACGATCGTTTCCGATAATTGATCGACCCTTGCTGCGTATCGAAGGAGAAAATGCATGAGTGATGCTTTCGACATCAACGACCTGAAACGCCGCATGGAAGGCGCAGTCAATTCTTTGAAGCACGATCTGAACGGTCTTCGTACCGGCCGTGCTTCCGCCAGCCTGCTTGAACCAATCACTATCGAAGCCTACGGCGCTACGATGCCGATCAATCAGGTTGCCAATATCACCGTTCCCGAATCGCGTATGCTTTCGGTCTCCGTCTGGGATAAGAGCATGGTAGGTGCCGTAGAACGTGCCATCCGTGATTCCGGTCTGGGCCTTAATCCGATCACCGACGGTATGACACTTCGCATTCCGCTGCCGGAACTGAACGAACAGCGCCGCAAAGAACTGGTCAAGATCGCGCATCAATATGCAGAACAAGGCCGCATCGCCGCTCGTCATGTCCGTCGCGACGGTATGGACACGCTGAAAAAGCTGGAGAAGGACGGCGACATCAGTCAGGATGATAGCCGGGTTCAGTCTGAAAAAGTGCAGAAGCTGACCGACGAAACCATTGCAGAGATGGATAAGGTTGTTGCAGTGAAAGAAGGGGAGATCATGCAGGTTTAGGCCTTGCATGGTTTTCATTGAGGGAGAGCTTCGCCATGTCCAATCCGCGCCACATCGCCATTATTATGGATGGCAATGGCCGTTGGGCGAAGGCACGCAATTTGCCGCGCAGCGCCGGACACCGGGCAGGCGTGGAAGCTCTTCGCGAGACGGTGCGGGCAGCCGGGGACCGTGGCCTCGGCTACCTCACATTGTTTGCATTTTCTTCAGAAAACTGGTCCCGCCCCAGCGGGGAAGTAAACGACCTTCTGGGTTTGCTGAAGATTTTCATCCGTCGTGACCTTGCAGAACTGCATCGCAACAATGTGCGGGTCAGCATTATCGGCGAACGCGACGAGCTTGCTGCCGATATTCGTGCGCTGTTGATCGAAGCAGAGACGCTCACGCATCGCAATACCGGCCTTAACCTGATCATTGCCTTCAACTACGGTTCCCGCGACGAGATCGTCCGTGCCGTGCGAAGCTTGGCGCGCGATGTTGCTGCCGGGCTACTTGATCCAGCCTCAATCTCCAGTGAACTGGTTTCTGCAAATCTCGATACTGCCGGGATACCCGATCCAGATCTTATTATCCGTACAAGCGGTGAAATGCGCCTGTCGAACTTTCTGCTCTGGCAAGCGGCATATTCCGAGTTTTTGTTCCTGTCCATTCATTGGCCAGATTTCCGCTCGTCCGACCTTGATGCAGCCTATGAGGCTTTTCGCCAGCGCGAGCGTCGGTTTGGGGGAGTAGAAACGCGGGCAGGGCTGGAGGAGCTTGAAGAAGAAATCGCATGCCCTTCGACCAAGGGGGCGGCAGTCTAAGGTGGTTTCCACGAGGCAGCACCACTAAAAAATGCTCTAGTATGGCGTAAGCCAGCCCGTCGAAAGGTCTCAATGTCCAATCTGCAAACCCGTATCATTACTGCCATTGTCCTCGGTACAGCCGCCTTATGGCTGACCTGGGTCGGCGGTCTGGGTTTCACGCTGTTTTCGATTGCGATCGGATTGGCCATGTTCCACGAGTGGACGAGCTTGACCGAATCAAAACAGACGTCGTTTTCGCGTCTGTTTGGCTGGGTATGGCTGGTACTTACCAGTGTACTGCTCGTCATTGACCGAAGTGCATTGCTGACAATTGGCGTTCTGCTGGCGGGCACTCTCATTCTTTTGGTCACGCAATGGAGGGCTGGCCGAGGCTGGCCAGCAGCGGGACTTTTCTATGCCGGTTTCTCTGCTGTGTCGCTCTCGCTTCTGCGCGGTGACGAGCCGTTCGGCTTTACTGCGATTGTTTTCCTCTTCGCCGTTGTCTGGTCCACCGATATTGCAGCTTACTTCAATGGACGGGCGCTGGGCGGACCGAAACTGGCACCGCGCTTTTCACCGAACAAGACATGGTCCGGTGCCATCGGCGGTGCTGCTGCTGCCGTGGCTGGAGGGATTTTGGTGGCGTCTCTGGTGGCTGCTCCAGGCAGCTGGATCGTGCCGCTGCTCGCATTGCTGTTGTCTATTGTTTCGCAGATCGGTGATCTTGCAGAATCATGGGTGAAGCGCCAGTTCGGCGCAAAGGACTCCGGACGTCTTCTGCCGGGACATGGCGGTGTTCTGGATCGCGTTGATGGGCTTGTGGCTGCCGCCGCACTTTTGTACCTGTTTGGTGCAATTTTCGCCGAACCAGACGTGCCGTCCGCGATTTTCTTCAGTTTCTAAGGGCGCAACGGATGAGTTTAGGGGTAGTTCAAAATCCATTCAGCTCTTCGTTGGCTCGATAGTGTTTTGTAAGGAGTAGTGATTTGCAGGAGGCGTTGGCCTTTTTTCTGGGTGGCGAAAGCCTGCTTGTCGGGACCATCATTCCATTTCTCTTTGTTCTGACCGTTGTGGTCTTTGTCCATGAAATGGGCCATTATCTGGTTGCGCGCTGGTGCGGCATTGGTTCACAGGCTTTTTCTATCGGCTTTGGACCTGAGTTGATCGGTTTCACGGATAAGCACGGAACACGGTGGAAGATTTCTGCCATTCCGCTTGGCGGCTATGTCAAGTTCATTGGTGATGAGAGCGCCACGAGTTCTCCTGTCGACGTCGATAGTGCAAAACTGAGTGAGGATGAACAGCAAAGGGCATTTCACACTCAACCTGTGTGGAAGCGCGCGGCGACCGTCTTTGCGGGGCCTGCATTCAATATCATTCTGACGGTTATTATCTTCAGCGTCTTCTTTGCGCTTTATGGCCGGCAGATTTCTGATCCGCTCATCGCTGGCGTGCAGCCAGGTAGCCCAGCAGCAGAAGCAGGGTTTGAAGCTGGGGATCGCTTCATCAGCGTTGATGGCGAAAAGATCACAACTTTTTCAGACGTGCAGCGCATCGTATCCGGTCGTGCGGGAGACAAGCTGAATTTCAGCGTCGAGCGTGATGGCAAGATGGTGGATCTGCAGGCTGTTCCGGCAATTGTCGAACGAACCGATCCGCTTGGGAACAAGATCAAGCTTGGCGCCATTGGTGTGGAAACCACTGAAGCTGTCGGTAATTTTCGCCGGATTGAATATGGTCCCCTCGAATCAGTGGGGCAAGCTGTCATGGAGACAGGCTATATTATCAGCCGCACAGGAGAGTTTTTCCAGCGGTTCGCAGTAGGGCGCGAGGATAAATGCCAGCTTGGCGGTCCGGTCAAGATCGCCAACATGGCTGGCAAGGCGGCAAGTCAGGGTTTTGATTGGCTCATTCAACTGATGGCGATGTTGTCCGTCGGCATAGGGCTTTTGAACCTGTTTCCGCTGCCTCCGCTGGATGGCGGTCATCTGGTTTTTTATGCAGTCGAGGCCATAAAGGGTAGTCCGGTATCTGCTGCAGCGCAGGAAATTTTCTACCGTGCCGGGTTCCTTCTTGTTATGGGATTCATGGGGTTCGTACTTTTCAACGACCTGTTTGCCTGCTAGATGACTCTCCGGCTGGCTCAGGTGGTGATCTTGGGGATCGGTGCAGGCTGGAGGGTTCCAGTCAGCTAACCGCTATGATGCGTGCCTTCGCCGATGAGGATCGGGGAAGGTGTTAAACAGAAGTGAAAATTGGGAGTGACTGCTAGAAAAGCTAAGCGATTTGTTTACCATAACGCTTAAATCGCGTGGCGCGGATGCCACGCTGGTTGCTTAAGTAAACAGAATTTAACCGTGACGCTTGCTTGTATGGAAAAACCGGGTATGACGGTTGTATCTGTACGTGCTTTTCTGGGTTAATCGCCCCGGGGACAGAAAAACGAAGGTTCGGAAAGCCTATGACGGCAAGTTCTAAATTCTTTGGCGCCGCATCTGCGCTCGCCATGTCAGTGGCTCTTGTGGCTTCGGGTACTGCTGCACTCTCGCTGGCTTCGGTCAATGTTGCCGAGGCTGCTGTCGTTAGCCGTATCGAGGTACGCGGTAATACCCGCGTCGACGCACAGTCCATCCGTGACAACATCGAGATTCGCCCGGGCAAGGCTTTCACCAGCGCCGATATTGATGCTGCGGTGAAGCGCCTGTTCGCAATGGGCCTGTTTTCGGATGTTCGCATCAATCAGTCCGGCAGTACGCTCGTTGTGAATGTTTCCGAGCGTTCGGTCGTTAACAATGTCCTTTTCCAGGGCAACAAGAAGATCAAGGATCCGGATCTCGCTCGCGCAGTTCAGCTCAAGGCTCGCTCGCCTTATGACGCTGCAACGATGGAAGCCGACGTTGAGGCTATCAAGGGTGCTTATGCACATATCGGGCGCAGCGATGCGACTGTGAATGCGCGTACTGTCGATCTTGGTCAGGGGCGTGTGAACGTCGTCTATGAGATCAACGAAGGTTCGCGCACGAAGATCGCAAACGTCGATTTCGTCGGTAATCAGGCATTCGGCTCCCGCCGTCTGCGTGATGTAATCTCGACCAAGCGTTCAAACCCGCTTTCGTGGCTGACGCGTAACGACGTGTATGACGAAGGTCGTCTTCAGGCTGACGAGGAAACGCTCCGTCGTTTCTATTACAATCGCGGCTATGCGGATTTCCGCGTCATCTCATCGAATGCGGTTCTCGATCCTTCGACGAACGAATACACGATCACCATCACGGTTGATGAAGGTCAGCGCTATACGTTCGGCAATGTAAGCGTCGAAAGCAACGTTGACGGTGTTGACGGGCAGGCTCTGGACCATCTGGTCAAGACGCGCTCCGGTAAGCCTTACAGCGCCAAGGAAATCGAAGATTCGGTACTAGCAGTTACCGAAAATGTTGCTGGTAGTGGCTATGCCTTTGCAAAGGTCGAGCCGCGCGGTGATCGCGATTTCGAAAATCACACCATCTCGGTCGTTTACAGTGTTGACGAAGGTCCGCGCGCTTACATCCAGCGTATTGAGATCCGCGGCAATGACAAGACCCGTGACTTTGTGATTCGTCGCGAATTTGACATGAACGAAGGTGACGCTTTCAATCAGGTCATGGTGCAGCGTGCGAAGCGTCGTCTCGAAGCGCTCGATTTCTTCCAGACGGTCAATATTTCTACCGCGCCTGGTTCCGAGCCGGATCAGGTTATTCTGGTCGTCGACGTTGTCGAAAAGTCGACGGGGGAATTCTCGATCGGTGGTGGTTACACGACTGGTGGCGAATCGCCGGGTGCTCAGGTTGAAGCTGCTATCACCGAGCGTAACTTCCTCGGACGTGGCCAGTATATTCGTATCAGTGCCGGTGCCGGTCAGGACGATATGCGCAATTACGGCCTGTCGTTTACCGAGCCGTATTTCCTCGGTTACCGCCTTTCGGCCGGCTTTGATGTTTTCCGTCGTACGTATCGCGTAAATGACGATTACGACGTCGAGCAGACCGGTGGTACGATCCGTTTCGGTCTTCCGATCACGGATAATTTCTCGGCCGGTCTCGCGTATAACTTGGTTCAGGAAAAGTATGACCTGTTCCGTGCGGATGCCGATAATTATTATGCTCCTGCCTTGCTTGAGGCTGCGGAACATAGTCCATGGCTCCGTTCGTCGGTCAGTTATTCGTTGACCTACAACTCCATCGACGACATGAAGAATCCGCATGACGGCCTTTACGGCAAGTTCACGCAGGAGTTTGCTGGTCTCGGTGGCGATGCCAAGTACATCAAGACCACGTTCAAGGGTAACTACTACAAGACGCTTTCTCAGGAAGCCGATATCGTCGGTATGCTGGGCATTGGCGGCGGTTATATCCATGAATTTGGCGATGATGGCGTTCGTATTTTCGACCTGTTCAAGAACAATTCGGACATCATTCGCGGCTTCAAGTTCAACGGTATTGGTCCATATCAGGACGCCGCAAACGGCAAGCGTTACTGGATGGGTGGAACGACCTATATCAACGGTACGGCTGAAGTTCAGTTCCCGATGCCGCTTGTTCCTGAAAGCCTTGGTATCCGTGGCGCCTTGTTCGCCGATGCGGCAACGCTTTATGGCAACGACTCTTCGCAGGGTGGCTCGCCAATTTATGGTGACGACAAGAAGCTTCGTGCTTCGGCAGGTGTGAGCTTGATGTGGGCTTCGCCGTTCGGTCCTCTGCGCTTTGACTATGCGTTCCCGATCGCGAAGGCTGATACCGACAAGGTTCAGAACTTCAATTTCGGTGTCTCGACCAAGTTCTAATAGATTTGCCTTTTCCCGGGGTGTAATAACCCCGGGGAAGAAAGTGTTTTGATGGCAGATCCTGTTTTTTTCGCGCCTTCGCGTGAACTCACGATTGGCGATATAGCAGATTTTACCGGTGCAAGACTTCGGGATCCGAAGTTTGCGCCGCGTTCTGTTGCGCGTTTATCTTCTCTGAAAGATGCGGCCGATGGTTCTCTTGCTTTCGTTGAAGGCAAGAAGTATGCCGACGGCCTGTCCTCGATCAGCGCCGCAGGCGTCCTATGTACGGAAGCCTTGGTGGACAGCGTACCGTCGCATATAGCAGCATTGGTTACCCGTAGTCCGCAACGGGATTTCGCATCCGTCGGTCGAATGCTGTTTCCAACATCTGTCAGGCCGGTTAGCTGGTTTGGAGAAACAGGTGTTTCTGCAGGGGCGATTATTCATCCGACCGCACATATCGAAGATGGCGCGACCATCGAAGCCGGAGCGGTGATCGGGAAGGGTGTGACCATTGGCTCCGGTACGTTGGTTGCTTCAACGGCCGTCATCGGCGAGGGTAGCCAGATCGGTCGCAACAGCTATATTGCGCCAGGTGTAACCGTTCAGTGCGCTTTCATAGGCAATCAGGTTTCGCTTCATCCGGGTGTTCGCATAGGACAGGACGGTTTCGGCTACGTTCCCGGTGCCGCTGGTTTGGAAAAGGTTCCCCAGCTTGGTCGGGTCATCATTCAGGATAATGTCGAGATTGGCGCCAATACCACGATTGATCGTGGTTCGTTGAATGACACCGTCATTGGTGAAGGTACGAAGATCGATAATCTCGTTCAAATCGCACATAACGTGCGGTTTGGTCGTTTCTGTATCGTTGCGGCACATTGCGGCATTTCCGGCAGTTGTGTCATTGGCGATCAGACCATGTTGGGTGGGCGCGTGGGGCTTGCTGACCATTTGATTATCGGCTCGCGCGTTCAGGTTGCCGCAGCAAGCGGTGTTATGAATGACATACCCGATGGGGAACGCTGGGGTGGTATTCCCGCGCGGCCTATCAAGCAGTGGTTCCGCGATATTGCGAACATCCGCAGCATCGGGCAATCGAGAAAGGAACAATCCTCTGATGAGTGATGCAAATCAGACAAAGCTGGAAGCAGCAGATATCCAGGATCTTCTGGCAGTGTTGCCGCATCGCTATCCCTTTTTGCTGATCGACAGGATTGTCGACATTGACGGTGACGTCTCTGCAACCGGCATCAAGAATGTGACGATCAACGAGCCGCATTTCGCCGGGCACTTCCCCGAAAAACCGATCATGCCGGGCGTACTGATCGTTGAAGCCATGGCGCAGACCGCAGGTGCTATTTCGCTGCTTCAGCGTAAGACCGGACGCCCCGGTGTGGTCTATTTCATGACCATAGACAATGCGAAATTCCGTCGCCCGGTTATACCGGGAGACCGGCTTCTGCTTCATGTAAAGAAGATCAAGCAACGCGCAAATATCTCGAAATATGAATGCATCGCCGAAGTTGATGGTGTAAAGGTTGCGGAAGCTGAAGTCGCTGCCATGATCAGCACAGCTGAAGAAAGCCAGTGAGCATATCGATGAAAGAAACATTCATTCACCCCACCGCTCTTGTGGAGCAGGGTGTGGAACTGGGGCAGGGTGTGTCTGTCGGCCCCTTCTGTCACATTCAGTCTGGCGCCGTCATCGGCGACAATTCGGAATTGATGAGCCACGTAGTGGTAACCGGTGCAACGACGCTCGGCGCAGGCGGAAAGGTTTATCCGCATGCTGTTCTGGGGTGTGACCCGCAGAACAATAAGCATAAGGGCGGTCCTACCAAGCTGAATATTGGTATAAACTGCCTTATCCGCGAAGGCGTGACCATGCACAAAGGGTCGGACAGCGCGCGGGGTTACACTTCGGTCGGTGATAACTGCTCGTTTCTGGCTTATGCGCACGTGGCACATGACTGTGATATTGGCGATTACGTCACATTTTCCAACAACGTGATGATTGGCGGTCATACGACAATCGGGCATCATGCCATTCTCGGTGGCGGGGCGGCGATACATCAGTTTGTGCGCGTTGGACATCACGCTTTTGTTGGCGGCATGGCTGCGGTTGTGAGCGATCTAATCCCTTATGGCATGGCGATTGGTGTGCACGCTCATCTGGGCGGATTGAATATAGTCGGTATGAAGCGCTCGGGCATGGAACGCAAAGAGATCCATAATCTCCGTCATGCAGTTCGGATGCTGTTCGACCGCACGAAGCCAATTCGAGATCGTGCCAAGGACGTTCTGACTACGATACCTGACTCTCCGGCTGTCATTGACATGATCGATTTCATCAATGTCGATACCAAGCGGGCCTACTGTACACCTCCGCTTGACGCGGTCCATGGTGCGGCCGGGCATGACAGCAGCGAAGATTGAGGAAATACCGCGTTTCGCAAATGATGCGGGACGCGTTGCGATTATCGCTGGCAATGGTCTGTTGCCGATCAATGTGGCCAATGCCCTCGCTGCCGCAGGAAAGTCGCCTTTCCTTGTGCCGTTGCGAGGAGAAGCCGATCCGATACTTTACGAATACGAACACCAGGAAATTTCGATCGTTGAGTTTGCAAAACTCGTGCGCTCCATGAAGGCTGCCGGCGTGGATCGGGTTGTCCTTGCCGGAGGAGTGACAAGCAGGCCCCATGTCAGCGACCTGAAGTTTGACTGGCCTACTTTACGTGCGGTGCCTTACGTTTTACGTGCGCTGGGGCAAGGAGACGATGCTCTATTGCGCGCTTTCATAGGTCTGCTGGAATCCTTTGGTTTCAAAGTTGTCGGAGCTCACGAGGTGGTCCCGGATTTGCTTTCCCCGTCACCAGCTCAAGTCTTGACTCGAAAGATACCAGACGCCCGAGAACGTCATAATCTTGAACTTGCGATGGAAACTGCACTTCGTCTGGGTGATCTTGATGTCGGGCAGGGTGCGATTGCAATTGGCGGTCGTGTTGTGGCTCTCGAAGGGGCAGAAGGCACCGATCAGATGATAGATCGTGTACGCGAGTTGCGTGCAGCCGGTCGCATACCTCGGCGAGGCGGCGTTCTTGTGAAGATGGCGAAACCGCAACAAGACGAGAGGGCGGATCTTCCGACTATTGGAATCTCGACGATAGATAAAGCCGTGCAGGCAGGTTTGTCTGGAATAGCGGTTGAGGCGGGCAGAACATTCATTCTAGGCTTCGGCGAGACCATCGCTGCGGCAAACGACAAAGGCCTTTTTATAGAAACGGTCAGTCGTAAAAGAAAGGATATCAAGAAGTGAGCACCACCAGCCGGCCATTGAAAATAGCAATCGTGGCCGGTGAAGAATCCGGTGACCTTCTTGGCGCAGATCTGATTGATGCGCTGCGGACCCAAACGGACCGGCTGGTCGATATTGTAGGGGTCGGAGGCGATCACCTCGCAGCTCGTGGAATGAAATCCTTTTTTGATCCACATGAAATTGCACTTATGGGGCTGGGCGCGATTCTCAAAAATTTGCCGGGCCTGATGTTGCGCATCGGGCAGACGGCACGACGCATTGTTGCAGAGAAGCCGGATTGCGTACTTCTGATCGACAGTCCTGAATTTACACATCGCGTTGCCAGAAAGATCAGGGCGGCGAACCCGTCAATTCCCATTGTGAAATATATAGCGCCGAGTGTGTGGGCCTGGCGTCCGCAGCGCGCCCGGGCCATGAAGGCTTATTTCGATCATGTATTGACTATTCTTCCGTTTGAAGTTGAGGTCATGCAACGGTTGAGCGGACCGAGCGCCACTTATGTCGGGCATCGCCTTTCCAGCTATGAACCGATATTGGATGCACGGGCTGAGCAGAAAGCTCTGGAAGCCCAACGGACTGTTGAAACCCGGAAAACCTTGCTTGTTCTGCCTGGCTCGCGTCGGACTGAAATCCAAATGCTCATGGAGCCGTTCGGGAGGGCTGTTGGCGAACTTGCTGCACGGTTCGAGAAGCTCGATGTCGTTTTGCCAACACTGCCCCGTATTGAGGAAATGGTACGGGATCTTTCTAAGAATTGGGCCATCAAGCCGCTGATTGTGCTGGGCGACGAGGAAAAGTGGAAGGCGTTTTCCCGGGCCGATGTGGCGCTCGCGGCTTCAGGAACCGTCTCGCTGGAGCTCGCCCTCTCGCGCATTCCGAGTGTGCTTTCCTATAAAGCGGATTGGTTCGCACGCAAGTTTCTGATGCCCAAGATCACGATCTGGAGCGCGGCCTTGCCAAACATCATTGCCGACGAGCCGGTCGTTCCCGAGTATTTTAATGAATTTGTTCGTCCGGGAATGCTCGCCCGTTACCTTGAGCGGTTGATGCATCCCGGATCAGCACGACAGGCGCAACTGGACGGTTTTGATAAAGTCGCTTCGATCATGTCAACCGAGCGCCCGTCTGGCGAGATCGGCGCGCGGGTCATTCTGGAACTCGCAAGCAATTCCAAGAGCTGAAGTTCAGCCGCTAACAAGACATAAAAAACCCCGGTTACCAAAGGCAACCGGGGTTTTCTTGTAGATCGGATACTTATTTGCGCTTTGCGAGCGGCACGTAATCGCGTTCGGGAGCGCCTGTATAAAGCTGGCGCGGACGACCGATTTTCTGCTGTGGATCCTCGATCATTTCCTTCCACTGTGCGACCCAGCCGACGGTGCGGGCGAGTGCAAAGAGAACCGTGAACATTTCTGTTGGGAAGCCGAGAGCCTTCAGGGTGATGCCTGAATAGAAGTCGATGTTCGGGTAAAGCTTCTTCTCGATGAAGTACTCATCCGTCAGGGCGATCTTTTCGAGTTCCATTGCAACGTCGAGCAATGGATCATCCTTGATGCCGAGTTCGCCCAGAACTTCATGACAAGTCTTCTGCATGATCTTGGCGCGCGGATCATAGTTCTTGTAGACGCGGTGGCCGAAGCCCATCAGGCGGAACGGATCGTTCTTGTCCTTTGCGCGGGCGATGAATTCAGGAATGTGGTCAACAGAACCGATTTCAGCAAGCATGTTGAGTGCGGCTTCGTTTGCGCCGCCGTGGGCCGGGCCCCAGAGACAAGCAACGCCAGCAGCAATACACGCAAAAGGATTGGCGCCTGAAGAACCGGCGAGGCGCACGGTTGAAGTCGAGGCATTCTGTTCATGATCCGCATGGAGGATGAAGATGCGGTCCATGGCGCGCGCCAAAACCGGATTAACTTTGTAATCCTCGCACGGAACGCCAAAGCACATATGCAAGAAGTTCGACGCGAAATCGAGGTCGTTCTTCGGATACATGAAGGGCTGGCCGATATGGTATTTGTACGCCATGGCGGCAAGTGTCGGAACCTTGGCGATCAGACGGATCGACGCAACCATACGCTGATGTGGGTCCGTGATATCGGTGGAATCGTGATAGAATGCTGACATCGCACCGACACAGCCGACCATCACTGCCATCGGATGGGCGTCACGACGGAAGCCCGTGAAGAACTTCGTCATCTGTTCGTGAATCATCGTGTGGCGCGTCACACGATAGTCGAAGTCAGACTTCTGTGTTGCGGTCGGCAGTTCGCCGTAGAGAAGCAGATAGCAGGTTTCCAGAAAATCACCGTGTTCGGCGAGCTGATCGATCGGATAGCCGCGATAGAGCAGGGTGCCTTCGTCGCCATCGATGTAAGTGATCTTGGATTCGCACGATGCGGTCGACGTGAAGCCCGGATCGTAGGTGAACATCTGGGAATTCTTGTAGAGTGGACCGATATCAACGACGTCTGGTCCGACAGTGCCTTGTCGCACAGGCAGGTCGAATGTTTTGCCTTCTAGTGTAAAGCTGGCTGTCTTATCTGACATCGTGTTTCCTTTCATTTCCACTTTGCCGCCCGCACGACGGCAGAATTGTAATCGTCGTTATAATTTGTCTTTTATCTCTTGGAATGGTCCCCGCCCCTGTGGGGACCATAAGCGTTTAACGCATTATCCTAACGAATTTGCCCGTCAAACTATCCCAAACGGTTCGCGATGCAATGCGTAATTTGAACTATTTAAGTGGGTTTTGTCACGTCAGCGTGAATGATCCCACCTTAAACGATTTGATCGCGAATACGCCCCAAGGACTCTTCACGTCCAAGGACGAAAAGCACATCGAATACGCCCGGGGAGGTGGTGCGACCGGTCAAGGCTGCCCGTAAAGGTTGTGCAATCTTGCCCAGTTTCAGGCCGGTTTTCTCTGCGTGAGTCCGTATAACGGCATCGAGTGATTCAGCAGTCCACTCGCTTGCTGACTCCAAATCCGGGAGTACGGATTTAAGTACCTCGCGGCCTTCCTCATTCAGGAGAGATGCTGCCTTCTCATCCAGATCGAGCGGACGAGCAGCGAAGATGAACTTCGATCCGTCGGCCAGTTCTACCAGAGTTTTGGCGCGATCCTTCAGGCCAGGCATGGCGGCTAGCAATTGTGCGCTTCGCTTGTCGTCCAGAGCATCGGCAATTTCCTTGCCGCCTTCAATTTCCGGCAGAACGGCGACGAGTGCGTCGTAAAGCGCTTTATCATCGCTGGCGCGCATATAGAGGCCGTTGATTGCCTCAAGCTTTTGAAAGTCGAAACGGGCCGCGCCCTTGTTGATGTCCTTGACGTCGAACCATTCGATCATTTGTTCCGTTGACATGATTTCGTCATCGCCGTGGCTCCAGCCAAGGCGGACGAGATAATTGCGCAATGCTGCCGACAGATAGCCCATGGCGCGATAAGCATCGACGCCAAGAGCGCCATGACGCTTGGAGAGTTTTGCGCCATCGGCACCGTGGATCAACGGAATATGCGACATTTGCGGCACGTCCCAACCCATTGCATCATAGATGACGGTCTGTCGCGCGGCGTTGGTAAGATGATCGTCGCCGCGAATGATGTGCGTCACGCCCATGTCGTGATCGTCAACAACAACCGCATGCATATAGGTCGGCGTACCGTCAGAACGGAGAATGATGAAATCATCGAGATCCTTGTTCGGGAAACGCACATCGCCCTGCACAGCGTCCTGCACGAGGGTTTCGCCTTCCTGCGGAGCCTTGATACGGATGACCGGCTTCACGCCTGCTGGTGCTTCAGACGGATCGCGATCACGCCAGCGGCCATCATAACGCGGCGGACGGCCTTCGGCGCGCGCTTTCTCGCGCATTTCCTCCAGCTCTTCCGGCGTTGTATAGCAATAGTATGCCTTGCCATGAGCGACGAGTTCTTCCGCTACTTCCCGATGGCGAGGCGCGCGTTCAAACTGCGAGATGGCGTCGCCGTCCCAATCCAGACCCAACCAGGTCAGCCCATCGAGAATGGCAGCCGTCGCGGCGTCTGTGGAACGTTCCCGGTCGGTATCTTCGATGCGCAGCAGCATCTTGCCGCCGTTGTGTTTGGCATAGAGCCAGTTGAACAATGCAGTACGCGCACCACCAATGTGCAGATACCCCGTGGGCGAGGGGGCAAAACGGGTAACAACCGGTTTCGACATGATAGCTCCACTATGTCATGCGCCTTTTCAGAGCAGCGGCGAATGCCGAGACGCTGGCGCAAACTTGAATTCTGACGCCTGCGGGAAAAACTCCGGCAGGTAATCGGGGTTCCTGATGCGAACCCACTCGATTTCGGCTGCGGTTCATGTAGCATAGGCAGCAATGTGCGCAAGGGTTTCGCATCCCTTTCGTACTGATGTGCCGTCGTTCTTTCGGAGTGTTTTGACGGTTTGGGCTAACTTTTGCGGTCAGGCGGGGGGCATGACAGGCATCAGGGAAGCGAGTGATGCAAACGAACGGGCGCTTGTCAGAAGCATGCCCGATGGTTTGGTGCGCACTCTGTTGCCAGAGGCCTGGCCCCAGAATGAAACGGAACTCCCGGCAAATCCAGAGTCAGTAAAGCCGCCTGTACCCCGCCTGCGTGAAGGTTTCCTCTCTATTCCCTTCGTTGCGACGGATCAGATCAGGACAGCGATTGAAACTGAAGCCGGGCGAGGCGTATTTTTTCTCTTGCTGCCAGTTTTCGCCGGTATTGGTGCAATCATCTATTTCACGCTCTCATTCGAACCCTCATGGACACCGCTTCTGTCCATGCTTGCGATTGCCATTATCTTGCGAATTGCAATGCGCAGGCACCACGTCGCTGGGCAAGGCATAACATTGGCCATCGCTTTGGTGACTGGTCTTGTAGTCGGCAAATGGGAGACGGAACGCCGTGCGACACCGATGCTGGGTTCTGATGTGGCGACACGCGTAACGGGTCGGGTTGTTGCTCTTGAATACCAGGATAATGGCAGCTGGCGGATAACGCTTGATGTGCTCCAGACCGAACGCCCGAAACTCCGTTTTCCACCCAAGCGCATCCGCATCAATGCAAGGGACATTCCGGCGTCGACCGTGATCGGTGGCGGACTGACAGGCTTTGTACGACTGCGTATCCCGTCAGGCCCAGTTCGCCCCGGCAATTATGATTTCTCGTTCCACACTTACTTCAATGGGATCGGTGCCAATGGTTTTTTTCTCGGAATCCCCAAAGCGACGCCGGTTTCTCCGCCAGATGAACTGACTGCGGAAATTTCTCAGTGGATTGCCATGCTGCGCGTTCGGGTTTCGGAACGGATTGAAGAGGTGATTGGTGGGGAGGATGGCAGTGTCGCTTCTGCGCTCGTAGCAGGTACGCGTGCAGGGATCAGCGAGCAGACCAATGAAGATCTGCGCAAAGCGGGACTAGCGCATATTCTGTCGATCTCCGGCTTGCATATGGCACTAGCCGCCGGGGTCGTCATGCTGACGTTGCGGTCACTTTTCGCGCTGTTTCCCGCCTTCAGTGTACGGCATCCTGTGAAGAAGTATGCGGCATTTCTCTCTCTGCTAAGCTGTACCTTCTATCTTGCTATGTCAGGTGCGGATGTCGCCGCACAACGTAGTTATATAATGATCTCGATCATGCTCGGAGCATTGCTGGTGGATCGAGCTGCCATCAGCATGCGTAATCTGGCGATTGCAGCTATCGCCATGATCGCAATCTCGCCGCACGAGATATTGGGGCCGAGTTTTCAAATGTCTTTCTCAGCCACAGCCGCGTTGATTGCCGGTTATGCCTGGTGGAGTGAGCGCAGCGCGAGCAGACAGATTGGTAAGGAAAAGCGTGGCAGGACCACCCATGGCTTTGCTGGAAGAATCCTGAAACCGATCACGGCTGCAGCCGCCACTTCAGTCATTGCCGGACTGGCCAGCGGAGTTTTTGCTGCTTATCATTTCAACAATACCGCACCGTTAGGCCTGCTTGGCAACGTTCTAGCCGAGCCCGTAATAGCGCTCCTCGTGATGCCGTTCGCTGTCTTCGGTCTCGTGCTAATGCCGCTGCAACTGGACTGGGTGCCTTTGCAGATCATGGGGTGGGGAATTTTCACCGTCAGGCATATTGCCGCCCTTGTTGCGGCATGGTCCCCCGACGGCAATCCGGGGACGATGCCGGCACTCACTCTCGTTCTGTGGACCATTGCGCTCGTTCTGGCTGTTGTTCTGTCTACCAGACTGAAGGTACTGGCGCTTCCGTTCATTGCTGTTGGGCTCGTTGTTTTCATCAGGGAGCCTTTGCCCGATATCGTAATATCGGAGGATGCCAAACTGGTAGGCGTCCGATTGGCGGATGGCAGGTTCGCGATCAATCGAAACCGCCCCTCGCAATTTACGATCGATAATTGGAAAACCGCTTATCTGATAGAAGAGTTTATCGTGCCGCCATCAGGCAAAAACAAGAAACGAACGGGTGGGAATGGGTTTGAATGCGAAGATGGATTGTGCACGATCAATCTGCGCGATGGTCGCACACTTGCCTATACGGCAAACATCGCAATGCAAGAGATAGCCTGCAATATCGGCGATGTGGTTATTCTCGCGGTTCCCGGCAAAAACGCGTCGTGCGGTCGTTCCAAAACTCTGAGCATCAGTAAACGCGATCTGGCGCTGAAGGGAGCTGTGGAAATCAGACTCGGGAAAGCACCAGAACCAAACCAAGCTTTCCAGGCTTTATCGATAGTTTCGTCCGAAACAATAAAACCAGACGTCGGGCAGGCGATATCTGATCTGCAACACGATAACCGAATAACATTTGCAGTCGATACGCCAAGCCGTCCTTGGCATTTGCATCGCATCCATTCGCGTCCGGCGCGCGGCTTGCCCGAACGTGAGTACAAGTCCAAATCTCGAGCTGTCAAAAACGCAGCGAGCTGCACATCAGACGCCGACGACGAAGCAAATCGCTGCAAATGATTCTCGAACGCTTCCAATTAAAAATGAACTATGGATCCGCTCGATCTCTTTGCCTTACGTATTTCCTACGTAAAGCCGCTTCGTTCTTTTGTTGGAAATGCTCTAGTAGCGGCGGATCAGGCCGACAAGCTTACCCTGCACACGAACACGGTCAGGTCCGAATATTCGTGTTTCGTAAGCCGGATTAGCGGCTTCAAGAGCTATGGATGCTCCCTTGCGACGAAAGCGTTTCAAAGTTGCTTCTTCGTCATCGACAAGCGCCACCACGATTTCACCTGGATTTGCGGATTCGCCACGCTTGATAATGACGGTGTCTCCGTCGAAAATTCCGGCATCGATCATTGAATCGCCTTTGACCTCAAGAGCGTAATGCTCGCCCGCGCCGATCATTTCGGGCGGAAGGCTGAGGGAATGGGTTTGATTCTGAATCGCGGAGATGGGCACGCCGGCAGCAATCCGCCCCATAACCGGTATGGATACAGTTCCGGACGTGTCGTCATTCGTAGCTACAGGGGCAGGGCGTCCCGGTGAGGGCGGCGGCGGCGCTTTGCCCAGACTACCTTCGATAACGCTAGGGGCGAACTTCTTTTGCGCATTGAGCCCCGGTGCGATGGAATCAGGCAGGCGCAAAACCTCAAGCGCACGTGCTCTGTTCGGCAGGCGGCGGATGAAACCACGCTCTTCCAGAGCCGTAATCAGACGATGGATACCCGATTTTGAAGCCAGATCGAGTGCTTCTTTCATTTCATCGAAAGACGGCGGAATGCCTGTTTCTTTCAGACGTTCGTGAATGAACAGCAGAAGCTCGTGCTGTTTACGGGTTAACATGCGCGACACCCTCCCGACCAAGAATTGAGAAAAACAAAACCAGAACGAACACTATATGTTCCAGTCTTGTTCTGCAATGGTTTTAAATCCATTAACGCTCCGAGTGAGAATGGGCGGAACGTTTTGACACGAGAGCGTCATTGGTGGGAAATTTTAGATTAGAAGCGATATAATATATATATTATAATTAGTTATATGATTTCTCTCATAATTAGAAAAGCCGGAATCTGTCTTTGATCTACAGCATAAGGACGCGACAATCGTCGCCGATTGAGGCAGCGGACGCGTTCTCATCTCTGATGAGAAGTGCTTTTGAGCCGACGAGAGCCGAGAGCATGGACGAATCCTGGACCGGAAATGGCTTCGCGATCAGCGTTCCATCCGGAGTTGATTCGATTGTAACCCGGATATAATCGCGGCGATGGTCATTTGCAGGTAGGGAAGCACCAAGCTTCGCAGGCCGGATGTCGGCATCAAGGTTGGTTCCGGCCAGCTTGGCGACAAGCGGACGGAGGAAAACTAGACTGCAGACGAGGCTCGAAACAGGATTACCGGGCAAGCCTATCACATGCACAATTTTGCCATTCACACCGATGCGTCCGTACATCAGTGGTTTGCCCGGCCTCATGGCGATCTTCCAAAAATCGAGATCGACTCCCAATTTTTGAAGCGCGCCGTGCACAAAATCTCGATCCCCGACGGACGCGCCGCCGATCGTAACCAGAATGTCGATGCCGCTTTGCAGGCTGTCTGCTATTGCTTGTTCGATTTTGGCAGGATCGTCCGGAATGATCCCCTTGTCTGCAGGGCTGCCGCCCGACCGCCTTATGATTTCGGCGATTCCCACACTGTTCGACGCAACAATTTGGTCCTTTCCGGGTGTTTCACCCGGTGCGACAAGTTCATCACCGGTCGCAACGATTGCCACCTTGGGTTTTTGGAATACGTCGATTTTCGCGTTCCCGCTTGCAGCGGCTAGCGATAAGGCGGCGGCATCCAGCTCACGTCCGCTCGAAATGACGATGTTACCGGGCGAAAAATCGAGGCCCGCGCGGCGTATATGCCGTCCTGGCTCCATTCCTTCGAGAACAGTGAGCCGGTTACCCGAACGCTCGGTGTGTTCCTGAATGACAATTGTGTCTGTGCCTTTGGGTAGTGGCGCTCCGGTGAAAATGCGAACCGCCTGTCCGATCCCCAATTCGCCTTCGAAGCGATTGCCCGCCGCCGATTCGCCTATTACGTCGAACTCAACAGGATAAGAGATGTTGTCGGGCGCGATCAGGGCATAACCGTCCATCGCCGACCCGTCGAAGGGCGGCTGGAGAAAATGTGCGAGCACAGGTGTTGCAACCACGCGTCCACCCGCATCGGACAAAGCGACTTGTTCTGTGCCGTGCGGTTCCGCGGATTTCAGGATGCGGGCCAGTGCTTCATCGACCGGGAGAAGGGACATTGCGTTTCCTCTCGAACTGAATTGTTGGCCCGTTTAGAGCATAAAGCCTGTCTGGAAGAATTGATCCAGAGCAAAGTTCAGCGGCTCAGGCTTTCCAGTCACCTGATTTACCGCCGCTTTTTTTGGTAACGCGGATGCCGCCGATCTCCATATGTTTGTCAACGGCTTTGGCCATGTCATAGATCGTAAGACACGTGACGGAAACGGCGGTGAGGGCTTCCATTTCCACGCCCGTGCGTCCTTTGAGCTTGGCGACTGCGCGAACGCGCAAACCGGGTAGTGCCTGATCCGGTTCGATGTCGACAGCGACTTTGGTCAGCATAAGCGGATGGCAGAGGGGAATCAGGTCGGCGGTCTTTTTTGCCGCCATGATGCCTGCCAGACGCGCAGCGCCAATGACGTCGCCCTTAGTGGCATTGCCTTCCAGGATGATCGCCAGCGTTTCCGGCTTCATTCTGACCGATCCTTCGGCCGTGGCTTGACGTTCAGTTTCATCCTTCGCCCCAACATCCACCATATTGGCAGCGCCGGTCTGGTCGATATGGGTGAGCTTGGATACCATTGGTCAGGCCTTGCCGGTCAGGAGTTCACGGGTAGCCGCCGCGACATCTGCCTGGCGCATCAGGCTCTCTCCGATGAGGAACGTCCCGATTTCAGATTTTTCCAGACGCAGGCAATCTTCGTGTGTGAATATGCCGCTTTCACCAACCAGAACGCGATCGGAAGGTGCCATTTTCGACAGGCGTTCCGAAACAGCGAGATCAACTTCAAATGTACGCAAATTGCGATTGTTGACGCCGAGCAGACGGGACGAAAGCTTCAGTGCACGTTCCATCTCGGTCTCGTCGTGCACTTCGATGAGTGCATCCATACTGAGCTCGAACGCGGTTTCTTCCAGCGCTTTCGCCAGATCATCGTCGACGCTGGCAAGAATGATCAAAATACAGTCCGCTCCCCAACTGCGGGCTTCATGCACCTGATAGGTATCGAACAGAAAATCTTTGCGCAGGGCCGGGAGACTGCAAGCATTGCGAGCTGCCGTCAGAAATTCTGGCGCTCCCTGGAAGGACGGCGTGTCAGTCAGCACGGAGAGACATGCAGCACCACCAGCCTCATAGGCTTGCGCTAGTTCAGGCGGGTCGAAATCAGGGCGGATAAGGCCCTTCGACGGGCTTGCCTTCTTGATTTCGGCGATCAGCGCGAATTCACCGGCGGCGCGTTTTGCCTCGAGCGCCGCGAGGAAACCACGCGGTGCTTCCTGATCCTGTGCTCGTGCCTTCAAATCGGCGACGGTGCGTTCGGCCTTGGCTGCGGCGATTTCTTCGCGCTTGTAAGCCTCGATCTTACGCAGAATGTCGGTGGACATGACTTAATCCTTTCCGTCAGGCAACTTTGTCGTTCGAAACGGCAATCACCTTCTGCAAAACAGCAAGTGCTGCACCGCTGTCGATGGATTGCGCCGCGATGGCGATGCCTTCTTTCAGATCTTTCGCCTTGTCCGCAATGACGAGTGCCGCGCCCGAATTGAGCAGGACGATGTCTCGATAGGCATTTTTATCGCCTTCAAGCACACCCAGCAGAGCCTTAGCGTTCAGCGAAGCCTCTCCACCCTTCAGTTCTGCCGGATCGCAACGACGGAGGCCAACGTCTTCAGGCGTGATTTCAAAGGTACGGATTTGGCCGTTCTCAAGGGCGGCAACTTGTGTCGTGCCCGCAGTGGTCATTTCGTCGAGCCCGTCACCATAAACAACCCAGGCGGCTTCGGAGCCAAGCTCCTTGAGAACTTCGGCCAACGGTACGAGCCATTGCGGTGCGAATACTCCGACAAGCTGACGCCTGACGCTGGCCGGATTGGAAAGGGGGCCGAGCAGATTGAAGATGGTGCGTGTTCCAAGTTCAACGCGGGAAGGACCCACATGGCGCATGGCAGAATGGTGCATCGGTGCAAACATGAAACCGAGGCCGGCTTCGGTGATGCTGCGGCCGATAATGCTCGCGTCAGCCTCAATGTTGATGCCGAGCGCGGCCAGCGCATCGGCTGCGCCCGAACGTGAGGAGAGGGCGCGGTTACCATGCTTGGCGACAGGCACACCGGCACCAGCGACAACAAACGCCGAGCAGCTTGAGACGTTGTAGGAACCCGACTGGTCACCACCTGTTCCGACAATATCGATCGCATCGGCAGGAGCTGAAACCGCCAGCATCCGCGATCGCATGGACGCAACCGCACCAGCAATTTCCGGTACAGTTTCACCGCGAACGCGCAACGCCATCAACAGCCCGCCGATCTGCGACGGGGTTGCCTGTCCCGACATCATGATATCGAAGGCAGCCCTGGAGTCCTCAAGCGAAAGCGGCTCGCCCGATGCGGCTTTCGCGATATAGGGTTTTAGATCAGCCATTTTGGATGCCCATCGTCCTTAGAACGCCAGAGCGTTGTTGATGACGGCCTGATTTATCTTCACAGGGTACTGTTTCTGCAATTCGCCGACGAGCTGTTCGAGAACATCATCCGAGAGTGACGTCGCCAGATATTTCTGCTGCTGTTCCGGAATAGCTTCCGGGCCGGCTCCCGCAGGTTCGGTTACTTCAACAACCTTGAACAGAATCTGGGCATCGTCCGAAGGTGCCGCCGCGCTACCGGTGAAACCATCTGCTCCCCGGAAAATCTGTGCTGCTGCAGCCGTTCCGATATCAGCATCGTTGGTCGTGCGGATGACACCGCGCTTGGTCTGCTTCTCGACGCCCAATTCGGAGGCAATCGTGTCGAGTGTCGCGCCGCCATCGAGGCGCTTCTTCAGTTCTTCCACACGCTGGTTGAGACGCTTTACAGCTTCCTCGCCCTTCCATGCAGCTACAACCTTGTCCTTGACTTCGTCGAGCGTACGCTCACGTGCCGGAGTTACACCATCGATCTGGTACCAGAGGTAGCCGACATTGCCCATGGTAAGGGCGTCGTTGTCAAACCCTTGATCAGCCTGGAAGGCAGCAGAAAGCAATGCTTCGGAGTTTGGTAGCTGAACTGGATTGCCGGAAGGATCGTTGCCCTCGGCGTCAACGGCTTCCACAGTGACGGATTTGAGGCTCAGCTTCTTTGCCACATCGGCCATGGATGCGCCGTCGGACCGATCCTGCTCATAGGAGTCATGAATACCGCCGATGCTGCTTGCTGCGATATTGCTTGCAAGTGTGGTGCGAATTTCGCTTTCAACTTCGGCTAGTGGCTTCACGTGAGCCGGCTCGATCTTCGTCACGCGCAGGATAACGGGACCAAAGCCGCCCTTGACGACCTGGCTCACACCATTTTCCGAAAGCGCAAACGCTGCATCGGCAACCGCCTGATCAGGAATAGCGGACTTTTCGAACGAACCAAGTTTCAGGTCGTCTTCGGTTTTGCCTTGTTCCTTGCCGATGTCGACAAAGCTGGTTCCTGCGGCGATTTTCTGCTGGGCAGCTTCAGCCGCAGCATCATCAGCAAAGCTTAACTGCTCGATGGCGCGCTTTTCGATTGTGGAGAAGCGGTCCTTGTTCTTTTCGTAATATTCGTTGATTTCATCCTGTGTGACAGCAGACGGATCGGCAATATCTGCCGGTTCCAGCTTCACATAGGTTATCTTCCGATACTCCGGCGCCTTATATTCGTCCTTGTGGGCGTCAAAATAGGTTTTGAGCGCATCGTCGGACGGGGCAGGGACTGCATCGGCTTTTTCAGCCTGAATGGTCACGTAATCAACGCTGCGGGTTTCACCCTGATAAAGGGCCAGCGCCTTCAACGCCGCATTCGGAAGCTTGATGCCATCCGTTGCAGCTTCCACGATCTGCTGGCGGCGAGCGACCTTCGCACGATTGTCGAGGTAATCCTGCGCACGAATGCCGGATTGACGAAGAACCGCATCGAACTGCGCACGATTGAAATTGCCGCTTGCATCATGGAAAGCAGGATCTTCGCCGGTCAGCCGAGCAATTCCGTCCTTGGACAGGCCGAGCTGCATGGTCCGCGCCCCCTCATCCAGAACCACGCCAGCTGCGAGCTGGGCGAGTACCTGATTTTCGATGCCAAATGCTTTCGCCTGTTCGCGCGTCAGACGCTGGCGAAACTGCTGCGACAGACGCATCATCTGTTGCTCATAGGCGAAACGATAATCAGTGGCGCTTACTTCGGAATCGCCAGCCGTCAATGCGGCGTTGCCTGTCAGGCCGCCGCGAAAGACATCGGAGATGCCCCAGATCGCAAAGCTCAGTACAAGCAGGCCAAGCAGAAGTTTGGCGACCCAGGATTGAGCGGCGGAGCGCAGGCTGTCGAGCATTGGAAACCCTTCAAGAATAAATCGAAGCTCGGCTTTTATAGATAGAGCCAGTCAGGGGATAACCTCAAGCCAGCCCTATATGCAAGGTCTCATTGCATATAGGCACTCAAGAACATTTGCATTGCGGCACGAATACGCTTAGTCAGTGGCAAATTTTGGCGCTGGCCCGCTTTCGAGAGGCGGTTGCGCCTGCTGTTTTGAACAGGCGAGGAGAATGAAATGACTCCGGGAATCCGTCCGCTGGTTGCTGGCAACTGGAAGATGAATGGCACGGGAGAAACCCTGACCGAATTGCGTGCGATTGCTGCCGGTCTAAGCTCCGATCTTGGCCGCAAGCTTGATGCAGTTATCTGCGTACCAGCGACACTTCTTTCTCGCGCAGCGGAAACGCTCGAAGGTGAAACTGTCGGCCTCGGTGGCCAGGACGCTCACCACAAAGTATCCGGTGCGCATACGGGCGATGTTTCTGCTGAAATGCTTAAAGAAGCTGGCGCCACGCATGTGATCATCGGTCATTCCGAGCGCCGGACTGACCATCTGGAAAGCAATGAGGTTGTTTTCGCCAAGATTGAGGCCGCATGGGCTGCCGGGTTGATCTCGATTGTTTGCGTCGGCGAGACTGCCGATGAGCGCAAAGCGGAGCGTACCCTTGATGTGATCGGCAAACAGCTTGCTGGTTCTTTGCCGGATGCCGTGAATGCCGAGAACACAATCATCGCTTATGAACCTGTCTGGGCAATTGGCACAGGGTTGACGCCGACGGTGCAGGACGTGCGGGCCGCGCATGCATTCATGCGCGAGCAAATGATCGAGCGTTTCGGCACGAAAGGCGCGCATCTTCGGCTGCTTTACGGCGGTTCAGTCAAGCCTTCCAACGCAATCGAATTGCTCGGCGTCGCGGACGTTGACGGTGCGCTCGTTGGTGGGGCAAGCTTGAAGGCCAGTGATTTTCTCGCCATATGCGAAACCTATCGTAATTTGTAACCGGCACATCATGTCTGTCTATCTTGGTCTCGGGGCTTGGATTATCGGACAATAGCGTGTAAAGAGCCGCTCTAGTTTTAGGGATATAAAGACCGTAACCCATGCAGACCGTAATCATTGTCATTCACTTGTTGATCGTGCTGGCGCTTGTCGGCGTTGTGCTTATCCAGCGTTCGGAAGGCGGCGGCCTTGGTATTGGCGGTGGTTCGGGGTTCATGACGGCTCGCGGTGCAGCGAACGCGCTGACCCGCACGACGGCCATTCTTGCGATAGGTTTCTTCGCAACCTCGCTTATTCTTGGTATCATGGCGCGCTACGGCGAAAAGCCGACCGATATCCTCAATCGTATCCCGGCGGCAACCGGTAGTCAGACTGCTCCTGCAGGCGGCAATGGCGGCATTCTGAACCAGCTGGGCGGTGAGTCGTCGCGTCCTGACGCCAATCAGACCGCACCGGTAGCTCCGGGCGCTGCGGCACCGGCAACGCAGCCTGATGCTACCCAGCCGCAGGCTCCGGTCGTTCCGGAAACGCCAGCCAACCCGGTTCCAAGTTCGCAGTAAAAAACCGAGCAAAATGAACGCAATGCGAAACCGGCCCTTGAGGCCGGTTTTCTTTTTGTTAACTATGACACTCCAAAGTGTTGCAGCTAGGCAATAGGCTGCCGCGAATCGCATTGCAGAATGATGGCGGCGAATTGAGAACCGGATCGCTTTGCAGTAAGGAGAGCGAAAGTCTGGTCGCAATCAATGCGGCGGATGTTTCTCCCTCGTGCTTGAATTTTCGGGAACCGAACATGTTTTCACGCCGTATTCTGATGGCAGGTATTGCAAGTCTTTGTTTTGGAGCGACTGCTCCGGCATTTGCAACTTCGCCGGTAAGCGCTGAAGCGCAGCTCAATGAAGCTTCCGCATCCGTTCAGCAGGTTGCTCTTTCAAGCGATGCCAAGGCTAATCCTGAAAAGCCGAAAAAGAAAAAGGCTTCCAAGAACGGCAACGCCGTGAAAGCCAATAAATACAGTATCGATCCGAAGTTCCGCGCGCAGGAAGTAGCCTTTACCGGTTATAAGCCGGGCACCATCGTGATCGATCCGAAACAACGTTTCCTTTATCTTGTTGAAACGTCGTCGACTGCTCGCCGTTACGGCATTGCTGTGGGCAAGCAGGGATTGGAATTTAAGGGCACCGGAACAATCAATGCGAAGCGCGAGTGGCCGCGCTGGATTCCGACCAAGGAAATGATCGAGCGCGATCCGGCTCATTATGGTCGTTTCAAGAACGGCATGGATGGTGGCCCGGGTAACCCGCTTGGTTCCCGCGCCCTTTACTTGTTCCAGGGGAGCAAGGACACCTACATCCGCATTCACGGTACCGTTCAGCCCTGGACCATCGGTAGCTCAGCTTCCAATGGCTGCTTCCGCATGATCAATGAAGACGTGATGGATCTTTACGAGCGGGTCGGTCTTGGCACCGAAGTGGTTGTTCTCTGATCTGTAAATGACTATCTGAATGTGGCCGGGCTTGCGGGCTCGGCCTTTTCTTTTGCGTCAGTTGCTATTCTAGCTAGTGGAAGCTGTGGATTTCGAGCTTCGACATGGCTTTATCTGAATAGAGGCGCTAGAGAATGCAGATGTATTCGCTCCGGGGTTTCTGGCTCCGGTTTTTCTTTGTGTAATGACGATTACCGCCTGACTTCGGTGAAAAACACTGCCGGGGTGCATTTTTTTGTGGCGGAATCAATCAAGAAAGTCTAACGAGATAAGCCCATGGCGCGATATGTATTCATCACAGGCGGCGTGGTTTCTTCCCTCGGAAAAGGCATAGCCGCTGCAGCACTGGCTGCACTCCTTCAGGCACGCGGTTACCGCGTGCGTATCCGTAAACTCGACCCTTATCTGAATGTCGACCCCGGCACGATGTCGCCTTACCAGCATGGTGAGGTGTTCGTCACCGACGATGGTGCTGAAACAGACCTTGATCTGGGCCATTACGAGCGGTTCACCGGTCGTCCTGCCAATCAGCAGGATAATATCACTACCGGTCGCATCTACCGTAATATCATTGAAAAGGAACGCCGCGGCGATTATCTCGGCGCGACAGTTCAGGTCATTCCGCATGTGACCGACGAGATCAAGAACTTCATTCTCGAAGGTAACGAGGACTATGATTTCGTTCTTTGCGAAATCGGTGGCACGGTTGGCGACATTGAAGCCATGCCGTTCCTTGAAGCAATCCGTCAGCTTGGCAACGAATTGCCACGTGGAACGGCAGTTTATATCCATCTGACCTTGATGCCTTATATTCCGGCAGCTGGCGAGTTGAAGACCAAGCCGACCCAGCATTCGGTCAAGGAGCTGCGCTCTATCGGTATTGCTCCAGATATTCTTCTGGTTCGTGCTGATCGCGAGATTCCTGAATCAGAACGTCGCAAGCTGTCGCTGTTCTGTAATGTCCGCGAAAGCGCGGTCATTCAGGCGCTCGACGTGGCCACGATCTATGATGTTCCGATTGCCTACCATAAGGAAGGCCTTGATTCGGAGGTCCTGTCTGCATTCGGTATCGATCCGGCTCCAAAGCCGCGTATGGATCGTTGGGAGGAGGTTTCCAACCGTCTCCACAATCCGGAAGGTGAAGTGACCATTGCCATTGTTGGCAAATATACCGGCCTCAAGGATGCCTATAAGTCGCTGATCGAGGCGCTTTATCATGGTGGTCTCGCCAACAAGGTGAAGGTCAATCTCGACTGGATCGAGGCAGAAGTCTTCGAAAGCGAAGATCCTGCTCCGTATCTGGAAAAGGTTCACGGCATTCTGGTGCCGGGCGGTTTCGGCGAACGTGGTGCGGAGGGCAAGATCCTTGCAGCGAAGTTCGCTCGTGAACGCAAGGTTCCTTACTTCGGTATCTGCTTCGGCATGCAGATGGCCTGCATTGAAGCTGCTCGCAATCTCGTCGGCATTGAAAACGCTTCATCGACCGAGTTTGGCCCGACCAAGGAGCCGGTTGTCGGTCTCATGACGGAGTGGCTGAAGGGTAATATGCTCGAGAAGCGCGCTTCAGCAGGCGATCTTGGCGGCACGATGCGTCTTGGTGCATATGAAGCAGCATTGAAGCCGGGGTCGAAAATCGCGGAGATCTACGGATCGTCGGATATTTCAGAACGTCATCGTCATCGCTATGAAGTCAATATCGACTACAAGGATCGCCTTGAGACAGCCGGATTGAACTTTGCGGGCATGTCACCGGATGGTGTTCTTCCGGAAACGGTCGAATATCCTGACCATCCTTGGTTTATCGGTGTTCAATACCATCCTGAACTGAAGTCCCGACCATTCGAACCGCATCCGCTTTTTGCTTCCTTCATTGAAGCGGCGATCGAACAGAGCCGGCTGGTCTAAAACTCTAACGCGCCTTTCGGGGCGCGTTTTCGTTTCGGCTTTCAGGTTGTGGTCTTGTTTTCGACCGACCTTTGCGCCAGATAAGGTGCCTGCAAGGCATTCAGTTTCGAGGTTCATGTCATGGCGACTGCCAATTCATCTGTACAAATCGGAAATGTTACTTTTTCAAACAGCGCGCCATTTGCCCTGATTGCAGGTCCATGCCAGATGGAAACGCGTGAACACGCTTTCGATATGGCTGGCCGCCTCAAGGAAATGACCGATAAGCTCGGCATTGGTCTCGTCTACAAGTCCAGCTTCGATAAGGCCAATCGCACTTCCTTGAAAGCTGAGCGTGGAATCGGCCTCGAAAAGGCAATGGAGGTTTTCGCTGATCTCAAGAAGGAGTTCGGTTTTCCGGTACTGACGGATGTCCATACTGAAGAGCAGTGTGCTGAAGTTGCTCCTGTGGTCGATGTCCTGCAAATCCCGGCATTCCTTTGCCGCCAGACCGATTTACTGATCGCTGCCGCGAAGACAGGACGTGTCGTGAACGTCAAGAAGGGACAGTTCCTGGCGCCATGGGATATGAAGAATGTGCTTTCCAAGATTACGGAAAGCGGTAATCCGAATGTTCTTGCGACGGAACGCGGTGCTTCTTTCGGTTATAATACGCTTGTTTCCGATATGCGCTCTCTGCCGATCATGGCCGGTCTTGGTTCGCCGGTTGTTTTTGACGCGACTCACTCCGTGCAGCAGCCGGGCGGACAGGGTGGCTCGTCAGGTGGACAGCGTGAATTTGTGGAAACGCTGGCTCGGGCTGCAGTTGCCGTCGGTGTTGCCGGGCTCTTCATCGAAACGCATCAGGACCCGGATAACGCACCATCTGATGGTCCTAACATGGTGCCGGTGGATAAAATGCCCGCGCTTCTCGAAAAGCTCATGGCTTTCGATCGTATCGCGAAAGGGCTTTAAACAGTTCTCGGAGAATTTAAAAAGGCGGGGGATTTTCCTCCGCCTTTTGTTTCGCTAAGGCTTAAAAACTGGCCCGGTGCATAATCTTTTCTGAAATGTCTGCAAACTTTCAGGATTATGCGCTAAGAAATGGCCGCATTGGATTTGTTAAGGCCTCGCGGATATGGCGGGGCAATCTATAGGGAAGGACTGGTTCCTATGACTGCAATCATCGACATCGTCGGCCGCGAAATTCTCGACAGCCGCGGCAACCCGACCGTCGAAGTGGACGTCGTGCTTGAAGATGGCTCTTTCGGACGCGCTGCCGTTCCGTCCGGCGCATCAACTGGTGCACATGAAGCCGTAGAGTTGCGCGACGGCGGTAGCCGTTATCTTGGCAAGGGTGTGGAAAAGGCTGTTGAAGCCGTTAATGGCAAGATTTTCGACGCTATTGCAGGCATGGATGCGGAAAGCCAGCTGCTTATCGACCAGACGATGATCGACCTCGACGGCTCGGCCAACAAGGGTAACCTCGGTGCCAACGCTATTCTGGGCGTTTCGCTTGCCGTTGCCAAGGCTGCAGCTCAGGCGACCGGGCTTCCGCTTTACCGCTATGTCGGTGGCGCCAACGCGCATGTTCTGCCGGTTCCTATGATGAACATCATCAATGGCGGCGCCCATGCCGACAACCCGATCGACTTCCAGGAGTTCATGATTCTCCCTGTGGGCGCTTCGTCCATTCGTGAAGCCGTGCGTTACGGTTCGGAAGTTTTCCATACGCTCAAGAAGCGCCTCAAGGATGCCGGTCACAACACCAATGTCGGCGATGAAGGCGGTTTCGCTCCGAACCTCAAGAGCGCCCAGGCTGCACTCGATTTCGTGATGGAATCGATCGAAAAGGCTGGTTTCAAGCCGGGTGAAGACATTGCCATCGGCCTTGACTGCGCATCGACCGAATTCTTCAAGGACGGCAACTACGTCTATGAAGGCGAACGTAAGACCCGTGACCCGAAGGCGCAGGCCAAGTATCTGGCCAAGCTCGTCGCCGATTATCCAATCGTCAGCATTGAAGACGGTATGGCTGAAGACGACTGGGAAGGCTGGAAGTACCTGACCGATCTCGTCGGCAACAAGTGCCAGCTTGTCGGCGACGATCTGTTCGTCACCAACTCGGCCCGTCTGCGCGACGGTATCCGCATGGGCGTTGCCAATTCGATTCTCGTCAAGGTCAACCAGATCGGATCGTTGTCGGAAACGCTCGACGCTGTCGAAACTGCTCACAAGGCTGGATACACTGCAGTCATGTCGCACCGTTCGGGTGAAACTGAGGATTCGACGATTGCCGATCTCGCAGTTGCCACCAACTGCGGCCAGATCAAGACTGGCTCGCTGGCCCGTTCTGATCGTACGGCCAAGTACAATCAGCTTATCCGCATCGAGGAAGAACTGGGCAAACAGGCCCGCTATGCAGGCCGCGGCGCACTGAAGTTCCTCTAATTTTTCCTGAGAATTAAAAAAGGCGGGCTTCGGTCCGCCTTTTTTCGTTTCAGCACTATATGAGCCCAGATATCCGGCATTTGACCCAATGTAATTATATTGATATCAATGTTATTACATTGGTGTCGAACCGATGAGGGAGCGGCTTGAAACTCAACTGATGAAGCCGTGGGCGGATTTATCAACGGGAGAGAGAAAATGGCCTATATTGAAGGATTTGTTGTCGCCGTCCCCAAGGCGAACAAAGAACTCTATCGCAAGCATGCCGCAGAAGCGGCGGTATTATTCAAAGAGTTTGGTGTGACACGCATGGTCGAAGCGTGGGGAGATGACGTGCCGGACGGCAAGGTCACCGATTTTCGACGTGCAGTTAAGGCAGAGGCAGACGAGGAGGTTGTGTTCTCCTGGTTTGAGTATCCCGACAAGGCAACGCGCGACGCTGCAAACAGCAAGATGATGAGTGACCCACGCATGAAGGCGATGGGGGATCAGATGCCATTTGATGGCAAGCGCATGATCATGGGCGGATTTTCCACGATTGTCGATGTTTGATCGCCCCTAGTGTTTAGCTTGCAAGATCAAGAGTTCGCCTGTCTGCCGTGGTAATTGACAATTTATGGCGACCCTGGAGCGCCGATCTGATTGACGCAGATCGGCGCTCTCATCCTTTGTACGAACGTGGATCTTGGCAGAAAACCGTTTCACACTTTTTTGGATGCGCGCTAGGAGTTCATCTCGCTAGGGGGCTTTCATGAAATCTTATCTGATTAATCTCGACAGGAGCTGCGATCGGCTTGCTTTTATGGCGGAGCAGTTTCGCAAGCTGGGGTGCGACTTTACGCGCGTGGGCGCCGTCGATGCGCGAATGTTCACTCCAGAGCAGGTTCATGATGCATTGGCCTCAAATCAAAAATGGCCACATCCTCTCACACCTGCCGAAATAGGCTGTTTTCTTTCCCATAAGAAATGTCTTGAACTCATTGCACAAGGTGAAGAAGACCATGCGGCAGTCTTTGAAGATGATGTCGTTTTTGGTCGCGATGCCGGCAAACTGTTTGCTTCAAGCAACTGGATACCTGTCGATGCGGATATCATAAAGATTGAAACTCATGAAAGGGCAGTTCTTCTGGGGGCGCATCTGCCCTGCACTGAAACGCATTTCACGGTTGCACGATTGCGCAGTCGGCACCTTCTGTCGGCGGGATATATCATCTCAAAGCCAGCCGCACAGCGTATGCTCGCCTTTATGGAAAAGCCTTCGGCCCCTCTGGACCATTTTCTGTTTGATTCCGAGTTTGGCCCGTTCTCGAATTTTGCAGTCTATCAGACTTACCCGGCGCTGTGCCGTCAGATAGGTCTGGAAAGTACAATTGGCGGCAATCGCAAACGTGCAAAAATCCGTCCTACATTGATGCGGCTTCTGGTTCGAGAGACTGTCAGAATCTATAGACGCTCACGTCTCGCTATCATTGGTGCTTACGTGAACATGGGAGCTAGAAAGCGTTGGACGCTGATTCCCTTTGAGGCTGAAAATGAGACCGTTTGAATAGTTTGCGGGCGAAGCTGTTTGCTACAGCATGGAAAATTCACGATTGTCCGCTTCCGACATCTGTTCTTGGTAAATCTCTGTTAAGCAAAATAATGCTTGATGGTGGAATTCGGATTGACGCCCTTCACAGGATTCGTAGTGGCTCCGAATATCCGGGAAGGAAGCCGAAATGTGGACCAAGCAGAAGCGTAAATCGATCCGTGGGCGTTTTGTACTACCCATTCTGACGGCCGCGTTTCTGAGCTATTTCGGCTTTCACGCTTATCATGGCGAATTCGGTCTCTACTCCCGTATCCAGCTTGAAGAGCAAAAAAGCCTTCTGGCCAAGCAGCTCGAACAGGTGGCGGCGGATCGCACCGCTCTTGAAAAACGAGTCACGCTTTTGCGCGACGGTTCCATCGAGAAGGATATGCTTGACGAGCAGGCACGCAGAGCGCTTAATCTCTCCCATCCCGATGAAGTGACAATTATCACCTCCAGGGAAGACCGATCATATTAACTGAAATCCGGTTAATTGTCTTTTTGTGGTATGTTTTTAAGGGCTTGGCGACATAGCAGCTATGCTCTGGGCGCATATTGTATCTTGTGATATGCCCGTATAACGTCACAATAGAACGACAATCTAGGGAGCGAGATATGGCACCGAGGGCTAAAAAGTCGCCTGCTGGCAAAGCGCAGGCGTCTTCTGTGATTGCACCCAAGGCACCTGCACCTGTGAACTTCGACAAGAAGCAGGAGCTGGACGCTTATCGCGAAATGCTGTTGATCCGGCGTTTCGAAGAAAAGGCCGGGCAGCTTTATGGCATGGGCTTCATTGGAGGCTTCTGCCACCTTTATATCGGCCAGGAGGCCGTAGTAGTGGGCATGCAGATGGCGCTGAAGGAAGGTGATCAGGTTATCACCGCCTATCGCGATCATGGTCATATGCTTGCAGCGGGCATGAGCGCGCGTGGCGTTATGGCTGAATTGACCGGACGTCGCAGCGGCCTTTCCAAGGGCAAGGGCGGCTCCATGCACATGTTCTCCAAAGAGAAGAACTTTTACGGCGGTCACGGTATCGTCGGTGCGCAGGTTTCGCTTGGCACAGGCCTTGCGTTCGCGAATCGTTATCGTGACAACGACAATGTAACGCTGACCTATTTCGGCGACGGCGCCTCCAATCAGGGGCAGGTCTATGAAAGCTTCAACATGGCATCGCTGTGGAAGCTGCCGGTAGTCTACATCATCGAGAACAACCGCTATGCCATGGGCACATCGGTTTCGCGCTCGTCCGCAGAAACGGACTTCTCGAAGCGCGGTCTCTCTTTCAATATTCCGGGTATCCAGGTTGACGGCATGGACGTTCGCGCGGTCAAGGCTGCTGCCGATATGGCTGTAGAATGGACGCGCTCGGGTAAGGGGCCGATCATTCTTGACATGCAGACCTATCGTTATCGCGGTCACTCCATGTCGGATCCGGCAAAGTATCGTTCGAAGGAAGAAGTGCAGAAGATGCGCTCCGAGCATGATCCGATCGAGCAGGTCAAGCAGCGTCTGATCGACAAGGGTTGGGCAACCGAGGAAGAGCTGAAGGAAATCGACAAGGACGTCCGCGATATTGTCGCAGATTCTGCTGATTTCGCTCAAAACGATCCGGAGCCGGATGCATCCGAGCTCTACACGGATATTCTGCTCTAATTCCAGGAAGGTGTTGTCATGCCCGTAGAAATTCTCATGCCCGCACTTTCCCCAACCATGGAAGAGGGCAAGCTCTCCAAGTGGCTGAAGAAAGAAGGCGACAAGGTTACGTCCGGCGATGTGATCGCTGAAATTGAAACCGACAAGGCGACGATGGAAGTCGAAGCTGTCGACGAAGGTACGATCGGCAAGATTCTGGTCGATGAAGGCACGGAAGGCGTGAAGGTCAATACGCCGATTGCCGTGCTTCTCGGTGACGGCGAAAGCGCTTCCGATATTGGTTCTACTCCAGCCACCAAGGCTGAAGCGCCGAAAGAAGAAGCCCCAAAAGAGCCAAAAGCCGAAGAAAAGAAAGCTGATTCTGTTCCGGCTGCTCCCAAGGCTCCGGCACTCGAAGTCGCGTCTGACCCGGACATTCCGGCTGGCACCGAAATGGTTTCCACGACTGTTCGTGAAGCACTTCGTGACGCGATGGCCGAAGAAATGCGCCGCGACCCGAACGTTTTCGTGATGGGTGAAGAAGTTGCCGAGTATCAGGGCGCTTACAAGATAACGCAGGGACTTCTTGATGAGTTCGGTTCCAAGCGCGTTGTGGATACTCCGATTACGGAACATGGTTTTGCCGGTGTAGGTGTTGGCGCTGCTTTTGCAGGCCTGCGTCCGATCGTTGAATTCATGACTTTCAACTTCGCCATGCAGGCAATCGACCAGATCGTGAACTCTGCAGCCAAGACGCTTTATATGTCCGGTGGACAGATGGGCGCTCCGATGGTCTTCCGTGGTCCGTCCGGTGCGGCTGCACGCGTTGCTGCCCAGCATTCGCAGTGCTACGCAGCCTGGTACAGCCATATTCCAGGTCTGAAGGTCGTCATGCCGTACACGGCAGCCGACGCCAAGGGCTTGCTGAAGGCTGCTATTCGTGATCCGAATCCGGTGATCTTCCTCGAAAACGAAATCCTGTACGGTCATCATTTCGATGTGCCGAAACTTGACGATTTTGTTCTGCCTATCGGTAAGGCTCGCATTCACAAGCAAGGCAAGGACGCCACCATCGTTTCGTTCGGTATCGGCATGACCTACGCTGTCAAGGCGGCTGAAGAGCTGGCCCAGCAAGGCATCGATGTTGAAATCATTGATCTGCGCACGATCCGTCCGATGGATATTCCGACTGTCGTCGAATCGGTCAAGAAGACCGGCCGACTGGTGACTGTGGAAGAAGGTTTCCCGCAGTCGTCCGTTGGCACGGAAATCGCCACCCGCGTCATGCAGCAGGCTTTCGATTATCTCGATGCGCCAATCCTGACCATTGCTGGTAAGGATGTTCCAATGCCTTATGCGGCAAATCTGGAAAAGCTGGCGCTGCCGACTGTCGCCGAAGTGGTCGAAGCGGTGAAAGCCGTTACCTATACCGCGTAACGAAAGGGTCTGGACATGCCGATCAATATCACCATGCCAGCGCTTTCTCCGACGATGGAAGAAGGCAACCTGTCGAAATGGCTGGTCAAGGAAGGCGATAAGGTCGCTCCTGGCGATGTTATTGCTGAAATTGAGACCGATAAGGCCACGATGGAAGTGGAAGCTGTGGACGAAGGCACGATTGCCAAGATCGTGGTTCCCGCGGGCTCTGAAGGTGTCAAAGTCAATGCGCTGATCGCTATCCTCGCCGAAGAAGGCGAGGACGTGGCGGCTGCGGCCGAGGGTGCAGCTTCTGCTCCGAAGGCGGAAGCAAAGGCCGAGGCTCCGAAAGAAGAACCGAAGCCGGCTGAAGCCAAAAAGGAAGCTGCAGCCCCTGCAACGGCGCCCGCAACAGCCAAGGCAGAGCAGTCTGCTGCTGCTTCGAATAAGGGTGATCGCGTGTTCGCATCACCGCTTGCACGCCGTATCGCCAAGGAATCCGGTGTGGATATCGCTGCTGTGAAGGGCACCGGTCCGCATGGCCGTGTCGTTCAGCGCGATGTGGAAGCCGCTCTGGCTTCCGGTAGTGCCAAGGCTGCTGCGCCGAAGATGGAAGTTGGCTCTGCAGCCGCTCCGAAGCCGATGTCGGATGATGCCGTTCTCAAGCTCTTTGAAGAAGGCACCTACGAGATCGTTCCGCATGACGGCATGCGCAAGACGATTGCCCGCCGCCTGGTGGAATCGAAGCAGACCGTTCCACATTTCTATCTGACGATCGATTGTGAACTGGATGCGCTTCTGGCTCTGCGTTCACAGATCAATGCTGCCGCACCGATGATCAAGACTGAAAAGGGTGAGGTTCCAGCCTACAAGCTTTCGGTCAACGATATGGTCATCAAGGCTGTAGCTCTTGCACTGCGTGATATTCCTGAAGCCAACGTCTCCTGGACGGAAGGTGGCATGGTCAAGCACAAGCGTGCAGATGTTGGCGTTGCTGTCTCCATCCCAGGTGGTCTGATCACGCCAATCGTGCGTCAGTCGGAATCGAAGACGCTGTCCACCATCTCCAACGAGATGAAGGACCTTGCCAAGCGTGCGCGTGACCGCAAGCTGAAGCTTGAGGAATATCAGGGCGGTTCGACCTCCGTGTCCAACCTCGGCATGTTCGGCGTGAAGGACTTTGCTGCAATCATCAATCCGCCTCATGCGACCATTTTCGCAATCGGTGCAGGTGAACAGCGTGCAGTGGTCAAGAACGGTGAAATCAAGGTTGCGACCGTTATGTCTGTAACGCTTTCAACCGATCACCGTGCTGTCGACGGCGCGTTGGCTGCTGAACTTGCACAGGCCTTCAAACGCCACATCGAAAACCCGATGGGTATGCTGGTCTGATGGAATCGAAGCCGCGCCTGTCTTTGTGGTGATACAGAGACAGGCGCGGTCTTTCCGCTTTCAGGAATAAGGGCAAGAACTATGGCCGACATTTACGACGTTATTGTTATTGGATCGGGACCGGGCGGTTATGTAACGGCGATCCGTGCTGCACAGCTAGGCCTCAAGACGGCAATCGTCGAGCGCGAGCATCTGGGCGGTATCTGTCTAAATTGGGGTTGTATCCCGACCAAGGCGCTTTTGCGCTCCGCTGAAATCCTGCATTTTGGCGAACACGCCAAGGATTACGGCTTGAAGCTGGAAGGTACGATTACACCTGATGTGAAGGCTGTGGTACAGCGGTCGCGCGGTGTGTCCGCCCGTCTTAACGGCGGCGTCGGCTTCCTGATGAAGAAGAACAAGATCGATGTGATCTGGGGCGAGGCAAAGCTTGTAAAAGCGGCTTCGGGTAGCAATCCGGTTGAGATTTCGGTTGGTAAAACCTCCAAGCAGCCGATGCAGCCACAGAATCCTGTCCCCAAGGGCGTTCTTGGCGAGGGCACCTACAAGGCGAAGCACGTCATTGTCGCCACCGGCGCACGTCCGCGCGCTTTGCCGGGCATTGAGCCGGACGGCAAGCTGATCTGGACCTATTTCGAAGCAATGGTTCCGCCGGAACTGCCGAAGTCCATGCTTGTAATGGGGTCGGGCGCAATCGGTATCGAGTTCGCTTCTTTTTACAAAGACATGGGCGTCGACGTGACTGTCGTGGAACTCATGCCGCAGATCATGCCGGTTGAAGACGCCGAGATTTCCGCGTTCGCGCGTAAGCAGCTTGAAAAGCGTGGTCTGAAGATCATTACCGATGCCAAGGTTACCAAGGTCGAGAAGGGCGATAACAACGTAACCGCTCATATCGAGACTAAGGATGGCAAGACTGAGAAATTGACGGTCGACCGTATGATTTCGGCGGTTGGCGTTCAGGGCAACATCGAAAATCTTGGCCTGGAAACACTCGGCGTTAAGACTGATCGCGGATGCATCGTCATCGACGGTTATGGCAAGACCAATGTTGCGGGCATCTATGCTATCGGTGACGTTGCAGGTCCGCCCATGCTGGCGCACAAGGCTGAGCACGAGGGTGTTATCTGCGTCGAGAAGATTGCCGGTCTTCCGAATGTCCATCCGCTCGAAAAGAATATGATCCCGGGCTGCACTTATTGTAATCCGCAGGTCGCTTCCGTTGGTCTGACTGAAGCAAAGGCCAAGGAACAAGGTTACGATATCCGCGTCGGACGCTATTCATTTGCCGCAAACGGCAAGGCGATCGCACTCGGAGAAGATCAGGGACTGGTCAAGACCATCTTCGACAAGAAGACGGGACAGTTGCTTGGCGCTCATATGGTCGGCGCTGAAGTAACCGAGCTCATCCAGGGCTTCGTGATCGCCATGAATCTCGAAACGACCGAAGAAGAGCTGATGCATTCGGTCTTCCCGCACCCGACCCTTTCGGAAATGATGAAGGAAAGCGTTCTGGATGCGTATGGTCGCGTGCTGAACGCATAAGACGGAGAGACGCTCATTCCGCTGATCGAGAACGGAAGGCCTTGGCGGCGTGCCGCCTGGCCCGTCATCAAATGGTGTACCGTAGGAGGATTGGTGCTGGGATTTGCAGCTGGTACCTTGAGTGTCCTTGGCGGCAACACCATATCGGTCAACGGAATGGCCTTGGTCGGCTGGTACGGTGTGTGGGTACTTACATTGGCGCTTGGCACTGCAGGCTTGGCATTTGGCCTGATATGGGCATTGGTTTTCCGGGCTCTTGGACTGGCGGCGCGGCGATGAGTAGCAAATCGCTCAAGTTGACAGGGTAGGGTCCAGGGATTAGGACCGAACCGAATTTGGAAGCATTTCAGGTCCATTCATGAGAATGCTTCGGATAGGCAGGAAAAAGCATGGTTACAGTTCTCGACCTGGTGAACCAAGGCAAGCGTGAGCGGCATCCCGAAAAGGCTCATCGTCCGGACAATGTCGTCCTGAAGAAGCCTGAATGGATCCGCGTCAAGGCTCCTGTCTCACGCGGCTACAGCGAAACGCGCGATATTGTTCGGTCGAACAAGCTGGTGACAGTTTGCGAAGAAGCCGGTTGCCCGAACATTGGCGAGTGCTGGGAAAAGAAGCACGCGACCTTCATGATCATGGGCGAGATCTGCACGCGCGCCTGTGCCTTCTGTAATGTCTCGACCGGTATCCCGACTGCGCTCGATCGGAACGAACCCGAGAATGTCGCCAAGGCCGTCAAGCAGATGGGCCTGACGCATGTGGTCATCACATCGGTGGATCGCGACGATCTTGCCGACGGCGGCGCGCAGCATTTTGCCGAGGTCATTCAGGCGATCCGTGAAGCTACCCCTGCGACCACGATTGAAATCCTGACACCGGATTTCCTGCGCAAGGAAGGCGCTCTGGAAGTCGTGGTCAAAGCCCGTCCCGATGTGTTCAACCACAATCTGGAAACTGTGCCGTCACGCTATCTGAAGGTTCGTCCCGGTGCGCGTTATTTCCATTCGATCCGCCTGCTGCAACGCGTCAAGGAACTGGACCCAACCATTTTCACCAAGTCCGGTATTATGGTCGGTCTCGGCGAAGAGCGAAACGAAATCTTGCAACTTATGGACGATCTGCGTTCGGCAGATGTGGATTTCATGACCATCGGTCAGTATCTTCAGCCAACTCGCAAGCATCATCCTGTTATTCGCTTCGTGACGCCTGACGAATTCAAGTCGTTCGAAACGATCGGTCGCACGAAAGGCTTCCTGCTGGTTGCATCCAGCCCGCTGACGCGTTCGTCGCATCATGCTGGCGATGATTTCGCCAAGCTGAGGGCAGCGCGCGAGGCGCAGATCGCTGCGCGGGTCTAAGACAGGAAATGCCGCAGTTTACAACCGTCAGGCGGGTACATCACCGGGCAGATCAGATGTTCGGCCTTGTTGCGGATGTTGAGAAATATCCGCAGTTTCTGCCGATGTGCGAGGCTTTGTCTGTTCGCTCCCGCAAGGAGCGCGACGGCAAGGTCCTTCTCATTGCCGACATGACGGTCGGTTACAAGCTCATACGCGAGACATTCACCAGTCAGGTGCTGCTGAAGCCTGAAGACAATGTTATCGATGTTAAATATCTCGACGGACCGTTTCGCTATCTCGACAATCGCTGGACCTTCAAGCCGGTGGGCGACGGAAATGAGTGCGATGTCGAGTTTTTCATCGATTATGAGTTCAAGAGCCGTACCCTTGGCCTTCTCATGGGAACGATGTTCGATCTCGCTTTCAAGAAGTTTTCTGAAGCTTTCGAAAAACGGGCCGACCGGATCTACGGTCTGACCTGAGAAATGCCCCGGTTTCTCCGGGGCTTTCTAGAGCGCGTTTTGATCTGATTTAATCAGGTCGACGCTCTAATTTTTCCCTTTCACGCACATCTTGTCCGAAAACCGTTTCACACTTTTCAGGATGTGCTTTTATTGCGCCGTATAGCCGCCATCGACCAGTATGGATGCTCCGGTGACGAAGGAAGCTTCGTCGCTTGCCAGAAAAAGCACAACGCTGGCTACTTCTTCGGCGCGGCCAAGACGACCGATCGGATGCAAAGCCACGAGCGCGTGCTTTTTGTCGTCCGGAATATCCTTGAGAAGCGGCGTATCGATATAACCGGGACAGACTGCGTTCACCCGGATATTCTGGGCGCCATAATCAATGGCAAGCGTCTGCGTCAGAAGTTTTACGCCGCCCTTTGCCGCCGCATAAGCGGTGACGCCTGATTTCCCGACATGACTGTGAATTGAGCCGCAATTCACGATCACGCCGCCGCCTTGCGAGCGCATCTGGTCGATGGCGTATTTATCGCAAAGATAGACGCCGGTGAGGTTGATATCGATGGTTTTTTGCCATGCAGTTTCATCCAGCTCGTCTATCGGGCCGTCTGCGGCGATGCCTGCATTGGCGAACATAATGTCGAGGCGGCCATAGGTTTCGACTGTTTTTGCAATCAGTGCCTGTACGGCTTTTGTATCGGTCACATCGGTTTTGACGAATAATGCACGCTCGGTGCCGCTTGCAAGCTCGTTGGCCAGTTGCTGGCCATGCTCCGAATAATCCGCAATGACGACATTCGCTCCCTCGCGAACGAAAGCCCGAACAGTCGCTTCACCGATGCCGCTTGCACCACCTGTAACGATTGCCACCTTACCATCGAAACGCATCGCCATCTTCTCCTTGTCTGGTCAAAGACAAGGATAGGGCACGGAAGATAAAAGTATACGCACTAAACTTATCAAAGGTTTTCCAGAACGAGGTCTAGTGCGGCGAGAACCGTCGCGTGGCGAATTTCAGCTCTGGTTTTTGGACCAAAACGGCATTCGCGATGAAGCGTCGGGTGGCCCTTTCGTGCCGATGCAATGTGAACGAGACCGACGGGCTTTTCATCGGAACCGCCGCCCGGTCCGGCAACTCCCGTAACGGCCACAGTTACACCCGCGCGGGAGCGGGCAAGCGCTCCTTCAGCCATTGAAAGTGCTACGTCCTTCGAGACCGCGCCGACGTGATTGATCAATTCCATCGGAACGCCAATCATTTCGGCCTTCGCTTCATTCGAATAAGTGACGAAGCCGCGATCCACGACGTCGGACGACCCGGCGATATCGGTCAGCGCTCCGGATACAAGCCCGCCTGTGCAGGACTCTGCCGTCGCGATCATTACGCCAGCCTTGCGGCAGGCTTCCAACACGGCCACGGCTTTGTCTTCTGCGATGAACGCGCTCATTCAGGCACCTCGCCGGGATAGATGACGGTTGCCGTTGCAATGGCGGCGATACCCTCACGGCGTCCGATGAAACCCAGCTTTTCATTGGTCGTCGCTTTGACCGAAACGCGGTCTGCGGCAATTCCCAGCATGTCGCAAAGCGCTTCTGTCATTGCTCCGCGGTGTGGGCCGATCTTCGGTGCTTCGCTGATAAAGGTCACGTCGACATTGGCGATACGGCCGCCTGCTTCACGCACGATATTGGCGGCGTGTTCGACAAAGATACGGGAGGCTGCACCTTTCCACTGCGGGTCGGAAGGTGGGAAGTGCGTGCCAATATCACCCGCGCCCCGTGTCGCAAGCAAGGCGTCGGTCAGCGCATGAAGTCCGACGTCGGCGTCTGAATGGCCATTCAGTTTTGCTTCATGGGGAATTTTCACACCGCACAGCGTCACATGATCGCCGGGTTCAAAGGAATGGACGTCATAGCCATTGCCAGTACGAATGTCGGGAAACGAGACGTGGTCTTGCCGCAGGCGCTTGTCAGCCATTTCGATATCCTTTGCCCAGGTAAGCTTTGTGTTGTCTGCTGATCCTTCGATGATGCGGACGGCGATACATTGCCATTCGGCAATGGCGGCATCGTCCGTGAAGTCAAAGCGATTGATTGCGAAGGCCTTTTCATGTGCATCGAGGATCGGCGCGTAGGGAAATGCTTGTGGTGTCTGCGCCGCAAAAAGGCCCGCGCGAGGCACCGTCGTTCTCACTGTTCCGTCCGTAGCTGACTGCTTGAGCGTGTCCGAAACTGCAAGAGCCGGTAAAACGCCTTCATCGGGCGCGAGGTTTTCGACGATACGCTTCAGCAAATCCTGACTGACAAACGGTCTCACGCCGTCATGGATCATAACATATTGCGGCGCAGAATCTCTCAACGCAAGGAGGCCAAGATGCGTTGATTCCTGTCGGGTGGCACCGCCATTCACGACGAGGATGTTGCCGCAGTTTTCCGGCAGGGCGCGTTCGTAAAGCACATGGTCGTCGGGGTGAATGACGACAACAATGCGATCAACCAGCGGGCAATCGATAAAAGCGCGCAAAGTGCGGGCAAGTACGGCTTCGCCACCGATGCGCCGATATTGTTTCGGCCCTTCGACGCTCTGCCCGGCTCGCTCCCCGCGGCCAGCCGCCACAATGACTGCTGCTATCGTTGAAATGGTTGTCGCCTCTGCCAAAGGTTGCATCTGTTCAAATTTATGCTTGCAAGCCGAATAATGCCTTGCGCAGATAAATGCCAGACGACAATTGATTTATCGTGATTTTGCGCGCGCTTTTCCTTGCGTTGAAAAGTAAGGCTGATTAATGTATGTGCTAGTTGAACTGTGCACATCAAATAGGCATTTATTGGTGAGTTTTCTCGATCAACCTTTGAACATAGGCGGTGTGGTGCTTGCCAACCGTGTCTTTCTTGCGCCGATGTCGGGCGTTTCGGACCTTCCATTCCGTCGGCGCGCAGCAGAGGCTGGTGCGGGCATGGTTGTGTCTGAAATGGTCGCCAGCGCCGAGCTCTGCAACCGTCACAAGGAAAGTCTTCTGCGCCTTTCAGGTCAAGGACTTGGCACGCATGTCGTGCAGCTTGCGGGACGCGAAGCGCATTGGATGGGCGAGGCGGCCAGGATCGCCGAGGGCGAAGGTGCTGATATCATCGATATCAATATGGGTTGTCCGGCCAAGAAAGTGACAGGCGGTTATTCCGGCTCTGCACTGATGCGCGATCTCGATCACGCAATGACCCTCGTTGAGGCCACCGTCAGAGCGGTCAGCGTTCCCGCTACACTCAAGATGCGGTTGGGATGGGATGAGATGAGCATTAACGCGCCTGAGCTTGCAAGACGCGCCGAAGATGCCGGTATCGCCATGGTGACTGTCCATGGGCGTACGCGTTGTCAGTTCTATGAAGGCAAAGCGGACTGGAATGCAATTCACGCCGTCCGCGACGCGATCAGAATTCCTCTGGTTGCCAACGGAGATGTGGCTTGTCGACGTGATGCTGAGGAAATTCTGCGCCGCTCCGGAGCGGATGCCGTGATGGTTGGGCGTGCCGCTTATGGGCAGCCATGGCTGGCCGGTGCAATCGCTGGAAGTGACTTTGCCCCGCAGTCGAGAAGTGAGGTTCTTGATTATATTATAAAGCATTACGAAGATATGCTCGAGCACTACGGAAGCACGACGGGCATCCGTCATTCCCGCAAACACCTCGGCTGGTATCTTGATCGCCATGCTGGTGCCGCATGTATGCCTGCCGAGAAAGCGGAAGTTATGACCTTGACCGACAGGCAAGCCGTTATCGACGCGTTGCGTCGTATATTCATGCGCGAAGTTCCTGAAGTCGCGCTCAAAGAGGTTGCCTGATGCGCGAGAGAACGGAAACGAACGGCATTCCCTCGGTTGTGCTCGATGCGATCAGCCAGCCGGTTATCATGGTCAGTGCCGAGAATTATATTGCCTATGCCAATTTGGACGCGGAACAGTTCTTTCGTTCTGGCTCATCTATTCTGGCGCGCAACCGGCTGGAATCCTTTCTACCCTTTGGGAGCCCACTTCTGGCCCTCGTCGATCAGGTACGCACCAGTCAGATGCCGGTGAACGAATATCGCGTCGATGTCTCATCGCCGCGTCTTGGAGCGGAGCGTATCGTCGATATTTACGTAGCACCTGTAGCGGAGCTGCCGGGCGCTGTGGTCATCCTCTTCAAGGAAAAGACGATGGCCGAAAAGATAGACCGCCAGATGACGCATCGCGGTGCCGCGCGGTCTGTGACCGGGCTCGCATCAATGCTGGCCCATGAAATCAAGAATCCTCTTTCTGGTATCCGCGGAGCGGCGCAATTGCTGGAACAAGTTGTCGGCGATGAGGATCGTGCGCTTGCCCGCCTTATTACTGACGAAACGGATCGGATCGTTTCACTGGTGGACCGCATGGAGGTCTTTTCGGACGAGCGCCCAATCGAGCGCACTGCAGTCAATATTCATGCGGTTCTGGATCATGTGAAGGCGATTGCGAGAAACGGGTTCGGACGAAAGATCCGCTTTGTGGAAGATTATGATCCTTCTCTCCCGCCGGTTTTCGCCAATCGTGATCAACTCGTGCAGGTTTTCCTCAATTTGCTGAAGAATGCTTCGGAAGCCATAGGCGATCGGGAGGGTGGCGAGATTGTTCTATCCACGGCTTATCGTCCCGGCATTCGTCTACAGGTGCCGGGTGCGCGGGACAGGGTGGCGTTGCCTCTCGAGTTCTGCGTGCATGATAACGGACCGGGTGTACCACAGGACATGCTGCCGCATCTGTTCGATCCCTTCGTGACCACGAAGACCAATGGTTCGGGGCTGGGTTTGGCACTCGTTGCGAAGATCATTGGCGATCATGGTGGCATTATCGAATGCGACAGCCATCCTTCGCGCACGACTTTCCGTGTTCTGATGCCCGCATGGAAAAATACGGAACTGGCTGCTGGAAATACTGGAGATAACGCATGATCGCAGGACGTCCGACGGGAACCATATTGGTGGCGGATGACGATGCAGCCATTCGGACCGTGCTGAATCAGGCATTGTCGCGGGCAGGCTACGATGTGCGCGTGACCTCCAATGCTGCTTCGCTCTGGCGCTGGGTGGCAGCAGGCGACGGTGATCTGGTCATTACCGACGTCAACATGCCGGACGAGAATGCCTTCGATCTTCTGCCACGCATCAAGAAGATGCGTCCCGACCTGCCGGTTGTGGTGATGAGCGCGCAGAACACATTTATGACGGCAATCCGGGCATCCGAGGCGGGAGCCTATGAATATCTGCCGAAGCCATTCGATTTGACGGAACTCATCAATATCGTCGGCCGTGCTCTGTCGGAACCAAAACGCAAGCCCATTGCCGCTCTATCGGATGAGCAGGCAGATAACATGCCACTGGTCGGTCGCTCGCCTGCGATGCAGGAAATTTACCGGTTGCTGGCGCGCATGATGCAGACGGATTTGACCGTCATGGTTACGGGTGAATCCGGCACAGGCAAGGAACTGGTTGCGCGTGCCTTGCACGAATACGGACGCCGCCGAAAAGGACCGTTTGTTGCGATCAATATGGCAGCAATCCCACGCGACCTGATCGAGTCTGAGTTGTTCGGGCACGAGAAGGGCGCTTTTACAGGCGCGCAAAATCGCTCAAGCGGTCGCTTTGAACAGGCGAATGGCGGAACGCTGTTTCTCGATGAGATCGGCGATATGCCTATGGAAGCACAAACCCGCCTTTTGCGTGTGTTGCAGCAGGGCGAGTATATGACAGTTGGTGGGCGCACGCCGATCAAGACTGATGTGCGCATCGTTGCAGCAACCAACAAGGATTTGCGGCAACTGATAGCGCAAGGACTGTTCCGCGAGGATCTTTATTACCGGCTGAATGTTGTGCCTCTGCGCTTGCCGCCGCTTCGGGAGCGCAGCGAAGATGTGGCCGATCTTGTGCGCCATTTTTTCAAGCGAGCTGCCGAAGAGGGGCTGCCGGAGAAGCGTATCAGCACAGCCGGCCTGGAAATGATGCGCCGGTATCCATGGCCGGGCAATGTGCGTGAGCTGGAAAACCTCGTGCGAAGGCTTGCGGCGCTTTACCCGCAAGAGGAAATATCGCCGGAAATCATCGAAACGGAATTGAAGGCTGAACTGGCCAAGCCCGATACTGTTCCCGCTGGTGGTGGCGATATGGAAAATATTTCCATATCGCAGGCTGTCGAGCAAAATATGCAGCGCTATTTTGCGTCATTCGGTTCTGATTTGCCGCCACCGGGTCTCTACCATCGGGTTCTAGCAGAACTGGAATATCCCTTGATCCTCGCCTGTCTTACGGCAACACGTGGAAATCAGATTAAGGCGGCAGACCTTCTGGGGCTAAATCGGAATACACTGCGCAAGAAAATTCGCGAGCTTGGGGTCAATATATATCGCGGAAACAAGGGAAACTGAGCGGTAATCAGGCGCTAAGAACGCATTAACTACATTATTTAATGAGCAATTAAGTCTGTTCGACTACTGTTGGTTGCATGAGAAATCAGCAATCCACACGAAGCAAGAAAACCCGGCGCATTCTCGAACCGGCTGTAAGGAGCGGCATTCTTGCCGCGCCTTTGATATTGATGCTTGCTATCGTCGTCATGCTGTCAGGAGTAGAGCCGAAACTCTCTGCGATGATCGATCAGACTTTCACCGGTTCGATAAGCCCCATCTTAAAGTAATTATCCGTTGGCCTTGAAGAAGACGGCTGAACTCCTACTCTTTTAGAATAGCTAAAGGAGATAATCATGCGTCTTGCCGTTACGACTTTGTTTCTTGGTATGTCCGTTGCTGCGGCCTATGCCGCGCCGCCACCGGAAGGCACCAAGCTTTCGGAAATAATCGCGAAAATCGAACAGAATACAGACACGGCTTTTATCGACGAAGTCGACTGGAATGATCGCGGTTACTATGAGGTCGAATATGTCACCAAGGCTGGCGCCAAGGTTGAGGTCAAGGTCGATCCGAAAACCGGAGAAAACATTCGGTAATCTCTGGCTCTTGTCAGCCTTTATGCTGGAGCGGGTAGCGGGAATCGAACCCGCGCGTTCAGCTTGGGAAGCTGACAGGCTACCATTACATCATACCCGCAAACTGTAATGTATTTCAGTCAATTAGCGACAAGTTCGATGAGGTCGCATTAGAAAGTTTTACAGTTGGTTTTGCCAAACTATGTTCTCTTTCTGGTCTCGTCAAACTGTTTTGTCGACAGGTCGGCCTTGCCATTACATTTGGTTCCATGACTTCACGAAACACTACAGTATCGTGACAAATTTTTCATGAACCGTTCCATTGATATCCGGAATTGAGGGGGCCATCTGCAGATGACGCTCCCAACCATACAGCCAGATTTTCTGGCTGTAGCAGATGACAGGAAATCCATGGGCAAGACCACAAAACGCCGGGCGCTGCTTATCGTAAACCCACATGCCCGAAATGGCAGGGGTTACGGCGCGGATATTCGTTCCGCGTTAGAGCGCGGTGGCCTCCAGCTCATCGAGCGAAATCCGCGGGACGATGAGACGATTTCAGATGTGATCCTGCGTGAAAGAGATTGCGACCTCGTTATTGTCGGTGGTGGTGATGGGTCGCTGAACGCGGCGGCCAAAGGGTTGATGGAAACAGGATTGCCGCTTGCAATCCTCCCGCTTGGAACTGCGAACGATTTCGCCCGAACCATCGGCATTCCTGCCGATCCGGTTGAAGCGGCGCGTCGCATTGCCTCCTATGAGGTGCAGCCGATCGATCTGGGCGAGGTGAACGGTCATCTTTACTTCAATGTTGCGAGCATCGGTTTCAGTGCAGAACTGGCGCAGCAACTCAGCTCTGCGGCAAAGAAGAAGTGGGGAAAGCTTGGTTATGCAATTGTTGCGGCACGTATCCTCATGCGTTCGGAGCTTTTCACAGCCTATCTGGAACATGACGGGATGACGGAGAAAATCCATACATTGCAGGTCTCGGTCGGGAATGGAAAATTCTATGGCGGCGGTATGGCCATCAAGAAAGATGCAACAGTCGATGATGGCAGACTGGATTTCTATAGTCTGGAAGTCGATCACTGGTGGAAACTTTTGCGTCTGCTTCCAAGCCTGCGCCGTGGCACCCATTCCAAATGGGATGATGTGCGGGCTTTTCCTACGACCGAAGTGATTGTGCGCACCAAGAAGCCGCGTGCTGTAAATACAGATGGCGAACTGTCAACCTGGACGCCTGCTCATTTCCGCCTGCTGCCCAAGGCGATCAATGTCTACATGCCTGATCCGGCATTGAGGCCGTGATGTTAACGAGGCAAAAAAAGACCCGCCTTGTTGGAGCGGGCCTAATCCATGACGTTAGGTGACTGGCTCGGAGGTCATTAGAGCCGTCTGAATAACGGTTGAGGAGCTTGAACGTTCCACAATCAAAAGAAAAAATACCAGATGAGCAGCACGACAACGAGTGGAACGCCCATCAGCCAAAGGATCATTGCTCTAAACATTCTTGTTCTCCTTCCTGTTGAAAACTCAACGTTTCGAATGGACGATCGTTCCAAAGTGAAGGGCAGTCACGACACGTCAGCATTGAACAGATGCCGTGCAATGCGACTCAAAATACGCGGAATTCCAAAAGCTTTAATGATCCGTCAATGAATCGGTGACATCACTAAATTCTAAAAAGGCGCAACCAGCGTTTTCGGTTGTGTTGATGAGTAACGGGCGTGTGGCGTATGGATTCGAAACGAGGGCTGAAACATTCGGTCAACGGCAAGGCTGGGAAGTTGCGCGACAAGCGCGGTTCCGTCGCCATGTTGTCGTTCATGGCTATTGCGGTCGCCTTGGCGGGGTGCGCGTCAGCACCGCAGCCGAAATCAAAGACAAAGCGTTCGAAAGAGTATTTTGCCGAATCCAAATATGGCGTGAAAGCCAGCCCACGCGTAGCCTTTTCAAAAGGAACGTCTTTGCCACGTGGTGGTGGGCGCGATCAGACAGGTCAGCCCTACAAGGTCAAGGGACGCTGGTATTATCCCAAGGAAGACAAGAGCTACGTCAAGGTCGGCCATGCTTCCTGGTACGGAGAAGCTTTCCACGGCCGTCTGACGGCAAATGGTGAAGTCTACGACATGGCGCATCTGACGGCTGCGCATCCGACGATGCCGTTGCCGAGTTATGCCCGTGTGACCAACCTTGCCAATGGCAGTTCGGTCATCGTACGCGTGAATGATCGTGGTCCGTACGAGTTCGACCGTGTGATCGACCTTTCCCAGAAAGCTGCCGAGATGCTTGATTATCAGCACCACGGCACGGCGAATGTGAAGGTTGAATATGTCGGAAGAGCGCCGCTGAATGGCAATGACGACGCATTTCTGATGGCGTCTTACCGTCCAGCAGGTGGTGATGCGATTGGCCAGCCTGCAACTGGCGTCATGATGGCGATGAACGGGCCGACGCCGACATCGCCGAAGTCGCGTGTTCCGATGCCTGCAATGGACGCCATTCCGGTCTCTGCGCCTGTACCAGAAAACTCGCCTTTTGCTGTCGATCCTGCTTATAGCGATCCGTCCGGTGGGGCAGCTCCGTTGTTGCCGGCGAATGTACCTGTGCCGTCGCAGCGCCCCGGTTCGAGCTTTGGTGTGGCGAATGCCGCCGGTGTGAGCGGTCTTGCCGGTTACGCGTCTGACCGGCTTACTGTAACCGCTTATACCGAGGAGCGCGCCTATGGCAGCATCCTGACCAAGGATGCGATCTCAAGCGCGTGGAAGCGCCGCGAGGCCGAGGAATATGGCGAATATGTCGAACTAGGTACATTCACGACGCTCGAAGAGGCAAAACAGCTTCAGGCCTCGTTGCCGCGCTCGACCAGATTTACGCTTACCAAGCTTCCGACCGAAACGAGCGAGTCGTACGAGCTGACAGCCGTGGCAGAGAAGGGCGGAAATGATGCTCTGCTGCGCGCGGCCTGGAAGGCAGGCGCAGTGAATGCGTTTGTCGTTCGTCTCGATTGATCGCTCACGATACGGTGATAAACGCTGGCATATTGATTTTGGTCGGATTCGTTGCGTAAGCTCTATCACATTGCTCACGTAACGGGATTTGCATGGGGCTGATTTCAAAATCATTGGGTTTTGCGCGTGCGGCCTCTGTGGGCGTTTCGCTGGCTGTACTCGTGCCGGTTGCTAGTCTGGCGGCACCTGTCGAGGTGGCATTCGTTTCAAAGGCTCCGCAGGTATTGCTTGTCGATGACCGAAGCGGAACGGTGCTTCTCTCCAAGAATGCCAATGTTCCGATTCCTCCGGCATCTCTCGCCAAGTTGATGACAGCGGAAGTGGTTTTCGAAGCCCTTGATAAAGGCTCCACGACACTCGAAACGCCTTACATCGTCAGCGAGAATGCCTGGAGAACCGGTGGTGCGCCCTCAGGAACATCAACAATGTTCGCGCGCATCAAGTCAGCGCCAACGGTCGCTGATCTGCTGCAGGGAATGATTGTTCAGTCGGCGAATGATGGAGCCATCGTGCTGGCGGAGGGGCTGGCTGGCAGCGAACAGGCTTTTGCAAAGCGCATGAATGATCGTGCGCAGGAACTTGGTTTGACCGGCTCCAAATTCGTAAACTCGACAGGTTTGCCGGCTGAAGGGCAGGCGGTTTCGCTTCAGGATCTGATCAGATTGGCGCGACATATCCGAACCGCCCATCCTGAATACTATAAATATTATGCTCAACCAGCCTTCACCTGGAACAACATCATGCAGCGCAACCGCAATCCCTTGTTGCGGCTTGATGTCGGCGCTGACGGCATGGGAACCGGTTTTACGGAAGCATCCGGCTTTGCGCTGGTCGGGTCGGCGGAACAGAACGGCCGCAGGCTTTATCTGGCGATGAGCGGTCTTTCCAGCATCAAGGAGCGTGAAGAGGAAGCAAAGCGTCTGTTGGAATGGGGTATGACAGCCTTTGACGATGTGCAGCTTTATCCTGCGGACGAAATTGTGGGTGAGGCCCAAGTTTTCGGTGGTGCGCTCACGCATGTGCCACTGAGGGTCAAGGATCGCGTTGAGCTATTGTTACCGAAAGATGGTCGCGACAAGCTGAAAGCTCGTATTGTATATAAGGGACCACTCGACGCCCCTGTCGCCGACAACCAGCAGGTGGGTGTTCTTCAGCTAGAGCTTAATGGTAACATTCTTCGCGATATTCCTGTTTTTACGGCGCAATCTGTCGAGGAGGGAAGTCTCTCAAAGCGCGCCTTGGGGGCGGCAATGGAGCTTTCGACCGGCTGGCTGCGGAAATATCTTTAGCCCGCGCTACGCGTAATCCAGGCTCGACCTGATAGCCAAAGGCCGATATTAACTTCACAGAAGTCCGTTCGGGCATCGATTCAAACATTTGGAATTTGGTTTGTCGGGATTGTTCATCACATTCGAAGGCGGCGAAGGAGCGGGCAAATCGACGCAAATTGCGTTGCTTGCCAAGCACCTGAGGGCAAGCGGCTTCGATCCGGTCATCACGCGAGAACCCGGCGGTTCTCCTGGTGCGGAAGCAGTTCGCCATGTCATATTGAGCGGCAATGCAGAGAATTATGGTCCAGCGATGGAAGCTCTGCTGTTCGCTGCTGCAAGGGCAGACCATGTGGACCAGCTTATCCGCCCGGCACTGAATGAGGGGCGAGTGGTACTCTGCGACCGTTACATCGATTCAAGTCGTGCGTATCAGGGAGTTACCGGTAACCTCGACGGCACCTATATGGCGGCCGTGGAACGCATTGCCATCGACGGCGCCATGCCTGACATGACTATCATTCTCGATATTCCCGCAGAGAAGGGGTTGTCTCGTGCCGGGAAACGGCGTGGTAGCGAAACAGCGGACCGGTTCGAGAAGGAAGATATTGCGGTGCATGAGGCACGACGGCAGGCCTTTCTCGCAATCGCCGAAGCGGAATCTGAGCGATGCAAGGTAATTGACGCTGACCGTCCACAAGACGCAATTGCGGGCGATATCGCAAAGGAAGTCGATAGTGTTCTGACGAAAAGGGGGCTTTTGTGATCGAGGAACTCGACGTCCCCAAAGCTCACGATTCCATTGAGGGTGTGCCGGAACCATCGGCGAGCGATTATGTCGCCGGGCATCGGGAGATCAGTGATTTTCTGGCGCAAGCCTATCGCGAGGGGCGCATGCATCATGCGCTGCTCTTTGAAGGCGCGCAGGGGATCGGCAAGGCAACGCTCGCCTTTCACCTGGCCGGTCATATGCTGGCGAATGGCAACAATGGTGAGGCGCCGGAGCATATTGCTACTCCGGATTTTGCGAGGCCGCTCTGGCGGCAGATAGCAGGCGGCATGCATCCTGCTGTCCTGCATATCAATCGTCCATTCGATCAGAAGACCGGAAAGTTCAAAACAGGTATCCCGGTGGAGGAAATCCGCCGGGTTACGCATTTTCTGACCAGAACAGCATCGGACCACGCCTGGCGCATCGTCATTGTCGACCCTGCCGATGATATGAACCGCAATGCCGCCAATGCACTTCTGAAAACTCTGGAAGAGCCTCCTGCACGGGCGCTCTTTATCCTGATTTCCCATTCGGCGGGGCGTCTGCTTCCGACAATCCGGTCGCGCTGTCAGAGCATCGGCTTCAAGCCGCTCGACGATCATGCGCTGACGGATGCCCTGGCTCATGTCGGTCCCGGTGTCGGAATGGAGGCTGAAGCCGTAACACAAACGCTGCTCCAGCGATCGGAAGGCAGTGTGCGCAAGGCACTTTTGCTGGTGGCAAATGGCGGTATCGAAATTTCCGACACAGTTGATGCTGTTCTCGAAGGACAAAATTTCGATTTGCCGAAAGCACAGGCGCTCGCCGGTATATTGAATGGTCGCGAGTCGGAGGTTCAGTATGAACTGTTCCGTGACCATCTGCTGGGCCGGGTCGCAATCGAAGCTCGTCGTCGCGCAGAGGCAGGACAACTGCGTGATGCAGACCGCTGGTCGCGTTTCTGGAGCGATCTCGTGCGCGAAACCGTGGACGCCGAAACCTACAATCTCGACCGTCGGCAAGCTGTGGTAATCCTTTTGGAAAAAACGCATCGCGCTTTTCGTTCGGGTCAGCCTCCGCTTGCGTGACATGGCCGCTGACTTGCGTTATGTCACCGCTGATAATTTTCTTCTTGTGTGTCTGCTAATCATTCAGGCGCGCTTTCAAACTTCGAAAGACCGGGTCCATAATGAGCCGCGAAAAATATTACATCACCACCGCGATTGCTTATCCGAACGGAAAGCCGCACATCGGTCACGCGTATGAACTAATCGCCACCGATGCAATGGCGCGTTTTCAGCGCCTGAATGGCAAGGATGTTTTCTTTCTGACCGGTACGGACGAACACGGCATCAAGATGCTGCAGAGCGCGCGCAAGGAAGGCATCACGCCGCGCGAGCTTGCAGACCGCAATACGGCCGCGTTCCGGCAGATGGCGGACGTGCTGAACAGCTCGAATGACGATTATATTCGCACCTCGGAAGAGCGCCATTACAAGGCTAGCCAGGCAATCTGGAAAGCGATGGCTGATAATGGCGATATCTACAAGGGTGGATATGCCGGTTGGTACTCCGTGCGTGACGAAGCCTATTACGGCGAAGAGGAAACGGAAGTCCGCGAGGATGGCGTTCGCTACGGCCCGCAGGGTACGCCCGTCGAATGGGTTGAGGAGGAAAGCTATTTCTTCCGTCTCTCAACCTATCAGGACAAGCTGCTCGACCTTTACGAGAACAATCCGGGCTTCATCATGCCTGCAGAGCGCCGCAACGAGATTGTGAGCTTCGTCAAGTCGGGCCTGAAAGACCTGTCGATTTCGCGCACGACCTTCGACTGGGGCATTCCGGTGCCGGGCGATGAGAAGCATGTCATGTATGTCTGGGTTGACGCCCTGACCAACTACATTACCGCTCTCGGCTATCCCGACACTTCGGACGAAAAGTGGGGTTATTGGCCCGCCAATGCCCATATCATCGGCAAGGATATCTCGCGCTTTCACGCTGTCTATTGGCCCGCATTCCTGATGTCGGCTGGTATTCCGCTGCCAAAGCGGGTTTTTGCCCATGGCTTCCTGTTCAACCGCGGCGAGAAAATGTCGAAGTCCCTCGGCAATGTGATCGATCCGTTCGGTCTTGTTGAGCGCTATGGGCTCGATCAGTTGCGCTATTTCCTGATGCGTGAAGTACCGTTCGGTCAGGACGGCAGCTACAGCCATGACGCTATTGTCAACCGCACCAACGCCGATCTGGCAAACGATCTTGGCAATCTTGCACAACGTTCCCTGTCGATGATCGCCAAGAACTGTGAAGGCAAGGTTCCGGTTCCGGGCGAATTCTCGGACGCGGATAAGGCTATTCTCGATCAGGCCGATGCGGCGCTCGATACCGCGCGCAAGGCAATGGACGATCAGGCACTTCATCTTGCGCTTGGAGCGATATTTGCTGTTGTTGCCGAAGCCAACCGCTATTTTGCGGGACAGGAGCCTTGGGCGTTGCGTAAGACCGATCCCGCACGCATGGGCACTGTTCTTTATGTGACGGCAGAAGTGATCCGGCGCGTTGGCATCATGGTACAGCCGTTCATCCCGCAATCAGCGGAAAAGCTTCTCGACATACTGGCAATTCCTGCCGACAAGCGCCAGTTCTCTGACGTCACGGCAAGCCAGCTTGTCGGCGGTACCGATCTGCCAGCTCCGCAGCCGGTATTCCCGCGCTATGTGGAAACAGAAGAGCAGAACTGAGTTCGATGATGCTTGTCGATAGTCATTGTCACCTCGACTTTGCCGACTTCGAGCCCGAGCGCGATGACATCGTTCAGCGCGCTCTGGACGCTGGGGTCAGGCGCATGGTGACCATTTCCACGCGGGTCAAGAAATTCGACACGATCCGTGCGCTCGCTGAAACCTATGATTCCGTTTATTGTTCGGTTGGAACTCACCCGAACAATGCGCATGAAGAACTGGACGTGACCGCCGATGATCTCGTGCGTCTGGCCGAACATCCGAAAGTGGTGGCCATCGGTGAGGTGGGGCTCGACTATCACTATGATTATGCGCCGCCGGAAGCACAGAGGCAGGGCTTTCTCGTGCACATCGAGGCCGCGCGTCGTACTCAATTGCCGCTGGTCATTCATGCCCGCAATGCGGATGAGGACATGGCCGAGATTCTGGAACGTGAGACGGAGAAGGGCGCATTTCCGTTTATCCTGCACTGCTTCTCTTCCGGTCGCGCTCTAGCCGAAAAGGGTATCGCGCTCGGTGGTTACGTCTCTTTCTCGGGGATTCTGACTTTCAAGAACTCAGCCGAAATCCGCGAAGTTGCTTCCACAGTTCCGCGTGACCGTTTACTCGTCGAGACGGATGCTCCTTATCTGGCGCCGGTTCCTTATCGCGGCAAGCGCAACGAACCTTCTTTTGTGCAGCATACCGCTGCCGTGCTTGCCGAGACGATTGGCGTGAGCAGAGAAGAAATTGCTAAGATCACCAGCGAAAATGTCTTCCGGTTGTTCTCAAAGATGCCCGCGCCAGAAGATTTGGTCGCAAAAGGAAATTGATTGTGTCAGCGTCGCGCAACTGCCTGCGTTTTACGCTTCTGGGCTGCGGATCCTCTCCCGGCGTGCCACGCATCAATGGCGACTGGGGCAGTTGCGATCCCAATAATCCGAAGAACCGGCGTCGTCGTGCATCGCTCTTGGTTGAGCGGTTTGACAATGCGGGTAACAGCACAACGGTTGTGATTGATACGGGGCCGGATTTCCGCGCCCAGATGATCGATGCAGGAGCACACAGCCTCGATGCGGCTGTCTATACCCATCCGCATGCTGACCATATTCACGGTATCGATGATCTTCGCACATATGTCGTTGAAAACCGTCGCCTCATGGATGTCTATGCCAATCGGCTGACGCGTAACCGGCTTTTCGACGCTTTCGGCTATTGTTTCGAAACACCTGCCGGATCGAGCTATCCGCCGATCCTCAGCATGCACGATATCGCTCCGGAGACGCCGTTTTCCATATCGGGAGCGGGAGGTGCAATCCGTTTTGAGCCGTTCAGTCAGGTCCATGGCGATATTGAATCGCTTGGCTTTCGTATGGGGTCAGTCGTTTATTGCACCGATGTGAGTGCTTTTCCTGAACAAAGCCTCAAGCATTTGGGTGACGCCGAGGTGCTCATCATCGATGCATTGCAATACCGCCCGCATCCAAGCCATTTCTCGCTCGGCGAAGCGCTCGAATGGATTGAGAAGCTCGCGCCCAAGCGCGCTATCCTCACGCATATGCATGTTCCGCTCGATTACGGCACTGTCATGCGTGAGACACCTGACAGTGTAGAACCGGGATATGACGGACTTCGTTTCGAAGTGCCGCTCTGAGTTTCAGACCTTGTAATGAAAAAGCCCGCGATGAGATCATCGCGGGCTTTCTTGTGAAGCTCTATAATTTAGCCAACCGCACCCTTGGACGGGAAGGGCATCACATTGCTACCCTCGGTCGCTTTGGCTGCCTTGTCTTCCAGTTTGAGGCCACCGGCACGTAGAAGGTCGGTAAAGCGACCACCCCGTTCGGCAAGTTCATCGAAGCTGCCGCTTTCGACCAGATGTCCCTTATCCATGAATAGGACCAGATCGGCTGAGCGGACAGTCGAGAGACGGTGTGCGATGATGAAGGTCGTCCGGTTGTGACTGAGGTCGTCAACCGCTTGCTTGACCTTTTCTTCGGTTTCGACGTCGAGCGCGCTGGTAGCTTCGTCCAGAACGAGGATGGGCGAGTCCTTCAGGATTGCTCGCGCAATCGCAAGTCGCTGGCGCTCGCCGCCCGAAAGCTGCGAACCGCGTTCACCGACGACCGTGTCGTAGCCGTTGCCCTTGGCGAGAATGAAGTCATGCGCTGCAGCGGCGCGGGCTGCGGCTTGCACTTCCTCATGCGTGGCGCTTTCACGGCCGACACGAATATTCTCTTCGACCGAGCGATTGAACAGGCCCGCATCCTGGAAGACGGTTGCAATCGCATGGCGCAACGAACGACGGCTGACGGTACGTGTATCTGTTCCGTCGACTGTGATACGGCCGGCTGCGGGATCGAAGACACGCTGCAGTAGATTGATAAGCGTGGTCTTGCCTGCGCCTGTCGGACCGACGATCGCGACCGTCTGTCCCGGCTTGATCTCGAAGGACACGTCGTAGACGCCCTGGCCGGAATTCGGGAACTCAAAGGTGACATTGTCAAAAACGATGTCGCCCTTGACGTCGGTAAGATCAGAAACGTCCTGCGGTTCCTGACGGTCAGCCGTAGCGTCTTCCATCTGGAAGAATTCTTCAAGCTTGGCGCGTGCCGTAACCGTCTGGTTGATGAACGCGCTGATCTGGTCGAGGCGACCGATCATCAGCTGGGCAAAGCCGATAAAGGCAATCACATCGCCGACACGCATCTGGCCTTTGGTAACGAAGTACGCGCCAAGAACAAGAACAACCACCATCGAGAAGGTCGAAGCCATGCGATTCAAGCCGCTGGCAAGCGCCCACCAGTTAAGAACCGGGAACTGTGCTTTTTCAAGTTTCTTGGCATAATCGCGCAGAGACTGAGTTTCTGACGCAATGCGGTTATAGCTCTGTACGACCGAAACGTTGCTGATTGTATCGCTGACGTGTTCGAACAGCTTGTGGTGATGCTTCTCGACAGCCACCTGGCCGTCTTTGGTTTTGCGCATCACCAGCTGACCGATCATCACATAGATGACGCCGAGCACGATCAGCACCAGCGACATGCGCATATCCATGTTCATTGCAACCGGAATGAGCGTCACTAGGGCAACGATCGTCGTCAAATGCTGACGCATGAATTCGAGCCAGAGCGTGAATAGCGAGTCCGTTGCGCGAACCAGCGTATGGAGTGCGTTGGATGTACCGCGCTTCTGGTGCCAGGAAAGCGGCATTGTGATGAGACGTTCATAGGAATCGATCATCACGCCCAGACGACGACGGTGTGCGAGGCGGTCGGCTCCGCGTGCAACAAAAACCGCAGCAACAATGTTGAAGCCGCCAAGGGCAGCCCACATCGCAATCGGCGAGAAGATATCGCCCTTGTCGGAGATGGCCTGAATGATCCGGCCGAACAAAATTGGTTCGGCGAGCGTGACAAGGGCAACCAGGACACTCGCGACACACATGGTTATCGTCGCGGTCTTCTCGACCGCGAGGTATTCCATGGCTCGCCAGTAAATTTTGAGCAATGACACTTTCGCACTCCCGCTCGTTCTATTTCACGGGACTAAATGGTATAGCCCCGTTGTTCTATCAATATCTGATGGCGGCAAGAAGTGGCGATTGGGTGTCAAGATCGACCATAAATTAAAAACGGGTGTAACCGAGTGTGAAGATTCAGTGGTAGGAATCGAATTCTTTAGAGAATGCCGGGACAGATACAGCTAATGCAGCCAAATTGCAGTTTTCAGGAATTCTGCCTAGTAATCGTCGGAACTCGCGTCTATTGACAGGATTAAGTGAGCGGCGCGCGCGTACGTGCCGTATTAGGAAGAGTTGATCGGGTTTCTCAATGGCAGGCGTTGAACAGAAGATTGTGGATACAAGCGAAGCGGGCATGCGGCTCGATCGCTGGTTTAAGGTCCATTATCCGGGGCTCGGTTTTGGTCACCTGCAGAAACTCCTGCGGTCGGGGCAAGTTCGTATCGACGGTTCCCGGGCCAAGGCCGACACGCGTATTCAGGCAGGCCAGTCGGTTCGCATTCCGCCGCTCGGCGTTGATGAGAAGGCTACTGGTCCTGTAACAGCGCGCACCATCCGCAGTCAGGAAGATGGTGATGTCCTAAAGCAGATGTTGATTTATGAAGACGCAAAGGTCTTTGTTTTCAATAAGCCTGCGGGTCTGGCAGTGCAGGGCGGTTCTGGCCTCGTTCGCCATGTGGACGGTATGCTTGAAGCATGGCGCAATAAGAAGGGTGAAAAGCCTCGCCTTGTGCATCGTATCGACCGTGATACGTCGGGCTGCCTTGTTGTTGCTAAGACACGCGGTGCTGCACAGGCTCTGACCGCTGCATTCCGCGAACGCGACACCAAGAAGACCTATTGGGCATTGGTAAAGGGCGTTCCGCGCAAACGTGAGGACAAGATTTCCACATGGCTGGTTAAAGAACAGACACCAGATGGCGACAGAATGCGCGTTTGCCAGCATGGCGAGCCTGATTCAGATCACGCTGTCTCTTATTACCGGATCATCGAAAAGGTCGGCAATAATCTGACGTGGTTGGAGATGGAGCCTTATACAGGACGCACCCATCAGTTGCGCGTTCATGCGGCACATATCGGCCATCCGATCATCGGCGATCCCAAATATTTTGAAGCCGACCAGAATTGGGAATTTCCGGGGGGCATTCAGAAAAAGCTGCATCTTCATGCACGCCGCATCCGTATTCCGAACCCATCGGGCGGCGTTATTGATGTAACAGCGCCATTGCCGCCACATATGGTGCAGTCATGGAACCTGCTCGGCTTCGACGAGGAAAGTGCGGAAGATTAAAATGTCAGGCGAAGCGGGGGGATCGTCCGAAGGACGAGTTTCGTTCGATGGGCTGGCCATCATGCTGGTCATGTTCATCATGTTCAGCTGGGGGCTAAATCAGGTTGCCATCAAGATCGGCAATCGAGGGTTCAATCCCATGCTGATGGCGGCAGGGCGCGCAGCACTTGGCGGTGTGTGCGTTTTTCTTTGGTGTTACTGGCGCCGTATTCCGCTTTTCAATCGTGATGGTACGCTTGCGGCCGGGATAGCCGCCGGTTTGCTGTTCGGTACTGAGTTCGTTCTGATTTTTCTCGCGATGGAGCTGACGAGCGTGGGGCGCGTCACCCTCATGATGAATGTCATGCCGTTCTGGGTTGCTATCGGCAGTCATTTTCTTCTCGGCGAGCGGATGTCAGTCAGGGCCTTCCTCGGCATGTGTATTGCATTTCTGGGGGTGTTTCTCGTTTTCTCCGACCATGTCAGCCGACCGGGGCCACATGCAATCTATGGCGATCTGCTCGCTCTGGTGTCTGGTGTGCTGTGGGGGCTTACCACTCTGGTCATCAAGAGAACGCGGCTTGCTTATACGGCGCCGGAAAAGACGCTTCTTTATCAGCTGGTGGTTGCAGCTCTGGTGCCATTGCCATTCATCTCGTTGAACGGTCCGCTGCTTCGCAGCCCGGATGTACTCTCCATATCGGCCTTTCTCTTTCAGGCGATATTCGTGGTGGCCTTTACCTATCCGCTCTGGTTCTGGATGGTGCGTCGATACCCTGCATCAAAGCTTTCAAATTTTGCATTCCTCACGCCAGCATTTGGCGTGCTATTGAGCGGTCTCATTCTGAACGAGCCTCTGGGCTGGAAAATATTCGCGGCTCTCGCACTGGTCGGCTGCGGACTGATGATTATCAACAAGCCGGCAAAGGTCTCCAACGCCCGATGAAACTTGTACTTTTCGATTGCGACGGAACGCTGGTAGATAGCGGCGATTTTATTCACAGATGCATGGCAACGAGCTTTGCTGATGCCGGTCTGGAACCTCCCGCAATCGAAGAGACATATTCGATCATCGGCTTGTCGCTAAACCTGGCCATAGCAAAGCTACTGAAGCGCGAACCGGATGATCAGGTGCAATGGCTGACGCAGCGCTACAAGGAAAACTTTGTCATGCTGCGACAAGCTCCTGATTTTGCAGAGCCGCTCTACGATGGAATTCTGCCACTTCTGACGGAACTTGGGGCAAGGGATGACCTTCTGCTCGGTATCGTTACCGGAAAGTCCCAGCGCGGCGTTCGCTCTGTCTTTGAGCGCCATGGCATAGGGCATCATTTCGTGGTGACGCGTACCGCCGACGACTGTCCATCGAAGCCGCATCCAGCCATGGTGCTTGAATCCTGCGCGGAGATGGGGATAGAACCCGACCAGACGATTGTTATCGGTGATGCTGTTTATGATATGCAGATGGCCCGCTCGGCAGGCGCTATGGCGGCGGGCGTGTCATGGGGTTATCATAACCGGCAGGGATTAATAGAAGCTGGTGCCCATCACATTCTGGAAGCGCCATCCGAACTCCATGCACTGCTGCACGGTTCGGACGGGCAGGTTCTGTAATAATCGAGGCCCCTATCAAGTCAGCGACAAAGAACTGGACCGATCTATGCGTGACATTTTGAGTGATCTTGAAGCTGGAAAGCAGCTTTCGGACGAAAATCCGATCGTGCGGGCACAAAAGCTGATGCTTGCGCAGCTGCCTAAACGCTTCTACGAAAAAGCGGAAGTAGCCGAAGTTGAAGGCGGCTTTGCCGTCCATCTAGATGGCCGCCCGGTCAAGACACCTGCGCGCAATCTTCTGCTGCTGCCGACCGAGGCGGCTGCTCAGATCGTAGCGGATGAATTTTCCGCTCAGGAAAAGGTAATCGATCCGGGAAAGATGCCCGCCACCCGCCTCGTCAATACGGCGATTGACGGAATTGCGCAGGATCCGCAGGCTGTATTCGAGGATATTTTGCGTTTTGCGGGGACGGACATGCTTTGCTATCGCGCCGATAGCCCGCAAGAGCTTGTTTCTCGACAGACTGAGCAATGGGACCCGTTGATCGACTGGATGGAGGGGCTTGGCGTCCGATTTTCACTCGCTGAAGGTGTGATGCACATCGAGCAGCCGCGCGAAGCGATAGCAGCACTCGGCGTGCATCTGGCTGCCTTCAAGGATCCAATTGCGCTGGCGTCATTGCATACGATGACGACGCTGACGGGATCGGCGATTATTGCGTTTGCCATAGCCAAGGGCGAAGTGACTGCCGAACAAGGCTGGAATCTGGCGCATATCGATGAGGACTGGACCATCGAGCAATGGGGACCAGATGCGGAAGCCGTAGAGCGACGCAAAAACCGCGAAATCGAAATGATGATGGCGGCCCGAGTACTTAAAGCGCTTTAAATATCAGAACTATCACATTGATCTCATAAAGAAACCCCGGCAATGCCGGGGTTTCTTTTTGCGCGCGCAATCATCAAGTGTTGCGCGTCGTTCCCCTCGGTAAAAGTAAAAGAAATTGCGCGGATGGATTGGCATCCGCGCAATTTTCTTAAACCGAGTAGTACATGTCGTACTCGACCGGATGTGGCGTCGTTTCGTAACGCAGCACTTCGGCCATCTTGAGCTCAATGAAGCTGTCAATCTGATCATCTTCAAAGACGCCGCCAGCCTTGAGGAACTCGCGATCCTTATCGAGCGACTGCAGCGCTTCACGAAGCGAACCGCAGACGGTTGGGATCTTCTTGAGTTCCTTTGCTGGCAGATCGTACAGATCCTTATCCATTGCCTGGCCCGGATGGATCTTGTTCTTGATGCCATCAAGACCAGCCATCAGCAGCGCTGCGAAGCAGAGATATGGGTTTGCTGCCGGATCCGGGAAACGAACTTCAAGGCGCTTCGATTTCGGCGACGAGCCGAATGGAATACGGCAGGAAGCCGAACGGTTGCGAGCTGAGTAAGCGAGCAGAACCGGAGCTTCGTAACCTGGGACGAGGCGCTTGTAGGAGTTGGTCGATGGGTTGGTGAATGCGTTCACAGCTTTGGCATGCTTGATGACGCCACCGATGAAGTACAGGCAGTTTTCCGACAGACCGGCATATTCGTTACCAGCGAAGGTTGGCTTGCCTTCTTTCCAGATCGAGAAGTGAACGTGCATACCCGAGCCGTTATCGCCGAAAACTGGCTTTGGCATGAAGGTTGCAGTCTTGCCGTAGGCATTGGCAACCTGATGCACAACATACTTGTAGATCTGCATCTTGTCGGCGTTACGAACGAGCGTATCAAATTTCACACCGAGTTCGTGCTGAGCCGAAGCCACTTCGTGGTGGTGCTTCTCAACGGTTACGCCCATTTCCGTCAGAATGGTGAGCATTTCCGAACGCATGTCCTGTGCGCTGTCGATTGGCGGAACCGGGAAGTACCCGCCCTTGACACGTGGACGGTGGCCGAGATTGCCGGTTTCGTAATCGGTATCGTCGTTCGATGGCAGTTCAGTCGAATCGAGCTTGAAGCCGGTGTTGAACGGATCGACCTTGTACTTGACGTCGTCGAAGACGAAGAATTCAGCTTCCGGGCCAACATAAACAGTGTCGCCGATGCCGAGCGACTTCATGTAGGCTTCGGCCTTCTTTGCAGTCGTGCGTGGATCGCGGCCATAAGCTTCACCCGAAATCGGATCAAGAATGTCGCAGAGAATGACCAGCGTGGACTGAGCGAAGAATGGATCGATGTGAGCGGTTTCTGGATCCGGCATGAGAACCATGTCGGATTCGTTGATGGCCTTCCAGCCACCGATCGATGAACCGTCAAACATGACGCCGTCTTCGAACATTTCTTCGTCTACGAGGCCAATATCCATCGTGACGTGATGCAGCTTGCCCTTGGGATCGGTGAAGCGCAGGTCAACAAACTTGATGTCGTTGTCTTTGATCTGTTTCAGAATGTCATTGGCAGTCGTCATTTTGGTATCCTGTTTGCACGACGATGGATTGTACGCAGGTATTATCAGATGGCATCCACGCCGGATTCACCGGTACGGATGCGAATAACTTCTTCGATATTGGAGACGAAAATCTTACCATCGCCGATGCGTCCCGTCTGGGCAGCCTTGCGGATGGCTTCAATAGCACCGTCCACGGTTTCGTCAGCGACGATGACCTCAACTTTCACCTTGGGAAGAAAGTCGACGACATATTCGGCGCCGCGGTAAAGTTCGGTATGACCTTTTTGTCGTCCAAAGCCCTTGGCTTCGATGACAGTGATCCCCTGCAAGCCGACTTCCTGAAGGGCTTCCTTCACTTCATCCAGCTTGAAGGGCTTAATGATGGCTTCGATCTTTTTCATCAGAGAATGGTCTCCGCTCTTCTTCGGAAATGAGCATTGTGCTCGTTTCACCAATAGAGAAGCATGAAGTGTGCCAGTTTGAGGTAGGTGTAAGAATTTTCTGCAGTTTCCTTCATTTCAAGGCAGAGTGGCACTATTCGTGATGCTTGCGCAAGCGCGACTATGGCGACAAGTATGAAATAGGCCGTATTGATCTGGCTTTTCTGTCTAAAAATTAGCCATCATGCCTTAAAAGAGGGCGGGCTTGCATAAAATGGGGTGCCGCGTATTTAATCACATCGACAGCCCCTGTTTAAAAGGTACGTGATGTACGAATTGCTGACTCCGCAGGAAATGGCAGAAGCGGATCGCCAGACGATCGGGTCTGGTATCAAGGATGGTTTCTCGCTGATGGTTGCGGCAGGGCGAGCGGTTGCGGATGTCGCGCAGCGGATGTTTCCCCGCAATGCGCCTGTCGCTGTTCTGTGCGGGCCCGGCAACAATGGCGGCGACGGTTACATCGCGGCACAGTTTCTGCTGGAGGCGGGATTGGAAGTTGTATGCTTCGCATCAACTCCTCCTCGGAAAGGCTCGGATGCCATGCGCGCATCGCTTTTCTACAAGGGACCTGTGACCAACTTCAACGAGTTTTCGACCGCTAGTTTTGGAGGGGTAGTCGACGCCCTATTCGGCGCAGGACTCGCTCGTGACATTCACGGAGCTGAAGCCGTAGCAATTGATGCGGTGAATGCCTCTGACGTGCCTGTTGTGGCAGTTGATTTGCCAAGCGGCATATCCGGTGAAGGCGGGGGCATTCTCGGCACGGCGATCCGGGCGCGCGCAACCGTCACATTTTTTCGCAAGAAACCCGGCCACCTGCTGCAGCCGGGAAGGGCGCATTGCGGTGTTCTCCACGTTGCGGATATCGGTATTCCAGATCACATACTTGCAACTATCGAACCGCGCACTTTCGAGAATGCTCCTGAGCTTTGGGAAAGCACGTTGCCTGTTCTTGGCGCTGAGGCTTATAAATATAGTCGTGGCCATGTCGCGGTGTTGTCCGGCGGGGCTCATTCGACAGGCGCGGCACGTCTGTCAGCTCTTGCAGCAGCTCGTAGCGGAGCGGGCGCGGTGACGCTTTTGTCTCCGCCCGACGCCATGGTGGTGAATGCGGCGCATCTGACCAGCATCATGATCCGTGAAACGCGCGGCTTGAGAGATGTTCGGCAGTTCTTTGCTGAACGCAAGGTTGCCGCAGCGGTACTCGGTCCAGGTTATGGGAATCCGGCTTTTGCGCGTGAACATGCCTTGTTTCTCGCCAGCGGCGAACTGGAGGGATTTCACGGCCTGGTTCTGGATGCTGACGGGATTACGGCTTTTGAACGGAATCCAAACGAGCTGTTCGAAAAGCGGCAGGGTGTTGCGACGCCGCTCGTGCTCACACCGCACGAAGGAGAATTCCGGCGACTGTTCCCTGATATCGCAAAGAATTCGACCTCGAAGATTGAAAAGGCGCGTGAGGCTGCAAAGCGTGCCAATGCATTTATTATATATAAAGGGCCCGATACCGTGATTGCGGAACCGGAAGGACTGGCCGTAGTCAACGCCAATGGAACACCGTTGCTGGCGACAGCAGGATCAGGTGACGTCCTGACGGGTATAGTCTGCGGCCTGCTTTCGCAGGGCATGCCTGCATTTGTCGCTGCCTGTGCGTCGGTATGGATGCATGCGGACGCCGCTCGTCGCTTCGGTCATGGCCTTATCGCCGAAGATTTGCCTGCTCAACTTCCTAAGGTTTTGTCGGCGTTAGAGCGATCTTCCCGAAATTAACGACCGGACGTTCGGCTGTTCTTGGTGCCGACGTCAATAGTGATACTTCCGGAGACAGAAACATCTGTATTGCCGATGCGAAAATTCTTCCAATTACCGCTCTGAGTCTGATCCGGTTCTGGCGCCGGAGGCGGGGCGGACACGATGGGTTTTTGCGGCTGTACACCGGGTAGGCCCGGCGAGCCATCATTTGCAGGCGCAGTAGATATCATGGCTGAAAAAACGACGCCAAAAATCAGAAAACGCTGCGTAGTCATTTTCCAATCTTTCTTATACGGGCGCAGTGACCGCATCGATGAGTTGCCCGGCCACTTCGAGAGTGAACTCATCGAAATGGGATATGACTCGGCTTGGTTCATAATGTTGCACCGGAAGATCGGTATATCCGAAATCGACGGCAACAACGGGGATACCAGCCGCTTTGGCAGTATCTATATCGGTACGGCTATCGCCAACCATGATTGCCCGTTCGCGATTGCCGCCGGCCCGCGCGATGGTTTCGGTGAGATGGCGCGGGTCAGGTTTGCGATAGGCGAAAGTATCGGCACCGCAAATCGCCGCAAATCTTCCGGCTTCACCCATCGAGGTCAGTAACTTGACCGACAAAGCCTCGAATTTGTTCGTGCAAACTGCCAGTTCATATCCGTGTGCCGAGAAACGGTCCATCGCCTCGAGAACACCTGGGAAGAAGGTCGAGTGTCCCGGCATATTATCTGCATAGTGCTCGCGAAATTCTTCGACGAGATTATCGAGCTGCGCCTCATTGGTCTGTTTCTGCTGCGCGGCAAAGGCGCGCTCGATCATGACGCGCCCGCCCTGGCCAACGAATCTCCGCAGCGATTCACGATCCGCCGTTTTCAAACCCGATATGGCGAGGCAGTGATTAAGGCTGTCGAGAAGGTCCGGTGCTGTATCGACAAGAGTCCCGTCGAGATCGAAAACAATGATAGGCTTGGGATTAGCGGCGGACATTAGCTTCTCGCGGTTAAGATGGGGATTGAGGCATTCCTATCTGATTGTCGTCTTCGGCTCAACCTCGCGATCAGATTTGCTTAAAAACCTAAATTCTGCGTCATAGTTCGAATAGGCGCTTTGTTGTGCCGCGCCCGCATGCTAGAGGCGAACCGGACCACAATGAGAATCCGCAGGGGACTATCGGGAATTTGGGTATGGATGAAGCTCGCAAGCTGAAGATCGCAGCCGCCGCAGAAGCACTCACGCACGTCAAGGACGGAATGCGTCTGGGGATTGGTACTGGTTCGACGGCGGAGGAATTCGTGCGGCTGCTTGCCGAAAAGGTAGGTAACGGCTTCAAGATCATTGGAGTGCCCACTTCCGAACGCACCGCGAAACTTTGCGAGGAACTCGGCATTCCGCTTACGACGCTTGATGAAACGCCTCATCTCGATCTTACCGTGGATGGCGCTGACGAAGTCGACGTCAACCTTTCGCTCATCAAGGGTGGCGGTGGAGCTCTTCTTCGCGAAAAGATCGTGGCTGCGGCGTCCGATGCCATGATCGTTATTGCCGACGGTTCGAAGGTGGTCGAGACGCTAGGGCGTTTTCCCCTGCCTGTGGAAGTCAATCGTTTCGGTCTCGGCGCTACCATGCGTGCGATTGAAGAGGCATCTGCAAAGTGTGGCCTTGCAGGCCCGCTGGCACTGCGTTTAAAAGATGGCTCACCCTTTGTAACGGATGGTGGGCATTATATCGTGGATGCATCTTTTGGCCGCATTCCCGATCCAAAGACACTATCTGACGCTCTCTTCGCAATTCCAGGCGTTGTCGAGCACGGACTTTTCATCGGACTGGCGCGTGCGGCAGTGATTGCCGGCAACGACGGCATCCGCACCATGAACCGGTCTTGAACTGATTGAACGGAGTACTGACCATATGATCCCGGCAACTGGCTTTCGCCGTCTGATTGCACCGTTTTCCGCGCTCGTACTGATGTCGGGCATTCATGCGGCATCTGCACAGGAAATCACAGAAGCTCATCTGGAAGCTGCTCGTGCTGCTATTTCCGCAATTGATGCTACCGCGCAGTTCGACGAAATTCTGCCGAACGCAGCGCGCTCGCTGAAAGGCGAGCTGATCCAGAAGGATCCGAATCTGGAGGCCCTCATCACCAAGACGGTCGATGACAAGGCTCTGGCCCTCGCTTCTCGTCGTGCAGACCTCGAAACCGAATCCGCGCGTGCCTATGCGAAGGCGTTCTCGGAAGACGAACTGAAGGCGATTGCAGCATTCTACACGTCGTCAGCAGGCAAGAAGCTTCTGTCGGAAGGCCCGATCGTGACGCGCGAAGTCGTGAAGGCCGCCAATATCTGGCAAAACGGCATCGCCCGTGATCTGGCAACCGGCGTGGCTGAAGTTCTGGCAGCTCAGGCTGGCGCTGCAGCAGCCCCAGCACAGCCTGCACAGCAGTAATTTGTTGCGGTAACGCGGAATTTGAAAGCCCGGTCACTTGGCCGGGCTTTTTCTTTTGCTTACATATCGGGCAACGTAATGTTTTATTGGAGAAACCCATGACCGGCTTCGACTATGATCTTTTTGTTATTGGCGGCGGTTCGGGCGGTGTCAGGGCTGCACGTCTCGCTGGGGCGATGGGGAAGAAGGTCGGCCTTGCGGAAGAATACCGCATGGGAGGGACCTGCGTTATTCGCGGTTGCGTACCAAAGAAACTTTTTGTCTATGCTTCGCAGTTTCCTGAACATTTTGAGGATGCGGCTGGTTACGGTTGGGATGTTGGCGCTTCGACATTCGATTGGAAGAAGCTGATCGATGCCAAGGATAAGGAAATTACCCGGCTTGAGGGGCTCTACACCAAGGGTCTCCAGAATTCTGAAGTCGAAATTTTCTCCAGCCGCGCCGAACTAATCGATGGACATACCATAGAGTTGAAAGCAGACGGTCGCCGCGTCACGGCAGACCAGATATTGATTGCGACGGGCGGTCATCCAAGCATGCCCGAAACCATGCCCGGACGTGAACACTGCATCAGTTCCAATGAAGCTTTTCATCTCGCTGAACTACCGAAGGCAATCGTTATTGCAGGTGGTGGATACATTGCAGTTGAATTCGCGAACATATTCCACGGTCTCGGTGTCGAGACGACGCTGGTTTATCGCGGCCAGGAAATTCTCTCCCGTTTTGATCCGGACCTGCGCCGTCTTTTGCACGAAACAATGGAAGCGAAGGGCATCCGCATTGTTTGCGGAGCCGTTTTCGAAAAGGTCGAGAAACAGTCTGACGGTACTCTGAAAATCTCATTGAACAACGGCGAAACACTGGAAGCCGGCCAGGCTATGATGGCTATCGGGCGTAAGGCCAACACAAACGGTCTTGGGCTGGAGCGGGCTGGCGTGCAGATGGACGAACTCGGCGCCATTCCGGTCGATGAATATTCGCGTACCAATATCGCCAATATCTGGGCGGTGGGCGATGTTACGAACCGTGTTCAGCTGACGCCGGTGGCAATCCATGAAGCCATGTGCTTCCTCGAAACTGCGTTCAAGGATAATCCGACGAAGCCGGATCATGAACTGATCGCGACGGCCGTCTTTTCGCAGCCAGAAATTGGCACAGTTGGTTTGCCCGAAGATGAGGCCGCGAAGAAGTATCCGGAAATCGAGGTTTACAGAGCTCTGTTCCGACCGATGAAGAACACGCTTTCCGGTCGCAATGAAAAAATGCTGATGAAGCTGATAGTTGATACAGCAAGCCGCCGGGTTGTCGGCGCCCATATAATGGGACCCGACGCGGGTGAAATGGCTCAGCTTCTGGGTATTTCGCTCAAGTCTGGTGCAATCAAAGATGACTTTGACCGGACGATGGCCGTTCACCCAACGGCCGCCGAGGAATTGGTCACCATGTACAAGCCGACCTATCTTGTTGTGAATGGTGAAAAAGTCGACGGCTAAATCTTTCGCAGCCGGTTTGTCCGGTGAACGAATATTGCTGGCATAAAGTCTCTGGCTGCATTATATCAGCGCGATCACGCAGGCCGGGTTTCCGGGGCAGGCTGTCATCTTTGTCAGATGCGGGCTGGCCATTAAGGGATTCCGGCATTCGTGCAAGGAGGATATAATCCGAGAGAAATCGAGCGGATAGAAGCAAACAGGTGCTCAAATGACGAAGAACTGGACCCCGCATTCCTGGAGAAACAAACCGATCAAGCAAGTGCCGTTTTATCCAGACGCACAGGCTCTGAACGAGGTTGAGGCCCGTCTTCGCACCTATCCGCCACTGGTTTTTGCAGGTGAAGCGCGCAAGCTCAAGCAGCAACTGGCTGACGTGGCAGAAGGCAAGGCATTTCTGCTTCAGGGAGGCGATTGCGCTGAAAGTTTCGCGGAGCACGGCGCGGATAATATCCGCGACTTTTTCCGCGTCTTTCTTCAGATGGCAGTCGTACTCACATTCGGCGCTTCGAAGCCGGTGGTGAAGGTCGGCCGTATTGCCGGCCAGTTTGCCAAGCCGCGCTCGTCGGACATGGAAACGCTGAATGGCGTGGAACTGCCGTCCTACCGTGGTGATATCATCAACGGTATCGAGTTCGATTCTGCGTCGCGTATTCCCGATCCGCAACGTCAGGATATGGCATATCGCCAGTCGGCTGCCACACTTAACCTGCTGCGCGCATTCGCACAGGGTGGTTATGCCAATCTGGAGAACGTTCACCAGTGGATGCTCGGCTTTGTCGGCAAAAGCCCGCAGGCAGAACGCTATGCGGCCTTGGCGCAGCGTATCTCCGAGACCATGAACTTCATGCGTGCGATCGGTATCACCTCTGACAGCAATCATTCGCTGCGTGAAACGGATTTCTACACCAGCCATGAAGCGCTGCTTCTTGGATATGAAGAAGCGTTGACCCGCGTGGATTCGACATCCGGTGACTGGTACGGCACGTCCGGTCATATGATCTGGATCGGCGACCGCACACGTCAGGCCGACCATGCACATATCGAATACTGCCGCGGCATCAAGAACCCGCTTGGTCTCAAATGTGGCCCTTCCTTGCAGCCGGATGATCTCATCCGCCTGATCGATCTTTTGAACCCGGAAAACGAAGCTGGCCGTCTGACGCTGATTGCGCGCTTTGGCTACGATAAGGTTGGTGATCACCTGCCGCAGCTTATTCGAGCTGTCGAAAAGGAAGGCCGCAAGGTTGTATGGTCGTGCGATCCGATGCATGGCAACACGATTACCGCCGGTGGCTACAAGACGCGTCCGTTTGATCGCATCCTCAAGGAAGTGGAGTCTTTCTTCGCAATCCATCGCGCAGAAGGTACGCATCCGGGCGGCATTCATGTCGAAATGACCGGCAAGAACGTAACGGAATGCACAGGCGGAGCGCGTGCGATCTCGGCCGAGGATCTGCATGACCGTTACCACACGCATTGCGATCCACGTCTGAATGCCGATCAGGCACTGGAGCTGGCATTTCTGTTGGCTGAATTGCTCAAGAAGGAGCGCGATGCCGATGCTGACAAACAGGCCGCGAGTGCCTGACTTGTTTCGCATATTGTAGAGCTTGCAGGGCGGAGGTTTCGATCTCCGCCCTGTTGCTTTCCGACAATCCAATTCGATTTTGGGCCGATCCTGTAGCCAATTTGATTGAGGGTATGATGCAGCGCATTTTTCTGGCTTTCATTAATTCCATGCGGGCACTGAAATATCTCGCAGGCCACGAAAAGGCCGTCCAACAGGAACTGGTGCTGTTTCTTCTATCCCTGCCCGTCGCGTTCTTTCTAGCTCCGACCTGGCTTGCTTTCCTCTTCATGACCGGATCGATCCTGTTTCTTATCCTCGTCGAAGTGCTGAACACCGGTATCGAGGCGACCTGTGATGCTGTCTCGCGGGACTTTCACAAGGAAATTCAGATTGCAAAAGACTGCGGCTCCCTCGCAGTTCTGATTTCCATTGTGTTTGTCGTCGCGGTCTGGGGCTATATCCTCGTCAATACCTATCTGGTCTGACAAACAGAGTGGTTGATCGATAGCATCCGTTGCATTTGCTTGCCCAAGCGCGCTAAAGCTGGGGCATGTTAGCCTCTCACGAGAATCTTGCCATGCTCCGTATTGCCGTTGCGCAGCTCAATCCCGTCATGGGCGATATCGCCGGAAACCTGGTCAAGGCACGCACCGCGCGCGCCGAAGCGGCCAGGATGAAGGCCGATCTCATTCTGTTTACAGAATTGTTCATTTCTGGCTATCCGCCAGAGGATCTGGTTTTGAAGCCATCCTTCCTCGCTGCCTGCGAAAACGCTGTTCGTGAATTAGCCAGTGACACTGCTGACGGTGGGCCGGGGGTTATCATTGGAACGCCGCTCAGCCGTGAAAGCGGTCTGCATAACTCCATTGCCGTGCTTGACGGTGGTGAAATCATCGCCGAACGGTTCAAGGTCGATCTGCCGAACTACGGTGAGTTCGATGAAAAGCGGGTGTTTCAGCCGGGTCCGATGCCAGGTCCGGTCAATTTCCGTGGCGTTCGTATTGGGATTCCGATCTGCGAGGATATCTGGGGCGATCTCGGTGTGGCGGAAACACTTGCCGAGAGCGGTGCGGAAATTCTGCTCGTTCCAAATGGCTCACCCTATCATCGCGCCAAGATGGATCGGCGGCATCAGGTTGTCCTCAAGCAGGTAATCGAAACCGAGCTGCCGATGGTTTATGCCAATCAGGTTGGCGGGCAGGACGAGCTGGTTTTCGACGGCGGATCATTTGCATTCAACGCAGACCGGTCGCTCAGTCTGCAAATGCCGCAGTTCGCGGAGCAGATTACGCTGACCGTCTGGCACAGAGAGAATGACGGTTGGCGCTGTGAAGACGGCGAAAAGGCCATTCTTCCTGAAGGGCTCGAAGCTGATTATTCCGCCTGCGTGCTGGGGCTGCGGGATTATGTGAACAAGAATGGTTTCAAAGACGTCGTGCTCGGACTTTCCGGCGGTATAGACTCGGCAATCTGTGCGGCTCTTGGTGTCGATGCCTTGGGTAAGGACCGTGTGCGCTGTATCATGCTGCCGTATCGCTACACATCCGAAGACTCTTTGAAAGATGCAGCCGATTGCGCCAAAGCGCTCGGCGTAAGATACGATATTGTTCCAATCTCTGCGCCGGTTGAAGGCTTTCTGGAAGCGCTGCATCCGCTATTTGAAGGCACCGAGAGTGGTGTTACCGAAGAAAACCTGCAGAGCCGCGCGCGCGGCACCATTTTGATGGCTGTTTCGAACAAGTTTGGTTCGATGGTTGTCACCACCGGCAACAAGTCTGAAATGTCGGTGGGCTATGCGACGCTTTATGGCGACATGAACGGCGGGTTCAATCCGATCAAGGACGTCTATAAAATGCAGGTCTATGCGATGTCGGAATGGCGTAACAGCCATGTACCGAACGGCGCGCTTGGTCCCTCGGGCGAGGTCATTCCGTACAACATCATTTCCAAGGCACCATCAGCCGAACTGCGTGAAAACCAGACGGATCAGGATAGCTTGCCGTCTTATCCGGTTCTGGACGATATTCTTGAGTGCCTTGTCGAAAACGAAATGAGCAACACTGAGATTGCCGAGCGTGGACATCCGCTCGAAACCGTTCAACGGATCGAACATTTGCTCTATCTGGCTGAGTATAAGCGCCGGCAGTCGGCACCAGGTGTCAAAATTACCAAGAAGAATTTCGGACGCGATCGCCGTTACCCTATAACGAACCGCTTCCGCGACCGCTGAAAGACAATGAAATGACCGTAACCGTTCGTTTTGCACCGTCCCCGACGGGCTACATTCATATTGGCAATACGCGCACAGCGCTTTCAAACTGGCTTTTCGCGCAGAAGAATGGCGGCAAGTTCATTTTGCGCTATGACGATACCGATGTCGAACGATCCAAGGAGGAATACGCGCAGGCAATTGCCGTCGATCTCGACTGGCTCGGCGTTAAACCTGATCGTGTGGAGTATCAGTCAAAACGCTTCGACGTTTATGGCAAGGCCGTTGAAAAGCTCAAACAGGCTGGTTTGCTATATGCCTGCTATGAGACGGCCGAAGAACTGGAGCGACGCCGCAAGCTGCGTCTGGCCCGCCGATTGCCGCCGGTATATGGCCGTGAAGGCCTGAAGCTCACCGAAGAAGAGAAAGCCGCGTTTGAAGTTGAAGGGCGCAAACCGCATTGGCGCTTTCTCTTGCCGAACTTTGATGCTGATCCATTCGAAACCAAACGTACAGAGGTCCATTGGGACGATCTGGTTCGCGGCCCGCAGACTGTTGATCTGGCCTCAATGTCCGATCCGGTACTGGTGCGTGAGGACGGCACCTATCTCTACACGCTGCCATCGGTGGTCGATGATATCGATCTTGGCGTTACACACATCATCCGCGGTGACGACCACGTAACGAACACCGGTGTTCAGATTTCAATATTTGAAGCACTCGGAGCCAAAGCACCGATCTTCGGGCACCACAATCTGCTGACGACAATTTCAGGCGAAGGGCTTTCAAAGCGAACTGGGGCCCTGTCTGTCGGATCGTTGCGAGAGGTTGGTTTCGAGCCCATGGCGGTCGCCTCGCTTGCCATTCTGATCGGTACATCGGAAAATGTTGCGGCTGCACCCAATATGGAAAGTCTAGCCGAACTTTTTGATCTGGCCTCGATATCGAAGTCTTCAGCGAAATTTGATCCTGCAGAACTGGATACGCTCAATCGCGCCCTCCTGCATGACATGCCGTTTTCAGAAGCTCAGCCGCGTCTTGCGGTATTGGGCATTTCCGGTAACAAGGCAGAACCTTTCTGGCTGGCGGTACGGGCAAACCTTGATCGTTTCAAGGATGTGGCGCGTTGGTGGTCTATCGTCGATGGTGATTTACCGGAAGCCCCGGACTTATCCGAAGAGGATCGCGCTTTCGTGAAAGAAGCGTTCGCCCTTCTTCCGTCCGCTCCCTGGGATCATCAAACGTGGAAAGTCTGGACTGAAGCAGTGAAGGCTGCAACGGGACGCAAGGGCAAGAATCTTTTCATGCCGTTGCGTCTAGCCCTCACGGGGCAGGCGCATGGGCCGGAACTGGCTGACTTGCTGGTGTTGATTGGTCCTGAAAGAACTCTGACCCGACAACCCTGACATTTGTGTTCGTCGTATAAGAGCGCTCGACAGGCGGCGTTGGCGTAACAGGCGCAACGTTGGCCGGTGTATTCAAAGTTTGCACGGTTGCGGAAGATGAGAAGTCTACTTCTTCCGCTTCGACAGGATCAGGGGATGCGTAGGCGGGCAATGTGATCTTGCTGGTCAATTCGGCGCTTGGCTTGGCTATCTTCCGTTGCGGTACATGTGCATTTTTTGCCTGTGGTTTCTTATGGGGTACAACCCAGGAGGCCTTGCATGATTTGACATGCCTGGACGGCGACGGGCGCCCGGCCAGTGCCATGTTCAGTTCATGGAGGCGTTCGCGTAAAGTTTGTGTTTCAGTTGCCAGTCGGTCTGTTCTTGTCAATAATGTCGTGCACTGCAGAGATTTTACAGCAGTCGTAAACACGCTTCCTACGCACCGATCCTCAGTAGCGGTTTTTCTCAAACGAGAAAGATCCGCTTCTTTGCGATCCAGAAGCGATTGAGTAACGACGAGCTGCTTCTTGAGCTGCTTTTGTTCGGCGGGCGTGCACAATTCTGTGGGACGTATAGTTGTGCAGCCAGCCAATACTCCTGATACTATAAAAAGTGCCGAGTAAAATAAACCTCTATTATATTTCAATGGAAAAGTAGACATGATGTCCCCGTGGCGTTGCTGGCCACATCATGTTTGAAAAAATATAGTAAATTAAATACTAACGGCGAGTGTATTTAAATACACTCGCCGTTATTTGCATTCATATTATATATGTCTAACTTATAATTATTAATTACTTCTTCTTACGAAGGGTTTCACCTGATTTTTGCAAAGCTTCGACGACTGCCAGCGCAGTCATATTGACGACACCACGCGAGGTGACCGATGGCGTGAGAATATGTGCGGGGCGGGCCGCGCCCAGCAGAATTGGGCCTACATGCAGAGCGTCCGTAACCATCTTGACCACGTTCAGCGTGATGTTTGCAGCATCGAGATTTGGGAAGACCAGAAGATTGGCTTCACCTTTCAGGCGCGAGTTGGGGAATACACGATCACGCAATGCCTGCGAAAGGGCAGAATCGCCATGCATTTCACCGTCGGATTCGAGTTCCGGCGCTTTCTCTGCAAGAATTGCTGCTGCTTCACGCATCTTTTCGGCGCTGACTGACTCTTTCGACCCGAAATTCGAATGAGATACCAACGCTGCCTTTGGCTCAATACCAAACCGGCTGATTTCCTTTGCAGCCAGAATTGCCATTTCCGCGATTTCGTTCGCACCCGGTTCGACGTTGACGTAAGTGTCAGTGAGGAAGAGTGCGCCACGCTGCGAAATAAGCAGGCTCAAGGCGGAATAGTCGCGAATACCGGGAACTTTACCGATGATCTGGCGTACGACGCGAAGGTGGCGTTCGAACCGGCCCTCCAGGCCGCAGATCATGGCGTCAGCTTCATCACGCATAACGGCGAGAGCGGCAATTGCGGTCGAGTTTGTGCGGACGATGGTACGTGCAGCTTCCGGCGTCACGCCCTGTCTGCCGGTGTAGGACAGATAGAGATCGACATAGTCGCGGTAACGCGGATCGTCTTCAGGATTGATGAGTTCGAAATCTGTGCCCGGGCGGATTTTGAGGCCATAGCGACGCAAGCGTGTTTCAATAACCTGAGGGCGTCCGACGAGAATCGGAGCAGCGATGCGTTCTTCGATCACCACCTGAGCGGCGCGAAGCACGCGCTCATCTTCACCATCGGCATAAATGACCCGCTTTGGCTTTTCCTGAGCGCGAGCGGCGGCAAAGACCGGCTTCATGATGAGACCGGAGCGGAAGACGAAGCGGTTCAGGCGGTCGAGATAGGCCTCCATGTCTTCGATCGGGCGCGTCGCAACACCTGTTTCCATCGCGGCCTTGGCCACTGCCGGGGCGATACGGAGAATCAGACGCTGATCGAACGGCGACGGGATGATGTAGTCAGGTCCAAAAGTCGGTGTGTCACCGGAATAAGCGCGCGCCGCGACATCGGAAGGCTCCTCGCGGGCAAGCGCGGCAATGGCGCGAACGGCCGCGAGCTTCATTTCTTCGTTAATTGCAGTCGCACCGACATCAAGCGCGCCGCGGAAGATGTAAGGGAAGCAGAGTACGTTGTTGACCTGATTAGGATAATCCGAGCGTCCGGTGCAGATCATGGCGTCAGCGCGGGCCGCACGGGCTTCTTCCGGCATGATTTCAGGCTTGGGATTGGCAAGCGCCATGATGAGCGGCTTCTCTGCCATCTGATTCAGAAGTTCGGGCTTCAGCACGCCAGCTGCCGAAAGGCCAAGGAAAACGTCGGCGCCGCCAATGACGTCAGCCAGAACTCGTGCGTCAGTTTTCTGGGCGTAAACTTCCTTCCAGCGATCCATCAGCGTGTTACGGCCTTCGTAGACAACGCCTTCGAGATCGCAGACCCAGATATTTTCGCGTTTTGCGCCAAGATTGACGAGGAGATTAAGGCAAGCAAGAGCCGCAGCGCCGGCACCGGAGGTTACAATCTTTGCGTCGTTGATTTTTTTGCCGGCGAGTTCCAGACCATTCAGAACAGCCGACGCAACAATGATTGCCGTGCCGTGCTGATCGTCATGAAAAACAGGGATGTTCATTTTAGCACGAAGCTGTTCTTCAACCTCGAAGCATTCCGGCGCCTTGATATCTTCGAGATTGATGCCGCCGAAAGTCGGTTCCAACGCGGCAACGACATCGACAATGCGACCGATTTCATGGGCGTCGATTTCAATGTCAAAAACGTCGATGTCGGCGAATTTCTTGAAAAGGACAGCCTTGCCTTCCATGACCGGTTTGGACGCAAGCGCGCCAATATTACCAAGACCGAGAACCGCTGTTCCGTTCGAAACAACGGCAACGAGATTGCCACGGGCCGTATATTCGGCGGCAGTTGCTGGGTCTTCGTGGATTGCGAGGCAGGGAGCAGCGACACCGGGCGAGTAGGCCAGCGCCAGATCGCGTTGGTTGCCAAGGGGCTTTGTCGCCTGAATTTCCAGCTTTCCGGGCTTCGGGTAACGGTGGAAGAACAGAGCTGCTTCATCGAAATCCGAACGGGAAGTGGGAGGTGTTTTCTTGGTCATGGTCGCATCGCTTTCCAAAATCTTTCGTGCAGGACAAAAGCTTGCTTGCACGTGAAGGGCGCGGTGTTTGCATACAGGTTCTATATGCCGCTTCCGCACACCGGGCCATTATTGTTCTTAGTCTATCGGCTCAAATCTCAGTAGGCCCGTTTTCGAGAATGAGTTTTTCCAAATTTGCAGATCTATCGTTTGGTGCTGTTAAAACGCACTCTGATACGCGCCGCCATCGATAACGAGATTCTGCCCGGTAATGAACCCGGAATGTTCCGAACAAAGGAAGGCGCAGGCTTGACCGAATTCCTTCGGTTGACCAATCCGTCCGGCAGGAATCGACGATGCGCGCTTCGCCGCTTCCGCATCCGGTGTTGTACCGTTCTTCTGGGCAGAGAATGCAAATCCGTTGCGAAGACGATCCGTGTCGAACGCACCGGGAAGAATGTTGTTGATCGTCACATTGGATGCGGCGACCGTGCGGGCGACGCCAGCGAGAAATGCTGTCAGGCCGGCGCGAGCGCCGGATGAGAGATCAAGTCCCGGGATGGGAGCGTATACTGACGTCGATGTGATGTTGACGATACGGCCGAAACGACGTTCGACCATCCCATCGATCACGGCTTTAATCAGTTCTATGGGCGTAACCATATTTTGTGTCACACCTTGAAGGATTGCGTCGCGATCAAGAAGCCGAAAATCCTTGAAGGCCGGACCACCATTATTGTTTACGAGAATGTCCGGCGCAGGGCAGGCGGAAAGGAGTTTTGCCTGTCCTTCGACAGTAGATACGTCCGCAGCAACGGCTTCAACCTTGACGCCAAATGTCTTGCGAATTTTCTCCGCAGCTTCCGCGAGGATTTCTTCATTTCGCCCATTGAGAACTAAATCACACCCGGCTTCGGCGAGCGCCTCCGCGCAAGCCCGTCCAAGTCCCTTGCTGGAAGCGCACACTATTGCTTTTCGACCCTTCAGGCCCAAGTCCACGGCTCGATCCTCGCCTTTTGTTCAAGTTTTTAAGACATGCCACCAAGCAAGCGGTTCGATCAACCGGATTCTGGTTCACGGGTGCACATGTCCACCTTTTACGGGCAGAATATGCGATCCGTGCGAACAATATTTGGTGAACTTCTCTATTCAAGAGGCGGAGTGAATTCTGCCCTTGGGCGTATAAGAGACCCGTTATCTGCCTGTTCTAGCGCATGAGCAAGCCATCCCGTGATGCGTGCGAGCGCGAATAGAAACAGTGGCGCGTCCGGCGGGAGGTCATAAATTTCTGTAATAGCTGCAAGTGCGAAGTCGACATTCGGCTTTTCGCCGAGGATGTCCGCAGCGTTTTGTTCCAAGTCACGATACGGGGCAGGTAGCTCCAGATATTCCAGCAATGCGGAGGCGCGAATATCTCCTGTTTCGCGATAGAGCGGATGGCCAAAGAAATGGAATTGTGTGCCTTGCCTGAGCTGATTCTTGATTGCCGCTTCCGCCCCTATTTGTCGCGTCTGCGCAACAATAGCTGTTGCAGCCGTGGCAGCTCGTCCATGTCGTGGGCCGATCAATGTTGATAGTCCGGCAAGAACTGCCGCAGAGAGTGGGGCTCCTGTCGATGCGGCGACGCGCGTGGCGAATGCCGATGCATTCAGTTCATGGTCTGCGAGAAGCACCAGAACGCGCCGGATCACATCGCTGGCGTGCGGCTTTTGCCAGGCTGAAGCAATACGCTCGTGCATCGGCATATCGGATAAAGGAACACCAAGAACGGTATTGTGGAACAGTTGCAATAAACCGGAAGCTTCCCGTTGCAGGACTGCTGTGGAGCGTCCAGAGCTAGGCAAGTCGTTTGCAGCGCGAACGCCAAAAACAGTAAAAAGCCGCTCCAATGGCGGGGTAATGGTCTGGCAACTGTCCAGTTTCGCGTCGTTTTCGCCGCTGTTGATATTGTCAAAATCCATCTGCCACAGCAATGCAGCCACTTCTTCCAGTGTTGCCGTTTCGGACAATTCAGCAGCGTCACAGCCGCGATAGAGCAGGCGACCATCAATAATGGTCGAAATGCCTGAACGCATGATCGGTAGGCCCCAACGAATAGTGTCGGCGGCAACAACACTATCTCTCTTGCGACCGGGCCGCCTGCCAGCCAGACCATGGACGTCCTCCGATCTATAGAGGCTGCGTCTGGGATCGTTAGGCAATGGCTTGGAACGGATGCGGCCACGACTCACATTTGCGTAAAGAGTCTGCGGTTTTGTCTGAAGAACGGCAAGAGCCTCTTCCGCTGTAAGCCAATCCATTATTGTTCCCTACATTGATCGATTTCATCAAGATTGACGTCAACTATACTTGGATTCAATGTCGCAAGGCAAACAAGGAGAATTGTCATGAATAGCGGACTTGAAGATGTGATTGCTGCCGAAACCGTGTTGTCTGACGTCGATGGTCTTGCGGGCAGATTGGTCATTCGCGGTCGGTCGCTGGACGATCTGGTTCCGCAAAGCAGTGTTGAAGACGGGATCGAGCTATTATGGGACGGATTTTTTGACGATTTGCCTACGGGCGTCGAGCTTCAGAAAGCGCTTGGCGAAGCGCGCGTGCAGGTATTCCATCATACGGACGCTCTTGATGACACATTGATGGAGCTGCCGCCTATAGAAGCTCTTCGCGCACTGATGGCCCGCATTCCTGACGAGGACGATCTGGCTGCCGCCTTGCATTTGATGGCGGCACCGGCAGTCTTCACAACAGCCATTCTGCGTGGGCATAAGGGTCGTCGTCCTATTCGTCCTGACCCGACGCTGCCTCATAGCGCGGACATTCTGCGTATGATGAATGCAGGAATGCCTGATGAAGCGGAAGTTGCAGGGCTAAACACTTATCTCATGACGGTATCCGATCACGGATTGAATGCTTCGACCTTCGCCGCACGTGTCGTGGCATCGACTCGGGCCGGCTTGACCTCTTCTCTGCTCGCTGCGATCAGCGCGTTGAAAGGACCGTTGCACGGTGGTGCCCCTGGGCCGGTGCTCGATATGCTTGATGCAATTGGTAGACCTGACAACGCCGAACGGTGGCTTGAAGCAGCCGTTGCCGACGGGGAAAGACTGATGGGGTTCGGTCACCGGGTCTATCGCGTGCGTGACCCGCGCGCTGATGCTTTGAAAAGCGCCTTGAAGCGCATCGAAGCACTCAAGCATGAGCGAGGAGAACACCGGGTTGAGTTGGCAGAAGCGGTAGAAAAAGCTGCAATCGCGGTTCTCAAGCGCCATAAGCCCGATCGGTCTCTCGAAACCAATGTGGAATTCTATACCGCTCTATTGCTTGAACAATTAGGTTTTCCACGAGAGGCGTTCACCTGTGTTTTTGCTATGGGAAGAACCATGGGCTGGATAGCGCATTGCCGTGAACAGATGGCGACGAACAAGCTCATTCGTCCGCAATCACGTTATGTTGGCCCTAAAGTAGAGCTTGTCGCGTAAAGCGGATGCTGGAAGAGGCGCGGCACTCCTTTCCGCGCCTTCAAGCAAACCGTCATATCTCTGTGACATGAATCGGGTTTTCTGCGCTCAGATCAGGTTGCCATTGAAGGGGACAACCAAATGAGCACCGACGCTCCGCAGCCCAGAAAACTCCGAACCCTTTTCATTTCGGATGTGCATCTCGGTTCCAAGGCCGCACAGGCCGAGCTGCTTCTGGATTTTCTCCGTTATCATGAAGCCGAAACGATCTATCTTGTGGGCGATATTGTTGACGGCTGGCGTCTACGACGCAATTGGCATTGGCCTCAGGAACATAATGATGTGGTCCAGAAGCTGCTTCGTAAGAGCCGTAAGGGCGCCAACATCATCTACATCGCCGGTAATCACGATGAATTCCTACGGAATTTCCAAGGAACGCATTTCGGCGGCATCGAAGTGATGAATCGTGCAATTCATGAGACTGCGGACGGCCGCAAGTTTCTCGTTATTCACGGCGATCAGTTCGATGTAGTTGTGCGCAATGCCCGCTTCATCGCTTATCTAGGCGATTGGGCCTACGATACGGCGATTTGGATAAACACGGTCATGAGCCGTGTTCGTTCTCTTTTCGGTTTGCGCTACTGGTCATTTTCAGCCTGGGCGAAGTTCAGGGTCAAGAAGGCAGTCAATTTTATCGGTCAGTTCGAGAGTGTGGTTTCCGAGGAAGCGCAACGTATCGGGGTTAATGGTGTGATCTGCGGCCATATCCACCATGCCACGATTGAGAGTATGAACGGTGTGGAGTACATCAATACCGGCGACTGGGTGGAAAGCTGCACCGCTGTGATCGAACATTTCGACGGCCGTATGGAACTCGTCGAATGGACGGAGCGCCGTGATCGTCGCCCAACGACAGGACACGTAAACTCCGACAGCGAAGAGCATGACGAGGGCAGGGTAATTCAACTTCCGCGCCCTGTTCGCGAACTGGCGACTTTTCGCTGATGAAGAAAATCGTCATCGTCACCGACGCCTGGCATCCTCAAGTCAACGGCGTCGTACGCACGCTAACCAAATGCTGTGATATGATGATTGAACGCGGATACGACGTTAAGGTCATCTCGCCGCTCGACTATCGATCGATACCCTGTCCAACATACCCGGAAATCCGCCTGGCCTTGACGACGCCAAGCGCGCTTAAACGGCGCTTGACGACTATGCGGCCGGATTACGTGCATATCGCAACTGAAGGGCCGCTCGGTTTCATGGCGCGGCGCGCTTGCTTGAAATCGGGCTGGTCTTTCACAACAAGCTTTCACACGCGATTTCCAGAATATCTGGAAGAACGCTTTCCTATCCCGCCACGCTGGACCTATGCTTTCCTGCGGCGTTTCCATAATGCTGCTCAGCACACGCTGGTGCCGACCCAATCTATTCTGGATGATCTCAAAGAGCGTGGTTTTACACGGCTTGATCTCTGGACGCGGGGAGTGGACCGTGCGCTTTTTTATCCTCGGCCGGAAGTGATCGAGGACTTGGCACGACCAGTGTTCATTTGTGTGGGACGTGTCGCCACGGAAAAAAACCTGCCGGCATTTCTGGAACTTGACCTTCCCGGAACAAAACTGATCGTTGGAGATGGTCCCTCTCTCAATGATCTGCGAACGCGGTTTCCGGAAACGGTGTTCGTTGGGAAGCGGGAAGGTGAAGCGTTGGCAAAAACCTATGCCGCAGCAGACGTGTTTGTCTTTCCAAGTCGGACAGACACGTTCGGTCTCGTTTTGCTTGAAGCAATTGCTTCCGGACTGCCGGTCGCAGCCTATCCGGTGCCGGGGTCGCAGGATGTCGTTGGAGCGACCGGCGCAGGTGTTCTTTCTGAAGATCTCGGGGAGGCATGTCTGGCAGCTCTGGAAATGGAGCCGTTTGAACCAGCGCAAGTGCTGAAACAATTCACCTGGGATGCCTGCGCGGACATTTTCGAGGAGGCTCTCGCTCCGATCAACGGAACCGCAAGCGAGAGCTCTCAACGCGCGCGTCAGCCCCAGACAATCGCTTCTGGCGGATAAACCAGAGCACCTTCGTAGCGCAATCCAGGATCGCGATCATGGGCGAGGAGCAGCGGACCGTCGAGGTCGACTACATTGGCTTTCTGGGCAAGCAGAACCGCAGGCGCCATGCCGAGCGACGTGCCGACCATACAGCCGACCATGACCTGAAGGCCCAGTTCGATTGCCTTGTCCCGCATAACCAGACCTTCGGTTAGTCCACCCGCCTTATCGAGCTTGATATTGACTGCGTCGTAACGCTTGGCCAGTTCTTCCAGGCCGATGGATGTGTGAACACTCCCATCGGCACAGATAATGACAGGTCGTTCAATTGTACTAAGAATCTGATCGTTGTTTGCGGGCAAGGGCTGTTCAATAAGAACGACGCCTGCGTCGGCTGCTGCGCGCATGTTTTCGGTGATATTGTCGGCAGTCCAGCCTTCGTTTGCGTCGATGATAATTCGGCTGTTCGGCGCCGCACTTGTGACGGCGTGAATTCTTTCGATATCGTTTTCGCCACCCATCTTGACCTTGATGAGGGGATAGTGGGCGACCTTTGCTGCTGATTGCGCCATTTCGAAAGGTGTCCCAAGCGAAACAGTGATAGCAGTTTCAAGCGGTCGGGTTGGCGTATCGAGCATGTCGGCAACACTTTTGCCAGTTCGTTTGGCTTCGAGATCCCACAAGGCGCAATCAACTGCATTGCGGGCAGCACCTGCTGGCATCAACGCCTGGATATCCTGTCGCGCGGCACCATGTTCAATAGCAGAGCGGGCGGCCTCGATCTGGGCGCTCACGCTCTCGATGCTTTCGCCATATCGCGCATAGGGAACACATTCGCCGCGTCCTTGATAGGGACCGTTGCCGATCACACACACAACGACTGCGGCTTCCGTCTTGGAGCCTCTGGAGATTGTGAATTTTCCGGCGATGGGATAGCGTTCTACGATGATATTCAAGGTATTGTGCATAGAGATGCCCTCTGGGACGCAGTATTTCGGTCGTTCAACGACTCGTATATGAGGTAGGCCATGTTGACCGACACTGCCGACAAAGCAAGAGCTACCAATAACCCTGCGCCAAAGATTGAACTGGCGGAGGAAGAGGGCACGCGCCATATCCGTTTAAGCGGTCGCTGGGTGTCGCAAAGTGTCAATCTCGTCGATGATAAGATGCGCAGCCTGGAGAAAACCGACGAACACAAGGCAACGATAATCGATGTTTCCGGGGTATCTGGTCTTGATACTGCGGGTGCCTGGTTAATTGAGCGGATGCGGCAGAGGCTGATGGCAGGAAATGCCGATGCGCAGCTTGAAGGGGTGCGTCAATCCTGGCTTCCTCTAATGGAGGAAGTGGGGCAGGCCGTTGAGCGTACTCTCGATATTCCCCGACAGAAAAAGCCGTTCTTTTTCATTTCGTTTCTGGCCGCGTTTGGCGGCGGTGTTATCTCTATGGGTAACGACTTCAAGATGGCGATGCATATTCTCGGTGCCACCATCCGCGGAGCCCAGCTAAAATATGGCCGTGGAAGTGGTATCCCATTTCCCGCTATCGTCACGCAGATGGATCGTATGGGTGTCGGAGCGATTCCCATCATTATTCTGATGTCGACGATCGTCGGCGCGATTATCGCCCAACAGGGCGCATTTCAGTTGCGCTATTTCGGTGCGGAAATCTTCGTGGTCGATCTGGTTGGTATTCTGGTTTTGCGCGAACTCGGAGTGCTTCTGACCGCCATCATGATCGCAGGCCGATCAGGTAGCGCGATTACGGCTGAAATAGGCTCCATGAAAATGCGTGAAGAGACCGACGCTTTGACGGTCATCGGCCTCAATCCGGTTGGAGTTCTCGTTTTTCCCAGGCTCGTCGCTCTTGTCGTAGTCTTACCATTACTCACGATCATTGCAGATCTCTCTGCGCTGGTCGGGGCAGGTGGTGTGGCCTGGTTCTATTCCAATATTTCACCAGAAGCTTTTATCAGTCGCTTGCACGACGCGGTCGCGTTGAACACTTATTTCGCGGGTCTGATTAAGGCTCCGTTCATGGCCATGATCATTGGAATTCTCGCATCGGTAGAAGGCATGAAGGTCGGTGGAAGCGCAGAATCACTGGGCCGTCGCGTCACCGCTTCAGTTGTGAAGGCTATTTTTGTCGTTATTGTCGTGGATGGCTTGTTCGCGATGTTCTATGCGGCAATTAATTTTTAGAAACTACTTATGTTCGTTGTTTTTTATGGGTTCTTTGAGACACAGTTGCACAGAAATTTGACCCTAGAATCGTGTTCAGCGGTTCAGTCCGAAGCCAAGCTCGGTTAAAGAATGGTTATGGAGAACGGCATCGACCACCTGTCGCAACCGCAGGACGAAGACAATCGCCAAACGGCTGTACCGATGATCTCGGTGCGCGACGTGACGGTTTCGTTCGGGCGTCAGACAGTACTCGACAAGTTATCGCTCGATATTTATCCGGGTGAGGTGCTTGGCTTTATTGGTCCTTCCGGTTCGGGCAAATCCGTGCTGATGCGGACCATCCTTGGTCTTAACAAAAAGCAGTCAGGCGAGATCGAGATTCTTGGTCGCAACATTGATCAGCTGAACGAACTTGAAAAGATGTCCATCGACATGCGGATGGGCGTTCTGTTCCAGCACGGAGCGCTGTTTTCGGCATTGAACGTGCTCGAAAATATTCAGGTTCCGATGCGCGAATATCTCGATCTTTCACCGAAACTGATGGACGAGCTGGCACGACTGAAAATCGATCTTGTCGGATTGAAGCCTGATACTGCTGAAAAATTTCCGTCCGAACTCTCCGGCGGTATGATCAAACGTGCCGCGCTTGCGCGTGCGCTGGCGTTGGACCCTGACATTCTTTTTCTCGACGAACCGACATCGGGTCTCGATCCTATCGGTGCGGCAGAGTTCGACGACTTGATCGCCAATCTGCGGGATACCATGGGCTTGACCGTCTACATGGTCACGCATGATCTCGATAGCCTTTTTGCAATTTGTGACCGGATCGCCGTTCTTGGAAACAAAAAGGTACTCGTCAGCGGCACCATTGAAGACATGCTGACGGTAGACGATCCGTGGGTTAAATCCTATTTTCGGGGCAAGCGCGCGCGCCAGATCGATCCCTCGGCGCCAACAAGACGGCGGCCTGGCAGCCGCTTGCAGACTGGATAAAGTATGGAAACTAAAGCCAATTACGTACTGGTAGGTGTCTTTACGCTGATCGTCAGCCTCATGGCTTTCGGATTTGTGTACTGGATCGCCCGTTTCGGCGAGGCGCGAGATTCCATACCTCTCGACGTTCGTATCCCCGGTTCCGTGACCGGGCTGACAGTCGGTAGCCAGGTTCTGTTCAACGGCATCAAGGTCGGTGATGTGCGCCGGCTTCACCTCGACGAAACCAATCCAGAGATGGTTATTGTCCAGACGCGTGTGAATGCGACGACGCCGATTACCCGCTCAACTGCAGCAACCCTTGGTTTTCAGGGGCTGACTGGGCAGGCCTATATTGAACTGAAAGGCGGCCGTCTCGATGAGCCCAATCTTTTGACCGAGGCAGCGAAGGAAGACACGGTTGCGCGTATCGACGCCGATCCGTCCGCCGTCAACAATCTTCTCGCCACTGCGCAGGACATTGCTGCGCGGGCAAACTCCGTACTTGGACAACTCGAAGGATTCGTGAAGGAAGCCCGTGGGCCGCTTACGGATACGATCAACAATACAAAGACGTTCACGGATGCTCTGGCGAAAAACGCCAACATCATACAGGAACTGGGCGAGAACACCGGAAACATCAACCAGATCGTCACGGACGCCAAGGACATGATGGCTCGTTTGAATGCGGCTTCCGTACGTGTTGATACCATTCTTGAGAAAACTGATCGGCTCTTGTCGAGTGACGACAAGGACGGCGTTGTCGCACAAGCAAAGGCGACACTGGAATCCATCCGCCAGACGTCAGACAATCTTGACAAGCGGCTCGGGCCGATTGCCAATAATCTCGAACGTTTTTCCGGCCAGGGCCTGCGTGAAGTGCAAGGTGTGGTGCTTGATAGCCGTCGTGCCATACAGCGCATAGAACAAGCCGTTACCGAACTTGAGCGTAACCCCCAGCGCCTTATCTTTGGCGGGCCGGGTAGCGTGCCTCAATATGATGGGAGGAAGCGTCATTGATTTCCATAGCCAGGTCCAATGACATGAAATCACGACGCATGTTCCGTCATAAAGGTTCCATTTCGATTTTGCTTGCCGCGCTTCTGGCGGGGTGTGGCACGACTACGCCGCTGGATACGTTCAATCTGTCGGCGCCACAGCCCGGCGTGACCTCGCCAAGCCGCAAGAACACACAGTTGCTGGTTCCGACACCAACGGCACTCAAGGCGCTCGACAGCGAGAATATCGTCGTCAGTTCCGCTCCCGGCTCCATCGAATATCTCAAAGGTGCCCAATGGGGTGACCGGCTGACGAATATCGTGCAGTCGCGGCTGGTGCAGGCTTATGAAAATACAGGCGTGTTTGGCGGAATTGGGCGTCCGGGAGATGGGTTGGCGATCAATTATCAGATCCTGACCGATGTCCGGATGTTCGGCATTCAGGCTTATGCCTCACCAAAGCTTGCTGTGGTCGAACTGGCCGTGAGGCTGATGAACGACAAGAGCGGCGAGGTTCGCGCGACCCGCGTGTTCCGTACTGCAATCCCGGTGAGCGGCACAACAAACGCAGCCTATGTGAAGGCGCTCAACGCGGCTTTTGAACGGACTGCCAGCGAAATCGTAAGCTGGACGGTGACGGCGCTTTAAGCCGAGGCAAACCGAAATGCCAAAAAGGTCGGCGATATTCACCGACCTTTTTTATTTCGAGCGCCTATTTGATTTAACCAGATCGAAACGTTGTCCTATCGAGACCAGCCGTAATTATCTCAATCGGACAAACAAAAACGCGGCCCGAAGGCCGCGTTTTCTTTGAGTTCTGCTTTTAGCGGAGGCGACCGCTTGCGTGAGCAAGCATGGTGTAGACCTTGCCGGTGTCTGATGTGAGGTAGGTCCGTGTTACCATGTTGTCCCGGTCGTTGCGGGCTACATCTTCGAGCAGACGCTGGAAGTCGTCCATGTAGCGGTCCACAGCGCGGCGGAATTCACCGTCCGTCTGATACTTGCGCTTGATGTCGTCAAAGGTCTGCTGACCCTTCAGCGTATAGAGACGACGGGTAAAAACGTTCCGTTCGCCGCGGCGGTAACGGTCCCACAGCTCCACTGAAGCTTCGTGGTCGATAGCGCGTGCGATGTCCACCGAAAGTGAGTTCAGCGATTCAACGACGTGGCTTGGCGAACGAGGCGTAGCGGTCGGCTGTGCCTTCGGCTGAACGGCTTCATCTTCCTCACGGGAGGCGCGGGCCAGGAGATCGGACACCCATCCACGCGGCTTTTCTGCCGGCGCGGCTGTTGGTGCCGGTTGAGCTTTCGGCGCCTCATAGGCACGCTGGCGGATTGCAACATCCGTCTGTGCTGCCGGTGCCTGAACCGGAGCTGGACGAGAGGCTGCTGGTGCCGGACGCGAGGCCGGTCGGTCTGCACGGCTTTCGCCGACATCTACCAGACGGCCCGACTTGTTGACGATTTCGGCCAGTTCCTTGAGCGCGTTGATCTGTTCGCTCACGGCCTTGCGCATCGCTGTCGTCGTTTCCTTGGCCTCGGCAGGCATGTCGAGAACACCACGCTTGAGTTCACCACGGGTCGTGTTGAGCTCGGTGCGGATCTCGGTCGCGGTGCGACGAATATCGTCGGTGGCAGCGGAGAACTTCTGTGCGGCCTGTTCGACGATTTCCGAAACGCTTTCGCGCATCTTCTCGGCCGACGAGCGGGTCTGGCCTTCGGCGCGTTGGAACGCGGAGGTCACCAGCTCTTCGAAGGACTGCATCAGCTTTTCCACGCCTTCAGATTTTTCGACCAAGCCAGATGCCAGCTTGTCGAGTGCCTGGTGACGATCTTCAAGCGTGCTGACAAGGCCGTTCTGGGCCGTGTTGATCATGTCGGAAGCCGAAGAAAGAACTTTTCCATGTTCTTCGAAGCGGTCGGCGATGTCTGCGATCTGCGACAGTGTGCTGTCGGATATGGCGCGCAAGGTTCCGATATTGCCGTCTATCAGGCCGGTGGAAGCCTGGAACATCTGCGCCGCGCGGTTGGTGTTCTCAACGAAACTCGACGTCGTGTCGACGAGGCGACCGTCGATATCGGTGAGATTGCGCGTTGCGGAATCGATCAGCTTGCCCAGTTCGCCATTTGACGCAGCAAGGCGATCGATCAGTTCGCTGACATTGTCGGAAAGACCCGTCTTTGCCTGCTGAACGGCGGCAATCGTTTCTGCCGTACGACTTGCAAGTGCATTGACGAGCGCTGCATTTTCCGAACGAAGCCTGTCGGTTGCAGCATGGGTTGCTTCTTCAAGCTGCTGGGCCAGCCCACGACCGCTATCAGCAAGCCGTTGCACAAGCGGTTCCGCTGTATCGTTGAGGATTTTGGTGATTTCCTGCGAACGGGCGGCGAGGACGGCATTGAGTTCGCGAGTGCGTTCTTCAAGCGTAACCGCCGTCGTGTCAGTGACCTGTGCAATACGCGCCTCGACAGAGCCGAGTTCCATCGTGATACGCGAGCCGATGTCACCCAGACGAGTTGCAATCGCATCCGCACGTTCTGCAAGGCGTGTTTCAGTACCGGCGAGATTGTCGGCAACGCTGGCCGAGAAGGATTCGCTGTGACCGGCGAGCGTTTCACTTGTCTTGGAAGCCGTATCAGCGATGCGGGCCTCAATCGTGCTGAGTTCGCCAGTGAGGCGATTCTCGATTGCTTCAAGACCGCTTGCGATGGCGTTGGCGCGTTCGTTGAGGCGGGTTTCCGTCCCGGCCAGATTGTCGGCAACACTTGCGGCAAAGGCTTCGCTGTGGCCAGCAAGAGTTTCGCTTGTTCTGCTTGCGGTATTGGCGATACGGGCTTCGATTGAGCCAAGTTCGCCGGTGAGGCGGCTTTCAATCTCTCCGAGACGGCCGGCAATCGTGTCAGCGCGGTCGCCGAGACGTGCTTCTGTGCCGGACAGATTGTCGATCAGGCGGGCACTGAATGCTTCACCGAAACCGTCCAGAGCTTCGCCAGCCTTGGCTGCTTCAGCCGAAAGCGTGCTTGCGGCTTCGCCAATCTTCTCGCGCAGCGAGCCAGCAACAATGCCAGCGCTTTGCTCTAGTGCACGGCGGACATTGTCCACACCGATGCTAAGCGCCTTTTCCATCGTTTGCGTGCGTTCTTCAATAATGCCTGTCTGGCCTTCGAATGCGCGGCTGATGGTCGAACTGCTGTCCGCAATTGCGTTGTGCAAGTTGGTTGTGCGCTGTTCCAGAATGTCGCTGTGATCCTGCAGCGTCTGGCTTAGTGAAGCCGTGCTTTCGCCCAGCGTCGAACGGATTTCAGCCGCACGGGTTTCAATTGTGCGTTCATGACCGTCCAGAATACCGGAAAGGGCGCTGTTGTGATCGTTCAAGACGGTATGAAGGCCGCTTGTACGTTCTTCGACCTGACGAACATGTTCACCCAATGCGGCGACGAATGCATCGCGACCGGCACCGATAGATTCAGTCATGCTGCTTGCGCGTTCGTCGAGAATACGTGCGAGTGTGTCCTGATTATCGACGATAAGTGCCTGAAGTGCATTCACGCGTTCATCAAAGGTACGAGCGAGAACTTCGCGATTTTCGTTGAAGTTGTCGCGCATTGCGGCAGCGCGCTCATCCATCAATTGAGCAAGCATGGTCTGATTGCCCGTAATGACGCCATGAAGCGTGGTGGCGCGTTCTTCCAGAGAACGGGCGTGGTCTGCAAAGCTTGTGTCGAGCAGTGCGGAGTGGTTTTCCATTGTCTGGCGCAGTGCATTGGTCCGCTCTTCCAGAATTGCCGCATGACTATCGGCAACGGAGTTGAGCGCAGATGCGCTGGCATTGACGGCATTTTCGATGTCGCTCGTGCGTGCAGCAAGCGTATCGGCATGGCCGCGAATGACAGAGGAAACACGCTCGGTCTCGCCTTCCAGAGATGCTGCGAGAACATCGCGGCTTTCGGCAAGCTTGCCTGCGAAGGCATCGGCCTTTTCGCCAAGAATACTGCCGACGCTTTCACCAATTGAAGTGAGATCTTCGCCGATCTTGGTCTTGGTTTCGTCGATCATCGTGCTGAGAGAAGTGCGACCGCTGGAGAAGGTCTCTGCGATTTCACGGGTACGGGCGATGAGGTTTTCGTTGATCTGGCGCGAACGGGTCTCCAGAGCCGCATTGAGTTTCTCAGTGCTGCTGTCGAGAGCATGTGCGCGGGCTTCAAATTCGGACAGAAGCGAACGGCCACGATCAGAAAGGGTGCTTTCAAGATTGGCAAGGCGAGTGTCAAATTCGCTGACCATCGACTGCGTTGCACCGCCAAGCAGATTGGCAATACCGGTCGTGCGTTCGTCCAGGGCCTCCGTCAGGCGGTCCGATACAGTGCGCGACTGCTCATCGAGCGTTGCGATCCGTGTATCCAGCAGGTTTGCGAAGGCTTCGCCGGACGTCGTGATGCGGGAACCGATATCGCCCGTGCGGGTTTCAATGGCTTCGGCAATGGCGCCGCCACTTTCATTAATGCTTCCGATAAGACGTTCGCCGGATTCGCCAAGCAGGGTGCTCAACTGCTGCGAAGCAGAAAGAACATTGTCGCGAATGATGTTGGAAGCGCTCGAAAGCTCTTCCTTCAGCTGTTCATGCGCACCGGAGATGGAGGAGCGTACGCGCTCGGCATGGCTTACAACGGCTTCTCGCTCGTTGCCCAGATCGCTGACGAGTGAGCGGATACGAACTTCATTGTCGCTATAGGCGCGCTCGAGCTGATTAACTTCCGATTGAACGAGCGTTTCGAGTTCGACAGCTCGCGCCAAAGTGCGTTCGATGCCTTCGTTCATGGCTGCGACTTCGCGGCGTACAGCCTGCCCAAGCGTCGAAACGCGGTCGCCAGACACAGCTTCCGGCTGGAGCAGCCGCATGGCAGCTTCCGACATGCTGCGCGCTGCCGTATGCATTTCCTGTGCGCGCTTTACGAGCTGCGCGAAGCCCCAGAACATGGCGACCGGCAATGCTACACCCGCAACAACGCCAAGACCGGCGGGCGAGGTGAAGAAATCCTTGGTGGCTTGCAAGCTTGAGAAGACATCGGGATTGATGGCTTTGCTCAACGCAACACCGCCCGCGGCCCAAAGCACGCTGATTGCGGTTGTTGTCCAGAAGAGCTTGGACGAGTTTTCCGTCACGCGGCGTGGGGCTGCGATAATCGCTTTCTCGCTGCGGGAATCGTCGTTCGCCGGCGTGAAGGCGGGCGATGCAATATTGGTAGCCGTCGCGACAGCTGCTGCGGAAACAGGCTTGCTGACAGGCTCAGGCGCTGGCGTTGCAGCTTTCGAGGTGTTGGCAGGCTTGTGCTGAACGCTGGCAGTGGTTTGCGAAACTGGTCCGGCAGCTTTGACGACTGGTGGGACCGGAGGCGCAGCAGGCGTTGCAATCACTGAAGCAGTGGTGATGGTAGCCACTTTCGCTGCAGTTTCCACAGGGGAAACAGCAGGGGGCTCAACCGTCTTGGTCTTCTGTTCGGCAACCAGTTCTTCTGCGGCGCGCGAAATCTGCTCTTCCAGATCGTCGACGGAGAAGCCTTCATCGAACGCACTCAAGTCCATGTCGATATCAAGATCGTCGCCGAAATCGATATCGAGTGCCTGTTCCAGTGCCTTTTCAACCTCAAGGTCGAGCTTCTGTGCCTTGGATTTGGAAGCCATTGTTCGCCTACCTCGTACTCATTACTGCGACGGCCGGACCATAAAAAGGCCGTTACAAAACTTTCTCCGCCATTTTGCATCGTATCGGCTCGCGCCTGTTAAGGAAATAGGCGTCTTTCGACGATACCTAAAACTTTAAATACAAGGTTAACGGAAATCGGCTCAATTCATAAAAATTCGACATTTCCGGGCTTCCCCTATTTACCAGCAAGTTGTGGAAATCGATTATGGCCGTTTCTCTCACTCGAAAAAGCCCTGCCAATTTATTAACAAAAAAGCCCGTAATGCGCGCTTTATGGTGATTTGATCGCCCTGTGATTGCATTGTCAGGTGTGCTGGATTCTATCCATTGTTCTTCATTCTCCCTCAATTCACATCATATGATGCACTTTCCTCTAACGGCAAGGACGAGTTTTCCGGTTTTGGGGGCCACCGTCAGGTTTATCAGGTATGGAAATGCATCGTAAAACGCACGGCATATTGGCGCAGTTGCAGCCACAGGCGCGGCCATGGTTGAAACTGTTTGCAGAAGGCCGTATCTGCCATTTCGAGTTTATTTGCGTTTTCTGCCCAGGCGGCGACCGACGCTAAAAATAGAGATCGCACGCAATTAGCGTGCTCCAAGGAATGAAAATGACGAAGATCGTATTCGTATCAGCCGATGGCGCGACCCGGACCGAAGTTGAAGCCGACAATGGATCCAGTGTGATGGAAGCTGCCATTCGCAACGGCATTCCCGGTATCGATGCGGAGTGCGGCGGTGCCTGCGCCTGTGCAACCTGCCATGTCTACGTTGATGATGACTGGACCGACACTGTTGGCGGCCCGGACGCAATGGAAGAGGACATGCTGGACTTCGCTTATGAAGTTCGCCCCACCTCGCGCCTTTCGTGTCAAATCCGGGTATCCGACGACATTGATGGTCTCGTTGTGCAGGTGCCTGAACGCCAGAACTAATCCCTTGAAGAAAACGGTAATGCGATGGGCACCGAACCGCAAAATGATATTGTCATAATCGGTTGCGGGCCTGTCGCACTCTTTTGCGTGTTTCAGCTTGGACTGTTCGGTTTCAGATGTCATCTTATAGATGCCCGTGATCGGCCAGGCGGTCAATGTACGGCACTCTATGCCGACAAGCCGATTTATGATGTACCCGGATTCTCCGAAATTATGGGTGAGGAACTTGTTGAACGGCTTCTCAAACAGATCGACCCATATAATCCGGTTTTTCATTTCAATCGGGTGGTAGACGGTATCATTATTGATAGTGGCGGCGTCGTTGTACTTACCCGTGATGGTAACAGGCTTGAAGCAAGCGTAGCCGTGATCGCATCGGGTCTTGGCGCGTTCGCAGTGGACGGGCAGGTTATCCGTCCCGATCCGCTGGCCGAGCTTTCACTGCTGAAGACTGGGAATATGCTGGCTGTGAGTCCGGAAACCTTCAGAACGTCAAGTCCAAAGGTCTATGCTATTGGGGATGCCTGCCACTATCCGGGAAAACTGAAACTGATCCTGTCCGGATTTCACGAAGCAGCCTTGATGACGCAGGCCATACGGCGCGAATTGCGCTAGAGCGCGTTTCGATCTGATTGAATCGGATCGGCGCTCTGAATATTTGTTTTAACGCGCATCTTATCCGAAAACCGTTTCACACTTTTCGGGATGCGCTCTAGTATCGTTGCAGTTTGCTATTTGGAAGATTGCTGGGCGCGTTCCATGCGATAAGTCAGCAAACGTGAGAAACGATTTTCGAAGTTGATCGTCTCAACCCGGTCAAACCGCTGCTGTTCCTTATCATGCGCTTCCATGAGGCGCGCAGTCACCTTGTCGATGTCAGCGCGAAGCACTGCACAATCCGAGCGGGTGCGTAATCCGCGTATTTCCCGTTCCATCTGGCTTGCGAAGCTGCGGGCGATGACGATGTGACTTTCTTCGTGACGGCGAATATCCTGTAGCAAAGTATCCCAGATCAACGCCAGTTCCGGCGTGGCCTTGCGGCGCTGCTTCCAGCGCGGCAGGGAAACCTTTGCATGAACATTCACATAGACATCCTGAACCTTGCATGCTTTCCCGGACTCACGACCGTAACGCACCTTTGCGTCAAAACGGATTTCTGCAGCACCGGGATGATGCTGACCGGTCTTCTTGAGGAAGGGGCCATTGCGGGAAAGGGCTTTGTCGAGGTCGGCGGCTGTTTTGCCGCTCACGGTATAATAGCTGAACTCGCGAAAGATCGCTGCCGCCTCCGCCTGTGGAGCTACGATGGCGAGAACTGCGCTGAGAGCCAGAACCTTCTTCCTCAAATTCATGTTCTGGACCTCTTTCTAAAACCAGTAAGAAATTCGCTTTTTGCTGCCGCGAGCATGGCATGCAATCGTCAAGAGAACTATAACGCCCTTCACAAAATGACTTTAGGCGAGGTTGGTTGCATCCTCGCCGTAATGAAATGGTACGGGGAAATGGTACAAGAACATTTCGCTATGACGAAAGAATGGCATCTTGCTCACGGACGAAGCCTTCGCCTGGGAGACAAGTCCGTTATCATGGGCATATTGAATGTCACACCGGACTCCTTTTCCGATGGCGGCCATCATAATGAGTTCAAAAGGGCTGTCGATGTTGCGGGTCAAATGCTCGCCGACGGAGCGACGATCATCGATGTGGGTGGAGAATCGACCCGCCCCGGAGCCGCTACGGTCAATTCCGAAACGGAAATCGCTCGTGTCGTTCCGGTGATCAGGGCGTTGGTTGAGAAATATGATTGCATAATCTCGGTCGACACGTACCGCGCAGCAACGGCGCAAGCCGCAGTGAGTGCCGGGGCGCATATCGTCAATGATGTCTGGGGTTTGCAACGCGAACCGGAAATCGCCCATGTCGCTAGAAGCAGCGGTGCAGGGTTGGTCATCATGCATACCAGCAGGGATCGTCCTGTTCTCGCCGATGTCATCGAAGATCAGTTCGCCTTCCTGAATGCTTCTTTGGATATAGCGAAGAGGGCAGGCATCGCAGAATCTCACATCGTGCTCGATCCGGGTTTCGGTTTCGGCAAGAACAAGGATGAAGATGTTGCGCTGTTGGCCAGAGCAGATGAATTGCAGAAATTCGGATTTCCCCTGCTTGTCGGTACGTCGCGCAAACGTTTTATCGGCGGCATGACCGGCAGAGACAATCCGCTCGACCGCGACATTGGAACGGCAGCAACGTCAGTCGCACTGCGTTTGGCAGGCGCCGACATCTTCCGTGTTCACAATGTCGCTTTTAATAGAGATGCACTTGCGGTTGTAGATGATATTCTGCAATGCAGGCGCAGTGAAAACAGAAAGTGAAGCCGTGTACACGATCAGAATGATGAACTGCGCATTTTTCGCGCACCACGGCGTTTTCGATGAAGAGCACAAGCTCGGTCAGCGTTTTTATGTCGATGCGGTTCTGGATGTCGATCCGGGGAACGCGCTGCAAAATGACGATATCGACGGGACGGTGCATTACGGTATAGCTTTCGCTGTCATTCAAGACATCATCACCGGTCGTCAGCGCTATCTTATCGAGACGCTTGCTCTTGATGTCGCCAAAGCGCTGACTGCGCGGTTTCCGCAGGTGAAGCGTGCGGAAATCACAGTGCGCAAGCCGAATGCGCCTGTTCCGGGTGTGTTGGACCATGTTGAAGTAACTGTGGTTTATCCGCAGTGATGGCCGAAAAACATTACCGGGCCTGGCTGGGGCTGGGCGGCAATATCGATGATCCTGTCGCCTCGATGGGCAAGGCTTTGCGCATACTAGACGAACGAATAGACACGGATGTCATCGCAGTTTCAGCAGTCTATCGCACGCCACCTTGGGGGAAGACGGATCAAGCGTGGTTTCACAATGCCTGTGCTGAAATTGAAACCGCGTTGCAACCGTTGGAACTGATTGCAACCTGTCTCGATGTGGAGCGTTCTTTGAAGCGTGTCAGGCTCGAACGATGGGGCCCGCGCATCATAGATATCGATATATTGGCAATGCAGGATGAAAATGGGGGGGCTGTCGCCATGACAGATGCTGCCCTGGAGCTTCCGCATCCGCGCATGCACGAGCGAGCCTTCGTTCTCGTACCATTGAACGATATTGCACCGTCTCTTGAAGTGGCAGGTAGAACGGTTGCGGCCTGGAATGCCGGGATTGAACAATCCGAAATAGAAAAAGCCCGCATGGATGCGGGCTGGTGGTGCGAATAGAAATTTATCAGTTCTTGGCGATACTACCGACAGCGATATTATCGACGCGCTTCAGGTTCATGCCAATGACCGGAACCAGTTCCTTATCGACGCGAACGGAAACCGTCACATTCATCGTGTTTGGATCGGATACACGCGCCAGCATAGCGCCATTGAGCTGCTTGCGGTTCAGGCCGAAAACAACTTTGTTGCCACTGACCGAACCCGACGTAACATCAAGACCTTTGCCTGCAGCGCCGTCATTGAACGTGCCTGAATAAGCGGAGCCAACACGCGTTACGGTAGCCTTCATCGCCTGTGAAAAGACGCCAACGCGGCAAGTGCCGTCAAGCGTCATGCCAACATTCTCATCCGGTGTCGATCCGGCCAGATTGCAGACGAATTTCGTGCCTTTGTATTTTCCGGCGACAATTTCGCCCGGCCCCGACCATTGGCCCTCGATCGTTTGAAAGAACTGCTTGTCTTTGTCGGCGGCCAAAACCGGCACGGCAGAAAATGACACGGGTAGCAGCGTCAGGCAGGCGGCGATGCAGTTCTTCATATTCAGCTCTGTCCCGGATTCACGACCTTGATCGGACGTCATTCCTAATCGTTGTTTTTCAGCATGTCACGACCAAAAGCTGGTCGCGCCTCGCAAACCGTCGGATAATCCGACGCTGCCATAAGCCGATTGAAGGGGAAGGGCACAATTGAGGGGGGCGTGCCATTACACCGCATCGTTCGATTCTGGCGCAGATTTCTATCTGCTCATAATCGTCGCGAATGGTTAACGCTTCGGAAATAAGTCGCTATTTTCCAGGATGCTTTTTGTCTGGCCGTTCGCCGCTTATCCTCGCAAGATCGCCGATAAAGTCGCCGATGCCAGGCCGCTTTTCGGCATTGAACGGAAATGGACGCACCACGTCCATGGCTGCAATGCCTATACGCGCCGTCATAAGACCGTTGACGACACCTTCGCCGAGCTTGGCAGAAAGCCGTGACGCGAGGCCATGGCCAACAAGCTGCTGGATAACGCTATCGCCCATGGCTAGCGTTCCCGTCACAGCCAGATGTGCAATGACCCGGCGGGCGAGTTTCAGAAAACCAAGCGTGCCGGGGCGGCCACCGTAGAGTTGTGAAAGCCGGCGGATCAGCCGGGCTGCCTCAAAAATGACATAACCGATGTCGACCAGTGCACGCGGACTGATTGCGGTGACAATTGAAACGCGTTTTGACGCATTCAGAATGAGCGTGCGTGCTTCGCGGTCGAGAGGTCGAAGAATTTCCGTTTCGGCAAGCTGAATCAGGTTTCGCCCGTCAATGATATCGTCGGTCAGGCCGTCCAGAAGCTGTCGTCCACGCGCTGTCTCCGGCAAGCCTGCCGCAATCGAGCGCAGCGCGTCTACCGCTTTTCTGGCGGAGGCCATATCGTCCCGTTCAGCCGCATCTGCGGCGTCTTTTCGGAGATGCTGCACGGAAGCAAGGCGACGCAACGCTATCAGTTCGCGGACGATAATGGCAATGAAGGCTGCAAGCGCGATTATAGCGACGCCCAAAGCGGTCCAGCCCAACCAGTCTGCACGGGAAAACAGTGCCCGGATAAGGTCTTCGGCCCAGATGCCGATAGCGAATGAAACAAGAATGCCGAGCGCCCCGAAAAGTATTTTGCTGAGCGACCAGCCCCTGCGTTCAGGTGCTTCAAATGACGGATCGAGAATTTCCAGCTCTGCCGCTTCCTCCTCGTTCAACGCAAAAACATCCGGTTGGGAGACAACAGCATCAAGGTCCCGCACGGCACGAGGACGACGCGACACTTCATCCACTGTTTCAGGACGGGTAGACGGCTGATTTACCGTGAACGAAGCAGGTTTACGCGGTGTCTTCTCTGTCATGCGAGACGATCCCCAATCAGAAACTGCAAGGCGCGATCCAGCCTTATGTGAGGCAGGGAAAGAGTTATGCCTTCGGCGGTACGCTCGAGCCGGGGCGGGCGGAAACGGACAAAACGGATGGCTGGATCATCCTGTGCAAACGACTTTTCAAAGATTGCATTGGGGTTTTTCGGTAAGTCACCAGGAAATATGGCGGTTTCTGTTTCACCGTCGAACATCTCGCCATCGATTTTCTCGCCCTTTAGCGGTGTGCCGACGATGACGGGAAGGGTTTCCTTGCCTTGTGTCACGGTTGCCTCGCGGGTAGCACGAACTGCGGCCATTGCGAGAACATCGATATCCGCGCCGGAAAAATCGGCTCGCTCTATAGCCCGTTCCACGAGGCGTCGCACGATGGCTTGCAGACGGTCGTGACTTTCATGGTGCAGATGATCGGCTTTCGTTGCAGCCACAAGAATGCGGCCGATACGGCGCTGGATCAATCCAGTCAGCAGGTTCGAGCGTCCTGGTCGGAAGCAGGACAGAATATCGGTAAGTGCACGCTCCAGATCAGCAACGACGGCGCCGCCTGCATTCATCGCCTGCATGGCATCGATAAGCACAATTTGTCTGTCGAGCCGGGCGATATGTTCCCGAAAGAATGGCTTGATGACATAGGTTTTATAGGCTTCATAACGCCGTTCCATCATTGCGCCGAGGGAGCCGGCCTTCAGATCGTCCGGTTCGAGATCAGGCAGCGGGGCGAATGTCAGTGCCGGTGAACCCTCTAGATCGCCCGGCATCAGAAAACGCCCTGGTGGCAGGGTCGACAATGCGCGTTCATCGGCTTTTCCCGCGCGCAAGTAAGCCGTAAAGCTCTTGGCCAGACGCTGCGCGGTGAGCTCGTCTGCCTTTTCAGAAGGGTCAACAAGGGCGGCTTCGGCGATCCACGCCTGAGCCAGATCCTTGTGCGTCGGTTCATGGGCCAGAGCAAAAGAATCTGCACTGAATTCGGCATAGGATTTGCCAAGCAAGGGCAGGTCGAGCAGCCATTCGCCGGGATAGTCGACAATATCGACAGAGAGTTTGCCGGGCGACAGCCATCGTCCCCACGCAGAAGCGGATTCATACTCGATGGTCAGACGCAATTGCGAGATTGCACGAGTTGAGTCTGGCCAGATACGCTCATCGATCAGAGCCGACAGATGCTCTTCATATTGAAAGCGAGGGACCGCATCGTCCGGTTGCGGTTCGAGCAGCGCTCGTGAAATACGTCCGGATTTATAGGCTTCAAACATCGGCAGCCTGCCGCCATGCAGCATATTATGCACGAGAGCTGTAATGAAGACTGTCTTTCCGGCACGAGATAAACCGGTCACGCCGAGCCGCAATGACGGAGACAAAAGCCCGGTCGCACGATCTGCCAACGTATCCAGTGCGATCTTCGCTTCGTCGCCAATACTTGTCAGTCTAGCCAATTATCCCTCGCCGAATTCAGTGATCTGTCAGCGATATAGATAGGGTTGCGTCAGTAGTCTTGGCAAGGAATGTCCGTGCACTTACGGAAAATCTACTGAGGAAACAGGAAGCTTTCGAGGTAACCGCCGCCACGTTCGAGTTCGCCAAGCGAGGTCGGAAACGTGATATTCGCCAATGCGGCTGTCGGGAAGCCTGCGCGTAGCTTCAGGAGGCCGTCTTTGTTGCCATCGCCACACAAGGCCAGAGCCAGATCCTCTATGCTGGGATTGTGCCCCACGAGCATGACCGTCGGCGCATGGCCATGTTTGCGGATGGATTGCATGTAGTCGGCCGCGCCGCCACTATAGATCGTATCATCGATGATTGTTTCGACGTTGATTTCCAGGCGTTCAATAAGGCCGAACGCGGTTTCCCTTGTTCGGCCTGAGCCTGAAAGGACTACCAGATCTGGATATAGCTTGAATGACTTCATTGTCCTTGCAAGCCGGTCTAGGGATGCTTTTCCTTCCTGGTCCAGCGAGCGGTCGAAATCCTTCATTCCGGGCTTTGCCCACATGGCCTTGGCATGTCTGAGGAGAAGCAAACGACTCATCTGTAACGTTCCAAGCTGTGTTTTTCAGCATTTCTTGCCATGATTTGAGCGCAAAAGGGCACCCTAGTTGCCCATTCTCCCGATTTTTTGATGTCTGTCAGCAATAATTACATGTGTCATCTGCCTAATTATTGGGCTGAATGAGCTTCTTGATACTGATGTTGGCTATGACCGGAAAATACACCCACTTTACTGGCAATCAATTGAAGTTGTTCTGAAAGTCTAAAGAGCAACTTTTTCCGTGCATTTTAAGATTGCATAATTTTGATGCAAAATCATACAAAATTGATGAACTAAAAAGTAGTGAAGTACGCTTGTTTGATGTTGTGTCCTTGTTGCTATGGAACTATATAACCGCTCGCGTCTCCTAGATGTGGGGTAATTCAGAATGAGTGAATTGATTGACCTTGACTATAGGCCCACTGAAGACGAGCCGTTCATGAATGAGCGGCAGAAGTCTTACTTCCGCACGAAACTAGTCGCGTGGAAGAATGATATTCTGCGAGAAGCGCGTGAAACGCTTGAAGCGCTACAGCAGGAAAATGCCAACCATCCCGACCTGGCGGACAGGGCATCCTCCGAAACGGATCGGGCAATTGAGCTACGAGCTCGCGACAGACAGCGCAAATTGATCTCCAAAATCGACGCAGCACTAAGCCGCATTGATGAAGGAACATACGGCTTCTGCGAGGAAACGGGAGAACCTATCAGCTTGAAGCGGCTTGATGCGCGTCCGATTGCTACGCTATCCATCGAAGCGCAGGAGCGCCACGAGCGTCGTGAGAAAGTTTATCGCGACGATTAGAGTGCATACGCTCTAATCTATTGGATCTTCGCATCGTATTTTCCGTAAATCGGTATGATTTTTGGGTCGATGCGGCAAGCTTCGAGATGGTTTAGAAAATTTATAGGCTGCGGTTTCCGCAGCCTATTTTCTTTGTATCGAGATAAATTCCGGCAGACTCAGCTCCTGCGAATTTCGTCCTTGGTCAATTCGCCGAGGAGCTTTTCCATTTCATCCTCGATATCGTCCTTGGCTTTGTCTTCAACCGCATCGTCCGTTGCGGAAATATCAAGTGAACTCAAAAGCTCATTTTCGAAGAACTCGGTATCGAACGAGACTGCATCCTTGGTGTCATCATCAGTCGCGCTCTTTACATTAACGTCAGCAGCGATTGCGTCGTGTAAAGCACCGCTGAGCCCCGCCAACTCATCGCCCGGCGTTTCCACCGCAGCAGTATCGGGTTCTGTTGGCCTCGGCTCGGTAACCGTGATTTCAGGCTCGACGCGTTTCGGTTCCGATGGAGCGCTGAATGCCGGAGCTGCTGTCGAAGAAACAGTCGGTCCGGTTACATCAAGTGGCGAAGACTTGTCAGGTGTCGTCGTTTCACGCTCCGGGACGATGCTGCCAAGATTTGCAGAAACAACAGATGCGGCTGCTGCGACGCCAACAGCGGCGGTCGCGCCGGAAGAAGTCGAGCTCAAAACACCGCGAGAAACCTGGCTCAATGGATAAGCCGGATGTGCACGGGTTGACTGTGGCTGCGGCTGTGCGGGACGAGGCGGCAACACTGTGCGTGGCTGCGGCGGATAGTTCGGTGCCGGACGCGGCGGCTGATGAGGAGGTGTCGACTGAGTGGCAGTGGTGTCAGACCGCACAGGCGGTCGTGGCGGGATAGGCGCGGTGGGGGCTTGCGGCGGAATGCGCGCAGGTGTCGCAGCGGATTGAACCGGCTCTTCACGTACCGGTTCAGGCTTTCGATAAACCGGAGTTTCGATTGCAGAGGTGAGCTGGATCGGCTCATCCTTCTCTTCAGACTGCGGTGTTTGCAATGAGAGAGCAGGGCGCTCTGCTTTATCGTTGGTCAGGGTTGCTTCATGCTGTTTGAAGCGCTCGATCTGTTCAGGCTCTATGCGCGAAGTCTGCACACGCGCATGGGCACGCGATTCCATGACAATGTTCTGTTCGACCACGACATCGGTCGGCCCGCCGATGAGCAGCAGATGTTCCACATCGTCGCGGCGAATAAGAACGAGCTTACGCCTGCTATCGACGGCTGCAGCATCCATCACCGAAAGGCGCGGCTGCCGCGTGCGTCCATTGGAGACGAAAGTCCCGCTGCTGAAACGGCGAATGATACTGAGAACAACGAAAATTCCGCCAAGAATGATCGCAAATATTAGGATGAAGCCGACAATATTAGCCGCGCTCTCTCCAACGATGCCGCTGAGCCATTCCTTCATGCGGATACCCTCTTGATACAATAAACTAAAAACCTGCGATGTGTGGAGACTGCGCTTCCCCCGGCACTCCGCATCATCACATAGTTGGTACAGTAGTTGAATTTGTAAGCCTTGGGAATGTTCCTTGGAAATGCGGGAAATATATGATCCCCAGGCAAAACGGTGCAAAAAAGTCCAATTTGCACCGTTTCAGTGCAGCAATGCTTGTACTGCGCGCCGATTAACGCATTCTGCGAATCGGATATACCCTGACATATTGGCTTTGCGTTCTCCGCGCGATAGCTGAAGCGTGCAGAAAAGTGCATTCGAGAAAATCGGATATGCGAATGATTGAAATGACGTCTTGGCTGATCGAAAAAACAAACGGTACTCTGATGCTTGTTGATGCTCAGCCACGCAACATGAAAGGGCAGATGGCTTGATGTCGCGACAGACGGACAACGCTTATCCGAAACCGCTCGTTATGCCCAAGCGCAACCGCAGCGGAGCCCTTCGACTGCTGTTGGTCGGCATTCTGCTGACAGTCGCGGCAATCGCCTATTTTCTGTTTCGTGACCAGCTTGGAGATGGATTTGCCCTCGTTCTCATGGGCATTTTGTCAATGGTCGGCGTATTTTACCTTTTTGGCGCAGCAACGGGTCTCATTCAATTCAGTCAGAAGAACGGTGAGCAGGATCTTGCTCATTCCTTCATGGATTCGCAGCCGGAAGGTACGGTTATTTCCGATGCGCGCGGCCAGATCGTTTACGCCAATGAGGCTTATGCGGTAATGACCGGCGTCGCGAATGCCGAGGGAGTTCGCTCGCTTGATAATGTGTTGACGGCGGAACCGGCGGCATCCGATGCCATTTACCGACTGACGAATGCTGTTCGCGACGGTTTGTCGGCCCAGGAGGAGGTGCGGCTTGCCGGTGGCCTCTCCCGTGAGGGACATGGTTCGCTGGCGCCGGTATGGTATCGCATCAAGGCACGGCCCATAGAGGCGGGGCAGGAGTTCAAAAGTCCGCTCGTCGCCTGGCAGATTGCGGATATTTCCGACGAGCGTGCAGAGCAGGAGCGGTTCTTTCAGGAACTGCAGGAAGCGATCAACCACCTCGATCACGCACCGGCGGGCTTCTTTTCTGCGGATCCGTCGGGTCGGATCATTTATCTCAATGCGACGCTTGCAGAATGGCTCGGTGTCGACCTGACCCAGTTCACGCCGGGATCGTTGACGCTCAATGATATTGTGGCAGGCAGCGGAATGGCACTTATCAAGGCGGTGAAAGCCGAACCGGGCACGAGCCGCAATACCGTCATCGATCTTGATCTTATCAAGCGCAACGGACAAAGCCTTGCCGTTCGCTTCTATCACCGCGTTCAGGCCGCGCGTGATGGAACACGCGGTACGAGCCGCACTATCGTTCTGGATCGCGCTGAGGGCGAAGATTCATCAATGGCACTCCGTTCCGCCGAAGTGCGCTTCACGCGCTTCTTCAATTCGGCTCCGATGGCAATCGCTGCCGTTGATTCCGGCGGGCATATACTGCGCACCAATGCGCGCTTCCTCGATATTTTTGCTCCTGTTGTTGATCGTGATGCGATTGACGGCAATGCGAAGCTTGAGATCGTGGTGCACGAACGTGACCGTGAGACATTCAACAGAGCGCTAGCCGCCGCCTTTGCAGGACAGGCAAGCATTTCACCCGTCGATACGGTGTTGCCGGGCAACGAAGAACGGCACATACGTTTTTATATGAGCCCCGTAACCGACCTTGGCGGGGAACGGGCCGAAGAAGCGGCGATCATCTCTGCTGTTGAAACGACCGAGCAGAAAGCCCTCGAAAACCAGATGGCGCAGAGCCAGAAGATGCAGGCCGTAGGCCAGCTTGCAGGTGGTATCGCGCACGACTTCAATAATGTGCTGACGGCTATCATCATGTCGTCGGATTTGCTGCTGACCAACCATCGCGCATCCGATCCGTCTTTCCCTGATATCATGAACATCAAGCAGAACGCCAACCGTGCGGCTTCGCTCGTGCGCCAGTTGCTGGCTTTCTCGCGCCGCCAGACACTTCGTCCAGAAGTGCTCGATCTGACAGATGTTCTCGCAGACCTGCGCATGCTGCTGGCACGCCTTGTCGGCAAGGATATCGAGTTGAAAATCGATCATGGACGCGATCTCTGGCCGGTCAAGGCCGATCTTGGACAGTTCGAGCAGGTTGCGGTCAATCTGGCGGTCAATGCGCGCGACGCCATGCCGGAGGGCGGTGAAATCACGCTGCGCACCCGCAATGTGTCGACGCAGCAAGCCGCAAAGCTTCATTATCGCGATCTGCCAGAAGCGGATTATGTGGTCTTTGAAGTTGAAGATACCGGAACGGGCATTCCTGCAGACGTGCTTGAAAAGATTTTCGAGCCATTCTTTACGACGAAGGAAGTAGGCAAGGGCACCGGCCTCGGCCTGTCGATGGTCTATGGCATTATCAAGCAAACCGGTGGCTTCATCTACTGTGATTCCGAAGTCGGAAAAGGCACAACTTTCAAGATATTCCTGCCGCGTCTCATTGAGGAAAAGCGCGCCGACGATGCACCTGTCGTCGTGAAGGAAAAGAAGGTCGAGAAAGCAACCGATCTTTCCGGTTCGGCAACCGTCCTTCTGGTGGAGGACGAGGATGCAGTTCGTATGGGCGGCGTGCGTGCGCTCCAGTCGCGTGGATATACGGTCCATGAAGCAGCAACAGGCGTCGAGGCGCTTGAGGTCATGGCAGAGCTTGGCGGTGAGGTCGATATCGTCGTATCAGACGTGGTCATGCCTGAAATGGATGGCCCTACGCTTCTGCGTGAACTGCGCAAGACATATCCTGACATCAAGTTCATCTTCGTGTCGGGTTATGCGGAAGATGCATTTGCTCGCAATCTTCCAGCCGATGCCAAATTTGGTTTCCTACCAAAGCCGTTTTCGCTCAAACAGTTGGCTACCACAGTTAAGGAAATGCTGGAGAAGCAGGATTAATGCTTCGTCGAGGCTTCGACCATGATGCCCAAGGGTAATATCGCCATTCTTGGAGGCGGCCCATCTGGTCTGATGGCCGCCGAACGACTGTCCGCGCGAGGCTACAGCGTGACAGTTTATGAGCAGATGCCGACGGTTGGTCGCAAGTTCCTGCTTGCCGGCAAGTCCGGTCTAAATATTACTCACTCCGAGGACTTCGCAGCTTTTGCGAAGCGTTTCGGTTCAAGCAGTGACCGTATATTGCCAGCCTTGATGGCTTTCGGCCCTAGTGAGTTGCGTGCCTGGGCGGATGAATTGGGTGCGGACACCTTTGTCGGCTCTTCAGGTCGTGTCTTCCCAAAAGCGATGAAGGCGTCGCCGCTTCTTCGCGGCTGGGCAAAACGCCTGGAAGATCAAGGCGTTCGCATTCTCAGTCGGCATCGCTGGCTTGGCTTCGACGGAGATAGTCTGCGTATCGAGAACCCAGATGGCGTTCAGACGATTACATGCGACGCTGCACTCTTTGCGTTTGGCGGTGGAAGCTGGCCGAAGCTCGGTTCCAATGGCCTCTGGATTGATGAGTTTCTACGACAATCAATCGATATAGCGCCGTTTCAACCCGCCAATTGTGGCTTTGATGTTGCATGGAGCGATTTCTTTGCGGAACGCTTCGCTGGCGAACCGGTGAAGTCGGTCACAGCAACGTCCGGTGCAGGCACGATGCAGGGCGAGTTTGTCATTACACGCGGCGGAATTGAGGGAAGTCTCATTTATGCACATTCCGCAGCGCTACGTGACAGCTTGCGGGAATGCGGTGAAGCGTTTCTGACACTCGACCTTGTTCCAGGACGAACTCTCGAACGGCTGGAAAACGATATTGCAAGACAGGATACAAAGCTGAGCTTCGGCAATCTCTTACGCAGAGCCGCAGGTCTGACGGGGGTTAAAGCAGCTCTGGTGACGGAGTTCACGCGCGACAGAGTCCCGAAAGCGCTGGCCACTACGATCAAGGCACTCTCAATTCCGCTCCTTCGCCCCCGCCCGCTCGATGAAGTGATTTCTTCAGCGGGTGGTATTCGTTGGCATGAGATCGATGAAAACTACATGCTGCCGAAGCTTCCTGGCGTTTTCGTTGCTGGAGAAATGATCGATTGGGAAGCCCCGACTGGCGGCTATCTTCTCACTGCCTGTTTCGCGATGGGCTGTGTTGCGGCTGATGGAATCGACGCATGGATCAAAGCGGATAACACACTCTGCGCGAAATAATCTAAGCCTGACTCCTTCAAGTGGAAATCAGCATATTCGGATATACGGCTGACCGACTGCAAGCTAAGCTACCGGAGAGTGGCATTGAATGCTTGCCGTCTGAGGGGAAGGTAATTCGCATGAATACAACTTCTGCCGTCACTGTGCATCCGCTTTTGAGACAACGAGACGGGCATCATGCCCGGGTGACATTCGAAGAACTGTTCTTCGATCTGGTTTATGTTTTCGCGGTTACGCAGCTTAGCCATGAGCTTCTTCATAATCTGACGCTGACCGGCGTTATTGAAACGCTGATCCTTTGGTTCGCGGTATGGCTTGGCTGGCAATATACCTGCTGGGTGACAAATTGGTTCAACCCTGAGACACCACAGATACGCAGCCTTCTGTTCTGCGGCATGCTGCTTAGCCTGATTATAGCCTCTTCCATTCCAGGTGCCTTTGCAGACAAAGGCTGGATATTCGCACTAGCCTATGTGGTGATGCAGGTTGGCCGGACTGCCTATGTGGTGTTTGTTCTCGGTCGAAAGCATCCGCTTGCCGCCAATTACCGGCGAATGCTCGGTTGGCTGACCATTGCCGCAATCTTCTGGATTGCTGGATGTTTCGTCCAACATGAAGCTCGTATGGCATTATGGCTTATTGCCGTACTTTGCGAATATCTATCGCCGATGTTTGGCTTTGCGCTGCCGGGCCTTGGGCGTTCTCATACCGCTGACTGGACCATTGATGGCGGACATCTGGCAGAACGTTGCCAGTTGTTCGTGATTGTGGCTCTCGGTGAAACGGTTCTGGCTACCGGAGCGACCCTTGCTAATGCCGAAGTCTGGAATTTGACCCTTATGTCGGCCTTGCTGGCCACATTTCTAGGGACACTTGCCATGTGGTGGCTCTACTTTGGCACTTCCAGCAACGAAGCAACAGATACAATCTCCCATTCTTCTGATCCCGGACGGATTGGTGCTTATTTCCATTATGTCCACGCCGTTCTGGTTGCCGGGATCATAGCGACTGCAGTCGGAAATGATCTTGTAATGGCTCACCCGCACGATCCGTTGAAAACAGCATATGTTCTCGTTCTTGTAGCCGGACCGGCAATCTATCTGTTTGGCAGCGCCATCTATAAGAAGGTCGTGTACGGCCTCATTCCGATATCACATGTCTTCGGTGTTCTGGCATTGCTGGCAGCAATTCCGGTCGGCTACGTGGCGGATTTACTCGAAATGGGCATATTAACGACGGTTGTCATGCTGGTCGTCAGTGTATGGGAAGGACGCAACAAGCGGCTGCGTAGCACTGTTGCGGCAGGATAGGCTGGCTTTAAGCGCCGTCGCCTAGTCCCTATTTCCAGACACAGATCATATTTCGAGAGCTTGTCGTCCATCATGTCAGATACACAGCCCGCCGATCAGAAACCAACTGGTAATCTCCATGTCAAAGTCGCTCGCAAGGTTGACATTGTGGTCATTGGAGCAGGTCAGGCGGGGCTCTCATCGGCCTATCATTTGAGCAAGCTCGGTCTTGCCGGCGAAAGGCAATTCGTGGTTCTTGACAAGGCCGCGGGACCGGGCGGAGCCTGGCAGTTCCGCTGGCCTTCGCTGACGCTCAGAACCGCGAACTCCATTCATGATCTCCCCGGTATGAAATTCGAGGATATTGTCGAAACGACGGATGGCGAGGTGCGCGCGTCGGTTGCCGTCCCGCAATATTACCGCGCATATGAAGAGGCATTCGACCTTCCCGTGCACCGTCCCGTGACTGTGAAAGTTGTTTGTGACCGCGGTGAGCGGCTTCGTGTGGAGACGGATCAGGGCGATTATTCCGCGCGTGGGATCATCAATGCGACGGGCACGTGGGAGTCCCCTTATATCCCACCCTATCCGGGTGCGGAATTGTTCAAGGGCCAACAGCTGCACACGCGTGATTATCAGACGGCAGAAGCCTTCAGTGGTAAACGCGTTCTGGTCGTCGGTGCAGGCATTTCGGCAGTGCAGCTTCTGGACGAAATATCACGCGTGACGGAAACCGTATGGGTCACGCGCAAAGAGCCTGCTTTCCGGGAGGGGCCATTTTCGCCAGAGTTAGGTCGAGCCGCCGTAGCCTTGGTGGAGGAGCGTGTGCGCCTAGGTTTGCCGCCGGGATCGGTTGTTTCAGTAACAGGCCTGCCGTTAACCCCGGCAATCGAAGCGGCGCGTGCTCGAGGCGTACTCAACCGTTTACCTATGTTCAGCGAAATCACAGAAACAGGTGTTCGGTGGGACAATGGAACCGAACAATCCTTCGATGTGATTTTGTGGTGCACTGGATTTCGCAGTTCGCTTGATCATCTTGCGCCACTGCAATTACGCAATGCAGAAGGTGGTATTCTCATAACCGGTCGCCTGGCAACACAGGTAGCCGCCGATCCCCGGATACATCTGGTTGGTTACGGCCCGTCGGCGTCAACTATTGGTGCAAACAGGGCAGGCGGCGCTGCCGCCCGGGAGTTGGCAAGCTATCTTGGCTTGGTATGATCCAGCGTAACGATTATTCGCGAGGGGCAGCATGAAGCGCATTCTGAAGTTTGTCGTTGGTCTTTTGCTTGCCATTGTGTTGGGGGCAACTCTCTGGCTTGCCATCAGGCCGCCTGAACTTTTGCGTGTGGGCACCGGCTATGCCGCGAAGATCGTCTGCTCAAACGTATTCATTGCAAATCGGGATGCCGATGCTGTCCTTGCAGACGATGTTCAGGCACCGGGTAATCCGCTGCTGCGTTTCCTCAATGCCTCAGTTGACAATAATAACAGCAGCGTAACAGTGCGGATTTTCGGCTTCTTCGCGCCAAGTATCGCAATCTTTCGCCCCGCGCTTGGGTGCGCAAATATCCAAAAGGATGATTTGCGACCGGAGCTTCCGACCGGCCCACAGGTGCCCGCAGAACCGATCCGGATCGAGATCGATCCGGCGGTGCAGGCTGTGATCGAGGATCAGGCTTTGGCCGGTCCGGGGATGCGGGCCATCGCCGTTATCCGCGATGGCAAGCTGATCGCCGAGAATTATGGTCCGGGTTTTGATGTGGATACGCCATTGCTGGGCTGGTCCATGACCAAGTCCGTCATTGCGACACTGATCGGTATGCGGATTGCCGAAGGGCGCATGAGTTTGGAAAGTACCCGGCTGTTGCCGGAATGGAGGAACGATGAACGGGCGAAGATTTCTCTCGCGAACCTGATGGCGATGAATAGCGGTCTGCGCTTCGATGAAGACTACGGCACAGTCACCGATGTCACGCGTATGCTTTATCTGGAGCCGGATATGGCAGGGTTTGCTGCGTCCTTGCCACTGGAGGCGACGCCAGGCACGAAGTTCAACTATTCGAGCGGGACAGCTAACATCCTGTCGGAACTCTTCATGGATAGTTTCAATAGCCATGAAGAGGCTTTTGCCTATCCGCGACTTGCGCTTTTCGGCCCGTTAGGCATGAGCAGCACCATTCTGGAGACGGATTCGTCGGGTGTTTTTGCCGGTTCTTCCTATATGTACGCGACCGCTCGCGACTGGGCGCGCCTTGGTGCATTTCTCGCTGATGGCGGGAACCTTTACGGAAAGCCTGTTCTGCCAGCCGACTTCATTTCATTTATGCGCAAACCTACGCTTGAATCCGAAGGGCGCTATGGCTCGGCACAGGTCTGGCTGCAGATTGCCGGTGTGAAAGCCGGTCAGAACGGCATTCCGGAAGATGCATTCTGGATGTCAGGGCATGACGGGCAAAGCGTGATGATCGTTCCATCGATGCATCTTGCCGTAGTCCGTCTTGGCCTGACACCCTCACGCACGCGCTACAACGTTCAGCGCCTGAACGCCAAAGTTATTGAAGCTGCCCGATAGGCGCGCCGATTGTCAGCTTGCGAAAATCGTTGCCGCTTGGATTCTGGAAGGCACTGAGGCCAAACTCTGGCAAAACTGCATAAAGGTGATCGAAAATATCCGACTGGATCTGTTCGAAGGATGCCCAGACGGTAGTGTTCGTGAAACAGTAGATTTCGAGCGGCAGGCCTTCCGGCGTAGGGTCCATCTGGCGTACCAGCAACGTCATGCCTTTATGCACACCGGGATGATTACGCAGATAATTGTCCACATAGGCGCGAAATGTACCGATATTTGTAAACTGTCGTCTGTTGACCGGATTGTTGGCGCGGTCGCCTAGCTTCTGGTTCCACTCGGCAATTTCCTTGGCCTTCTTCGGCAAATAATCCGCCAGCCAATCAACCGTGCCCAGTCTGGTCCGTTCGTCATCCGACAAAAAACGAATGGTGTTCTGATCGATGTAAAGCGCGCGTTTGATCCGCCGTCCACCGGATTCCTGCATACCGCGATAGTTTTTCATCGGCTCGGTAATGAGCTTACGGATCGGAATTGTGGTGATCGTCTTGTCGAAGTTCTGGACCTTGACGGTATAGAGCGCGATCTCTGTGACATCACCATTGGCATCAAGGTTCTTCATTTCGATCCAGTCGCCAACACGGACCATATTTGATGAAGCGATCTGCATACTGGCGACCAATGAAAGCAGCGTATCCTGAAAGACGAGGATCAGTACTGCCGCCATGGCGCCGACACCCGAAAGAAGGATGACCGGCGATTTGTCCAGCAATGTCGCAATGATGAGAACTGTTGCGACGATATAGACCGCCAGCTTGGCGACCTGAATGTAGCCCTTCATGGGGCGGTATCTCGCCTCCGGGCGGCGGTGGTAGAGTGTGTCGACAAGCCCGAATACCGCATTAACCGCCAAGGCCAGCGTCAGAATGATGAAAGCTATCGCCACATTCCGAATGACGGTGACCACGCCGTCCGGCAGGCCGGGCACAGCCATGATCCCGGAGGAAATAATCAAGGCTGGAACGATGTTGGCAAGACGGCTGATGACGCTGTGTCTCTTAAGCTCTTCATCCTGCCCGAAAGAGGTCTTCTGAACGATACGATCAAGCAGTTTGAGCAAAATCGCCTTAATCAGAAAATTCGCAACGAAAGCTGAAAGAAATAATCCCCCGAGCGCCGTAAGCGTTTCCGCCCATGGATGAGCAATAAAAAATTCCGACAATAGATTTTCCTGAGATTAACCTGGTGAGAGATGAACGTTGTGCTGTGATGCTTTTATTGTGTTCTACCAGGAATTAAGGCAGTCATATGAAGATTTCAACCGTGAGTGATTATTGATTGTATCAAAACCCCGGCCATGAGGCCGGGGAGACTTACCTTATCGAGTATTGAGGCCGTATTACTGAGCCGGAGGCGGCGATGTGGGAGCCATATCGCTTGCCGGAGTATCCGTTGCCGGAGCGTTAGTCTCATTTGCAGCAGCGGGATCGGCCACACCATCGGCAAAAAGTTTCGAGCGGTCAAATGCCGGTGCATCGGTCAGTTGCTGCTTGGTTGCCTTGATAACGAGCCATTTTTTGCCGTCGCTGCGCGTTGCAAGCTGTAGCTGATCCGGACTTACGGCAACGTCCTTTTCACCGATGCCCAGAAACCCACCCACGCCGATCACTGCGGCTTCAATCTTGCCTTCGGGGCTGGCAATGAGGTCATTCAGCTTGCCGACGGTCTTGGCGTCGGCCGCGTCACTTTCATAGACATTCTGCCCAATGAAAGAGGAGACGAGAAGCTGGCCTTCTTTGGGTTCAAGAAAACCAACCTTGTCGGTCTCACCCGAAGTTGGGTTGCCAAACATGTCCTTGGACGAAACCGGCATTTCCTCTGCTGCAGCCGGTGGCTCGGCGGGGGCAGGTGCAGGCGCCGTTGTCTGAGCATAAGCTGCTCCCCCAATCAGCAATGCACACGTCGTCGTCAGAAGTGTAGTTCTGAACATAACTATCTCCTTTATACGTTCGGTTGCTTAAGCTGAACGTAGAAATAGAGATTTCGTTCCGAAATTCGCAGAATTGCTATGTTTCGTTGCGAAATTATATATGGTGTGAAGTTTTTCTTTATAGATATTCACAATGAAGAAAAGCCCGCGTGAAGCGGGCTTTCTTATTGGTCTTACTGAAAGTTAATCTTAGCTGCACCCGCTCGTTGCACCGCAAGTGTCGCATTTGAGGCAGGTGCCGTTGCGAACCATGGTGAAGTTCTGGCACTCGGTGCAGCTATCGCCCGTATAACCCTGCATCATCGACTTGATACGACGATCAGCTTCCAGCTTCTTGGCGGCATTTGCACTTTCCGCACGGGCGGAGGCTGCATCAGCAGCAGCCTTGTCCGAGAAAAGTTCAGTTGCCGATGTGCCTTCCTGCTGTTGCGCCGGGGCAGGCTGCTCCTCGAACTCCCGCTTGAAGGCCGTTGAGCCATCCGTCACCAGACCGATGGTTGCCGGGCGGTTGCTCACCGGCGCCGACGACTTCAAGGTTGTGATGTTGGAAGCCTGCGGTGCTGAACCTGCCGATCCCTTGGCTTCGTTAGTCGGGTTCGAGTTCGTTACCAGAGTAGGCTTGTAGCCACGGGTCCAGCCGGTCGAAACCAGATTGGTTTTGCCTTCCTTGATACCCTTGCCAAGCGCCGTATTGCCGAAATCGCTTGTGTCGACATGTGCGAGGTCGTTGCGGCCGAGATAGGACACAGCCAGTTCGCGGAAGACATAGTCGATGATCGACGTTGCAGTCTTGATGGCATCGTTGCCGATGACCATGCCAGCCGGTTCGAATTTCGTGAAAGTGAAGGCTTCCACATATTCTTCGAGCGGCACACCATATTGCAGGCCGAGCGACACTGCGATGGCGAAATTGTTCATCATTGCGCGGAAAGCAGCGCCTTCCTTATGCATATCGATGAAGATTTCGCCGAGGCGCCCGTCACCGAATTCGCCGGTGCGCAGATAGACCTTATGTCCGCCGACGACTGCCTTTTGCGTATAGCCCTGACGACGGTTTGGCAGCTTGTCGCGCTCACGCACGATCTTTTCAACAACCTTCTCGACGATCCGCTCGGTTACCTGAACGGCACGAGCGGCTGCCGGTGCTTCGATCAGTGCTTCGACTGCATCGTCTTCATCCTCATCATCGGCGATCAGCGCAGCGTTGAGCGGCTGCGAGAGCTTGGAACCGTCGCGATAAAGCGCGTTGGCCTTCAGGGCCAGCTTCCAGGACAGCATATAGGCGTTCTTGCAGTCTTCGACAGTCGCATCGTTCGGCATGTTGATCGTCTTGGAGATCGCACCCGAAATGAATGGCTGAGCTGCCGCCATCATGCGGATGTGGCTATCCACCGACAGATAACGCTTGCCAATCTTGCCGCATGGATTGGCGCAATCGAACACCGCGTAATCTTCTTCCTTAAGGAACGGTGCGCCTTCCAGGGTCATCGCGCCGCAAACGTGAATGTTGGCAGCTTCGATATCTTTCTTGGAGAAACCCAGAGCCGGCAGCATTTCGAACGAGAAGTCGTTCAGCTGTTCGTCGGTGAGCTTCAACACGTCTTTGCAGAAATCTTCGCCAAGCGTCCACTTGTTGAAGACGAACTTGATGTCGAAGGCGCTCTTGAGCGCTGCATTCAGGGCTTCGATCTTCTCATCGGTGAAGCCTTTGCCGCGCAGCGACGAAGGATTGACGCCCGGAGCCTGATTGATATTGCCGTGACCGACAGCATAGGCTTCGATTTCAGCGATCTGGCTTTCCGAGTAACCGAGCGTGCGGAGTGCTTCCGGCACGGCGCGGTTGATGATCTTGAAGTAGCCGCCACCGGCCAGCTTCTTGAACTTCACGAGAGCGAAATCTGGCTCGATACCGGTCGTGTCGCAATCCATGACGAGGCCGATAGTGCCAGTCGGCGCGATGACGGTCGACTGGGCGTTACGGTAGCCGTGCTTTTCGCCGAGCTCCAGCGCCTTGTCCCAGGCAGCGCGGGCATGGGTGATCAGATCCTGATCCGGGCAGTCTTCAGCAATCAGCGCCACCGGATTGACGGCGAGGCCTTCATAGCCTTCCGTCTCGCCATGAGCGGCCAGACGATGGTTGCGCATGACGCGCAGCATATGTTCCGCATTCGGCTCATAGCTTGGGAAGGTGCCCAGTTCCTTCGCCATTTCGGCAGAGGTTGCATAGGCAACGCCGGTCATGATCGCGGTCAGCGCACCGCAGATGGCGCGGCCTTCATCGGAGTCATAAGGAATACCCGAGGTCATCAGCAGGCCGCCAATATTGGCATAGCCGAGACCGAGTGTGCGGTATTCATAGGAGAGGCGGGCGATTTCCTTGGACGGGAACTGCGCCATCATCACCGAGATTTCGAGAACGATGGTCCACAGGCGGGCCGTATGCTCGTAAGCCGCAATGTCGAACGAACCGTCCTTGTTGCGATAGGTGAGCAGGTTGATCGACGCCAGATTACAAGCCGTATCGTCAAGGAACATATATTCCGAGCACGGATTGGACGCGCGGATCGGACCAGCGGTCGGGCAGGTGTGCCAGTCGTTCATGGTGGTGTTGTAGTGCAGGCCCGGATCGGCGGATGCCCATGCGGCATAACCGATCTTTTCCCAAAGATCGCGCGCCTTGAGCGTCTTCATGACCTTGCCGTCCTTGCGTGCGGTCAGGTTCCAGTCGCTGTCGTTTTCGACGGCGCGCAGGAATTCATCCTTCAGCGAGACGGAGTTGTTCGAGTTCTGGCCCGAAACGGTGAGATAGGCTTCCGAATCCCAGTCCGTATCATAGGTCTTGAACTGAATGTCGGTGTAGCCCTGACGTGCGAACTGGATCACGCGCTTGACGTAGTTTTCCGGAACCTGGTTCTTCTTCGCTGCCTTGATTTCGCGCTTCAGGGCAGGATTCTTTGATGGATCGAAGCAATCATCATTATCGGCTTCGCAGTTGACGCAAGCCTTCATGATCGCAGCCAGATGCTGCTTGACGATCTTGGAACCGGTGACGAGCGAAGCGACCTTCTGCTCTTCCTTCACCTTCCAGTCGATATATTCTTCGATATCCGGATGGTCGATGTCGACAACGACCATCTTCGCGGCGCGGCGCGTCGTGCCGCCCGATTTGATGGCGCCTGCAGCGCGGTCACCGATCTTGAGGAAGCTCATCAGACCCGACGACTTGCCGCCGCCGGAAAGTTTTTCGCCTTCGCCGCGCAGATGGCTGAAGTTGGAACCCGTGCCGGAACCATATTTGAACAGGCGCGCTTCACGCACCCACAGGTCCATAATGCCGCCTTCATTGACCAGATCGTCAGCGACGGACTGGATGAAGCAGGCATGCGGCTGCGGATGTTCGTAGGACGACTTGGATTTAGTCAGCTTGCCGGTCTGCCAGTCAACGTAGAAATGGCCCTGGCCGGGACCGTCAATGCCATAAGCCCAATGCAGGCCGGTGTTGAACCATTGCGGGCTGTTCGGCGCGACGCGCTGGGTGGCGAGCATATAGGCAAGCTCGTCTCGGAAGGTGAGGGCATCGTCTTCGGAACCGAAATAGCCGCCCTTCCAGCCCCAGTAGGTCCAGGTGCCGGCGAGACGGTCAAAAACCTGACAGGCATCCATTTCGGAGCCATAACGCTCGTCCTGCGGCAGCGATGCCAGAGCATCTTCATCGGCGACCGAGCGCCACAGCCACGACGGGACGTCGTTTTCCTCGACTTTCTTCAGATGGGCGGGCACGCCAGCCTTGCGGAAATATTTCTGCGCAAGAATGTCTGCTGCGACCTGGCTGAACTGTGCGGGCACATTGATGTTTTCCAAGCGGAATACGATGGATCCATCGGGATTTTTGATCTCGCTGGTCGCAGTCCGGAACGCGATGTCCGCATAGGCCGACTGATTCTCTTTCGTGAAACGGCGTTCGATCTTCATCTGTCCCATCCAAACGTTCTATATATAGTAGCTCTAGTGACGGTTTTCAGTCACGGTCTGTTTGTATCGCGTCTCTGTCAAAACAGCTCTTCTAGGGGGAGGAGCGTGCTGTTGGGGAGAAAACTCCCGGAAATCCGCTTCCACCTCATCTAAAGCCCACGAAAAAACGCCTCAGGGGAGCTCAATTGCAACCTTGCTGGCACTGTCGCAGTCAAAAATCAGCAGAACGAGAAATACCTTATCTTGTACAGATCATGAGCGCAAATACTAAATCTAGTGTTAACGCTGTTTTTGCTCGATGTCGCACCTGCTTCTCCAGTGGCGTGCACCCCCAGATCCAGGGCGCAAAAAATACCGAGCGAAAACCGCGCTTTTAAAGCGCAACGCCCGTTCGATACTCAACTTGACCGAAAAAAAAGACCGGCAGATTACAACATCCGATTACGCTACTTACGCAACGATAGCCTTATAAAAAACGACTCGGCTGCGAGCGTCAAGCAATGGTTTGCTGCAGCGCTCCAGCATCTAGATATTGTGCGTAACCGCTTGGGGCAAATGTGGATAACGGGGAGAAGCGACACTTTTGTGAAGCAAGCCGACTATATGATTTTGGGAGATAGCGCGGCGGCATTCATTAGCGATTTACGAAATAATTCCGGCCATATGCACTATGGAAAGAGGAAATCGCTGCAAAGGGATCATAATCCGGGGCATGTCACGTTACGGACGGCCTGCGAACTGCTTACTCTGCAGCCGCAGCGATTCCCGAATCACCAAACTGGTTCAATATCTGCTTCAGCTCAGTCTCTTCGACGCGATCTGCCGCTTCCTGCGGCGATACCCATTCGCAAATGCGCTGATCGCGCTCAGGCCAGTCTTTTTCCTGGCCGTTGAACTGCACGGCGAATACGGCTGCCGTGAACTGGTTTATGCGTTCAGGCGGAAGATCTGTCTTGCAGTAACAGAAACTGCCGATAGGCGTTGGGGAGACTTCACCGCGGATGCCAGCCTCTTCATATGCTTCGCGAAGTGCTGTTTCCGCCAGCGTGCGCCCAACTTGTGGCCAGCCCTTGGGAATGATCCAGCGGCCCGTGCCGCGGCTTGTGATAACGAGAACCTTGAGGGCACCCATATCGCGACGATAAACAAGTGCCGCAACCTGCTGCAAACGACCGGAAGGCGTCAGAATACGCTTTTCGGTTGCAATCGGTTGTTTTGCCTGCGCCTTCACCGCGAAATCCCCTTTTTTCTTTATAACATGATCCGATTCGCCGAAATAACAACTGATTAGTTGGGCAACAGACCTTTGAAAATATCGGAAAAAAGCTTTTATTTTAAAGGTATTACTAAAATTTCGGGATGGGATGGCAGCTTTGGAAAGGCGATCCGCCCTTGATCGGCGTTATTTCGTTGCACTTTCAATAAAATGCGATTGCGGCAGAAATGTCACCGCAATCGCATTCATTTGTTTTCGTTTCTCAGCGTTTTGATCTGACGGATTAAAGCTGCCAGTTTTATCGCAGGCGCATCCTAATGCATTCGTCGCTTCAATTCCGTCAGGTTTGGCTTCAGCCACGCTTTCCGCCGGCAATCGGCTCCTGGTAGGTGAAACCCATATCCCAAGGGAAGTAGATCCAGGTGTCTTGCGATACTTCTGTTACGAAAGTATCGATCAGAGGGCGGCCTTTCGGCTTGGCATAGACAGTTGCAAAATGTGCCTTCGGCATCATTTCGCGCACGATGGCTGCGGTCTTGCCCGTATCGGTCAGATCGTCAACGACGATGACGCCTTCTCCGCCATTTTCCAAAAGCTTTTCGCTCACGCCTTTGAGGATCTGCATGTCACCCTGCGACGTGTAATCATGATAGGAAGCAATGCAGACGGTTTCGATGAGGCGAATGCCGAGCTCGCGACAAACAATGGCCGCCGGGACCAGGCCGCCACGCGTGATAGCTACAATTGCGTGCCATTCGCGATTCATCCCGGCGATCCGCCAGGCGAGGGCGCGAGCATCGCGGTGGAACTGATCCCAGGAAACGGGAAAGGCTTTATCTGGCAAGGACATCGAAACGCTCCGTGGAACGATCCGGAATTCGTTCTCCGGACCTGTAAAAACCAAAAATGCGCTATGACGGTCTGCCAAGCGCTGTAACTGTCAGGATCTGCAGCTTTTCTTCATCCGCGCCCATTTTTGACGGGCAGCGGGGGCGGAAAAGGCTCTCCACCCGGCACAGTCAGCGCCGGGTGATGCTGATAACCGCAAAAATGGTGTTCTTGCAAGCCTGTCGTGTCATCACATGGCAGTTGTTGGATCAAACTGGCTTCAATGGCGCCTTCTAACGCGAGAACAGTGTGAGGATTGGCAACTCATTCAGCATGGAACGCGTTACCCCGCCAAAAACCAGTTCTCGCAGTCGGGAATGGCTGTAGGCGCCCATCACGAGAAGATCAGAACGTTCAGCGACGATATGCTCCCGTAGCGCGTCCTGCGCATAGCGTCCGTTCGACGCAATTGCGGCGGGAGTCACGTTAATACCATGCCGCGACAATGCCTCTGCTATATCGTGGCTTGCCAAAGCTTGATCTTCGCCTTCAATTTCCGGCGGATCGATCCACACGATTTCCGTTCTGTCTGCATGCTTCATCAAAGGCAGGGCGTCGAAAGCAGCACGGGCCGCTTCCCGCTTGCCGTTAAAGGCGACAACGATGCGATCGAGCGAAACCATCGGCAGCACTGGTGCATAGGGAACCAGCAGAACGGGACAACTGGAGTTGAAAACGATCGTATCGGCAGTTTCGTCATTGGTGGCGGGATCGTCCGGATCGGGTTGTCCGGCGACCAGCAATTCAGCTCCAAGACATGCAGTGAGCACGCCGTCTGCGGCTGTGCCTGTTTCCGAACGCGTGATGCGATATTCGTAGTTGGTGCCCTGACGACGCATCTCTTCCTCAAAGACACGTTTCAGTCTTTCTGACAGTTCCTTATGCTGTTTGTCATGCAGCTCAAACATGCCAGGATCGATGAAGCCATTCGGGTCGGCATAGACGATGGGTGACGGTATTGAATAAAGCCCGATGACGTGAATATCGGGCACTTTCTGCTTTAGAAGCCCAACGGCAGACACAACCCGTTTCAACTCGGCTTCGCTGCGAGAATAGGCAACCACCGTCTTGTAGGACATGACCGAACTCCTTCCGGCTGTGTTTCTATTTTAGCATATAGTGCAACGAGTTGCGCGGGCAAAAGGTTGCAGAGGATTAAGCGGCGCCTTCTGTTTCGAGCGACGAGATCATTTTTTCGATTGCATGGATTGCCGTATCGATTTTTTCGGGATCGCTCCCGCGCACGACAAGTTCGGTACTGAAACGACCATTCTCGAATTTCGGATAGGAACCGATGATCGTATCGGGATTTTCCTTTTGGATTTCCGTCAGCGGAGCGCCGATCACACCTTCGCCGAACGGACAAAGTACCGACCTGGACAGAAGCTTGCGACCGGTCTTCAATGTGGGCAGGACATTGTCCAGCATCGCCTGAAATACAGACGGTACACCGGCCATCACATAGACATTGCCGATATGAAAACCGGGCGCGGCAGAAATCGGGTTTGATATGTGTTCCGACCCTTCCGGCATGCGCGCCATGCGCTTGCGCGAGTCAGTGAACTCCAGCCCACGTTTCGCGTAATTGTCGCCCAGCAGCTTCATGGCCTTCTCATCATAGATGCATGGAACACCAAAGGCTGCAGACACTGCATCGGCGGTGATGTCGTCATGGGTAGGGCCAATTCCACCAGACGTGAAGACATAATCATAATGCGGTCGCAGCGCATTGAGAGCGGCTACGATGGCGATTTCTTCATCTGGAACAATCCGTACTTCCTTGAGATCGATTCCTGCCGCTGTCAGGACATCGGCAAGATGCCCGATATTCTTGTCCTTGGTGCGGCCTGAGAGAAGCTCGTCGCCAATTGCCAGCATGGCGGCCTTGACGGCTTGCTGCGGATTGTTCGTCATATCCAGACTCCATTTTCTGACATCAGTTAAGCGCCAGCAGGACAAGGCTGCAACTGCTTTATTTGAGCATTTTATTCGTTTGCAAGAAGTAGCGCCTTTCCAAAGAAGACCGCTCCCCTAATTGAACCTGTCGAGGTCCGGGCCTCGCAAATCGGGATATGGAGACGTCACATGGTTAAAGTGCTGGTGCTGTATTATTCGGCCTATGGTCACATGGAAAAAATGGCCAAGGCTGCTGCTGAAGGGGCGCGGGAAGGCGGCGCGGATGTCACCGTCAAACGGGTTCCGGAACTGGTTCCCCCCGATGTCGCGAAGGCTTCGCACTATAAGATTGACCAGGACGCGCCCATTGCAACGCCGGGCGAGCTTGCGGATTACGACGCCGTCATCATTGGTACGGCTACCCGCTACGGCATGATGGCGGCCCAGATGAAGAATTTCCTCGACCAGACTGGCGGGCTTTGGGCGAAGGGCGCTCTCATTAACAAGGTAGGATCGGCGATAGTTTCTACAGCCACACAGCATGGTGGCGCGGAACTGGCGCTGATTTCCACACAATGGCAGATGCAGCATCATGGCATGATTATCGTTCCGCTTTCCTACGCCTATCAGGGGCAGATGGGCAATGACGTGGTGCGTGGTGGTGCCCCATATGGCATGACTACCACTGCAGATGGTGACGGTTCACGCCAGCCGTCGGAACAGGAACTGGACGGTGCCCGCTTCCAGGGCAAACGCGTCGCGGAAATTACCGCCAAGTTGCATGGCTAAGCGCATACGAGGCATGGAAAAGCCGCAGATTGAACCTGCGGCTTTTTATGTAATCAGTTAGGAAGCTTACTTAGTGCTTTCTATTTTATTATCTTTTTCTACAACGTGATAGGTCATTTGCGGATAGGGGATATTGATCTTCGCTTTGTCGAATTCGATCTTCACCGCTTTGATCGTATGGCGTGATACCTGCGCGTAATTTGCGCTGTTTATCCAGTAGTTGGCACTGAGAACAACAGCATTATCGCCCAGTTGCGATACGAAATAGGCTGGTGCGGGTGTTGAAAGTACCCCTTCCTGATCTTCAATGACTTTCTTCATGATCGTGAATGCCTGATCGATATCGTCTTCATAGCCGATCCCGACCTTGAAATCGTGCATGCGGGTTTTCATGCGGCTGTAGTTGGTCACAGGCGTATTCCAGAGCGAGGAGTTTGGGGCCAGCACGAAAAGGCCGTCGCCGGTCTTAAGCTCCGTCGCGAACAAGCCAACGTCTTGTACTGTGCCGACAACGGTGCCTGCACTGATGTATTCACCAACGCGAAATGGTCGAAGGACCAGAAGCATAATGCCTGCTGCGATGTTTTGCAGCGTGCCCTGAAGCGCAAGGCCGATTGCGAGACCGATTGCGCCGAGGGCTGCGAGAATGGACGCGGTCTGGATACCAAATTGTCCGAGAACCATGACCAGAATGATGATGAGTACGCCGTATCGGACAACTGCGCCGAAGAACCCGACCAGCGTCTGGTCGAAACCGCGAATTTTCGAAAGTGACTGTGTGGTCCATTTCTGAAGGAGCCCGGCCAATATCCAGCCCACACAAAGGATAATCAGCGCTCCGATAGTGGAGACTGAATACCGTATGAGAAGGTCGTAGATCTGGAGGACGAATGCGTTTGTATTTGCGATCAGCTGTGTGGCTTGCTCTTCCATTGTTCCGTCTGCATCTGTTTCAATTAGGGGAGCACAGGAGGATAGGGCAGCAAGCCGCCAAGGCGAGGCTACCGGTTACGGATAACGGAAAAACAAAGGACAAAAAGAGAAAGTGGTGCGGTCGGCGGGACTTGAACCCGCAAGTCTAAAAGACGACGGATTTTAAGTCCGTTGCGTATACCAATTTCGCCACGACCGCAGCGATTGCCATTGTCTATGTCATGATTTGTATCATCAATTCAAGCCACAAAGCCTGTTAACATCAACAGTTAGCATTGCCGAATATATGCTTACTCCAAATCGTTGATTTGCCTGTCTGGCGAGCTTCAACCTTGTCTGCATTGTCAAACCCATGTAGCGATGGGCGAAATCCAGCAGGAAATGCAGAAAGTCGAATAATGACCGTCTTTGTCAAATCCGTATCCCAGGCCGAAAAGGCGATGCGCGCGCTGTTTCCCGAAACGTCGCTGCAGCTCAACGACTACCTGTCGCGGAAGTACGGTGCGGAGATTTGGCTCAAGCGGGAGGATCTCACTCCGGTCCGGTCCTACAAGATTCGCGGCGCCTTCAATTTCATTTCAAAAGCGGTCGAAACGACTGACAAGAATGTGGTGTTCGTTTGCGCTTCTGCAGGCAATCACGCGCAGGGATTTGCATTTGTCTGCCGTCATTTTGGCCGCAAGGGCGTGGTTTTCATGCCTGTTACGACACCGCAGCAGAAAATCGACAAGACACGCGCTTTTGGCGCTGAGTTCATCGAAATCAAGCTTGTCGGCGACATATTCGATGTTTGCTATGCTGCTTCGCAGGAGTTTGCCGCAAGCAATAAGGGCGTGATGGTACCGCCCTTCGATCATCCCCGCATCGTCGAGGGGCAGGCAACGGTAGCGCTTGAGATCGAGCGGCAATTGCCGGAAGGAAAGCAACCTGATTTCATTCTGTTGCCCGTCGGTGGCGGCGGACTGTCTGGCGGCGTTACGCAATATGTTTCCGATCTGGGCTGGAAGACGAGTTTCCGCTTTATCGAACCGCAGGGGGCGGCGAGCCTGAAGGGAAGTCTTGAGGCAGGCAAGCGCATCAAGCTCTCGCATGTCGACACTTTTGTCGATGGCGCGGCTGTTGCCGAGATCGGGAAGGAAAACTTCAAACTTCTCAAAGGGTTTGATCCGAAAACTGTCATAGCGGTTCCAGAAAACCGGCTTTGTGCAACGATTATCGAGATGCTGAATATCGAAGGTGTTGTGCTTGAACCGGCTGGCGCACTCGGCATCGATGCGCTGAAGGATTTCAAGAAGAGCGATATTAAGGGCAAGCGCGTCGTCATTGTTGTTTCGGGCGGCAATTTCGATTTCGAACGGTTGCCGGATGTGCGTGAACGTGCACTGCGCTTCGAAGGCTTGAAGAAATATTTCATCTTCCGCTTTCCGCAGAGGCCGGGTGCGCTTCGTGCGTTCCTCGATCTGTTGGGACCCGAAGATGATATTGCGCGTTTCGAATATCTCAAGAAATCAGCACGCAATTTCGGTTCCGTGCTGATTGGCATCGAAACGAAGAATGCTGCGAACTTCAAGCTTCTGGAAAAGAAATTTGCAGAAGCCGGCTGGGCCTATCAGGATATTACGGACAATCAGGTGCTCGCCGATTTCATCATCTGATTTCGTGGTTCAAGCGAAATAGGTTGCTTTTTCGCCCCAAATAGCCCATATGCCGCATCAGGCGCATGGGCCGACGTGTTCGTCGGCTTTCCCGGCATTTGGACTTGTTGCGTCTCGCCTCTGTCTTCCGGAATGGTCTGGAAGCGGGGAGACCCGAGAAAATGTTCGGGCACGGCAGCGCAAGTCGCCAGGAGTTTACAAGCTTCGGCGTCCCGTCGTTATCATTGAACAGATAGAGTTCGGCAAGTTGCGCTTGACCGGCATTTGGATGCGGACCATGACATCATGGTGCCGCCGAAAGAGATTGAATTGACAAAAGAAATTACGGGCGGCTTTGCCGCTCTTGGCGTTACCGGCGTTTTGCTCAAGGGCGTCGAAGCCGCTGGCATGACCGAGCCGAAGCCGATCCAGTTGCAGGCGATCCCGCATCAGCTTGAAGGCCGTGATATTCTGGGTATTGCCCAGACCGGCTCCGGCAAGACGGCAGCTTTCAGCCTGCCGATCCTGCAGAAGATCATGGGGCTCGGCGACAAGCGCCGCCCGAAGACTGCGCGTGCGCTCATTCTGGCGCCGACGCGTGAACTCGCGGTGCAGATTGAACAGACCATCCGCAATGTTTCCAAACAGGCGCATATTTCGACCGCGCTTGTTCTGGGCGGTGTTTCCAAGCTGTCACAGATCAAGCGTATAGCGCCGGGCATCGACGTTCTGATTGCCACGCCCGGTCGTCTGACCGATCTGATGCGTGACGGTCTGGTCGACCTTTCGCAGACGCGCTGGCTCGTTCTCGACGAAGCGGACCGTATGCTGGACATGGGCTTCATCAACGATGTGAAGCGCATTGCGAAGGCGACCCACGCCGAGCGCCAGACCGCATTGTTTTCGGCCACCATGCCGAAGGAAATCGCCTCGCTGGCCGGAAGCCTGCTGCGTGATCCGGTACGCGTGGAAGTCGCTCCGCAGGGAACGACGGCTGCTGAAATCACGCAGGTTGTGCATCCGGTGCCTACCAAGGAGAAGCGCCGTCTTCTGTCTGCGCTGCTGGGTGACAAGGTCATGCGTTCGGTCATCGTCTTCACTCGCACGAAGCACGGTGCCGATGCGGTGGTCCGCCATCTGGAACGCGATGGCTATGAAGTCGCCGCCATTCACGGCAACAAGTCGCAGAATGCACGTCAGCGCGCGCTGAACGGATTTCGTGACGGATCGCTGCGGATTCTGATCGCAACCGACATTGCTGCACGCGGTATCGACGTGCCGGGTATCAGCCATGTCGTGAACTATGATCTGCCGGATGAGCCGGAAACCTATGTGCATCGTATTGGCCGCACCGGCCGCAATGGCGCCAGCGGCGCATCGATCACGCTCTACGATCCGGCGGCAGAAGAAGCCAAGCTGAGAGCGGTCGAGCGTGTGACGCGCAGCAAGCTTCCAATCAAGGATGCACCTGTGGAGCTTGCACCGGCACCGGCTCCTCGGGCCGTTGCTCCGGGCGAACGGCCACAGAAGACCCAGCATCGGAAAGGCGGAATGCCACAGAAGCCTCGCCGTGCAGCGCCGAAGTCAGGCGAACATCGTACGGGCGCTCATGCAACCGGCGAAGCAGCAGCTCCACAAGCGAAACGCCCGTTCCGTCGCAAGCGCCGTAATGGCAATGGCAATGGCGGACAGCGCGCAGCATAGGCTCGCCCCGAACATTTTTCCAAAAAGCCGCCCATTTCGGGCGGCTTTTCTATTTGTAGCCCCAGGATGGGTTTCGATTTGCGCAACAAACTGGAAAAATATTCCATGCTTGCTTGAAGGGCAGGGCGCTTCCTCATAACTTCCTCTGCGAAACAGGAAGGACGGAAGCCATGTTCCAATCAGTGCTCGACGCAATCGGCAATACGCCATTGATTCATTTGAAGAAGGCTTCCGAACTGACCGGCTGTGCAATCTACGGCAAGGCCGAATTCCTCAACCCTGGCCAGTCGGTAAAGGATCGGGCAGCGCTCTATATTATCCGCGATGCTGAAAAGCGCGGGCTTCTGAAACCTGGCGGTGTCATCGTTGAGGGCACGGCAGGCAATACGGGCATTGGCCTCACGATGGTGGCGAAAGCGCTTGGCTATCGCACGGTTATCGTTATTCCCGAAACACAGAGCCAGGAAAAGAAGGACGCCCTGCGCCTGCTTGGCGCTGAACTGATCGAGGTTCCAGCCGCGCCCTATCGAAACCCGAACAATTATGTGCGCCTGTCCGGGCGATTGGCCGAACAACTGGCAAAGACCGAGCCGAACGGCGCGATATGGGCTAACCAGTTCGACAATCCGATTAACCGGCAAGCCCATATCGAAACCACGGCACAGGAAATCTGGCGCGATACCGATGGTAAGGTCGACGGGTTTGTCGCCGCTGTCGGATCGGGCGGAACGCTAGTTGGAACAGCATTCGGCCTGAAGGATCACGATGCCGATATCAAGATCGCACTTGCCGATCCATATGGAGCCGCACTTCATTCCTTCTATACGACCGGTGAGCTGAAAGCCGAGGGCGACTCGATCACCGAGGGCATAGGGCAGGGACGTGTCACCGCCAATCTTGAAGGGTTCACCCCCGACTTCTCCTACCGCCTGTCCGATGCGGAAGCGCTCGATATCGTATTTGATCTGGTGGAAAATGAGGGACTTTGCCTCGGCGGTTCTTCAGGTATCAATATTGCAGGTGCAATCCGGCTTGCAAAAGATCTCGGGCCGGGCCACACAATTGTGACGGTGCTTTGCGACTATGGTAATCGTTACCAGTCCAAGCTCTTCAATCCTGCTTTCCTGCGCGGCAAGAGCCTGCCCGTACCGGAATGGCTGGAGAAGAAAACCGAGATAGACATACCGTTCGAGGGATAATCATGGCATACGAGACCGAAGCGCTTTTCCGCGAAGATTCCTATCTTTCAACGGCGGAGGGCACGGTACTCGCCATTACCGAAACCGGCGGAATTATTCTCGACCAGACGAATTTCTATGCGACCTCTGGTGGCCAGCCGGGCGATATCGGGTTTTTAGAACAAACGGATGGTTCCCGCATCGAGATTGCGGCAACCGTTACCGGCGAAAACAAGAACGAAATCATTCACGTTCCGGCAGAAGGACAGGCTTCGCCAGCAGTCGGCGAAAAACTGGTGCTGCATGTCGACTGGCCACGCCGCTATAAGCTGATGCGCATGCATACGGCTTGTCACCTGCTTTCCGTGGTCTGCCCCTTCCCGATCACCGGCGCAGCCGTCGGCGAGGAGGAGAGCCGCGTTGATTTCGATCTTCCCGACGCGAGCTACACCAAGGAATTCGTGACCGAGAAGCTGATGGAGCGGGTGAACGCCAATGATGCGGTTGCCATTCGCTGGATCAGCGATGAAGAATTCCTTGCAAACCCTGATATCGTAAAGTCGAAGAATGTGCGTCCGCCAGTAGGACTTGGTCGCATACGCCTTGTTCTTATCGGTGAAAACGGTGTGGTGGATTCGCAACCTTGTGGCGGCACACACGTTTCCGAGACGCAGGAAGTGGGCGAAATCCACATCGGCAAGATCGAAAAAAAGGGTAAGGAAAACCGCCGGTTTCGCATTCGTTTTGGTGCCCTGCCAGAAGCCTGAACCCATCGTTTTCCGCATGTTTCCCGGTTTTGCGAAACGTGCTTGAGGAGTGTTGATCCATGGTTGAGAAAAGCGCCTTCGTTGTTTCGCGGGACTGGTTGAAAGAACGGCTCGGCAAACCGGGAATCGCGATTGTCGATGCATCCTGGTATCTTCCCGCTGCGGGACGCAATGGACAGGAAGAATACAACGCCGTGCATATTCCAGGCGCCGTGTTCTTCGATCAGGACAAGATCGCCGATAAGGAATCCGGTCTGCCGCATACCTTGCCGTCGCCAGAGCTTTTTGCGCAGCATGTCGGTGCCATGGGCATCACCGCCGATGAAACAGTCGTGGTCTATGATGGACCGGGCATGTTTTCCGCGCCGCGCGTCTGGTGGATGTTCCGCGTCATGGGCGTGAAGGATGTCTATGTGCTCGATGGCGGCTTTGACGGCTGGAAAAAGGCCGGTTATCCGGTCACCGATGAAGCCACCAAGATTGCGCCGACACTGTTCACACCATCCTTCAACGAGGCAGCGGTGGTCGATTTTACGCAGATGCGTGATATCGTGGACGAACGACGCTTGCAGATTGCCGATGCGCGCGCAGCCGGACGTTTCACCGGACGCGATGCGGAACCGCGTGCCGGTATGCGCTCGGGCCACATGCCGGGCGCACGCAACGTTCCCGTCGGCACCTTGTCTGAAAACGGTGAGCTGAAGGATCTGGCGAGCCTGCGCAAGATTTTTGATGAGGCCGGTGTCGATCTTTCCAAGCCGGTCGTTACTAGTTGCGGCTCTGGTGTAACCGCCGCCGTCATCACGCTGGCGCTGACGTCACTCGGTCATAAGGATAACCGTCTTTACGACGGCTCCTGGAGCGAATGGGGCAGCAGGCAGGATACACCTGTCGTGACCGGTGAAGCCGAATAAACATGTCCGAAAAGCTGACTGCCCGCATCACGCATTTGGAAATGTCGACCCGTCAGGCCGTTGCGGTGCCGGTACCCTCCGGTATCCGCCTGGCGATCATGCGGGCGGGCGACATGCCAGTTCATTATTACCGCTATCTGTATGAACAAATCGGGCGCAAGCATCATTGGATGATGCGTCGTGTTCAGACGGACGCGGAAGTTGCGGCTGCGATTCATGCTGATACGACCGAAATCCATATCCTCTATGCTGAGGGCTGTCCGGCGGGCTTTGTCGAGCTCGAGCTGTCGGCTTTGCCGGAAGCTGCCGAGATTCTCTATTTTGGCCTCATCGATGATTTTCAGGGGCGGGGGATCGGCAAGTTCTTCCTGAGTGAAGCGATTTCCGCCGCCTGGGCCCATGGGCCGGAAAAGGTGACAATCCATACCAACACGCTCGACAGCCCGCGCGCCTTGCAGCTCTATCAGAAGATGGGTTTCGTGCCCGTTGGATGGTCCGAAGAGGTAATCGAACCCTGGAAGTGATGCGTGGCGCTATCCGCGCGCCACTTCCCGAACTGTTGCGATAGAGACGACAGACGCGCTGGCAAGTCGCCCGCTTTCCTCATCGAACACCACACAATTGCGTCCGCGTTGCTTGGCCATGTAGAGGCAGCGATCAGCACGACTGAGCACCTGTGAGTTCGTCTCGTTCTTGGGTGCCGAGGCGACGCCGATGCTGATTGTCAACGGATAGACCTGATATTCGGTCGTATGAAACGGTGTGTTTTCTACTTCAGCGCGTATGCGCTGCGCAACACGCATGCCGGTTTCTCCGCTTGCACCCGGCAGAAAAACGCAAAATTCCTCCCCGCCGATGCGGCCGACAAGATCACCTTTTCGAGTCACATTCTGAAGTGCGAAAGCAATCAGTTTCAAAGCGCGGTCGCCCACGCCATGGCCGAACGTATCGTTGATTGCCTTGAAGTGGTCTGCATCAACAACGAGCAAAGTGCCCGTCTCGATACGGGACCGGCTGATTTTCATCGCTTCGAACAGCGCCTCGCGGTTGAGGAGGCCTGTCATGTGATCAATCCGCGACCGTGCCTGCAGCTCGACATGCGCTTTTTCGAGCTGGAGATAAGCATCTCTTAGCTTGCTGTGCTGATGAAAAATATAGGCAAGGGAGGGGAAGGCCGTGGCTGCGGGAATGCCTGCGCTAAGGCTAAGCGCAACCACGCCAGGGCTTACGCCTGCAGAATAGGCCACTATCGACGTTGCTCCCAGCGAGAACACTACGACAGACAGCGTTATCAATGCTGCTTTCAAAAGAGCAGTCTTCTTCATTCCCTCGGACTCCCAACCCTGAGTGAGGATGATCAACGACCCCGCCTGAACCCTGTATGAACGGGCTTTATTTTGCGGGCCTTATAAAAGGAACGCCTGAGAGGGGAAAGGTACCACTATGCGCCTCTTGCAATTTTTTGTTTATGAGTGCCATTAATGACACAATCACAGGTAGCATAGCGGTTATATGTTACGAGGAAATGTAATTAAGCACAACTATGTTTAAAAGAACCGTCTCAATAAGACATAAATCATAAGTGACTAATATAAGCCGGGAAATACCGTGAGCATAGTATTGTAAAAAAACGGAACGCCAGAAAGTCCTAACGTTCCGGGATTATGGCTGCTATTGGCTTAAAATCAGAAGACCGCCAGATATTTCAGAAGTGAAATTATGCCAATGATGATCACGATAACTTGAGCGATCTGTTTAACCTTGGCGTCCAGAGGCAGCATGTTGATGAGATAAAGCACGAGGAAGATAACAAGGATTGTTATCAGAAGGCTGATGAGGATGGACATAGGCGGTCTGATCCTTCCCGGAACTTGGGGTTGCAATGCTCACACCCGACGACCGTTCCTCCACGTCGTCCGGTTGAGCGGTTGTAACCGGAAGAAAGGGCAGGGCCCTTGCCGCCGGCACATCGTCTCCAATCCAAAAACGATGTGCCAGTTAACGTTCCAAGGAAAAGAAGGTTCCGCTTTATAAGCAAGAACTTAAACAAGGCTGGCACTGAATGGCACCAGATATTCCCGGTATTCAGCCGCGCATGCTGCCCGTCTCGCGACGACGTTGATGCCAGCTAAAGGCTTCTTCGATCAGGTGAGGCGTATGCCCCCCACGTGCGCACGCCCGGTCGAAATAATCATTGAGCTGTGGGCGATAATCCGGATGGGCGCAATTATCAATGATGACACGCGCTCGCTCCCGTGGAGCAAGGCCGCGCAAGTCGGCGAGACCCTGTTCGGTAACCAGAATATCCACATCGTGCTCGGTATGATCGACATGCGTAACCATGGGCACGACGGATGATATGGCGCCGCTTTTGGCTTCGGACTTGGTGACGAAGATCGAGATGAATGCGTTGCGGGCAAAATCGCCGGAGCCACCGATGCCGTTCATCATATGTGTGCCGTCTACATGCGTGGAATTCACATTGCCATAAATGTCGAATTCCAACGCGGTATTTATGCCGATGATGCCGAGACGGCGGATGACTTCCGGATGGTTGCTGATTTCCTGCGGACGCAGAATGAGCTTTTCACGGTAGCGGTCGATATTATTGAAGACTCGTTCTCCGCAGGCAGGGCTGAGCGTGATCGATGATCCCGATGCAAAATCGAGTTTTCCGGCGTCGAAGAGGTCGAAGGTGCTGTCCTGCAACACTTCGCTATACATGCGCAGATTGTGGAACGGGCTATCGGCGAAACCATTCAACACCGCATTGGCGATGGTTCCGATGCCAGCCTGTAGAGGATTGAGCGTCAGGTCGAGCCGCCCAGTTGCCACTTCATGCATCAGAAACTCGATCAGATGGCTCGCGATGGCAATCGTTTCACCGTCGGCAGGCTCCACGGTCGAAGCGCTGTCGTTCTCCTGCGTGATGACAATGCCCGCGATCTTTTCCGGCGGTATCGGAATATAGGGCAGGCCAACGCGGCTGTCGCATGCTGTGACCGGTATGGGGTCGCGGGAAGGGCGCTTCGTGGGAATATAGATATCGTGCAGACCTTCAAGTGCCATAGGCTGGTTGAGGTTCACTTCAACGATGACCTTGTCCGCGAGAATGGCAAAGCTTGCCGAATTGCCGATAGATGTCGTGGGAATGATCCCGCCGCTTTCGGTAATCGCCAGGGCCTCGACGACAGCATAGTCGATGGGGCCGATCTGGTTCGAACGCAATTGCTCGACAGTTTCGGAAAGATGCTGGTCGATGAACATCACCTCGCCGCGATTGATTGCGGAGCGCAGGGTTCTGTCGACCTGAAATGGCATGCGCCGGGCCAGCACGTGTGCTTCGGTCAGAATCTTGTCGACGTCGTGCCCGAGCGATGCACCGGTAATCAGCGTGATTTTAAAGGGATCTGTTGCGGCACGGGCGGCCATGGCGATCGGCACGGCCTTGGCGTCGCCAGCGCGGGTAAAACCGCTCATGCCGACGATCATTCCGTCTTCGATAAGGCTAGCGGCCTTTTCCGCAGTAATGATTTTATCGCGAAGCGTAGTGTTTCGAATACGTGCTTCCAGCATATTTAAGTCTACCTTCCTTCCCATCCAGGCTTGAGCCCGAGATGGCGCTCACCTTCTCGAAAGCAAGATACTGCTGCCGACTATTTGCGAAATGCAGCGCCGCACGGGTAATAGCGCATATAGACTGCCAGTACATGCATGCTTTGGTCTTAGATGCCAGGACGTTTGCCCCTGATGCGTGTCGTGTTTCCCACGTCACGCGGTTCTTTGAAATGATTGAAATCAAAGTCGTGGGACGAGTTGCTGCATGTCTGATCGAGATGAAGGGCACAGCATGAGGAGCCAATGTCCAATGGCTTACATTGTCAATGCTGGGTAGAGATGCGACACCGGTGGCCAGATAGAAATGCGACACTTCTTGATGAAGGACGCAGCGCCAAGCCCCCGATCTGACCGGCTGGTCAGGGTTGCAAGGGCAGATCGGGGGCGGATAAGGGAACGCCTCTTCGGGCTTTAGCTTTCCTCCGAGATCACCGCCTCAGCGGTGCTCAAATGAGAGCGTTGGATATGGAGCCATTGTTCCGGGAACGGCTGGTAATCCTCAGAATGCTCCGTCTTGTATTCGCCCCACCCTTGATATTTCCAATATCTGGTCATCACATCAAAATGGCTGTGCCCACTCAAAGTCCCGACGCGAATTGCCCCTTCGTTGAGAAGTGATCGAAATCCGTCCCCCATAGGGCCAGCTTGGCAAAGCCCAGGGAGCATTTGGCCATCAGGTTCGGGATCAAGCCATAACTCAAAGATTAGCTCTTCTTTCATGGAGTGAGTATACGAAAAATGTTCGGGCTCTCCAGCATATAATGCCCGCGTTGGTCAACCTCATTTCCCAGCTTCTATTCGCGCCAGCGCCTTCTCACGTCTGGCAATGACCTCCGGATCGTTCATGAAATCGGTCCTGCGTCCCGGCTTGCGCCCACGTTTCTGATAACCATTACCGACGCTGCCATCGCGTATGCCAAACATATGGTTTGTCTGACCTGTTCGGCGCGGGCCGCTCCGTTTCTCTTCGCGTCCAGCTTGCATCTCGGCGACAATTGACAGCATGTCGTCCAGCCGCTTGTTATCGACAACCTCCGCACGATGCACCGAGCGCAACGTGTCGAAGGTTCTGTAGGGCAGGGAAAAGCTCTTGTGCATGATCTCGAGCCGGCCGTCCGGATAATCGCAGACGATCACCTTCTGGCCCGCCAATGGCCTGGAAATCTCGGTCGGGTCGAGAATGAACAGCACCTTGTCGTAGCGCAGCGTCAATGACTGCGAAAGGGTGCGGACTTCCTTGCGGCACATGGCGCCATCAAGGTTCTCATGCTCGGCCAGTGGCCGGTGCATGTCCTTCGGATTGCGTGGTTGCTTGCCGAAGCGAGTGTTGAAATCCATAATGAACTCAGTGGCATAGGCATTGGCGGCCTCGATCGTGTCGATGCCGCGCAGCCGCATCTCCTTGACCAGCCGATCCTGCAGCGTCTGGTTGGCACGTTCCACACGGCCTTTGGCCTGTGGGGTATTGGCACAGATGATGTCGATGTTGAGCTCGTAAAGCGCCCGGCCGAACTGCGTCAGACCGCTCGCCCGGTCTTTCTTCGACGCATGGAGCGAGCGGAAAACGCCATGCTTGTCGCTGTAGAAAGCCAGCGGCTTGCCCCATTGCTGCAGATAAGCCTTCGTCGCATGCAGATAGTCGAACGTATTTTCCGATCCGGCAAAGCGAAGATGCAAGAGCTTGCCGGTGGCGTCATCGATGTAGACGAGCAGGGCGCATTTGGGGCCGCGGTTCTCGAACCACCAGTGATGCGAGCCGTCGATCTGCACCAGTTCGACAAAGCAGTCGCGCCGGCCGCGTGGCTGGAAAACCCGTTTCTTGCGTTCCCGGCGCGAGATCCAGATGCCGGCCTCGGTCATCCATTGCCGCAGCGTCTCCTTGGCAACAGAGATCCGGTGCAGTTCGATCAGCTTCTCGCGCGCCAGCGTCGGACCGAAATCCAGATAGCGTTCGCGGATCAGGTCCAGCGCCATATTACGGAAATCCTCGCTGTGACGCCGGTTGCTCGGACGCGATCGCTTCTTGGAAACGAGGCCAGCTGGACCATCCCGGTCATAGGCTTGCAGCAGCCTGTGAACCTGACTTCGACTGAGGCCAAGCAGCTCAGCCGCCTGGACAACGCTCAGGCGTAGATCACGGATCTTCTGGACGACTTCGAGGCGATGCAATTCTTTCTGCGACATGGTGATCAAACAGGGCATGACGACTCCAACCGCTCATGGTCTCAACCAGACTGAAGATCGTCATCCTTGCCTCCAACGTTGACATTGACCAGCACCTCAAGAGGCGACACGTCGCATCTCTAACTGGCCCAACTGTCGCATTACTAAATAGCCCCTACATACATCGATTGCATAAGATAGATTATGGAACTAATTGATGTGAGCGTGACTGGAGAACATCGCGATAGCTGTCAAACTGTCGTCGAGAACCGCGCTTCTTTGGGCTCGATTGGAACCCGGATTGTCATCTGCGCCGAGCGACATAGAGATGTCCTGGAACCGGTGATCCTTGTTCGCTGCGCACGACAATATCGTTGCACCGCACACAGTCCATTCCGTGATTGTCGAGCATTGCGCGCACATAGGATTGTGCGTGGGCAAAACGCTGATAGTCGCCGACCATGAATACACGACCGGCAAGTCTCGCATCATCGAGCGTCTCACTGGAAAAGCCGAAATGTCCGCCCGACGCCAGATGTGCGGCAACGCCGGCGAAAAATTTGTCGAGTTCGCCCATATAAGGCAGAACGTCCGTGGCGATAATCAGATCCCAATCCGGTTCGTCGGTGGTTTCGAGGAAACGTACAGCTTCGCCGACGAACAGCGCATGATAATCGCCTTTTTCGTAAGCGACCTCTATCATGTTCTCGGAAATATCGACGCCGGTCTTGTGTTCAGCCATATCATCGAGTGCATCGGCGGATAGCCCTGTACCGCAACCCAGATCAAGCATGCGTTCTGCGAAAAACTCTCCATTCATCTCAAGGAGCATTTCGCGCAACTGCAACGGAACGTCGTAACCGAGCTGATCGACAAGGATCGTATCGAACATTTCGGCATGTTGATCGAAAAGCGTTGACACGTAGGCATCCGGTGCCTTGAGCGGAACAGCGCCGCGTCCCATGCTGGCAAGCCGCACAGCAGCGCCGCCGTGATCCTCAGGATCGATCCGCAGCACGTCTTCATAGGCCTTGGCAGCGGCATCGAAATCACCGGCCTTTTCCAGCGCAAGTGCCCGGTTATAGGCTTCTGCAAGCGCTTCCTGATCAAAAGCCTGCTTTTCGTCCTCAGCCATTGATTTCTGCCTTTCCTGTCTCGCACAGATGAATGTGAAAGACAGCGCAACAACTGCGCAAATCTCGTTAGAACATATTTCGACATGAGGACCAGAAACCCGCAATCACGGGAGCGGAGCCCCTGCCCGCTCTCCTACGCTGATCCCGATGTTCTATCAAGCGCCAAGTGGCACGTTTATTTTCCTTATCTATTAAAGAGATGTTGAATATAACATTCCATACCTGTGAATAATTGAAGTATTAAATGGAAAATTACAGTCGTAATGATAACGTATGATTGTTATCCGTTTTCTTATATTGTTGTATTTTAAAATAATGATGAGGCTTATGTGCGTCGTTCTGTTTTGAAATCGGTCATCCTTTCAATGGCTGTCATATCTGGTATTACTCATGCGCGAGCTGACGCAGACCAGGAAATTGCCAAGAAACTCGCCAATCCCATCTCCAGTCTTATCAGTGTCCCTTTCCAGAGCAATTACGACTGTTGCTTTGGTCCCAATGACTCCTACCGATACACACTCAACATTCAGCCTGTTATTCCGTTTTCGCTGAACGAAGACTGGAATCTCATTGTCCGCACAATTGTTCCAGTCGTTTATCAGCAGGCTCCCGCAGCCGGTTTTGACAATCGTTTTGGCTTGAGTGACACCGAGCAGAGCTTCTTCTTTTCACCTGTCCAGTCTGTGGGCGGCATAACCTGGGGTGTCGGTCCGGTATTCCTTTGGCCAACCGCCACCAGCAGCGAGCTTGGCACTGGCAAATGGGGTGCTGGCCCGACAGGTGTCATTCTTAAACAGCATGGCGGCTGGACCTATGGCGCGTTGGCCAATCATATATGGTCCTATGCCGGGCGCAGCGACCGTGAAGCTGTGAGCCAGAGCTTTATCCAGCCGTTTCTCACTTATACGTTTCCCGACACGACAGCGCTGAATCTATCGTCGGAATCATCCTTTGACTGGACTTCCGAGCAATGGACCGTGCCGATCAATGCGGGCATATCGAAGGTCTTCAAGTTTGGCGAACAACGGGTCAGCATCGGTGCGTCCGCGCGATATTATGCTGAAGCACCATCGGACGGACCCAAATGGGGCGCCCGCTTCGTAACGACGTTCCTGTTTCCCGAAAAATAGAGCACTCGCTTTTGTCGAGCGCCTTACTCCGCAGCAGCGGTAATGCGGTCTTCATGGCCCTTATGATCCGCAAGTTTTCGTGCAATCACTGCACAGGCCATAAGCTGGATCTGGTGAAAGAGCATCAATGGCAAAACGATGCTGCCCACATTCGCGCCGGCGAAAATTGCGCTTGCCATCGGCGCACCGCTGGCAAGGCTCTTCTTTGATCCGCAGAACATGATGGTTATGCGATCAGGACGGTTGAAGCCGAGCCATTTGCTGCCGTACCATGTGGCGAGCAGCACAGCGACGAGCAAAATGATATTGACGCCGACCATCATGCCGAGATCCTCCCACGAAACGGTGCGCCAAAGGCCTTCGACCACCGCTTCACTGAAAGCCAGATAAACAACCATCAGGATCGAGCCCCGGTCAACAAAGCCAAGCGCTTTGCTGTGGCGTCTCATGAAGTTGCCGATCAATGGCTGCAGGATCTGCCCGAGCACGAATGGAGCAAGCAATTGCAGCAGGATGGATTCCAGCGCATCGATCGATATCCCGCCGCCGCCTTTTACCGCGAACAACAGGCCGACCAGCAGCGGAGTGAGGAACATGCCGAAAATATTCGATGCGGAAGCCGATACGATTGCCGCCGAAACATTGCCTCCAGCTATCGAGGTAAAGGCGATGGACGACTGAACCGTAGAAGGCAGGACACAGAGAAAGAGGATACCGGTATAGAAGGCTGACTGCGACAAGCCTGGAACTGTCCAGCCTGCCATCAGGCCAAGAATCGGGAAAAGGATGAATGTCGAAGAGAGTACCGCCAGATGCAGTCTCCAGTGCGTTATGCCTGCAACCACGGCCTCGCGCGAGAGCCGTGCTCCGTGAAGGAAGAACAGCAGCCCGACAGCAAATTTCGTCGCCAATGCAAACCAGTCTGCAAAGTCACCGTGCACGGGAAGCACGGACGCAATCAGAATGGTCACGATCAGCATGCTGGTGAATTTGTCAGGCAGGAAACGCATCATATCGTCCAATCTTGCAGGCATCGCGGAATGCGACGCCCGCTTCATTCATAAGGCTATTTCGCCCGGTTCGGCTCATTCATAGCCGTTGGGGTTCTTCGATTGCCAGTGCCATATATCCTGGCACATCTCGCGCAGGTTCTTCTCTGCCGACCAGCCAAGGAAATTCTGGGCAAAAGTAGGGTCGGCATAGCACTCGGCCACGTCACCCGGACGGCGCGGCGCAATCTCGTATTTGATCTCACGGTTCGAAACATGTTCGAAAGCCTTGACGACATCGAGAACGCTATAGCCCTGCCCCGTGCCGAGATTGACCGAGAAGCATTGCGGCTCATCAAGCTTCTTGAGTGCCTTCAGATGGCCTGCGGCCAGATCCACTACATGGATATAGTCGCGAACGCCGGTGCCATCGGGTGTCGGATAGTCATTGCCCCAGACATTCAGTTTTTCGCGACGGCCAGTGGCGACCTGAGCGATGATCGGCATCAGATTGTTCGGAATACCCTTTGGATCTTCGCCGATAAGGCCGCTCTCATGTGCGCCAACCGGGTTGAAATAACGCAGGATAGCGATCTTCCAGCTATTGTCGCCATTGTAGAGGTCGCGAAGCATGTCTTCGATGACGAGCTTCGTTCGACCATAGGGGTTCGTTGCCGACAGTGGCTGGTCCTCGGTGATTGGCAATTTTTGCGGATCGCCGTAAACCGTGGCGGATGAGCTGAAAACCAGTGTCTTGACTCCGGTTGCTTCCATGGCTTGCAACAGCCGCAGCGTGCCCACTACGTTGCAATCATAATAAAGCATCGGCTTTTCGCTCGATTCCCCAACGGCTTTCAGACCGGCAAAGTGAATGACGGCAGTGCATTTATGACGCCTGATCACTTGTTCCAGAAAGGCGCGATCGCGGATATCTCCGGATTCGCGGCGTGGCGCGCGCCCTGTAATCTGTTCGATGCGATGCAGGGCTTCCGGGTGGCTATTGTCAAAATTGTCGACCACAACCACGTCGTGGCCTGCCTCGATGAGCTGAACACAGGTGTGCGAGCCGATATAGCCCGCGCCGCCAGTCACAAGAATTGTCATCGTTTATGTATCCGCTTGTTGAACATACCGCCCCGATGTGCGATCCCCGGCTGACTATGCAAAATCAGTAACAGACTTCAAGCCATCCGGCGCGATTCTCTCGAATTGACAGCCACGGATTAGCCAAGTTTGATGGAGCGAAGATGAAACCATCCCGCAATATCGATCACTTGCTGGAAATCATGGCAGCGCTCCGCGATCCTGAAACCGGCTGTCCATGGGATGTGGAACAAAGCTTCCAATCCATCATGCCCTATACGCTTGAGGAAACATATGAAGTCCTCGACGCAATCGAGCGCAACGATATGGACGATCTGCGCGAAGAGCTTGGCGATCTTTTGTTGCAGGTGGTGTTTCACTCGCGCATGGCTGAAGAACAGGGCAGCTTTGCATTCGGTGACGTTGTCGAAGCCATCACCCACAAGATGATACGACGTCATCCGCACGTCTTTGGCGATGCTGAAGCAAAAAGCGCTGGCATGGCCAAGGGTTCATGGAACCGCATCAAGGCCGAAGAAAAGGCCGAGCGAGCCGAACGACGGGCAAAACTCGGGCTTGAAGCGGCTGACAAGAGTGGTTTTCTGGATGATATTCCGCAAGCCTTCCCTGCCCTGCTTCGTGCCCTGAAGCTTCAACAGAAAGCTGCGAAAGTCGGCTTTGACTGGTCTGAGGCAGCACCAATCCTCGACAAGATTGCCGAGGAAACCGCAGAGCTGAAAGAAGCAATGGCGGCGCAGGAACCTGCGAATATCGAGGAAGAATATGGCGACCTGCTGTTTGCCATGGTCAATCTGGGCCGCCATCTCGAAATCGATGCGGAAACCGCGCTCGTCGCCGCCAATGAGAAGTTCAAGCGGCGTTTTCATTTCATCGAAAAGACGCTCGGTGAAACCGGAAGCGATCTGGATGCCGCGACCCTCGATGAGATGGAAGCAATCTGGGGTCAAGCCAAGAAAAAAGGGCTGTGAGTTAGAGCGGTTCCCGTTTTGATAGAATAGTCAGAACCGCTCGAACTGTTTGTTTTCCGCATTTCCAAACGCAAAACCGTTTCACACTTTTGCTGGAAATGCTTTGTCAGCGCTTATTTCTCATCTTCCCATTTCGGCCGGAACATCTGATAGACGCTTTCCGTTGTACCAAAATCCATATAGCCAAGTCTGCTCACAGGCCTGGCTTTCGAGATGTCGATGAGACCGTCGGTCAGCACCTGCTCGTCGATATGAACACCGACAACCTCACCGATCACCATATAATTGTCGGTCAGCCTACTTTCTTTGTCCCGCAGTCGCTTGATTTCAACCGCGACACATTCAAGAGCAGCATAGGCTTCCTTGACGCGCGGAGCAGCAATGAGCCTGCTTGGTGCCTTGGTGAGCCCGGCATATTCGAACTCGCTGATCCCGCGAGGCGCGTTGACAGATGATGCATTCATCTGCGTTTTCAAATGGTCACTTACCAGATTTGCCGTGAACTCGCCGGTTTCTTCGATGAATGAAACGCTATCCTTTGCACCGCTTGATGAAAACATGACCATAGGCGGCGTGTCACAGACAGCGTTGAAGAAGGAATAGGGCGCGAGATTGACGGCGCCGTCTTTCGATCGCGTTCCGATCCAGCCGATAGGCCGAGGGGCAACGATTGCCTTGAACGGATTATGGGGCAGCGGATGCCCTTCTCTTGGCTCGTAAAACATATATCTATCCGTAAATTAGCAAGCGTTTTTGAAGTCAGGTCTAAGCTTGCACCCATGGGCCGGTATATTCGGTGACGATCTTATCCATATCGGCTCTCGGACGCTCGGGCATCCTGTTTTCAGCCGTTCCGATATGGACAAACCCGGCTACGCGCTCATTGGGCGCCAGCCCCAGCAAGGCACGGGCCGTCGCATCGTCCGAATACCAGTTGGTAATCCAGTTGCTGGCATATCCAAGCGCATTGGCCGCCGTGCACAGGTTCATCGCTACGGCTCCGGCGGAAAGAAATTGTTCCCATTCCGGGATGCGTTCATGTGCGACCGGCGATGACACAACGCCGATGACCAGCGGCGCGCGCGAAAAGCGAGTCTGTTCTTTTTCCTTGCGCCCTTCAGGCATAGGGCCTTCGATTTCTTCAGCACGCCGGGCCAGATACTCTCCGACTTTGAGGCGCGCGTCGCCGCGATAAAGGATGAAGCGCCAGGGTGTCAGGCGTCCATGGTCAGGCACACGTGCTGCAACTTTCAGCAGGGCTGCAAGTTCCTCGCCTTCAGGAGCTGGCTCGGAAATAGCTGAAATCGGGGTAGAACTGCGCTGTGCCAGAAAATCGAACACCGGATGGGCCACGGATAACCTCGTTATTAAAATACTGCTTATCTTGCTCCACTTTTTCGGAAGCTGCTTCTTCTCGCCCGTCGCATCCAAACTGTAAAGTCAAAATTCTGGAATCGATTAATCGACAGAAGTTGGAAAAATGCTGGTGCTGGAAACGATTTGGCCTTGAATTCGCCACCCGCATGGGATCAAAAATACAGCATGTCGGATCGCTTGAACCTGTTTTACCCAAAGAGAAAAATTATCTTGCTAGGCGGATCGCTTTTTTCAGCGATTTTGCTCGCAGCAAGTGCGATGCCATCAGTGGCTCAGGGCCTTGATCCTGAGATAAATATTCCGCAGTTGCAAACCACCACGACCGGCCTGCCGGACCTGCCACAGCCGCCGCTCGATCTTCCGACACTGAACACATACGCCTCCCCATCCAGCCCGGAGAACAATCCGCTCATTCAGACGCGTGAACTCGATCTCAAGGCGCGACTGAGTGACAGTGGCGGTGACATCCCGACAGGTCTTGTATGGCGCGTATTCTCGCCCGATGTCGGGCCGGACGGTCAGTTGCCACTCATCGCAAGCGCACAAGGCGGCAGTGCTGTTTTCAATCTGCCGGAAGGTAGTTATCTGGTGCATGTTGCTTACGGGCGCGCTGGCGCGACCAAGCGGATTACAGTCGGCAATGCAACTCGTCATGAAGTGATGATGCTTGATGCCGGTGGAATGAAACTCAGTGCGATTCTGCCGGATGACGGCAAGATCAATGACGATCTGCTGCGGTTTTCGATCTATGCCGATGAGGACAATAATGACCGTTCGCTGATTGTGCCCGACGTCAAGCCGAACACGATCATCCGCCTCAACAGCGGCACCTATCATGTTGTTTCCAACTACGGTTCAGCCAATGCCATCATTCGTGCCGACATTCGCGTGGAAGCTGGAAAGCTGACCGAGGCGACCGTCCAGCACCGCGCCGCAGAAGTGACGTTGAAACTTGTGCGTGAGCGTGGCGGCGAAGCGCTTGCCGATACGTCGTGGTCTATCCTCAACGCTTCTGGCGACGTGGTACGCGAAAGTGCTGGCGCTTATTCGTCGATGGTCCTTATCGAAGGCGATTATGTCGCCGTCGCGAAGAACAAGGACCGCATCTATCAGCGGGATTTCAAGGTTTCATCCGGCAAGAACGAGGAAGTCGAAGTTGTCGCCAATGGCGAATCCGAGTCCGTTCAAGACAGCATGGATTGAGTTCGTCGAACGTGAATTATCTCGATCTTGAATAAATTTGGCCGCTCGGATGCTGTCGGAACGGCCTTTTCATTTTGGCGATTATGCTTTGAGAGATGGTTATGAGTGCTGAGGCTGGCGCTCGTTTGGCGTAAGCGCGATGAGCGCCGCTGTGACGAGGCACAAAAACAGCCTGAGCCAGTTGAGTAGCAGGGAGAAATTGTAGCCAACAGCCGCCAGGATTGCATTGATGGCATCGCCTTGCTGGCCACCCAGATAGTTTCGATCCATCCGATGTTCATTCTTGCAATGACCGATTACCGGCTCAATGGCTGATCGTCGCTTCATCTGACGTTTGATTGCAGGCGTGGCACGCCGTCTCTGACCAGTGATGAAGACCCTGAACTTGTGGCTGTCGGGTGCATTATGCCCCCGATAACCTTTATCAGCCAGAATGAGCGACAGTTCATTGCCAACCGTCTCCTCAATATCTGGAATGATGGTTGCGAGTGTATGGCCATCATAGGGTTTACCCGGCAATGCCATGGCGTGTAGGGCAAACTGACCACCCTTTGAGCGCTTCAATGTTGTGGCGACAGAGACCTTTACACCGAACTCATAGGGCTTGTGTGCTTTGCCCTTGCCAATACACTCGACTTCAGGCGCATGGAGGCTGTAGATCTTGTCGCCCCTTTGACGCTGCTGTTGGCTGAGAACGGTTCTCGCCTGGTGAAGGGCTATGCTGAACATCTGGCTGAGTTCGTCATTACCAGCAATCTGGCGGCCAATATCGCGGATAACACGGCCGAGAAAGGTCTTGAGCTTACGCATCGCCTTGCCAGCCCGCTTGAACTGCTTGGCATGAGCATAACGCTGTTGATCGATGAGCGCGAACTTGGCCACCCGGATATAGGTCTGACGCAGCTTCAGTCCGGCCTTTCTGGTGAGAGCAAGCAATCGTATAAGCGCTCTGTGCAAGAGCTTTGCATCGGTGGGAAACATCACGTTCTTTGGCTGCACGGTGGTATCAACGATGACTTCGCGTGTATCCGATGGCTTCATCGCTCCCGTCTCAATGGCAACCGACAGGCTTTCCTGCAACAGAGCACCGATACGTTCTTCCCCCATGCGCTGTCGCCAGCGCGTCATGGAGGAACGATCAAAGGGCAACGAATGCTGGAAAAACTCTTCACCACAGAAATACTGGACATAGGGGCTGTCGAGATAGCGCGTGCAGAGCGCTTCATCTGACAGGTTGTAAGTATGCTTGATGACGGCAAGTCCAGCCATTAACCGGGTTGGCAAAGGTGGTTTACCCGCCTTGTCGCTATAGACCTCACCAAAGCGCTGTTCCAGAAATGGCCAGTTGATCACTTTGGCCAGAAGAACGAGCTCGTGTTTGGGATCAATGATCTGGTCGGGGTCGGAACAAGAGCAGTTAAAAATCGTACGCTAAGCTGGACTGGGCAATGAACTTTACGCGGCACGCAACATTGGATCGGGACGCCGTAACGGACTGAAGCTCGGAATGTCTGCGTGGCTTTGCCATTGTTGAGATTAACCTGCTTATGATCAGCAGGTTGATAATAAAACTGCTGCGGCTAATTTTCTTTCCAGTTAGTGCGCGGGCACCGCCAGAGGTATTGCGACTGTTAGAAACACTGCATCTCCCTCTGCCCGGTTTTCGGCCGCGAACTCGTGGAAATATTTCAGGCGTGTCGAGACTGGCATTGGCCCCATCTCGAAATTATACCCGACCGTCGCACCAATTGCGGCAACCCGTCCTTTGTAATCGCCGAGTCGAGCTCCCGCACCGCTATCGCCAGTAATCTGGTCATAGTAATAACCAATAACGCCTGCCGAGAACTGCTTGGAAAAGTTCTGGGATATTGCCCATTCGACGTGGAATTCGGTACCGGTTTTATAGTCAGTCGCGGAGTTCTCGCCGTTAAAGGTAAACCCTGATGCAACCGAGACATCAAGACCTGTAGTTGGGTCTAGCCATGTTACAGCAGCATTCAGATCAGCGGCCCATCGGTTAAATGATATATTGGACAGAGATCCGTCTTTGTAATCACCAATCGGAACGTTGACCATCACACCGGTTTGCCAGTGCCAGTTGCCAGAGTTCCAACCGATCATGCCGGACACAACTGGATCGCCAAAGCTGAACCTGTCTTCCTGACGTGATCGCGAAATCGTTGCGCCCGTGACGGGATTAATCACTTCGAGCCCTGCCTCCATGTCTTTTTGCCCAAACGGCAGTGACAAGGAGAATGCCAGCGAGCCGCCTGCAATATCTGCCGGGGTTACCCAGATCGCAGTCGGTACATTAATGACGGCGGTTGCGTCTATGTCCGCCACCGTGCGTCCGCCCAATGGGAGACCGCGTGATCCGCCTAAACCACCGGAATAAATGTAAAGATCATTCTGTAAGTACAAGCCTGGAAGTGGGGGGAGAATGGCTGCAGCTGGCCCTTTGCTGCCAAGCATGTAAAAACCAGAGCCGCCTTCGGCTGCTTCAGCATTGTTATTGGCCACAAGGGGCACGCTGGCTGCAATCATCAGGCCGACAGCCCGTACAAGTTTCACGTTCAATGTGGTCTCCCCAATTCCTGATAATTCATAAGGTTCGGCAAATTCCTTAAGTTTGAACCTGCTTAAGGAAAAATATTGCAGCAAGTCTAAACTGTTAGGTCGAGCGTAGTGCGCCCGAGAGGGCGCACGGCAATCTAGTCGTTCTTTTCGATGTCAGGTAGTTTCCAGCTTTGATCGAAATAGGTTTCTGTCGGGCCGTAAAACCTGAACAATGCAAACCACGCTTTTCCCGGAATGGTGGGTATCCAGTTTTTCTCATGTCCAGCTGGCTTTTCCGGCCCCATGAAAAGATCGACCGATCCATCTGCATTTTTCTTAAGATCGGCACGAGATGAACGATCAACGATACCCTCTGGGGTATTGTCGAAAAAGGCGCGCGTTTCAGTATCATAAACCGTAAGCGACCAGAACAATTTGGCAGGTGCATCAGCCGGAACATGAAGGCGGTAACTCTTGCCGCCATCAAGCCATGCACCGTCCTTGTCATGCGCGGTACCGATATAAGCCTGGCCCACGCCTGGAGTTTTCGTTACCATTCCCCGGCTCGTCGTCACAGCCTGATAAAAATAGCCGGTTCGCTGATCCAGAGGCGCATAAGTGCCCACGTCTTGGCCGGGATCAAACGTGAATAGGTATTCCCAGCGGGCGTCTGACCGATACCGGGCATTGGGATCACGATTGTCGAACGCGAGCGACTGCGCCATTTTTTCACCAAGAACGGCCGCTTGCTCAAGCAACTTTCTTTGGCTTTCGTTGGGCTTGAATGGTTTTCCCTTCTCTATGCCAAGTGGCTTTAACATGGCCATATAAAAGCGATCACGCTCCATGACTGGCTCGCGCTGTAATATGTCATTCAACCGTTCCCAATAGGCAATGCCTTTCGGGGGAACCTGGCTCCATTCACGACCTTCAGGTTGAATGAAGCGGGTTTCACCGGGTTTGTCGCGATCAGCGTATGGATAGATCCGAACCTTCGAGATTAGTTCTTTGCCTTTCGCAGGATCGGGATCCAGAACGCGGAATGCGAAGAAAAGGTTTACAGTAGGAGATTGGACGACCGTATAACCTTCAGCGTCAGGTGGTGTCTGACCGGGGCCAACAATCAGATATTTCCCCCCCTTTCCTTTGTCAGGACCTGTTTCTCCCATGTCTTCTATTGGGCGCTGCCAGAAATCCCCCACGCCGCCAGCCGATGCTCCGGGAGGATAATCAATTACCAGTGGTCCTGTTTTTGAAAGGTCGGGCATACCAACGATGTAAGGTGTCGTGGCATTTGCGGTCAGAATACCGAGCTTGTCCTTGACGCTTTCATAAATAACCATATCTGTGTCGGCAGCACCGAAGACATTGCGCTGTGCGTCCTGCCAGCCTGCAAAGCCTACAATCGGCAAAGCCCAGAGATAAGATTGAACTGCTCGCTGGAAGTCCATTTCATTATAGAGCTTCTCAACTGCTGCCTGATTTGCAGGCAGACCGAATTGTGTCGGGATTTCGCCGATGCGCGTTTGGAGCGACTCCGCGTGAACGGCCGACGTAATACTTAAGCCAGCTATCAAAACGCCGATGCTGATAGGCTTATTGAAAGCGAATGTCATTGTTTGATCCTTTATCGTACTGGCGTCGCAGATTACTTGCAGCAGTCGTATTGTTATTGTCGCCTTTCGGACAGCGACATCCTCGTCAGGCTGGTGGCGAGTAAAACCAGTGAATTGACTCCACTGGTTTTAAGCCCCTACCGTCGTCGAAGCCCTAATCCGCCATGACGCCCGCCGGAACGAGAGAATCCACCCCCCCTGAACTCTGGATGAAACTCCATACGATGACCAAGCGACTGCCGATTGCCAAACTCACGTCCGGCCCGATCAATTGAAAGATGGTCTGGAGCAACCGGTCTTTGACGAGAACTTAGCTGTTTCGCGGGTTGTCCTTGAGCGTGACGTTCCCGTAGCGATGTCGCTGCTTCCGGATGTTTGGTCGCAAAATGTTGACCGCGTTCTTTAAGATTGTCAGCAGAAGGCTTTTGGACCGGGGACCAGCCATCATCGGAATGCTTTTGCCATTGTCCATCCTGACGACGGTATATATTCCCGTCACGACCAGCATAGACGTCACCACCCGTTCCACCGCCTGCCACTAAACCATGATTTCCGCCTGACGTACGCCAGCGAACACCTTCACCTCCGCCTGCTATTTCGCCTGCGTGCGCTCGTGCCCAATCAGAACCGTGACGGACGCCAGCGGTGCCCCAGGAACCATAAACATTGTGCCCGCCATGCGCGAAAGCAGCACTTCCGGTGCGTGGATTGTAGGCAGTCACAAATCCCCTGTCGCCTAACGGACCAGCTATGCCGCCGCCGCGAACATAGTTTCCAGTGATTGGATTGTAAGCTTCTCCACCAGCAATCCCGCGATAAGGTCCATAGGCATAGCCATAGCGGCCGAATGTACCCCGAGCCGGATTATAGAATGCACCGATGCCGTAGCTCATTGGACGAGGATAATAAGGCCAGTATCCACCAGCCCATCCGTAGTCCCAATAGGCAGGATAATACCAGCCAGTGCCGTAAACAATGGCATCCCATGCAAGATAAGCTCCAAGGTAACCCATTGTATAGCCGATCCAGACAGCATCATCCTCAGTCTGATAAATCCGGACATATGTCACATTGTAAACGGGCGACGTCGGAGGGATTTTATAGATTTCCTCGGGAATGGATCGGGCTACAGCAAAAGGACCTTCGGGAGTGTCACCGACGAACCATATGCCCTGTTTAAGGACGTAGTATTTGTCACCAACCTTGATTACCTGATCATTAGTATTGACCGCGAATTCAAGGGAAGTACCTTTGATTGGCTCAAACTTCGGATCGCCGCTGTATGTGACGTCGACCTTTACTGAACCATCGGTTGCTACACGAGCGGTCTCCGGGATGCTTGCGCGAAGCCGCGCTTCGGCGCTTTCAGAAGTCCCAGGAACCGAAGCACGCACGGTGTAATATGGTGCATCATCGGGAATATTGCGGAAATCCTCCGGTAGATCAGGAGTTGCGAACGTCCATGGTCCTTCCAGTGCGGCTGCCGAAAACCACCTTCCTGAAAGAAGCACATACCACTTCGTGTCTGCCTTGCTGAAGAAGACATCGTTCTCACTATTGGAAACCCATTCCAATTGAGTGCCAGAGATCGCTTCAAGTGTGGGTTTGCCTTTGAACTGGATCAATTCGGCTGGCTTGTCAGAATAAACGACGCTTGGTTTATTGCCATCCTCAAACGCAACAGGCGGAATCGCGGTGCGCGCGTCTTTCCAGTTTTCTTCGTCCGGAAGTTTGGAAATGAGTTCCGGCAGGGTCGTTGCAGGTTCCCAGGTGGCTGTAAGATCTTGAGAGGTAAGCCACGACTTACCATCACGCAGATAGAGCGACTTTTCTGCATCAATCCGGAACAGGTCCCAATTGGTATTGACGACAAAGGAAAGTCCGTCCACGCCCTTTACCGGGGCATAAACTGCTTTGCCGTCGGTCTGTACAAGTATGGCGGGACTCTCGGAAACCTGAATGGTTGGTGGCTCTATATTCAGCCCCGTGACATCCTCGGTCCTTTGATAATCGGCAAGGCTCGCGGTCAGACGCTCTGCGGGTAAGGTCACAGTGCCGACCGTAATGAGTTTGCCGATCTCCAACGACAGATCGGCGAGCTCATTCCGATCAAAAGCTGAGAAATTGAGCTCTGTCACCCTGATATCACTCAACACCACCTGTCCAGTGGCTCCGTCATTCGTCGTTTTTCCAACAATGCTGACTATGCCAAAGACCGGTTTGGCCTGTTTGTCTACCTTGATTTCGGTTGCAATTTGCGCCGAAAGCTCAGCATATTCTTTCCACTCGGTGAGCTGCGGTTGATAAAGGACAATTTCCGCGCCCTTGTCCGTGGAAAACGAGCGGGGCCACCCCGGCCGTTCGGTATCAGCTTCTTTAACAAACTGTCCGCTGACGAATCCATTTTTGCCTTGATAGGTCACTGAACACCAGGAGCCACCTGCATCGCAAGCGCCGAGCTCCACTCCCGCTCCCGCAGGGATTGATCCGGCAGTGTTGTACCCCGTTCCCGGCCCCACACGAAGGTTGACTTTGGCGGTAGTAACACCCGGCCCTGCATGCGCCGTCGATACGGCCAAAGAAGCTACTGAGAGATATAGGGCCAGTTTGCGCATGTGAGGCTCCTTCGCCACTTTATAAACGCCATCGTTTCACAATCTGTTGTTGCCAGACGTCAACGCCTCGTATGATTTGCATGCTGTCAGAGGATTTTTCCTGCCGCTAAACCCAGCGACAGGGTCAGTATTTATCCTTTAACTTCTTCAATTTCGCCTGGACGCCAGCTCTTGTCGAAGAATGTTTGCAGCGGGCTGTAAAGGCGCAGCATCAACCACCAGCTTCTTTTCGGATCAGTTTGAATCCAGTTTCCTTCCTTAACGCCATCTGGCTTTTGCGGCGCAAAATGGATTGTTGTGGATCCATCCGCGTTTGCTTCTGCTGCGGGTGTGGGGAAGTTCTGGCTTCCGGCACGCGGAAAGAGCTGTTCTGTCTGGAGCATGGAGCGCGTCTGGACGTCATAGACCGTCAATGACCAGAATTTTTCTGCTGGAATGTCGGCTGGCAGTGTAATCTTGTAGGTTTTCGAACCGTCAAGAGGCTGTTTCTGCGCATCAAAGAAGGTACCGAGATATTGTGAGCCTATTTTCGGCAACCGCATCACCATCGCCGGAGTGATGCCTGTTGCGACATAAAACATTGATGCGCGCGAATCGAGTTTACGAGCTCCATTGCTGACGGCAGGCTTCACGCCATCTTTGGTTATTTCCGGCGGCGGAGTGAGGAATTCATAACCGCCAGCGAACAACTGGTTTGTCCAAAGGGAATCACTGTCCTCATAGTAACGGAAACCTTCCGCTTCGCGGGGCCTAACGCTTAAGACCCTCGCCGTTGCATTGGCTTGCGCTACAGCCTCAGCCAATATTTTCTTCATTCGATCATCAGGCGCGAATGGCTTGCCTTTCGCAATGCCGATCGCTTCAATCTGGCCTGCAATCTCTGGATCGAGAGCAGTGACAGGTTCTTCCTGAATGACCTTGTCAAGCAGCTCGTAGAAAGTATGGTCGTTTGGAGGGATCGTATTGATGGCGAGCCCGGAACCTTCAACAAAACGGGGCGTTGCAGGTTTTGCAAACTTTCCCAGCGGTCCCGTTCCGTTTAGAAATGAACCAATGCTACTGCCGTATCCACCAAGCGAATACGGGTAGATCTTTAGCTCACTCTTGATACGATCAACCGCTGGTGCCGGATCATTATTTTCCAGGAAAGCTCGACCGAGCAACTGTACAGTGTTGGTCTTCGAGTGGGCAACAAAATACCCTCCTTCAGGAAGAGGTCCGTCATAGCCTGGAGGTACCAGAATATACTTACCGCCAAGACCACGGTCTGGACCCGGTGTACCAATATCCATTACCCAGCGAAACCACGCATCATCAACAATGGCAAGGACATCTCTGGGAGCCTCAACGACCACAGGGCCCTTGCTCAAATCGAGGAAAGTCCAAAAATAAACAGTGTCAGCGTTAGCAGTGAGGAACAGTGATCGCGAATCCATCAGTTTGGAGAAGATAACGACATCTCCATCGTTAATACCTGCCCCGCGGAAACCATTGTGGATCGCCTGGACCGAAACCGCGGGCAATGCATTGAGATAAACGCTCACGCCGCGAGACAGATCGAGTTGATTGTAGATATGAGCTGCCGTTTTCTGATCAGGAATGCCTTTCGGAAAGTGAAAGGTTCCTGCCTGAGTTTTGACTTCTTCAGGAGTCGTTATCGCGGGCGGAACAGGTGTCTGATCTGTTGCAAATGCAATATGTGGGTGCAACGCAAGCACAACAGAAGCCAACGCGAGTGTATATCGCTTCATTGATCTCTCCCTCCGTGTCTCAGGGTTCCTGAAACACAATTGTCAGCCTATTTGCCAACAGCAAACTGGAAATTAACGCCTGCGAATATCTGCCATTCCGGTTGTCCGGAACCATGATTGAAGACCGTATATTGCGGTTCGACAAAAGCATTCATGGTCACTTTGTCGTTGAGTGGAATAACCTTACCTATACCGAACCCGACAGGGATCGAATAATCTCCATCTTCCAGATCGAAGTTCCAGGTCGCTGATGAACGTAGATAGAAGCCATCTTTCAGGTTGATGTTCAGTATTGGTTGGACGGTCGCCAGTGAAACATCGTCCCGATCACCGTCACCTGCAAATGATGCCTGATATGTGGCCAGACCACCGATCAAGCCCCATGATTGAGGCGCAATTGCAACCCCTGCGAGACCTGCTTGCCATTTACCAGCACCGAGTACGTCATCAGAAGCCGTCGGTAGAACCAACATTGGTCCCGCGCCAAACGAAACATCCTTTCCGGGGAACATGAAGAGGTCCATGAGCGTGAGATCGCCCAATCCGGTCGTTACGCCGTCGGGAAATGTAGGAGCCGTCGCAATCGGCAGAGTAAAACGGAACAGCTGCGGGGCACCAAACAGATCGGAAGGGATCAGTCCGCGTAGCAGAAACTGGTTCGCATATTTGTCGTGAAGGTCCGTCAACTCCGGAACATAGTAGTTGTGAAGATTAATCGTGACTTTCGGGGTTAACGGGTTATTTGCTTCGTTTACGGCATCATGTTCCTGAGCTCCGGCAGCAGAAAGCCCCCCGAACGTTAATGCAACAGCGGCCAAATAACGACGATAGTTCATATTACGTCCCCTCTCCGATAGGGCGTTCACCCCAGGCTCCATTCGAATTATTACTTCTAGAGGTCAGACTACAAAAGTACTGACAAGTTTAAGTCGATTATACAAGCACGCGATTTTATAGATGCTGCAATAAAGTGTCTAAAGAGAACACATCAGGATGAGATATGGTTTCATTCCTGGCGCTCTTGTTCAAGGAATTGGCTAGCTGACGGCCGTCAGCGGAGGCACGACCCAAGCGTCAGAGATCGCCTCTGGCTTCGGCTCATAAAGCCGCAGTACAAGGAAGAATGGCCCAGCTGGAGCCGGCAGCCAGTTGGCTTCCTTGTCGGCACCGGGTGAATCGTGCTGCACATAAAGCGTGACACCGCCATCGGAGTTTGTCTTCAGTTCTGGCAACATCGGTGAGTTGATCAGGTATCGGTCCAGTGAATTATCCACAAGGAGTTGCGTCTTGCCGTCATACATCGTCATGGACCAGAACGCGTTAACTGGTGGCAATTTGTCCTTTTCGAACTTCAGCGCGTAACGCTTGCCCGCCCCATCAAGCGGAGCGCCACCGGCATCAACGAAGTAGCCATGATAGATTGCTTCCTCGCCGGAGTTACCAAAAATGCCGAGCTTGGCGGCTGCGTATCGATAGAGATAATTGTTCTTCAGATGCTCGCGTGTGCCGAACATGTCCGCGGTGCTAACTTTGCGAGCATCGACTTCGTTTCGTTTGAAATCCTCGAAAGCCTTCTCCCCATCGGCAATGCCGTCCTGAAGCGCCTTGAGCTTGTCGGCCGACAGCGTCTTTTCATCGAAAGGCTTGCCCGCACCAATACCAACCTTTGCAAAACGTGCCATCAATTCCGTTTCCGCGGCATTTGTTGGCGCAAGCGTGAGCAGGAAATTAAGGTATTGAAAGATCGCCGGGGTGGTCGTCATTGTCGCGAGGTCCGGTACCGGCCAGTCCACAGCCTGTGCGGGTTCTGGCGCTGGCTGGCCAAGGAAACTGCTCAGTGTCGCGACCTTGTATCCCGCCTGGATGCGCTTGACATTATCGATGTCGTCCGACCCCATCAACTGGGTTCGGTAAAGCCCATACGCAATATCTGTTTCGCAGCGTATCACCTGAGCGATGTTGGCCGGCTTTTCGCCTTTCCATCCCGGCCCGGCAATCAGGAAATTGCCGCCCTTGCTACCGGTCGTGCGCTTGCCAAGATAAGCGAAATTGAAGGTATAGAGATCAATCAGCTGGACGGAGTAGTAACGTGTTGGTTCGACTTCCGGCAATGTCAGAACGATCGGTTCAGCCCTCAAATCCATCCAAACGAAGGAATAAGGCGTGTCGGAGTTCGGTGTGACAATCGCAGTATCTTTCGGAGTAAAGACTTGAGCGGTGTTACCTATCTGGTTGAAGGGCGCTTTGAAATTGGGACCGCCCTGATCCACTGCCTGTGCGTATAGTGTCTTGTAGCTCTCCACCATCGGGAAGGCATAGACGAAGGCTTCCCTGGCTATGGTGCGGGTATCATCAGGATCTGTTTGCTGCGCCAGAACGGTCGAGGTCAGCGCTGATGTGCTCGCAAGGAACGCCATCATCGTAATCGCTTCTCTGCGCGTAACTTTCATGATTGATCCTCTTTCTTTTTACTCGACCAAGGTGCTTTTGCACTTTCGTTGAGTATGACCTCGTTCGAGGCAAGTCGCCAGCACATATCTACTGTCGAAGTTTTATGCTGGCCAAGCTGGACCTTGGTCTATTCATGTCTACAATATTCAGTTTCTGACAACGGCGCGTCGGATTGTATCAAGTAAAAGCCTGATATCGACCGGTTTGGAAAAACATGCGATTGCGCCAGCTTCGATCATATGTCTGACAAAACTTGAATCATCGTTGCCAGTAATGATGATAATGGGCATCGAGAATCCGGATTCCCGAAGCCTGCGCTGTACTTCTGGTCCGTTCATCCCCGGCATCTGAATATCAAGCATCAGGCAATCGGGGATTTGTTCCGACAGCGAGATCAGAAACTCGGGGCCGGAGGCGTAGGTTGATGTTTCGATATCTTCGGTGGCCAGGACACGAGCCAGGGCTTTTCTCACCGAACGATCATCATCAACAATAGCGATCTTCACGTGACCTCCAAGGTGTCCGTCTCTCACTATGACATGTGATGGGCGCGTTGGTAGTCGGCCTTTGGTCCAGTTATCGACGTAACTATCGACCGGGCGGCAGGTGCAGGCCGAGCTGGCTCGACAGCCGGACAAGCTCGGCCAGAGAACGAACCTTCATCTTCGACATCACGCGACCGCGATGAAGCTTGATTGTCTTTTCGGCAATACCGAGATCGGCGGCAATCTGTTTGTTGAGCCTTCCCGCGACGACATGGGAGAGAACTTCTCGTTCACGTTCAGTCAACAATAAGTAGCGGTTCGCGACATCGGAACGTTCCATCCGATCAATGCGAGAAGAATTATCTTGCTCAATCGCAGTTGTAACAGCATCAAGTAAAGCGGTCTCGTTGATGGGTTTGGTCAAAAAGTCGACTGCTCCTCCTTTCATGGCGCGAACGGTCGTGGGTATATCGCCCCGGCCTGTGATGAAGATTATGGGACGAGTGAGACCATCTGATCCTTGTAATGCGGCTTGTAGCTCCAGGCCATTCAACCCCGGCATCGACATGTCCACGACCGCGCAGCCGGGAATTTCTGGATCATGCGCTTCAAGGAACGTATGGGGAGAGGAGAACGTGCGGGTTTCGAATCCATTCGCCACAAGTAGTCGTGCCAGCGCATTCAAAAGAGGAACATCATCATCGATAACAAAAATAGTCGGGTTCGACATGTTCATCCAACGTCCGGCTGACTAGTTGGGATCGAGAACGTGATTGTAGAACCCCGGTCAGGATTGTTCGCCGCCCAGATGCGACCGCGATGCGCCTCTACGATGGTTCGACAGATCGACAGACCGAGCCCAAGTCCTGTGTTTCGCGTTGTGACAAAAGGGTCGAATATTCGATCAAGCATCGAAGGATCGATGCCCAAGCCTTTATCTGAAACCATTATCTCAATCTCATTTCCTGTATCTCTGCTGGTGATCCTCATCCGTCTTTCATCGTTCGCAACTCCGGCGACCGCCTCACATCCGTTCAGGATAAGATTAATCATGATCTGCTGGATTTGCACCGAATCCCCTTCGATCAGTGGTAATGGCCTGGCAAGTAGCAATTCGACAACGATCCCTCGATCAGCCAGCTCACCTCGCAACAGTTGCATCGTTTCCGTTACGATCTGATTGATATCTGTGGCAGACCATTCCGCATTCTCTTTCTTCAGCAGCGAGCGCAGGCGCTGAATCACCTTTCCCGCACGGTCGTCGTCGGTGATGATGTCATCGAGAATCTCACCGATACCCTCAAGATCCGGCTTCTTGCCGCGAATAAGGCGGCGGGCGGCTTGTGCGTTGGCAAGAATTGCGGCCAGCGGCTGGTTAAGTTCGTGTGCCAAGGCTCCCGACAATTCACCGAGCATGGCTACGCGCGTGAGATGTGTCACTTCCTTGCGTCGCTCCCGCAGTTCCATCTCGGTTTGACGCAGTTCGGTCAGATCCCGACCAACCCCCTGAATCTCAACCACGCTTCCATTATCGTCAAGAATTGCACGATCCGTCCAATGTTGCCAACCCAATACGCCATTAGGACGCAAGACCTCATGTTCGTAGCTCTGTGTCTTGGCGTCTTGAGTGAGCGCCTGCAGACGATCAATCACGTCACGGCGGATCGCTGCTGGAATGAAGTCGACAAATTTAGTACCGATCAGTTCCACGCGGCTACGCTGAAAATAGCTGCAATATGCGTCGTTAACGAAAGTCAGCGTTGTGTCCGGCAAATAGCGGCAGATGAGGTCAGACTGGGTCTCCACGACGTTTCTATATCTCTGCTCGCTTTCGCTCAGGTGCGTGGTCAGTTTGCGTCTTTGGCGTCGTTCGAGCAGCAAGGCGGATATGAGCAGGAATTGGATAGCAAGAACTGCGAGCACAGTAAGGACGGTGGTCCGATGTTCCTCCCAAATGCTCGGTGGCTGGTGAAGAACCCGCGTACCTGCGGGTAGATTGGCCGTGCTTAGGCCCCATCGCTGTATCTGTCGCCAGTCCACCATGAACTCGCCGTCAGCACGCTTGTCGACGACGATATCCTTATGCGATGTGCCATCGACAAGAAGTCGTGCGATACGTCCCAACTCTTCGCCAATGGTTTCGAAGCTCTGGGCGTAGGCACCTACCATGCCTGTTCCAATATAACTGCCATAGATGCCATAAACTGGCGCGGCTGATACGGCCGCCGCATGGGCTGCCGGATCACTTGGTATGATCTGTGTCCCTACACCGTTCTGAGAAATCGAAAGGTAAAGCACGATCGAGTTTGGGTCCACGTGCGCTAGTGCGGTGCTAAGGTCGGTCTTAGTCAGCCCCGAGAGATAACGTAGACTGACTTTATCGGCGAACTGCTTTAGATCGCTTCGCGCAATTCCCTCTGCAATGTTGTCAAGAATAGATGTTCCGCTGACGACCAGCATTTCGTGGGCTTCGGGCTGAAGACTCAATGCTAGTTCGGCCGTCCTCGCCACGTCCAGTTGAAAATCGACCCCGATGAAGTTGGGAGGCAGCACAATCTCGTCCATCTGATCCCGAATTCCCAGATAGACTACGGTTGCGTCGGGAAAAATCTGTTTTCCGTACTGGATTGCAAGCGAAAGTGCAGGCAATCCGCTCACAATGGCGACATCGATTTTCTTGTCGGCATAGCGATGACGCAAATACTGGACCTTACGGCTTTCCTCATCTGGACCGGGAAAACGTTTGGCATCGAGAAACTCACTGTATATTTCGACGTTTCCACTGCCTCCAAGTGTTTTGGCGATGCCTTCGTGTTGTTCTCGGCCTTCCTTGAGAAAGGCATGATTGGAATAGAGTACCAGAACATTCTTCGAGGGCCCATTTGCGTGCGCAGCTAGTGGCATGCAAGACAGCAACCCACTAATTATGAACGGAATCCATGGGAATAACCTCCGGATCGAAATCAGCAGCGCCAAGCGGTTTGTTGGCAATCGCATAGGCGTTAGGTCCTTCTGCAGGTAATGCGTGCAATACATGCCTAGGCAATAAGCGCTTTCACAATGATCTTATTCGCGGCCTGCAGTGTACGAGGCAAAACTGCCACGCATTTTCTCATCCCCAGCCTGATTACAGTGCAGCACTATCTGCCACTGTGAACCAAACGTAATTCCAAGCGTAAGCATTTTGAACGATTGCCACGGTTCACTTCTCATTCATTTTCCCAACGTTTTTGGCAGCCTGATCCCGAATTCGCATGATCGTTTGCCGACTGGTGGCAAATTTCCGAGCGATGGCTGATATACTTTTCCCTACCGCAAGATCGGCGAACACGTCCTGCTTTTGTTTATCGTCAAGTGTGGATGGACGACCGAGAGATTTCCCTTCCGACTTGGCTCGCTTGAGACCAGACTGCGTGCGCTCAATGAGCAGATCGCGCTCGAACTGAGCGACTGCATTGAGGACATTCATGGTCATTGTACCGGCCGAACTGGTTAGATCAGCGCCGCCCAATGCGAGGCAATAAACCTTTACGCCCATCTCTGCGAGCGCTTTGACGGTGCTGCTGACATCGATAGCATCGCGACCAAGCCGGTCGAGCTTGGTAACGATCAGGATATCTCCGGCCTCCATCTTATCCAACAGCCGGGAGAAGCCACGGCGCTGTGCAATGGATGTACTGCCGGATATCGTCTCGGTGACGATCCGGAGGGGCTCCACATGAAAGCCGGCGGCTTTTATTTCCTGAATCTGGTTTTCGGTTGTCTGTCCGGTCGTCGAGACGCGGACATAGGCAAAGGTGCGTGGCATGAGCTCGATTTCGTCCGAATAGGATGTCCGAAATATCTCTGCTGTTCGAAACTGTGTCAAGATAATTTGTGGACAGGGTGTTTTGCCCCTGTACGGAATCGTCCGATTCCGTACAGGGGTGAGCAAGTAGTGCAGAGTTGCGAGAGTAAAGAATGGCCAAGCGGACGCTGTTAAAAATCCAGGATCGACATGAGCTTTTCGACATTCCTACCGACGAAGATAGTTTGATCAGACATTATTCGCTTACACCGACTGATCGCCTGGAAATAGAGCTTCGCCGGCGCAAGCAAAATCAGCTTGGCTTTGCGGTGCATCTTTGCCTGATGCGTTACCCTGGAAGAGCGCTTCTGCCGAACGAAGTTCCGCCACCGATGCTGCTCAATTATATTGCCGAGCAGATCAACGTGGATCCACGGTTATTTAATTTATACGCAACGCGTGAGGAAACCCGACGCGAACATATCGGACACTTGCAGCGCTATCTCGAGCTGCGGAGTGCAACCGCTGAAGACCGTCGCGCCGCTTTGCGTGCGGGCATTGAAGCAGCTTCCCAAACAGATAAAGGGTTGCCCATAGCAAAAGCGATTATCGCCACTTTCCGCGAGCGATGTGTTCTCCTACCGGTAGTGAATATGATCGAGCGTATGGGGCTGGCAGCACGTGCCATCGCTCGTCGGCGCGCAGAGAGTGCGCTCATTGCTGATCTCAGTGATAAAAAACTGGAAACCCTGGATAGCCTATTGGACGTTGACCCGGCAATCCGTCAGACGCGTTTCAATTGGTTGCGGTCCGCTCCTGACGCCCCGGGAGCAGGAAATCTGATTGGAATGACGGAGCGCATAGCATTCCTACGACATCTTGAGATCGATCCCCAGCTGCAACTTCGCATTCCCACCGGTCGGTGGGATCAGATGATCCGCGAGGGCGATGCCACTCCGGCCTGGCTTGCCAGTGACTTCAGTTCCAGTCGTCGTCGCGCTACAATCGTGGCTCAGCTTATCAAGCTCGGCCAGAAGCTCACCGACGATGCGGTAACAATGTTCATCAAGCTGATCGGTCGGCTGTTCTCAAAAGCCAATAACAGGAAAAAGCAGCGGCATATGAATGCCCGGATAGAAACATCCAGAGCGCTCAAATTATTCCTCGACACAATTGTCGCCTTACAGAATGCCAATGATGCTGATGAAGATGCAATGAAAGTGGTAAACAGGCAGGTCGGTTGGCATAAGCTGCTCCAGATCAAGCCTAACCTTGAAGCCATGGTCGAGAACGCGGACACATCGCCTTTGGTGATGGCGGCAGAACAGTACGCCAATGTTCGAAAGTTTGCGGGCGTTTTCATCCAGACATTCATGTTTCACTCACATCGAAGGTATGATCCGCTGCTGGTAGCGATCTCAACCCTGAAAGGGCTTTATGCGGAAGGAAAGCGCGTTCTACCGGATCGTGTGCCAGTCGGCCATCTCGGGGCTTCTGAGAAAAAGCTCATCTTCGATGGCGGAAAGCCAGATCGGCGGCTTTACGAAATTGCAACCCTGGCCCATTTGCGCGATCGGTTACGCTCGGGGGATGTCTGGGTTGATGGCAGCCGTTCATTCCGGCCGATTGACGAACATCTCATGCCTAAGCCTGCTTTTGTCGCCATGAAAGACGAAGGTAAACTCGGTCTCGGTGTTCAGGGCGATGGGGCTGCATGGCTCGCAGAAGTCCGGCAAACGATGGACTACAATCTTAAGCGCCTAGCTTATCGCGCTCGCAATGGAAAACTCGACCACGTCAGGCTGGAAGCGGGCACCCTGATCGTGACGCCGCGTGCGAGCGATATTCCCGCCGCCGCCGATGAACTGAACGTCGAAATCAGCGACATGTACCCGTTGATCGAAGTGCCGGACCTTCTCAAGGAAGTACATAACTGGACCGGGTTCGCCGACCAGTTTACGCATGTCCGGACGGGAGATACGCCGCAAAACATCTCCGCAATGCTCGCCGGCGTTCTGGCGGACGGCACGAACCTCGGCCCCAAACGCATGGCAGGAGCGTCGAAGGGGATCAGCGCTCACCAGATCGGGTGGATGCGCACCTTTCACGCCCGATCTGAAACCTATAGGGCGGCGCAGGCTTGTGTAACAGACGCTCATGCGAGCCATCCGCATTCGCTGCTCTGGGGAGATGGAACGACCGCATCATCCGATGGGCAATTCTTCCGTGCGAGCGACCGGGCCGCCAAGCGTGGTGATATCAATTTGCACTATGGCAGTGAACCGGGTTCGAAATTCTACAGCCATCTCTCTGACCAGTACGGATATTTTGGCATATTGCCAATCAGCCCGACTGAAAGCGAGGCCGTCTATGTCCTCGACGGCCTGTTTGATCACGAAACGATTCTGCAAATCGAGGAGCATTTTACCGATACCGGCGGCGCGAGCGATCATATTTTTGCGATCTTCGCCCTGATTGGCAAGCGTTTTGCGCCGCGGCTTCGAAACATCAAGGACCGGAAATTCCACACATTCGAGAAGGCCGATGCCTATCCGGCGCTGGAAAGCCATATCGGCGCACCGCTCAACAGCGCCCTCATTCTCGAACATTGGGATGACCTGCTACGTTTGGCAGCATCGATAACAACATGCACAGTCGCGCCGTCGACGATCCTGAAAAGGTTCTCCGCTTCCTCAAGATCCAGCGAACTCGCTAAAGCTTTGCGTGAACTAGGTCGCATTGAGCGCACGCTGTTCATGATCGAGTGGTATTCCAGCCCGGCGCTACGCCGGCGTTGTCAGGCTGGTCTCAACAAGGGCGAAGCTGCTCACAAGCTGAAACGTGCCGTCTTCTTCCATGAGCGCGGAGAAATTCGTGATCGGTCTTACGACAGCCAGGCATTCCGGGCCTCTGGCCTTAATCTGGTGGTGAGCGCGATCGTTTACTGGAATACCGTCTATCTCAGCCGCGCCGCCGCCCAATTGCGGCAACAGGGCCGAAATATTCCTGACGAATTGCTGAAGCATGTCTCGCCACTGAGTTGGGAACACATAAACCTCACCGGAATCTACTCCTGGGACGCAGAACAGCAGATGACAGACGGCTTCAGGCCCTTGCGCCGCACCAGTCGATTGTTGCGTGCTGCATGAAGTTCATTGTTCGTTCGCCCTAAACGTACGATTTTGCACTATTCTTGTTCCGCCCCCTGGTCGAGGCGGGAGCGAAACAGCTCCTGCTTTCCCGTCTCTCTGCGTTCATGTGGTCTGGACATTGTCTGGCTCCGGATGATCGCTACATCCGAAGTGAATCAGACTTTTAATATGAGGGAAAGTGGATTCGTAAATTGCAAGGAAACGCACGTCAAAATGCCGTTTCCTTGCAATAGATAAAGGACACTTCCACCCATTTAGTCATTAAACTCAATGGCTTGGGAATACTTCACGGGCGACGAGTTCAACTGCTTTAAAAAGCAAAAAGGCCGCGCGGTGCGCGGCCTTTTTGTTTATTCTAACGCGCATCCCTAAAACCGTTTCACACTTTTCGGGATGCGCTCTATTTTCAGCCACCATTCTTGAGGCGGAGCAGATCGGGCGGGGTCGCTTCGTCCACCAGCCGTGCGATGGCTTCATCAAGCGTCATGGATTCTTGATCCCGCGAACCGAGACGGCGCATATTGACCGTATTTTCTTCGGCTTCGCGCTTGCCGCAAACGAGGATCACCGGAACTTTCTGCAACGAATGTTCGCGAACCTTGTAGTTGATCTTCTCGTTGCGCAGATCGGTTGTGACCTGCAACCCGGCCGCTTTCAGCTTGGCTGCCGCCTGAGCTGCATATTCGTCGGCGTCCGAAGTGATCGTGGCAACGACAACCTGGACTGGCGCAAACCACAACGGCATGTGACCGGCGAAGTTCTCGATCAGGATACCGAGGAAGCGTTCCATAGAGCCGCAGATCGCGCGGTGGATCATCACCGGCTGGCGCTTTTCCGAATCCTTGTCGATATAGAAGGCGCCAAAGCGTTCCGGCAGATTGAAGTCCACCTGCGTGGTGCCGCACTGCCATTCACGACCGATGGCGTCCTTCAGCGTATATTCGAACTTAGGACCGTAGAACGCGCCCTCGCCCGGCAGAATACCGGTCTTGATGTTGTTCGACTGCTGCTGGATCTTTTCCAGAACCGACATCATCACGCTTTCGGCACGATCCCAAAGATCATCCGAACCGACGCGCTTGTCAGGACGGGTCGACAGCTTGATGGTGATCTCTTCGAAACCGAAATCCTTATAGACCGACAGGATCAGGTCATTGATGCGCAGGCATTCGGCAGCCATCTGCTCTTCCGTGCAGAAGATGTGCGCATCGTCCTGCGTAAAGCCGCGCACGCGCATCAACCCATGCAATGCGCCTGACGGCTCATAGCGGTGAACATTGCCGAATTCCGCAAGCTTGATCGGCAGATCGCGATAGGACTTGAGACCATGCTTGAAGATCATCACATGGCCGGGGCAGTTCATCGGCTTCAGCGCAAACACGCGATCATCGTCGGTTTCGTCACCGGCGACGGTCACCTTGAACATGTTGTCGCGGTACCAGCCCCAGTGGCCCGAGGTTTCCCAGAGCGACTTGTCGAGCACCTGCGGCGCGTTCACTTCCTGATAGCCGTGGCTATCGAGGCGGCGACGCATATAGCTCACCAGATTCTGGAACATCTTCCAGCCCTTGGCATGCCAGAACACGACGCCCGGTCCTTCTTCCTGGAAATGGAACAGGTCCATTTCACGGCCGAGACGGCGATGATCGCGCTTTTCGGCCTCTTCAAGCATATGAAGATAGGCCTGAAGGTCGTTGTCGTTGGCAAAGGCGGTACCATAGATGCGGGTCAGCATCGGATTGTTGGAATCACCGCGCCAATAGGCTCCGGCAACCTTCATCAGCTTGAAGGAATTGCCGATCTGGCCGGTCGAGGCCATGTGCGGGCCGCGGCAGAGATCGAACCATTCACCCTGAGAGTAAATCTTGAGGTCCTGCCCGGCCGGAATGGCGTCCACCAGCTCGACCTTGTAGGCTTCGCCTTTGTCGGCGAAAACCTGCTTCGCCTTTTCGCGCGACCAGATTTCCTTGGTGAAAGGCTTGTTGCGCTGGATGATCTCGCGCATCTTCTTTTCGATCACAGGCAGATCGTCCGGGGTAAACGGTTCATTACGCGCAAAGTCGTAGTAGAAGCCGTTTTCGATGACAGGACCGATGGTAACCTGTGTGCCTGGAAAAAGCTCCTGCACGGCTTCTGCCAGAACATGCGCCGTATCATGGCGGATGAGTTCAAGCGCGCGCGGGTCCTCGCGGGTCAGAATCTCGATTTTGCCGGAAGCGCCGAGTGGATCGGAAAGATCGCGCACGGTGCCATCAACGGCATAGGCAACAGCTTTTTTGGCAAGAGATTTGGAAATCGATTCCGCGAGGCCCGCGCCGGTCATCGACGCATCGTATTCACGCACAGAGCCATCGGGAAATTGCATGGAAACGGTATTCGACATTCTAATCATCCTTATCCAGTCCCGCCAACGATTGCGGGTGGGTTCATGCGTATGAAAAATGAAGATTGGCTTCTAATCCCTTTTGTCCAGCCAGTAAAGCGCGACAAGCTGACAGCGTCAGGTCGCGCTCGTGTAAGGAGGGAATCAAATCAGTTCCGGATCGGAAGGCAGTCGATCTTCTGTTGTTTCAGCTGCGTACACGCCTTTTCGGCGGATGCCGAATCCTTGAAACCGGCAAAACGCACGCGATAAACCTTGCGGCGCTTTTCGGCAGGCGAGATTTCAGCTTTCAAGCCCGGCGCCACCTTGTCGACCGCTGGACGGTACTTTGCCTGCAGTTCCTTGGCCCCGGCAAGCGTCGGCGGAGCGCCGAGCTGGATCGTCCAGGTCGCGGCACTCGCCGCAGAGGCAATCAGGAAGCCGCCATCGCCTTGCTCGATACGGGAATCGTCGATCAGGTCGGCGACTGCATCCGACTTCGGCGTAGCCGAAGCGACCTGCTTTGCGACCGGCTGCGGCTTGGCCATTGCAACGAGCTGCGCCTTGGCATCGGAACCTTCAGTACCGAATCGCGTCAGCAGCTTCGCCATCTGGTCGTCGCGCTGCCGCGCCGATCCAGCACCCAGTACGACGCCAACAAGGTGCTTGTCGTTGATGATGGCAGATGAAACGAGGTTGTAGCCGGATACATCCGTATAGCCGGTCTTGATGCCATCAACGCCGCCATAACGGTACATCAGATTGTTGTGGCCATTGCGAACCCGGTCACGGAAGGTGAAGGAGCGTTGCGAAAACAGTGCATACTGATCCGGAAAATCACGGCGCAACGACATACCAAGTACAGCCATGTCGCGTGCAGTCGTAAGCTGGGTAGCATTTGCTGTCAGACCCGACGGATTAACGAAAAAAGTGCTCTTCATGCCGATCTGGCGTGCACGCTGCGTCATCAACCGGCCAAAGGCGGCTTCCGATCCGGCTATATATTCGCCCATTACCGTCGCTGCGTCATTGGCCGACACGATGATCATGCCATTGATCGCATCACGGACAGTGATCGTCTCACCCGGCTTCAGCCAGAGCTTCATGCGAACTTTCGCAGACGCATTCTTCGACACAGGCATTGCATCGTCCCAATGCAGCGTGCCGGTCTTGAGACCTTCGAATGCCAGATAAAGCGTCATCATCTTCGCAAGCGAAGCCGGTGCACGCTGCACATTGGCATCGTCCTGTCCAAGGATTCGTCCGCTATCAGCATCGAAGACGACCCAGGAGGTGTTTGCCATCGCCGCTGACGTACATAGCACACTCGCACCGAGCGCTAAGGATGCAATGAGACGAGAAAGGCGGGACGATGATTTCAGCATAAACAGCTCACAGGAATAAGGACGCCGGGGGGACATGCAGGCAAATTGCGGCCCGAAAAAGACCACAGCACTGCCTTAAATTCCAATTCTCAAAGAAACGTTGATATCCTTAATGAATTATAATCAGCTAACAAAAAACTGTCAGAAATCACAGATGCGTATGTCTCGTAAAAGTGGGGACCGGGTTTTCGATAGAGATTCGAAAACATCCTAAGACGATGAGCAGCGCCAATATCGCCAGGGCAGATACCATTTAAGGTCGCTGGAGAGTGTTCGAGGCACCGGATCGAAACCGTGAGTGCCGAACGGCCCGCAACGCATGACGCGAAAAAGCCCCATCCAGCCACCGCTCCATAGGCCATGGCGGGCAATCGCTTCATAGGTATATTCGGAACAGGTGGGCAGATGCCGGCAGGAATTGCCGATAAGGGATGACAACGTCACCTGATAGAATCGCACGAACGCCGTGCCGATCAGCCTTCCCGGCGTCTTGCGCCAGGGATCGGTGAAATTGCGGCTATAGCGTTTCGCTGCACCCTCGCCCTTATGGTTCTCACCACAGGCACACATCAGGCGGCTTTGGCCTTTTCCTCTATCTGCCGGATGCAATCGACAACCGCATCGAAAGTAAGCAGCGTTGAGGCATGGCGAGCCCTGTATTCGCGGACAGGTTCGAAATATTTCAGGTCCGCGAAACGTCCTTCCGGTGCTGGCCCCTCTTCCTTCAGCATCTTGTACATTTCATCGTGAACGGCTTTCAGTTCTTCTGCGGAAGCGCCGATGATATTGCGCGCCATCACGGAGGAAGAAGCCTGTCCAAGCGCGCAGGCCTTCACCTCATGCGCGAAATCCGTCACGATGCCATCGGTCATTTTCAGATAGACGGTAACGGTCGATCCGCACAGCTTGGAGTGCACCTTGGCAACCGCGTCGGGCTCGGGAAGACGCCCGAGACGCTCCATGTTTCCGGCGAATTCCAGGATGCGTTTGTTATAAATATCATCGATCATGGCGGCGAACCTTCCGCTGTGCCGGAGAAAAACATAATTTTGTCGCCCGACTGCGGTTTGAAGTTGCAATTTAATGTCTATATAATAGGCAGGTAGCGTCTGCGCCATGGGTAACATTAGCACAGACCCGGGGGCAGTCGCACGAAAACCTGTCCGGTGACCTTAAGCGCCGGATCAATACATCGCCCGCTCGCAAAGCGCATCGTTGTATTGTCCGTTTAACTCGTCTCCTCCTTGAAGGAGACTACTGGAGAATACTGATGGACGCTCGCATCCTCAAAGAAGATGAAGATTCCGGCCTGCCGACCAACAAGCAGGCAAACGTAGCCCTTTTGCATGGCAAGCCGACGCAGGCCGATGCAGAAGCCGCCGTACGCACGCTTTTGCTCTGGGCCGGAGACAACCCGGAGCGCGAAGGTCTTCTGGAAACGCCGAAGCGCGTGGCCAAGGCCTATAAGGAGCTGTTCGCAGGTTATACGGAAAGCCCGGAAGAGGTCCTCGGCACGGTGTTCGAGGAAGTCGGCGGCTATAACGATCTTGTTCTCGTGAAGGACATTTCGTTCCATTCGCATTGCGAGCACCATATGGTGCCGATCATTGGCAAGGCGCATGTTGCCTATCTGCCTGATCACAAGGTGGTGGGTCTTTCCAAGATTGCCCGCGTCGTGGATATTTTCGCGCGCCGCCTGCAGACGCAGGAAAGCATCACCGCGCAAATCGCCGATAGCATCCAGCGCATTTTGAAGCCACGCGGCGTTGCGGTCATGATCGAGGCCGAGCATATGTGCATGGCCATGCGCGGTATCCGCAAGCAGGGTTCGACGACCATCACCACCACGTTTACCGGCGAAATGCAGGTGAATGCGGAGGAACAGGTGCGTTTCATGACCCTGACCCGCAGATAAGCGGCAGATAATGAGCTTCTTTCCCACCCAGCCTTCCGACAAGAAGGCCGTAGAAGAAGGCGCGGCATTCATGCCGCGCTTCGATGCATCAGGTCTCATTACAGCAGTCGTCACTGATGTGCGTGACGGCGAATTGCTGATGGTGGCTCATATGAACGAGGAAGCATTGCGCCTCACCCTGGAAACGGGAATTGCGCATTACTGGTCCCGTTCGCGGGCCACGCTCTGGAAGAAGGGCGAGACGTCAGGCAATCTGCAAAGTGTTGTCGAGTTGCGCACGGATTGCGATCAGGACGCGCTTTGGCTGAAAGTGCGCGTCGCAGGCGATGGACCGACATGCCACACGGGTCGCCGCTCCTGTTTTTATCGGCAGGTTCTCGCCGAGAATGGCGATATATCGCTCGCCATTGAAGGCGCTTGCGATCACGAGCATTAACTGCGGTCAAAAGGATGTGATGGCGCGAATAAGAGTCGCGCCATCAATTTGCAGCATTTATTCTTTGGATACTATGTTTCGCTAATCTGAAGCGGTTCCTGTCAAACGGAACTGTCGGAATCGCTTTAGCTATTTGTTGTACGCATTTCCTGACGCAAACCGCTTCGCCTTTTGCTGGGCCCTTTTGCCGGAAATGCTCCAAGTCGAGACGAAGAGGTTTCCATCGTGATGCTTGCATGGGGGCAAAGGCGGAAGGCTGCGAATAACGACCTCGCCCCGCCGACAGAAGAGATCATCGAAAAGCATGAAATCAAGCGTGAGCCGCGCCGGATAGCCTTGGCGCTTGGCGGAGGAGCTGCGCGCGGTTGGGCGCATATCGGCGTTCTGCGCGCACTGGACGAAGCCAATATCGATATAGAGATGATTGCCGGGACATCTATAGGCGCGCTCGTGGGCGGCTGTTATCTGGCCGGAAAGCTTGATGAGCTGGAAGAGTTCGCCCGCAGCCTCACACGGCGGCGCATGTTCAACCTTCTCGACATCACATTTCGCGGCAGCGGGCTGTTCGGCGGCATGAGGCTCGACGGCCGCTTGCGCGAACATCTGGACGGATTACGCATTGAGGAGCTGGATCGTCCCTTTGTTGCCATCTGCACCGAATTGCGCACCGGTCATGAAATCTGGCTGTCATCAGGTCCGCTTGTCGATGCCATGCGTGCCTCTTACGCCCTGCCCGGTGTTTTCGAACCTGTGCGCTGGCAGGAGCGTGTTCTGGTGGACGGTGCATTGGTCAATCCTGTGCCCGTATCCGTATGTCGTGCTTATGAGCAGCGCCTCGTTCTGGCAGTTAATCTGCATTACGACCAATACGGGCGCGCCGCCGTCATCAAGCACGCGCAATCGCGCCAGGAAGGTCTGGCTGAAGCAATCCATGGCGAGAAAGAAGCCCGTCTCGGCATTACCGGCGTGATGATGGAAGCCTTCAACATCATTCAGGATCGTATCTCACGTGCCCGAATGGCTGGCGATCCACCGGATGTCACGCTTATGCCGATTGTGGGGCAGATCGGTCTCGCCGATTTCCATCGCGCATCCGAGGCAATCGATGCCGGATATGCGGAAACATTGAAGCGGCTTGAGGATATCAAACGTCTTCAGGGCATCGCCGGCTGATTTTTTTGACGTTTCCGACGAATCTGAATGAATCGGATTCGTCAGATTCACATTTCGATGCCCTTCGCAGCTCTTTCTTCCGCCCCAAGGCTCTCGTTTGATGACGTTTTTCTGAAATTTATTGTCTTTGTGGAAGTCTTTGAAAAAACCCGGAAAATCGGGGTTTCGACTACATCTGCTATAATTGGGGACCGGCTTTTTCACATTCTTTTTCAAAAAGATTGCCGGAAGATGCAGATGGGGCTTGTGCACCCCAAAGTGATTTGCTAAATGCCCACTCGCCGACGAAGTTCGGCTCCTACCACGGGCGGTCGTGGCGGAATTGGTAGACGCGCAGCGTTGAGGTCGCTGTGGGGCAACCCGTGGAAGTTCGAGTCTTCTCGACCGCACCATCTTCTCTCAAGAACAATTTAAAATACTTTCCCCGCAAGGGGTTAAAGTTGTTTCTTGATTAGAGATCTTCACTTCCTATCGATATATGCCAAATGAAAACGCGCCCTTCGATGAAGAGCGCGTCTGGTTCATGACGATATTCTCGTTCAGTTTTTGCTGATTTCCGCGATGATTGCGTCGCTATGCTCCCCAAGTTTCGGCGAACGCCTGTCGAGCTTCAGTTCAGCATCGGAGAAGCGAATGGGCGTTCGCAAGCCGGGAACGCCTTGCGGGTCGATCTTCATCGCCCTTGCCTCGAATTGCGGGTCTGCAAACACATCTGCCACCGTATTGATCGGTCCGGCAGGCACACCGATTCTGGCAAGTTCGGCCAGCAGGTCGTCACGCTTCCACCCTTTAGTCTTTTCTTCCAGCAGCGCTGTCAGAGCTGCGCGGTTGGCGACACGCGCCGAATTGCTGACGAAACGCTCATCGGCTGCGACGGCACCGATGCCAAGCAAGGAAGTCAATTTTCCGAACTGTCCGTCATTGCCGCAAGCGATGATGAAATAGCCATCGGAGACAGGCAGTGTCTGATAAGGCGCGATATTCGGATGCGCATTGCCCATCCGCTTCGGCGATACGCCTGATGCGAGATAGTTCATGGCCTGATTGGCGAGTACCGCCGACATACAGTCGAAAAGTGCCATATCGACATGCTGGCCTGTGCCAGTGCGCTCGCGCATGATAAGCGCGGACTGGATCGCAATCACGCTGTAAAGCCCGGTGAAAATGTCCGCAAAAGCCACGCCGATCTTCTGCGGCTCGCCGTCAGGCTCGCCCGTGAGATCCATGATGCCGCCCATGCCCTGGATCATGAAATCATAGCCCGCACGCTCCGCATAGGGGCCGGTATGGCCGAATCCGGTGATCGAGCAATAGATCAGGCGCGGATTGATGGCTTTCAGGCTCTCATAGTCGAGACCATATTTATCCAGCCCGCCCAGCTTGAAGTTTTCGATGACGACGTCGGCTTCGGCTACAAGCTGGCGCACCAGTTCCCGACCTTCGTCGGTGCGAAAATCTGCTGTAATCGAGCGCTTGCCACGATTGCAGGCATGGAAATAGGCGGCGGATCGTTCGCCTTCCACGTCAATGAACGGCGGACCCCATTTGCGCGTATCGTCCCCTTCAAGGCTTTCCACCTTGATGACATCGGCGCCGAGATCGGAGAGCGTCTGCCCTACCCATGGCCCGGCAAGAATGCGCGCCAGTTCTACCACCTTGAGACCGTCAAGCGGTGTATTCTGCATTTTCAGCAATCCCGTATTAGAGCGCATCCCGAAAGTGCGAAGCGGTTTTCGGATAAGATGCGCGTCAAAACAAATAGTTAGAGTGTCGATCTGATGCAATCAGATCGAAACGCGCTCTAAATAAAAGAGCCCGCCCGCGAACTGCGAACGGGCCCGAATGGAAGGCTTGGCGGTACAGCGATCAGAAGAAAGCCTGAATGCCGGTCTGGGCGCGGCCGAGGATCAGCGCATGAACGTCATGCGTGCCTTCATAGGTATTCACCGTTTCCAGATTCTGCGCGTGACGCATAACGTGATATTCGATCTGGATGCCGTTACCGCCGTGCATATCGCGTGCCTGACGGGCAATATCGAGCGCCTTGCCGCAATTGTTGCGCTTGACGATGGAGATCATTTCCGGTGCCATCTTGCCATCGTCGAACAGACGACCGACACGGAGCGAAGCCTGGAGCCCCAGTGCTATTTCGGTCTGCATATCGGCCAGCTTCTTCTGGTAAAGCTGTGTACCAGCCAAAGGCTTGTCGAACTGCTTGCGGTCGAGGCCATACTGGCGCGCGCGGAACCAGCAATCTTCTGCCGCACCCAGCACACCCCATGAAATGCCGTAACGGGCGCGATTGAGGCAGCCGAACGGGCCCTTCAGACCGGAGACATTTGGCAGAATCGCGTCTTCCGAAACCTCGACACCATCCATGACGATTTCGCCCGTGATCGATGCGCGCAGCGAGAGCTTGCCGCCGATCTTCGGTGCGGAAAGGCCCTTCATGCCCTTCTCGAGTACGAAGCCGCGAATAGCATTGTCGTGGGCAACGGATTTGGCCCAGACCACAAACACATCGGCGATTGGCGAGTTTGAAATCCACATCTTGGAACCGCTGATGCGATAGCCACCGTCGATTTTCTCGGCACGGGTCTTCATGCCCGCAGGATCGGAGCCTGCATCGGGTTCAGTCAGGCCGAAGCAGCCGATCAATTCGCCGGAAACAAGACCTGGAAGATATTTCTTGCGCTGTTCGTCGGAGCCGTAGGCATAGATCGGATACATCACGAGCGACGACTGCACGCTCATCATCGAACGGTAGCCGGAATCGACGCGCTCGACTTCACGCGCAACCAGCCCATAGGCAACATAACCTGCATTGGCCGCGCCATATTCTTCAGGAAGCGTCACGCCCAAGAGACCAGCCTGCCCCATGAGGCGGAAAAGTTCCGGATCGGTCGTCTCATCCAGATAAGCCTTTTCAACGCGTGGCAGCAGAACATCCGTTGCGAAAGCCTTGGCCGAGTCGCGGATCATGCGTTCCTCTTCGGTCAGCTGTTCATCCAACAGAAACGGGTCTTCCCAGCTAAAAGCCGCACGTGACATCAGTGTATTCTCCTCAATGAAAACTTGCAGGAAATATGAACCGTGTGGATGTTCGGTGCAATCGACGTTTACTCATCGATCTATTCCGTTTAGTAATGGATCATGACCTCGATATCCCGCCGCCTGCTTCCCTCCACGAGTGCGCTTGCTGCCTTCGATGCGGTTGCGCGGCATGAAAGCTTTTCGGCGGCAGCGGAGGAACTGTCGCTGACGCAAGGCGCAGTAAGCCGGCAGATTGCGACACTTGAAGAACAACTCGGGACTGCGCTTTTCGACCGTACCAGCCGCCATGTCGTTCTCTCCGAGGCCGGACGCGCCTATCTCAAGGCTGTAGGCCCGGCGCTTGCGTCCATCCGGGCCGCGTCGCTGCAAGTGATGTCGCAAATGCGTGGCACCACGCTCAATCTGGCTTTCCTGCCGACATTCGGGACACGATGGCTGATACCGCGCATACCGCGCTTCGTGGCGAAATACCCGGATATCATCCTCAATTTTGCGACACGTATCGGGCAGTTCGATTTCGATCGCGAGGGGCTGGATGCTGCGATCCACATCGGCCAGCCGGACTGGCCCAACGCCGACAGCATTTTCCTGATGGATGAAACCGTAGCGCCCGTCTGCAGTCCTGCTTTCCTTCAGCAGAACCCGATTCGTACGCCGGTCGATCTTCTGCCGCTTCCCTTGTTCAACATGGCTTCCCGTCCCGGTGCCTGGGATCACTGGTTCAAAAGCCTCGACATTGCCGCCCCGGTTTCTCCGGGAATGCGTTTCGAGCAGTTCTCGAATGTTTCACAGGCCTGCGTTGCCGGTCTTGGTGTTGCTCTGATGCCCTTGTTCCTCATCCGCGCCGAGATCGAGAGCGGCCAGCTTGTCGTTGCCTGTCCGCATACGGTCAAAAGCCCAAGCAGCTATTATTTCGTGACGCCAAAGGCTCGGTCAAACACGCCGGCAGTCTCGGCTTTTCGGGACTGGCTGCTGACGGAAATCAAATATGAAAGCGAAGGTCAACCGGCCACGAAACCGGCATAACCATCGTCCAGCGTCTTGCTTAGGACCATCGAATAGTCGGCAAAGGAACGATCGCCGTGCCGGACACGCCCGAAAGACGGATCGGCGAACTGCTTCATCGGAACGAGCGCAAGCGGCGTTGCAACGGGTGTCAGATGGGCACCCTGCCCGGCCCGCAATGTTGTCAGGATGCCGAACATTTCGCCGGTGATGCTTGGGCGGGAAAGCACGGCCATGCGGTACTGGCCGGATGTGTTCGTCACCAGATAGATGTGACCGGAAAGATGCGGAACGGAAACCGCACCGTGCTGCGAGAACGAGACGTCGGAACGTTCACGCTCGCGAAAACTGAGATGGCCGGCATCGAAATCCCAGCCAATTTCCGTGGTGTAAGCAAAAATGGCTTTGTCCTCGCCAAAGGACGGGCGCAAGGTGAGGTAATTGCCTTCAAGCCATGATACCGAGGCTCGTGAATAGGCTCCCAGCTCCTCCGCTGCATGACTGTTGCCATTGTTGGTGGGGTGGCCGGGCGCTTCATTTCCCTGCTCGCGCAAGGCGACACCCATAGCCTGTTCGAGCCGGATGATCGTCGCGAGCGTGAACGGCCTGTGTCCCGACAGCGCTTTTTCCAAAGTTGAAAGGCTGATCCGGGCCTCATCGGCCAGTAGCTGGCGTGAAATGCGCCGCCGGGCAATTTCCTCGCGAACCCTTACGGCAACGCGGATATTGATCTGGTCGGGTAAATGGGAGTCCTGATCGGACATAGCTCTTCCTGAATTGCGTACTTTTCTTCACAATTCCACACATATGCGTAACCGGCAAGGCGGTTTGCGGAAAGTGGTGGCTGAAACTTGGCAAAGCTTACGCTGGAGTGGAAACACCGCATCCGGCGACAATGTCTCCAGTTCTTCGAGGTGAACAAGGAGCATGTCATGTCACCCGCGATAAGTCTTCCAAATCAGAGCATTAAAGGCAGAGCTCTCTCCCGCTTCTGCTCATTCGTCTGGTTCTGCAACATGGCGCTACTGCCAGCGCTGGCTGTTGTTTTCTGCCTGTTGCAGATTGCTCATGCCCGTGCCGAAGCTCCTGTTTCGATCACTCCGAACGAGGTTCAGTCCGGCAGCCTTCTTCTGGAGACAAACGAGACTGGGCGTTATGTCGAAGCGCCTCGGCTCGCCACCGATGTCAATCTCGACGTGAGCGGCCCGACGGCACGAGCCCGGCTGACGCAGGCATTCGAGAACCCGACGGACGGTTTCGTTGAAGCCTTGTATGTTTTCCCGTTGCCCGAAGAAAGTGCGGTCTATTCGCTGAAAATGGTCATCGGCGATCGCGTGATCGTCGCCGACGTCAAGGAGAAACAGGCAGCACGAGAAATATACGAAAAGGCGAAAAACGAGGGGAAAAAAGCCACGCTGATCGAACAGCAGCGGCCCAACGTGTTTACCAATGCCGTCGCCAATATCGGACCGCACGAGAAAGTCGTTATTCAGATTGAGTATCAGCAGGCCGTGCGTCTTTCAGATGGCCGTTTTTCGCTCCGTGTCCCGTTGGTCGTCGCGCCGCGTTACAATCCCGACAATGCCTCCCCTGTCGTCCAGAAGGTCGAGATGAATAATGGCTGGGGCAAGTCGAGCGAAGCTGGCAAGTCTGATACTTACAACGCCCCGCTTGTAACGCCTTTGACCCCACCTGCAGTTATACGAACCAATCCGGTGACCGTCTCAGTCAATCTGAAGGCAGGCTTCCCGCTTGGAAAGGTTGAAAGCCTTTATCACAAGGTCAGGATTGAAACGCAAAACGATACGACGCGTGAAATCACGCTGGCCGGAGACGCTGCTGCAGATCGCGACTTCGTTCTGGAATGGAGTGCTGTCGTAACCGATACGCCGCAAGTCGGCCTGTTTCGTGAGCATATCGGTAAAGACGATTATGTGCTTGCCTATGTCACCTCGCCAACGCTTGCTACTACCCGAAATGCAAAGCGAGAGATCATTTTCGTGATCGACAATTCAGGGTCGATGGGCGGCACCTCCATTGAACAGGCGAAGGCCAGTCTGGACTATGCGCTGTCGCGTCTTCAGCCCGGCGACCGCTTCAACGTGATCCGCTTCGATGACACATTGACCCGGTTCTTCGAGGACTCCGTCGATGCCAATCAGCAGAATATTGCTTCAGCTCGCGGTTTCGTAACGAGCCTTGAAGCGCAAGGTGGAACAGAGATGTTGCCTGCCCTTCACGCTGCCCTTGATGACAGCCATCAAGGCGCTGGATTGCGTCAGATCGTATTCCTGACCGACGGTGAGATCAGCAACGAGCAGCAATTGTTCGATGCCATTGGAGCACGTCGCGGACGGTCACGCATTTTCATGGTGGGTATAGGGCCTGCTCCGAACTCCTATCTGATGAACCGTGCGGCAGAACTGGGACGTGGAACCTTCACGCATATTGGTTCGGCGGACGAAGTGGACGAACGCATGCGGGCGCTTTTCGACAAGCTTGAAAACCCCGCTGTTACCGACCTGAAGGCAAAATTCTCGGAAAAGAACGTGAGCATGACCCCTTCCATTCTGCCTGATCTCTATCGTGGGGAACCGCTCGTCGTCGCTGCGCAAATGGGCAAGGCGGCTGGAAATCTTACCATCGAAGGCCAGATCGATGGTCGCCCATGGACGGTCAAGCTGCCGCTCGATCAGGCAATGGATGCCGAAGGTATTTCGAAATTATGGGCACGTCGCAAGATCGACGATGCGGAAGTGGAACTGGTCCTAGGCAAGATTTCTCAGGACGCTGCCGATGCACGCATCCTCCGTCTTGCGCTGGAACATCACCTCGTCAGCCGACTGACAAGTCTTGTGGCCGTCGATCAGACACCGTCACGGCCTGCAAATGCGCCGCTGACCCGTGCCGATATCCCACTGCAACTGCCTGCCGGCTGGGATTATGACGCGCTGTTCGGCATTCGTGCAGACCGCAACGTGGATGATCGTGCAAGCATCGAAACCGATGAGCAGAGCGGCAATGTTCTCGCCCGTAAACGCCCTGTCTCGCCATCGTCGCCAACTCCATCCATTCCTTTGCCGCAAACGGCAACACCGGCAACGATGCTGCTCATGCAGGGACTGGGTCTGATGCTGATTGGCCTCTTCGTCTTCTGGTTTTTTCGCCGCAAGGAGAATGTATGATGTCGGCCAGCCGGATCGTATTCGGGAGCGCGCTAAAGCGCTCCCTCGTCCTCGCCTTAAGCATCGTGCTGATTGCGATGGGTATGGCAATTGCCGGTCAAGGCATCTGGATACATGCCAAGGCGTTTGCGGCACAAATCCTGCTTGAAAGGGCATTTGCAGAAAGCGTCGAAACCGGCGTTCCGGTCAAGCCCTGGACATGGGCTGATACATGGCCGGTTGCCCGTATCGAGGCCCCTCGCCTCGGTGAATCGGCCATCGCTCTGAAAGGTGCCAGCGGACAGGCACTGGCTTTTGGTCCCGGCCATCTCGAAAATACGCCCATGGCAGGTGAACGGGGAACGGCCGTCTTTGCCGCACATCGTGATACGCATTTCGCATTTTTGAAAAATATCGAGAAGAACGATCAGATCGTCGTCACCCGGAGTGACGGCAAGAGCGTTTCCTATCGCGTCAGCCATATGGCGATCGCACGTTGGGACGAAGCGAGCATTGCTCCAGATAGCGAGGGCCGCCACCTCGTGCTGGCGACTTGCTATCCGTTCGACGCCATTACACCGGGGCCGCTTCGCTATCTGGTCTATACCGATATGGAGACCGGTCGGTCAGGCGATTGACTGGCCGATTGATTGACCTGCGATCTCATATGAATGCAGCCGTTTTTTGTGATCGTGGATCATGCCGGTCAGCATCAGTTCATCGGCACCGGTGCTCTCAGCAAAGGCCTTGATACCCTTCGTAACGGTGTCAGGTCCACCAACCACACGGCATGACAGCATCTGGCGAACGAGCGCCTGAGCAGACGGATCGAGCCGCTCCATATAGCCTTCGACGGGAGTCGGCAGCTTGCCAGGACGACCGCTGCGAAGATTGACGAAGGCCTGCAATTGCGACGTGAAAAGATAGTTCGCCTCTTCGTCCGTATCGGCTGCAATCACGTTGAGGCCCAGCATCACATAAGGCTTCTGCATATATTCCGATGGTTCGAACCGCTCGCGATAAAGGGCAATGGCACGTTCCATTTCGGCGGGCGCGAAGTGCGAGGCGAATGCGTAAGGCAGCCCCAGCATGGCGGCAAGCTGCGCGCCGAACAGGCTGGAACCGAGAATCCAGACAGGTACATTCAATCCTTCGCCCGGCACTGCGCGCACCCGCTGGCCCGGTTCCGCCGGTTTGAAATAGTTCAGCAACTCAACCACATCCTGCGGAAAGGCATTGGCATCGCTATCAAGATTGCGACGAAGCGCATGAGCGGTGATCTGGTCAGTACCCGGAGCCCGCCCAAGACCAAGATCAATGCGGCCCGGAAACAGGGAAGCAAGCGTGCCAAACTGTTCCGCAATCACCAAAGGTGAATGATTGGGCAGCATGACGCCACCTGCGCCGACGCGGATTGTCGAGGTTCCGTTGGCAACATAACCGATGACCACGGATGTGGCGGCGCTGGCGATACCCGGCATATTGTGGTGTTCGGCCAGCCAGTAACGGTGGAAGCCGAGCCGTTCGGCATGTTGCGCAAGTTCCAGCGTGTTGTGCAGCGACTGCGCTGCATCATTACCTTCGGGAACGGGCGAAAGATCGAGAACGGATAAGGGAATCATACTGGCTCATATGGGTTGGAACGCGGCGTTTGCAACGTTAGTAAAAATCAAAAAGGGCAGCCTATTTCTAGGCCGCCCTTTGTTGATGGTTCAACGCAAGTTTCAGTGATGTTGCGCCGAAACCGGTCCGGCCGGTTCGCCGCCGTCTTCTTTTGATGCGATATATTCGCCTTCCACATCCTTCTTGGCGATGAAGGTGTAGAACATCGGCACCACGAACAGCGTAAAGATCGTGCCGATCACGATGCCGGTGAAGATCACCAGACCCATCGAATAGCGAGCTGCCGCACCGGCGCCGGTCGCGATGATCAGCGGTACGACGCCAAGCGCCATTGCCGCCGTGGTCATCAGGATCGGACGCAGACGGGTTTCAGCCGCAATAATGATTGCGTCCCGGCGGGAAAGACCATGCAGACGGCGTTGCTGATTGGCGAATTCCACCATCAGAATACCGTGCTTGGTAATCAGCCCGACAAGGGTGATGAGACCAACCTGCGTATAGATGTTCAGCGTGCCGAGACCGATATTCAGCGGCACGATAGCGCCGAAGATCGACAGCGGAACCGACATCATGATGATGAACGGATCGCGGAAGCTTTCGAACTGTGCCGCAAGCACGAGATAGATCACGACAACGGCAAGGCCGAAGGCGATCAGGATCGTGTTGCCCTGCTCTACTTCCAGACGTGACTGGCCGGAATAATCCAGGAAGAAGCCTTCCGGCATCTTGGATTTGGCCAGATCGACCAGAGTTTGCAAGCCCTGTCCGGTCGTAACACCCGGCAGCGGCAGAGCCGAAATCGTCGCGGAATTGAGCTGGTTGAACTGCTCGATTGCCGCAGGCGATGCGTTCTGGTTGATCGTGATGACCGAAGATAACGGGATCATCGAACCGGAAACACTGCGCACGTAGAAGTCACCGAGCTTTTCCGGGTTCGAACGATAGCTATCCGGCACCTGCGTGATGATGTCATAGCTGTTCGAATCGCGGTCGAACTTGGCGACAGATGCGCCGCCAGTCAGAAGACCGAGCGTCGAACCGATATCGCTGATCTGCACGCCCAGCGTCGCTGCGCGGTCGCGATCAATAGTGATCGTGATTTGCGGCGCGTTGAAGGACAGCGAGTTCTGCACGATGATGTACTGGCCGGAGGCCTGTGCTTCGTTCTTGATTTCTTCAGCGAGCGCGAAGACCTGATCGGCTGGACCGGTCGACTGGATTGCAATCGAGATAGGCAAGCCGCCGCCCGTACCCGGCAGGGATGGAGGCGCGAAGATGAAGGCTTCCACGCCTGCCACCTTGGAAATACGCCCTGTCAGGTCTTCCTGAATCTGCTTTTGCGAGCGGCTACGCTCGTTCCAGTCCTTCAGAACCCACAGCGCGATACCCGATGTCGTACCGCCGTCCATACCGACGATCTGGAAACGGGTCTTCAATTCGGGAAGATCCTTGGTCAGTTCGTCGATCTGTTCGGCATAGAGATTTGTATAGGCCGAGGTTGCATATTGCGGAGCCTGGAACATCGAGAACAGCGCGCCGGAATCTTCTTCCGGTGCCAGTTCGCTCGACGTGTTCATGAACAGAAAACCCGTCAGTCCCATCAGCGCCACAACGATCATCAGCGTGATACCGCGATAGTTGAGCGAGTTGGAAACACGCCGGTGATACCACTTCTCGAAACGCGAGAAGGTCCGGTCGATGAATTTCTGGAACCGGGTCTGATCCCCATGCTTGAGCATGCGCGCGCACATCATCGGCGAAACCGTCAAGGCGGCAATGCCTGAGATGATAACGGCACCGGCCAGCGTGAAGGCAAACTCGCGGAACAGCGCGCCCGTCAGGCCGCCGGTAAATCCGAGCGGTGCGAACACCGCCGCCAGCGTGATCGTCATGGCGATGATCGAGCCGGTGATTTCCTTCATGCCCTTGAACGCGGCATCCATGGGTTTGAGGCCCTCTTCGATATGCCGGTGGATGTTCTCGAGAACCACGATGGCGTCGTCGACCACAAGGCCGATGGCGAGAACCATGGCGAGCAGCGACAACAGATTGATCGAGAATCCGAGTATATAAAGAAAGAAACACACGCCGATCAACGAGATCGGAATTGTGACGATCGGAATCAGCACCGACCGGAACGAACCGAGGAAGACGATGATAACCAGTATGACGATGGCGACGGCTTCGCCGATGGTCGTGAAGACTTCCTTGATCGAAGAACTGATCTGCTCGGTTGCGTCGTAAACGAGAACAAGGGACATGCCTTCCGGCAACGATGCCTGAATAGACGGCAGTTCCTTGCGAACCGCAGCCGCCATATCGATGGGGTTTGCCGCCGGGGTCGGGAAGACGCCGAGGAACGTACCCGCCGAGCCGTTGAAGGAAACGATGGTGTCCGTGCTTTTCGCTGCCAGTTCGACCCGTGCGACATCACGCAGGCGAACGACATCGTCACCCGATGCCTTGATCGGCATTGCGCCAAAGGCTTCCGGGGTCTGCAAGGTCGATTTCAGCGTGATCGAAGACGCAACATATTCATTCTTCGTCGTGCCGGGTGCCGACAGGAAGTTGGACGCCTTGATTGCCGCCAGAACTTCCGGTGCCGTAATCTGGCGGGCCGCGAGCTGGATCGGATCGAGCCAGACGCGCATCGAATAGACCTGACCGCCCAGAATTTCAGCCTTCGCGACACCCTGAATGGTGGACATGCGTGGCTGGATGACGCGCTCCAGATACTCGGTGATCTGTTCGCTCGTCATGTTCGGGTTCTGCGCCGCCAGATACATGGTGGCGAAGTTCTGGCCCGTTCCCTTGACGATGACAGGGTCGTCGGATTCGTCCGGCAAGTCGCCGCGAACCTGGTTGACCTTGGCGATGACTTCCGTCAGCGCCGCATCCGGGTTTGCACCGAGCTTCATCTGCACAGTCACTGTGCTCGACGACGGACGGCTTGAGGACGTCACGTAGTCGATGTTTTCAGTGGTCGCGACCGCTTCGGCGATCGGCGCGGTGATAAAGCCCTGAATGAGATCAGCGCTCGCACCGGCATAGTTCGTCGTGACGGTGATGACAGTTTCATCGACCTTTGGATATTCGCGCACCGTAAGCTGCGCGATCCCCTGAAGGCCCAACAGGATGATCATCAGGGCGACCACCGTGGCAAGCACGGGGCGCCGGATGAAAATATCGGAAAAGCTCATCGTGATCGCCTATTGCTTGTCAGCCGACATTGCGGCCGGAATCGGATTGACGGTGTTGTCGATTTTCACCGGCACGCCGGGCGAAAGACGGTTCTGGCCTGCGGTGATGATGATATCGCCAGCCTTGAGGCCGTTCGTAATTTCGACGAGACCGGAATAACGGCGTCCAAGCTTGATGAAGACCTGCTGTGCGACCTGCTTCTCACCCTCTTCCGGCTTTGCATCAGTGGCAGGAGCCTTAGCAGCATCGTCGCCGTCAGCAGTTTTTGCGCCTTCCTGCTTCTGTTCCGGACGGACCGCATAGACATAATCACCATAAAGGCTGGAGATGATCGTGGTCTGCGGAAGAGCGATGACATTGTCTTCTTCCGGCAGCTCGACGCGAACCTGCACGAACTGGCCTGGCGTCAACGCGTGATCCGGATTCTGCACCTCGGCGCGCACGGAAACGAGACGGGTCGTCGGATCGATCTTCGGGTCGATGCCGACAATCGTGCCGGTGAAGTCAAGTGCTTCGGCGGTCGAGCCGACCTTCACGGTCTGCCCGAGCTTGATCGATGACAGCGACTGTTCCGGAACAGTGAAGTCGATACGCATCACGTCCGTGTTCTGCAGCGTGGCAATGACTGTTCCCGGCGTCAGATACTGGCCGAGATCAACCTTGGAAATGCCGATAATGCCTGAGAACGGGGCCTTGACGGACTTCTGCGCAAGTGTCGCACGCATTTTTTCAACGCGCGCGCTTGCAGCGTCGGCGACCGAAGCTGTTGTATCGACATTCGACACAGCACCAACACCACGGGTGCGTAACGTGTCAGCTCGCTTCAGATTTTGCTGGGCAAGAACGGCTTCGGCTTCGGCGGCTGCCAAGTCTGCCTTCTGAATACTGTCTTCCAGCTGAAGCAGCACGTCGCCTTCCTTGACTTCCTGATTGGCCTTGAAGTTTATCTTCTGCACGAGGCCATCAAGCTGCACGGTCAGATCTACGCCATTGAGCGCATTGGCCGTGCCGATGGCTTCCACACCGGGCTTCCAGACACCCGGCTTCACTGTGACGGTCGAAACCGTCTGGGCAGGCTGCTGCATGTTTGCGAAAAAGTCTTTGATGGCCTGTGATCGGAACAGGTTAAAGCCAACGAGGCCCCCAACGACGATCACCAGGAATATTATTGCCAGAATAAGGCGCTTGATCATTGCGGATGCACTCCAGATGGCTCCCTGATCGATCAGGGTTGGGGGATTGGCCGCGGCGCCTTCTTTCGCAGTCACGCAAAGGTCGCGCGTATTTTACTTGAATGAGAGTGGCGAATAACTGTACCGTCTGGACGGTATTGTCAACATCCGAACTGTCAGGAGACACCAGTAAATTGCTAACAAAAAAGAAGGTCTCGTCACGCGAACGTATTTTGCGTGCTGCTACCGAGCTTGCCCGTGAGATCGGACCCGCTCACCTCTCTCTCGATGCCGTAGCAGCCCGCGCGGGGCTTTCAAAAGGCGGATTGCTTTATTCTTTTCCGACGAAGGCGAAACTGCTCGAAGCAGTCGTTGAAGAATATATGAAAGAGCACGAACACGCCATGGCGGTTCAGGAGACACTCCAAAAAGGCGATAAAAACCGCTTGGCGCGGGCTTTTCTCGATGTTTACCGGGTTCAGGCCGACGACGAGCCGCCCGCTTGCGGCGTGCTTGCAGCGCTGGCCGAAGACCCCGGTTTCATGGTGCCTGTTCGTCAGTATCACCGAGCGTTGCTGGACCGTATGATCAAGGATACAAGCGACGCGGATACGGCGTTGATCGTCTATCTCGCAGTCGCCGGACTTGAATGCTCCAAACTGATGGAATGTGAAATTCTGAACGATGAAGAACAGCGTGCAGTTCTCGTTCGTCTGGAAAACATGCTGACAGAGAACTGACAGTTATCAAGAACAAAGGGCGCTGTGCGCCCCTTGCTTTAGCAGGCTGCGAATCAGAGCGGAGCCATATCGCCCCTCGCCCATCCTTCTGATGTTTCGGCGGCAAATTCGCTGAAGCGCCCATCGGCAATCGATGCGCGGATCCCCTTCATCAGATACTGGTAATAGGCCAGATTGTTCCAGGTCAGAAGCATCGCGCCGAGCGCTTCACCGGATTTCACCAGATGGTGGAGATAGGCGCGACTATAGTCGCGCGATGCCGGGCAATCCGATTCCGGATCGAGCGGACGATGATCGTCCGCATGGCGCGCATTGCGCAGGTTCACCTTGCCAAAACGGGTAAAGGCAAGGCCATGGCGACCTGCACGGGTGGGCATGACGCAATCGAACATGTCGATCCCGCGCGCCACCGACTTGAGGATATCGTCCGGTGTGCCGACCCCCATCAGGTAGCGGGGCTTTTCCGACGGCAGGATCGGGCAGACCACTTCCAGCATGTCGAGCATGACCTGCTGCGGTTCGCCGACTGCAAGCCCGCCGACGGAGTAACCCTTGAGGTCCATTGCCTTCAGCGCTTCCGCCGATTTCTCGCGCAGACGAGCGACATCGCCGCCCTGCACGATGCCGAACATCGCCTTGCCCGGCTGATCGCCGAAAGCAACCTTGCAGCGTTCAGCCCAGCGCAGCGACAATTCCATGGCGCGCTCGGTATTCTTTTCCGGGGAAGGCAGCGCCACGCATTCGTCGAGCTGCATCTGGATATCGGAATCGAGCAGTCCCTGAATCTCGATGGACCGCTCCGGCGTCATTTCATACGCCTTGCCGTCTATATGCGAGCGGAATGTCACGCCGTTTTCGTCGAGCTTGCGCAATTGCGCCAGCGACATGACCTGAAAGCCGCCGGAATCGGTCAGGATCGGGCCCTTCCAGCCGCCGAATTCATGCAAGCCGCCGAGCTTGGCCACGCGCTCCGCACCAGGACGCAGCATCAGATGATAGGTGTTGCCAAGGATGATGTCGGCACCCAGTTCCTTCACCTGGTCCATATACATGGCCTTGACCGTACCAGCCGTACCGACGGGCATGAAGGCAGGCGTGCGCACCACGCCGCGTGGCATGGAAATCTCGCCCTGACGAGCCGAACCGTCGGTTGCCAGCACTTTGAATTCGAAGTTTTCGCTTGTCTTTAAGTTTTCCAGAGTCATGCGGTGTCTTTAGCTTTGTCGGCTCGCTCAAGCAAGCTGCCGTCACCATAGGAATAAAAGCGATAGCCGTTGCTGATCGCATGATGATAAGCAGCGTGCATCGTCTCAAAGCCGCTGAAGGCCGATACCAGCATGAATAGCGTCGAGCGTGGCAAATGGAAATTGGTCATTAGCAGATCGACTGCCCTGAACTTGTAGCCGGGCGTGATAAAGATGTCGGTCGCGCCAGACCATGGGCGGACAATACCATCTTCGCCCGTAGCGCTTTCGATCAGGCGCAGTGATGTCGTTCCGACACAGATGATCCTGCCGCCCCGCTCGTGCACGGCATTGAGCGCATTGGCAGTCCGTTGCGAGACATAACCGATTTCTGCATGCATCTTGTGGTCGGTCGTATCGTCGGCTTTGACCGGCAAAAACGTCCCCGCCCCCACATGCAGTGTTACGAAATGCTCTTCGATGCCTTTGGCCTTGATCTTTTCCAGGAGGTCCGGCGTAAAATGCAATCCGGCAGTGGGAGCAGCAACCGCGCCTTCTTCACGCGCATAGACCGTCTGGTAGTCCTTGCGGTCGCGTTCGTCTTCTGCGCGTTTCGATGCAATATAGGGTGGCAGCGGAATGTGTCCGACCGATGCAATCGCCTCGTCCAGCATTGCGCCGGAAAGATCGAATACGAGAAGCGCTTCGCCCGCATCACCTTTTTCCGCCACAGTGGCGTCAAGCGTGCCGAGGAAGCAGCTTGAACCGGAATGGCCGAAACGGATTCGGTCGCCCTCTTTCACGCGTTTGCCCGGACGTAAGAATGCTTTCCAGCGGTCAGGGCCGGTGCGCATATGCAGCGTGGCACTCACCTGCGAAATATTGCCTTCGCGCTCGCGCATGCCTTCAAGCTGTGCAGGGATCACCTTGGTATCGTTGAAAACAAGGGCATCGCCCGGCTGCAGAAGATCTGGCAATTCGAATACCTGTCGATCTTCGAATGGCTGGCCGGGACGGACGCGCAACAGCTTGGCGTGGTCACGCGGCTCCACCGGACGCAGAGCAATGCTCTCTTCCGGCAATTCGAAATCGAAAAGATCAACGCGCATTATGAACCTCGTGAGAACATTTCCGCCGAATGGTGGTGTTCGGAAATGCATTAGAGCACGTCTCGATCTGATTGAATCAGATCGGCGCTCCAACTTTTTGTTTTTACGCGTCTTTTCCGATCGAAGCAGGACCAGAAATCAGTCCAGTGGACTGATTTTCCTGCATAGGCGTTTCACACTTTTCGGGACGCGCTCTAAAGCAAGAGCGGCCCCGGCAATACCGGAGCCGCGATAGCTGGACAGAAACTACAGAATTAGGCGTCGGCAGCGATACGGGCCGTCACGATCGTATCGGGATCAGCAACAGGCTCACCGCGCTTGATCTTGTCGACATTGTCCATGCCTTCGATAACCTGACCCCAGACGGTGTACTGACGGTCGAGCCACGGAGCATCGGTGAAGCAGATGAAGAACTGCGAGTTGGCCGAATTCGGGTTAGCCGAACGTGCCATCGAAGCCGTGCCACGCTTGTGCTGCGTGTTGGAGAATTCAGCCTTCAGGTCCGGCTTGTCCGAACCGCCCATGCCGGCGCGCGAACCGTTGAAATGTGCGCCGCCCGTCTTGCCGAACTTCACGTCGCCGGTCTGGGCCATGAAGCCGTCGATCACGCGGTGAAACACAACGCCGTCATAGGCACCTTCGCGGGCCAGTTCCTTGATACGCGCAACGTGATCCGGCGCGAGGTCTGGATAGAGTTCCAGAACGACGTTGCCCTTGGTGGTTTCCAGAACAAGCGTGTTTTCAGGGTCTTTGTAAGCCATTGGGCCTCTCCTTGTATTTTACTTCTTGTCGGCCTGAAGCGTGGCCTTGATGATCTTGTCGGGGTTTTCCACGGCGCCGTTATCGGCTTCGCTACCCTTCTTTATCTTGTCGACGACATCCATGCCGCTGACAACATTACCGACCACGGTGTACTGGCCGTTGAGGAACGCGCCGTCCGCAAACATGATGAAGAATTGCGAATTGGCCGAATTCGGGTTCTGGCTGCGAGCCATGCCGATTGTGCCGCGCACGAACGGTTCTTTCGAAAATTCTGCTGGAATATCAGGATAGTCCGAACCGCCGGTGCCGACGCGCGAAGCATCGAAACCCTTGTCCATGTTGCCGAACTTCACGTCGCCGGTCTGGGCCATGAAGCCCGGAATGACGCGGTGGAAGGCAACGCCGTTATAAGCGCCTTCACCAACCAGCTTTTCGATCTGGGCCACATGCTTGGGCGCGAGGTCGGGGCGGAGCTGAATAGCAACGTCGCCGTCCTTCAGTTTGAGAACCAGGGTATTTTCAGCATTGGCGGCAGCAGCCGTCTGGACTGCCCCTTGCGACAGCGCGATAAAGGCAACAGCGGCAAGCGCCGAACGAAAGAAAGACATGATCGAAAAACTCCCTGCGGTCAGGATTTGAATTTGGCGTTCAGAGCGGCAGCGACTGCCGCAGGAACAAAGGGCCTTATATCGCCGCCCATGGAGGCAATCTGTCGAACCAATGTGGCGGTAATCGTGCGTACTGCCGGGTCGGCAGGCAGGAACACAGTCTGCAATTCCGGCGCCATGGTGCCGTTCATGCCCGCCATCTGCATTTCATAGTCGAGATCGGTGCCATCGCGCAAACCACGCACCATCAATTGTGCGGCATGTTTGCGCGCAGCATCGATGACAAGTCCATCGAAGGAAATGACGGAAACCCGGCCAGCGTCCTTGCCCAATATGGCCTTGGAGCTCTCACCGATGAGCGCCACGCGCTCCTCGAAGGTGAAGAGAGGTTTTTTGCCGGGATGGACGCCAATAGCGACAATAACCTCGTCGGCAAGGCGCAAGGCACCTTTAAGGACATCCATATGGCCGTTTGTCACCGGGTCGAAGGAGCCCGCATAAATCGCGATCGTCATTTCTTCCAGCTAGCCTTTTCTGACGGGATTTTCAACAAGAACCACTGCGATAAGGAAACAGAAACCAAGAAACCAAATGAATGCGATATGAACAGCGATTTCACGACAAGTTCACAACCGATTTACCAAAATAGGCGCAAGTTCGGTGCAACCTTTTCGCTTCTGAAGCGTATGTATGTCGAAAGGATAACACGATGATGATCTTTCTTCTGGCATTATCCATGATGGTCGCGATGGCTGCATCGGCAATCATATTGCTTCTCGAAGAGAACGAAACCAAGCGTCAGCGCGTGCGTCAGGTGGCATTCGACATCAATAGCTTGCGCAACATGCGTTCGCGCTAAATACGAAACAGTCGAGTTCGCGCAATAGCGTTGGAGCTTGCTGTCAGAAAGTTTCTGTGATCGCCAATTCCTCCAGTCTTGGCATCTGAAAAAGGCCGATGGTTCCCGCCATCGGCCTTTTTCATTGATCAGTACAAAAAGCCTAGGTCTTTTGTTTTGTCGCATTATCCGGCGCAAAACCGTTTCATATTTTTGGCTCGGAAATGCTCTAACCCGGGCTTCTTGATTATTCTTCAGCTTCAGTCGATGGCGCTTCAGCTTCAGAAGCCGCCTCGCCGTCATTGCCATTCTCTTCATCGCTATCCGTTTCGGATATGCGTTCCACCGAGACGACCTTTTCGCCGTCCGCCGTATTGAAGATCGTGACACCCTTGGTTGAACGTCCGGCGATACGAATGCCGCCAACCGGCACACGAATGAGCTGACCGCCATCGGAAACCAGCAGGATCTGATCGCTTGCCTCTACCGGGAACAGGGCAACCAGCTTGCCGATTTCGTCGGTCTTCGACGTATCGGTAGCGCGAATGCCCTTGCCGCCACGGCCGGAAACGCGGAACTCATAAGACGAGGAACGCTTGCCGTAACCGTATTCGCTGACTGTCAGCACGGTTTCTTCACGGGCCTTCAGTTCCTGATAGAGTTCTTCGGAAAGATCCGCTTCAACGCCGACTTCCTCACCGACGACCACGATGTCATCGGCATCGTCAGCACCTTGCGCCCTGCGCTCGGCAATCGAACGCTTGAGATAGGCGGAGCGTGTCGACGCATCCGCATCGACGTGATGCAGGATGGCCATCGAGATGACCTTGTCGCCTTCTGCCAGATTGATGCCGCGTACGCCGATCGAGTTACGGCCTGCAAAGACGCGTACGTCGGTGACAGGGAAGCGAATGCACTGGCCACCGGCACAAGTCAGAAGCACGTCGTCGAATTCCGTACAGGTATCGACCGAGAGGATTTCATCACCCTCGTCTTCGAGCTTCATCGCAATCTTGCCGTTGCGGTTGACCTGAACGAAGTCCGACAGCTTGTTACGGCGAACCGTACCGCGCGTCGTCGAGAACATGACGTCGAGGTTTGCCCAGGAATCTTCATCCTCCGGCAGCGGCATGATTGTGGTGATGCGCTCGCCCTGCTGCAATGGCAACATGTTGATGAGTGCCTTGCCGCGCGACTGCGGATTGCCGACCGGCAGACGCCAGACCTTCTCCTTATAGACAATGCCACGCGAGGAGAAGAACAGAACCGGCGTATGCGTATTGGCCACAAACAGACGAGTGACGAAATCTTCGTCCTTCGTCGCCATGCCGGAGCGACCCTTGCCGCCGCGGCGTTGCGCACGATAGGTCGTCAGCGGCACACGCTTGATGTAACCAGCGTGACTGACGGTAACAACCATATCTTCGCGGGCGATGAGGTCTTCATCATCCATTTCCGCGCCACCAAGACCGAACTCGGTGCGGCGTGGCGTGGCAAACTCGTCCCGAACGGCAATCATCTCTTCCGTGACGATTGTCATAACGCGAATGCGAGAGCCAAGAATATCCAGATAATCGCGAATTTCTTCGCCGATCTTGTTCAACTCGTCCGCAACTTCATCGCGGCCAAGAGCTGTCAGGCGCTGCAAGCGAAGATCAAGGATAGCACGCGCCTGCTCTTCCGAGAGGTTATACGTGTTGTCTTCATTGATCTTATGACGCGGATCATCGATGAGGCGGATGAGTGGCGCTACATCGGCAGCAGGCCAACGACGTTCCATCAACTGTTCACGCGCCGTTGCCGGATCCGGCGCACGACGAATAAGAGCGATGATCTCATCGATATTCGCAACCGCAATTGCCAGACCAACCAACACATGCGCGCGATCGCGTGCCTTGTTGAGCAGGAATTTTGTGCGGCGTGTAACCACTTCCTCGCGGAAGGCGACGAATGCGCGAAGCATGTCGAGCAGATTGAGCTGTTCCGGCTTGCCGCCGTTCAGTGCCACCATGTTGCAGCCGAATGAAGTCTGCAGCGGCGTGTAACGATAGAGCTGGTTCAGCACGACATCGGCAACTGCATCGCGCTTGAGTTCGATCACGACGCGATAACCTTCGCGGTCGGATTCATCGCGCAGATCGGAAATGCCTTCGATGCGCTTGTCGCGCACCAGTTCGGCCATTTTCTCGATCATCGACGCCTTGTTCACCTGATACGGAATCTCGGTGATGATGATGGCTTCGCGATCACCGCGCATTGGCTCGATTGCAGCGCGTCCGCGCATGATCACCGAGCCGCGACCGGTCGTGTAGGCGGAATTGATGCCTGCGCGCCCGAGAATGATGCCTCCGGTCGGGAAATCCGGACCGGGAATGATTTCCATGATTTCTTCCAGCTCGATGGCCGGATTTTCAATCAACGCTATGCAGCCATCAATGACTTCGCCAAGGTTGTGAGGCGGGATATTGGTCGCCATACCGACCGCGATACCGCCCGAGCCATTGACGAGCAGGTTCGGGAAACGCGCAGGCATAACCACCGGTTCCCGCTCGCGACCGTCATAATTGTCCTGGAAATTGACCGTGTCCTTGTCGATGTCCGACAGAAGGGCTTCGGTGAGTTTTTCCAGACGGCATTCGGTGTAACGCATTGCCGCCGGTGGATCGCCGTCGATGGATCCGAAATTACCCTGCCCGTCGACCAGCGGATCGCGCATGGAAAAATCCTGCGCCATACGCACGAGGGCATCGTAGATCGAGGCATCACCATGCGGGTGATACTTACCCATGACCTCACCGATCACACCTGCCGACTTACGGTAAGGGCGGTTATAGGCGAGGTTCATCTCATTCATGGCGTGGAGAATGCGGCGATGTACGGGCTTCAGGCCGTCGCGTACATCGGGCAGCGCACGACTCACGATAACGCTCATCGCGTAATCGAGATAGGAGCGCTGCATCTCCTCGATAATGGAAATCGGTTCGATACCGCTAGGGCCGCCGTTTGGGCCACCATTCATATCGTCGGAACCGGGTGGAGGCGTTTGATCTGACACTATTCAGATTTCTTTCTCAACAGAATCGATAAAGTCACTTTATAACGGAAACCAGCAAAAAACGCCAATTTCACGACCTTTTCGACAGGCTATTTCCGCCTATTAAATCAAGGGCTTAAAAGATATTCACATAAAGATTGAGCAAGGATGTTGCTCGTCACGGCGCTTTGCATCGACCATGTGCCCCTGATCGTCTACAATCCATGTATCCGATTGAGCATAACATGCCAACAAGAAGGGCGCGTGCAGTATGGGGTTCTACGATACGGTTTTCAGCGCGTTCGTCACCCTTCTTGTCACAATCGATCCGCCCGGCCTTGCACCGCTGTTTCTGGCGCTCACACCGGGCATGGAGCGGCACCACCGTGGACAGGTGGCGCTTCGTGCTTCAATCATCGGCTTTATCGTGATGGCGCTCTTTGCCATTGCAGGCGCGCAGATACTTGGCATGTTCGGCATAACGATCGGTGCGTTCCGTGTCGCGGGCGGCCTGCTACTCTTCTGGATTGCCTTCGAAATGATTTTCGAGAAGCGAACCGAGCGTAAGGAAAAGAGCGCCGAGGTGGCCATCACCAAGGATCATATCCGCAATATAGCCGCCTTCCCGCTCGCCATTCCGCTGATTGCCGGTCCGGGCGCGATCTCGGCTATCGTTCTGACCTCGGACTCGTTCCATGGAATTGGACCGCGAGCCGCTCTGCTTGGCGTCATCGCTGTCTGTTTGCTGATTACCTATTTCGTGCTGCTGCTCGCAGAACGCGTCGACCGGTTTCTTGGCGAAACCGGTCGTTCCATTCTGACCCGGTTGCTGGGTGTCATCCTTGCAGCGCTTGCAGTTCAATTCGTGGCAGATGGCGTCAAGGCGCTGATCAATGGTTAAGCTGACTTTTGCGCCTTCTTGCCGATCATCGCGTGGCGAAGCCTGGACGAGAACCAGTCGATAACAGCCACAGCAATCAGGATCATGATGATCAGGAAGGAAACGTCCTGTAGGTTCAAAACCTTGATCTGTTCTGCCAGATGCGCGCCGATGCCGCCTGCCCCGACGATACCGATGATCGTTGCCGAGCGCGTGTTTGACTCGAAGAAATAAAGCACCTGACTACCGATCAGTGGCAAAACCTGCGGCAGCACGCCGAAGCGGTAACCATGCAGCCTGCCGCCACCCGATGAGACCACACCCTCGACCGGCTTCTTGTCGGCGCCTTCAATGGCTTCCGAGAACAGCTTGCCGAATGCCCCGAAATCCGAGCAGGCAATCGCGAGAATTCCGGCAAACGGCCCGAGACCCACAACCGACACCCAGATCAATGCCCAGATCAGCGTATCGACGCCGCGAATGGTATCGAGGAAACGACGGATGCCGAAATGCAGGAACACATTCGGGATAATGTTCTTGGCGGCCAGAAAGCCGAACGGGAACGCAAGGATCGCCGCCAGCAATGTGCCGAGATAGGCGATTGCCAGCGTTTCCATCATCGACCACAGATAGAGGCTGAAACGCCCGCCGGACGATGGCGGCATCATCATCAGCGCGAAATCGCCAAGGCGACCGAGGCCATTGAGAATGCGCAGCAGCGAAAAATCGAGCCAGTAGAAGGCGAACCAGACGGAAGCAACCAAAGCTACGGTTAAAATCGCCAGATTGCGCCAGGCACGCGCATTTCCGAACAGTTCGGCATGTTCCGCCCGAAGTTCCTTTTCGTGCGCATGCGCCTCACGGGAGAGACTTTGTGCAATATCGGTCATAATTCTCTCTTTTGTTTGAGCATGATCTTTTCCGAAAACCGGTTCCCACTTTTCGGGATCACACTCCTCAACCAATACGGCCCAGAAGCGCATGGCGAATACGCTGCGTAATGAGGTCAATGGCAACAATGGTCACGATAATCAGAAGCAGGATGGCGCTGACATCGCTGTAGTAGAACTGGCGGATCGAGGTCAGCAGTTCCTGCCCGATACCACCTGCCCCGACGAAGCCCATGACCGAAGCGCCGCGCACGTTGATTTCGAAGCGCAGCAGGCCATAGGAAGCAAAATTGGCGGCGACTTGTGGCAGTACGGCAAAGCGGATGACCTGAAGGCCGGAGCCGCCGGAAGCGCGAATACCTTCAACGGGCCGCATGTCGATGTTTTCGACCACTTCGGAGAACAGCTTGCCAAGCGAGCCTGTCGTGTGAAGCATCAGTGCCAGCACACCGGCCATCGGCCCAAGACCGAAGGCAATGACGAACAACAAAGCGAAGACGATTTCAGGAACGGTACGCAGCAGTTCCAGCCCGCGACGAACGATGAAGCGCACCGTCGAATTGGGAGCCATATTCGATGAAGCTGCAAATGACGCGGCAAAAGCAATGATACCGCCGATCAAGGTTGCCAGATAGGCAATCAGTAGCGTCTCGAACAGCATCTTGAGCCAGCCGCCAAGATTCCAGTACCAGGCAGCGAGATCGCCCCAGAAATTGGCAATGGTCAGATCCGGCAGGATGCGGCCAAGATAGCTTGTAAAGCGAAAGAGATTTTCGACCAGTGTGCCCGGCCGAACATCGGCAACAACAGAGGCAACTATGGCGATAACAACCAGAGCAAGGAGGAAGCCGAGCCCATAAAGGCGTCGTTTCCCGACTTCCCTGCGATACTCGGCGAGCAGGTCTTTGGAACCGCTGCCGTCGAGAGACGATATCGTCATGCGAGATTCCCTAACAAAAATGCCCGAAGCTTTTGCGGCTTCGGGCATTTCAATTGTTCTGCGGATTAGGACTTGCGAGCCTTGTCGTTGAACTTGAGCATCTCGATGATCGGCTCATAGTCCTTGGCTTCGGTCGCTACGAATTCCTTGTCCTTGCCGTCGGAAAGGGCGTCAAAGCCAGCCTTGTCCTTCTTAGGCATATCGAGGAAAGCCTGCTTGATGTCGGCCTTGAGCTGGTCTGGTAGAGTGCTGAGCACAGCAAACGGGCCTTCTGGAAGGAAGTCTGATTTGAAGATGATGCGGAAATCATCCTTCGTCATCACCTTGCCGTTTGCATCTTTCAGAACGCCACGGCTGATCATGCGGGTCAGGTTGGAATCGTCTTCCGAATTCCAGGAGTTTGCTGCAGCGTCTGCAGTGCCCTGTGCGAGTGCCAGAACTGCGTTTTCGTGGCTGCCAGCAAAGAAGTTCTTACCAAAGAACGTATCGACGCTATAGCCTTCGCGGTTAAGGAAGAAGCGTGGCGCGTTGTTACCGGAGGTCGAGTTAGGATCCACCAGAGCAATCGCTTTGCCCTTCAGGTCATCCATTTTCTTGTATGGGCTGTCGGCGCGAACATAAACAACCGAGTAATAGCCGTTTACGCCAGTGTCGTGACGCTGGTTGACGAGCGGCGTGGTTTCAACGCCGGTCATGACAGCGCGGGAGTAGGAAGCCGGGCCATAGAATGCGATCTGGATGTTGCCAGCGCGCTGGCCTTCGATGACGGCAGCGTAGTCGTTGGCAACGCGCAGCGTAACCTTCGTGCCCAGTTCCTTGCCGAGATAGGCAGCCAGAGGCGCATAACGGTCGGAAGTGGTCGAAGCGTTTTCTGCCGGGATCACGCCCAGAACGATTTCCGGATAATCCTTGCTCCAGTCTGCAGCCTGTGCAGTGGAAGCCATCATTGGGATGGTCAGCGTAGCGGTGAGCGCTGCGGCCGCCAGAAAGTTTCTACGGTTAAGCATAGGTATCTCCTGTTAATCCTGAGTTTGGAGCGTAATTTTTTCCGGAGCTTTGTGCGCTCAGGCGGAAAGCTGGCGCAGAACGGCTTGAGCCGACTGCGGAACTGGCATTGGCATTGTTTCAGCCTGTTCATCGGCATCGATGACTTCATCGGCTTCCATGCCGTAAAGGTCGCGTGATGCCATATCTGTCAGCATCGACGGTGTGCCGCGGAATACGATCTTGCCGGCAGACATACCGACGAGGCGGTCGCAATAGCTGCGCGCAATATCGAGCGAGTGCAGATTGCAGAGAACCGTGATGCCATATTCGCGATTGATGCGACGCAGAGCGTCCATGACGCTGCGGGTATTGCGCGGATCGAGTGATGCAATCGGCTCGTCGGCGAGAATGATGCGGGGCTGCTGAACAAGCGCACGGGCAATGGCCACGCGCTGCTGCTGACCACTCGAAAGCTCATCGGCGCGATGGGCTGCAAGATGCGCAATATCGAATTGCTGCAACGCCGAAAGAGCGATCAGACGCTCTTCATCGCTCCAGATGCGCAGGAGCGACTTAGGCGTCGAAACATAGTTGAGACGCCCCATCAGAACATTGGTCAGAACATCAAGACGATCGACCAGATTAAAATGCTGGAAAATCATCGCGCATTGTGCGCGCCAATCGCGCAATCCCGAACCCTTGAGCCCGGTAACGTCGCGACCATCCCAGTGAATTGTTCCCTCTGAAGGTTCAACCAGGCGATTGATCATACGCAGCAGCGTCGACTTTCCCGCGCCCGAGCGACCAATAATCCCAACAAACGAGCCCGGCTCGATCTCGAGATCAACACCCGAAACCGCCACCTTATCATTATAGCGGCGCGTTACGTTTTTTAGTTGAAGCATGAATTCGTCTCCATTCATGCTCACTATTGATCCGTTCAATGACACTGCAATGAACGGATCATGACGTTTGTGTAAACTTACATTCCGCTTTAAGTTTTTAATTTAGGCAATTGTTTTAATGCTCATTTCCTGCAGGTGACGCAGGAAGGCATCTGTGGAAGCAGCGACTTCACCCGAATTGTCTATTATGACGACATCGTCTGCACCGTCATCGAAGCTCACTTCGCGCTGAAGTCGCAAAGCGATTTCTTCTCGACTTTCACGTCCGCGCGATGCAAGCCGCTCTGCAAGTACTTCCGGCCTAGCCGAGATGACAACCACGGACCGTTCCGAATAAAGCCTGCGGATATCGCCAAGTACACGCCGTGAGACATTGGCAATCACGACGATACCGTCGGCGATTTCACCATCAAGTGATTTCGGCAATCCATAGCTCAGGCCATGCGCCTGCCAGTGAAGCGCGAAAGCACCCTCGCCTGCGGCTTTCGTAAACGCTGTTTCATCCAGACTGTCGTGATCTTCCGTGCCCGGCATTTGCGGACGCGTGATGATCCGGCGCACAAAATGAAACCGCGTGTCGCCCGCAAGAGCCACACGCGCTGCATCCATGATTGTGTCCTTGCCGGCCCCGCTGGGGCCGACAACGGCAACGAAACAGCCTTTCGGCGTATCGGATTGCATCTGCATCAAAGCACCCGTTCGCCTTCGCGCCAGACAGTGCGCACAACCGGAATTGCACCTTTCGGACGCACGCGAACCAGATCGGCACGCTTTCCGATAGCGATTTCGCCGCGATCATCCATAGCCATGGCATCAGCCGGGTTCTTGGTTACGAGGCGGACAGCCTGTGGTAGCGCAATCGGACGCTCGCCCGAAGCAAGCCCGAAAGTCGACTGAATGAGGCTGAACGGAATGTAATCCGAGGACAGGATGTCGAGGCTGCCATTGTCGACAAGATCGCGTGCAGCGATGTTGCCGGAATGCGAGCCACCGCGAACGATATTGGGCGCGCCCATCAGAATGGAAAGGCCCGCATCTTTAGAGGCATTAGCGGCTTCAATCGTGGTCGGAAACTCGGCGATCCGCACACCATGGTCGAGTGATTCATCGACATGCGCGCTGGTCGCATCATCATGGCTGGCCAGCACGATGCTGCGCGCTGCTGCCAGTTCGGCAATGGCGCGACGATGTTTGGCCGAATAGGCGTCCGAATCCGCCATACGCTTCTCACAATGCACCCGGAACTCCTCATCCGTGAGCTTCATCTTGCGCATGTAATAAGTGCGATACGTATTAAGATCAACGAATTGACGCTGTCCCGGTGCATGATCCATCAGCGAAGCGAGTTTAACGCGGTCATCGCCTGCGAAAAGCTCGAATGTTTCAAGGCAATCTGCTGAGGAAACTTCGCAGCGCAGGTGCAGAAAGTGGTCTGCACGCAGGCGATTTTCGCGAACACCGCTTTCGATGGCGTCCGCAAGCATCCGCATATCCTTGCCCACGAAGTCACGGTCATAATCGGATCCAACGCGCATCGCATCGAAAACTGTCGTGATGCCCGATGCTGCAACCTGCGCATCATGCGCCTGAACCGCTGCATCGACATTCCAGCGCACCTTTGGACGCGGCGCGTAATGGCTTTCCAGCTGGTCGGTATGCAGCTCGATGAGGCCCGGAATGACATAATCGCCGTCCATGTCATCGCCGCCATTGGTATTACCCTGATCGATGGCGGCAATTTTGCCATCACGGATCAGGATAGAACCGGAAACGATCTCATCAGCAAGCACGATCTGCGCATTTTTCAGAACGGTTTCATTAGCCATTGGATAGCTCTTTCATGACCGCATTCGCATTGGCGGCCGTTTCATATTTCGAGAGGAAAGCTTCGATATCGAGCGCGCGGAAATCATCGAGCGCCTGGCGCAGACGATCATGGCTCCAGTCCCACCACGCCAGACGATCCAGACGATTGCCGGTCGCAGCGTCGAAGCGTTCGCGAATGAGACGAGCCGGGACCCCGCCAACAATCGTATAGGGTGCCACGTCCTTGCTCACGACAGCTCCGGCACCGACAACCGCACCATTGCCAACCGTCACACCCGGCAAGATGGTGGAGCCATGGCCGAGCCATGTGTCATGACCGATTTTCACGGCATTGCCGCGACGCCAATCAAAGAACTCCGTCTCATCCTTTTCTTCCGGCCAGTAATCACCGGCGCGATAGGTGAAATGATGCAACGTCGGACGCCATGTTGGATGATTGGTGGCGTTGATACGCACATGGCTGGCGATATTGGAAAACTTGCCGATCTCAGCACACCAGATTTCGCAATCGATACCGAGATAGGAATAGTCGTCCAGCACAGTGTCCGAAACACGGCTGCGCGCGCCGGTCTCGGTATATCGACCTAGCTTGCTACCGTTTACTTCAGCCGTTTCGTGAACCAGTGGTTCTACCGAGAGCTTGGTCATGCTGCTGCCCTCGGCGAGAAAGCGGTTACGTCGATAATGCGATCAGCAACCTGTTCACGCACATCTTCATCATGGAAAATGCCAAGCATTGCGACGCCTTGCGCCTTCTTGGCCTTGATGAGGTCAACAACGACTGCCCTGTTTTTGGCATCGAGCGAAGCGGTCGGCTCATCAAGCAGCAACACCGGATGATCCGTGATGAAACCGCGCGCAATATTCACGCGCTGCTGCTCACCGCCGGAGAAGGTAGCAGGTGGCAATGCCCAGAGCCGTTCCGGCAGGTTGAGCTGCGCGAGCAACTCGCTTGCACGATTGCGAGCAGCATCGCGATCAACACCGCGAGCCACCAATGGCTCCGCAACGACGTCGATTGCCGCCACGCGAGGCAATGTGCGCAGGAACTGGCTGACATAACCAATCGTATCACGCCGAACGGCCAGCACTTCGCGCGGATCGGCCGTTGCCAGATCCACCATACGGTCTTCGTGACGAATGAGGATCGAACCTGCATTCACCGCGTAATTGCCATAGACCATCTTGAGAATGGAGCTTTTACCAGCACCGGAAGGTCCGCCAAGCACGGCGCATTCGCCTGCTTCCAGATTGAAGTCCACGTTACTTACGACTGGCAACTGAATGCCACCCTGCAAATGCATCGTGAACGTCTTCGCTAGACCCGACACGGCCAGCGGAGAGGATGTTCTAACTTGTGTCATTTCTCACCTCACGCATGAAGTTTCGCTAATTTACGAACAACACGCTGCAAACATCTGTTTTAATTTACTAAACCTGCAAAATAGACGACACGAGCAGCTGCGTGTAAGGCGCTTGCGGGTCATCCAGAACGCGGTCGGTCAGACCCTGTTCGACAATATGGCCGTCTTTCATGACCATGATGCGATGGGACAGAAGACGCGCCACTGCGAGATCGTGGGTCACGATGACAACCGAAAGGCCGAGATCGTTCACCAAACCGCGCAGCAGGTCGAGAAGACGTGCCTGCACGGACACGTCGAGACCGCCGGTCGGTTCATCCATGAAAACAAGACGCGGAGCTGTGACGAGATTGCGCGCAATCTGCAGACGCTGACGCATACCGCCGGAGAAAGCGCGGGGCTGGTCGTCGATGCGGTCAGCAGCGATTTCGACACGTCCGAGCCATTCCGTTGCTGTGTTGCGAATATTGCCATAATGGCGCTCGCCAACAGCCATCAGCCGTTCACCGACATTGGCACCTGCCGAAACGGTCATGCGCAAACCATCGGAAGGGTTCTGATGCACAAAGCCCCAGTCGGTACGCATCAGGAAGCGACGCTCGGCCTCACCGATCTTGTAAAGATCACGGAACTCGCCATCACGCATCCGATATTCCACGCTGCCCGATGTCGGTTCCAGACGTGTCGCCAGACAGTTCAGCAAGGTCGTCTTGCCCGAACCGGATTCGCCGACGATGGCCAGCACTTCGCCCGGCCACAGCGAGAAATCGATATCCGCGCAACCGCGACGACTGCCATAAAACTTCGAGAGATTGCTGACTTTCAGCAAAGGTTCGACGCTCATTTCAATGCTCTTTTCAGGGCTCATTTCAGGGCTCCCTTGGCTGCGGCCTCATTGTTCGCTGCCAGATGACCAAAGTGGCCATTCGCCTGACGATCTTCGCAAAAATCGGTATCGGAGCAGACAAACATCGAGCCGCCACGGTCATCGAGCACGACTTCGTCGAGATAGACGCCGCGTGCGCCACACAATGCGCAAGGCTGTTTGAATTTCTGCACCTCAAATGGATGATCCTCGAAGTCGAGGCTCACGACATCCGTATAAGGCGGTACGGCATAGATGCGCTTTTCGCGACCAGCACCAAACAGCTGCAAAGCTGGCGACATATGCATCTTTGGATTGTCGAACTTGGGCGTCGGCGACGGTGCCATGACATAGCGCCCTTCAATCATCACCGGATAATCATAGGTCTTGGCGATGTGGCCGTGGCGCGCGATATCTTCGTAAAGCTTCACATGCATGAGGCCATATTCGGCAAGCGCGTGCATCTTGCGCGTTTCGGTTTCACGCGGTTCCAGAAAACGCAGCGGTTCAGGAATTGGTACCTGATAGACAATCACCTGCCCTTCAGTCAGCGGATATTCCGGAATGCGGTGACGTGTCTGGATGATAGTCGCCTCACCCGTATGGGTGGTCACGGCAACATCGGCAGTTTTCTGGAAGAATGCCCGGATGGAAACGGCATTGGTCGTATCGTCTGCGCCCTGATCGATAACCTTCAGCACGTCATTCTGACCGAGAATTGCCGCCGTCACCTGCACGCCGCCTGTGCCCCAGCCATAAGGCATCGGCATTTCACGGCTTGCGAACGGCACCTGATAGCCCGGAATAGCAATGGCTTTCAGGATAGCGCGACGGATCATCCGCTTTGTCTGCTCGTCCAGATAGGCGAAGTTGTAATTGGCTAGATCGCTCATTCTGCAGCTTCCTTTGCCAAAGCTTCAGTCTCGTTGTTCGCTTGTTCGTATTCCGCACGCATCCGGCGGATCAGTTCGAGTTCGGCCTGAAAATCCACGTAATGTGGCAATTTCAGATGCTCGACGAAGCCGGTCGACTGCACATTGTCGGAATGGGAAATGACGAATTCTTCGTCCTGCGCGGGTGCTGTCACATCCGCATCGAATTCGCGGACACGCAGCGCACGGTCGCAAAGCGACATCGACATGGCTTTGCGCTCGCTTTGTCCGAACACCAGACCATAGCCACGGGTAAACTGCGGTGCCTGTTTGGCTGAACCATTGAACTGGCTCACCATCTGGCATTCGGTCAGCTGAACGCGGCCAAGCGAAACGGCAAAGCCAAGCTCAGGCACATCGAACTCAACCTCCACCTCACCAATGCGGATTTCACCGACAAAGGGATGCGTGTTGCCATAACCGCGTTGCGTGGAATAACCCAGCGCTAGTAGGAAGCCTTCGTCACCCCGCGCCAAAGCCTGCAAGCGCAGATCGCGCGGCATCGGGAACGTCCACGGTTCGCGGGTAAGATCGCCCGGCTCATGCCCTTCCGGCATTGCACCATCTTCTTCGATCATGCCGTTGACACCGAGAATATCGGTCACGCGTGGCGTCTCTTCAGGCTCAGTCGCACGCACTTCCGGCTCGGGAACACTGACATCACCAGCCAGTTCTGGATCAAGCAGGCGATGCGTGTAGTCAAATGTCGGCCCCAGCAGCTGCCCGCCGGGCAGATCTTTATAGGTGGCTGAAATGCGACGTTCGATCAGCATATTCGCGGTCTCAAGTGGCAGCGAATAGCCAAAACGCGGCAAGGTTGTGCGGTAGGCGCGAACCAGAAAGATTGCCTCAATCAGATCGCCACGCGACTGGCGCACGGCAAGGGCTGCGAGTTCGCGGTCATAAAGCGAACCTTCGGCCATGACGCGATCAACGGCGAGACCAAGCTGTTCGGCAATCTGGTCAAGACGCAACGCTGGAACCGAGCGGTCGCCGCGACGGCGATCATCAAGCAGACGGTGGGCATTGCGGATGGCGGTTTCACCGCCCTTTACAGCAACATACATGGATCAGCCCTCCAAATTCTCTACGCGAGTGGTCCGGGGAAGCGCTGCGACTTTGCCGTCAGCGACAAGTACCAGATCGACACCCAACGGAAACAACGCGCCATTTTCGCGCCATTGCGCAGCAAAATCCTGCGGCAAACCCTCAACGGTCAGCACAGTTTCATCCTTGATGCCCGGGCCTTTGAGACTGAAACCTTGCCCGCTGTTGAGCTTAGAAACCGCCAGAACAACAGTCGTCGAACGATCCGGAAATTCAGGATCTCCCTGCGCGAAGGAAGAAAGTGCTGGCAACGATTGCGCATCCGTTACAAGTGCGAATTGCGCTTTCGATTGATCGCCGACGATTGGCGCGCCGGTATGGAATTTCAGCCAGGCCGTTGCGTCCTGATTGGCTGCAATTTCAGCATCGACCCAGACGCTTGCGTCGTGATCAAGAAGCGTTGCTGCAATCAGGCCAAGCTCAGGCGTGAGCGGCTTTGATGGCGCAGCCGCACTAGGCAGCGAATGGATACGACCAGGATTGGCCATTGCGTGCATGACTGCATGAAACGCCGACTGCGCTTCATTGACTGGGTCAGCCAGTCCGCCTTCAAATGCAGAAGAAGAATGGAGCATCAGTTGTCTCCTCGAACCATAGTGAAGAAATCGACCTTCGTGGCAGCAGCTTCGCCGCGCCGTTTTGCATCCGCAGTATCGACACGACCACGCAATGCGTTGAGCACGTTGTTTTCGATCGCATCGCGGGTGGCTTCATCGAGCCAGAGAGCATCAAACAATGCAGCCAGCTTCGCCTTTTCCTGATCACGTCCCAGTGTATAGGAATGCCCAACCGAACCGTTCGCCAGACGAACGGTTGCGCGGGTGACTGTTGCCTCGCCAACATTGAACGGGGCACCACCGCCGCCAATACGGCCACGCATCATGACCAGCCCGGTTTCCGGACCACGCAAAACTTCAAATTCAGGCTTGTCCGCCCAGTTCTGCCAGAACGTTTTCAATTCTTCGCCGCTTGCGCGAGCGAGAAGCGCCATACTGGCCTGACGTGCACTCTGCGTCGCATCCGGCGCTGTTCTGTTTCCAGTCGTGGAGCCCACTCCACTTCCACCCGTGCTATGCCGCGTCGTCTGCATGAGCTTATCCGCCCTATCCAATCTTGTTGACTTGATTACTTAGATTGTCTAGTTATATAGACAACTATACAATACCAGAATGGATACACCCTGCCAATGACAGGACGATGACAGTTGATGACGAAGAACAGGCGAATTGAGAGAAACAGCGGTGTAGCCATCTGGCGGCAGATTGCCGACGAGATACGCGGCGACATCATGGCCGGGAAGCTTCAGTCCGGGGCGCGGATGCCAGCCGAGATGGACCTGGCAGAACGATTTGGCGTCAATCGTCACACAGTGCGCAGCGCCATTGCAGCTCTGACACAGGAAGGTGTGCTACGGGCAGAACAAGGGCGCGGCACCTTTGTCGCCAATGCAAAACGCCTCACCTACCGGATCGGGCGCCGCACCCGTATTTCGCAATCGCTGGCTTCGCAGGTAAGCGATATGAAGGGAAGTCTACTCGCGTCCGACATAGCGCCAGCCTCACCGGATATAGCCGAGGCGCTCGAGATCGAGCCCGGTTCACCCGTGACACGGCTGGAAACCTTGCACAGTGCCGATGGGCGCCCGGTATCGCGTGCAACACTCTGGATCAGTGCCGAAAAATTTCCTGAAATAGCGACGGACTATGCGGAAAGCGGTTCAATCACTGCCGCTTTCAAAAAAGCAGGCATTGTGGATTACTTTCGTAAATCCACGGTCATATCCGCCCGCCATGCGGATTCTGACGATCTGAAACATTTGAAACTTTCGCCCGGCGCCATCGTGCTGACGGCCAAGGCGATCAATGTGAATACCGACGGAGCGCCAATCCAGTATTCGCTGACACGGTTTTCAGCCGACAATATGGAATTCTCAATCGAGACCTACCCCGGCGACCCTCAGATGAACGGCGTGATTTGAGCCATCCTACACATTGCGGCTAAGGTTTTTCTGGCGGTCGATATCGGTCATTCCCTATAAACAGGAGTTTTATCAATCGTCAGGCCAAACCTCTTTGCAAGCTTCTCTGCCGATGCCGGACGCAGACAATACATTGCCTTCAGCTGGCAGGCATCGGCATCCCAGTTTTCGTATGAGAACGGCGTCATTACGTATCTATTGGGATTTTTAACGGTCGGGATTGAAAATGCCGTATGACAATAGCGGCCAGCACCCGCTTTTCTGGTGTCTTCCACGATATGGATTCTGCTGCCGTTCACGTTGATAACGCCATCGCCGAAACAGCGTTTAATATCAGATTTCGAATAGCCTATGTCCCAGTTTTCGTGAGCGAAAGCCTTGGACATCTCGGTTGGAGGCGTAATCTTGATTTGGCAGCACGGCTCTTTCTTTGTGCAGCCAGCCACCGCCAGCAATGCGCTGACAACAATTATTCCCCGCATTTTCCCCACCAAAGCTTTTGTAAATACACAAGAATTAGATGCGAACCAAAGACCGAGTCGCAACCGAAAGTCGAGCCGGGGCAAGATCTTTGGGGCTCTGCTTTTTCTCCTTGCGCCGAACCCGTTGGTTATCTTTTCGGTGTCTGGATGGTGAACCGCTCCAGACGCTGGTACGAACAGGGTATCGTTCAGAAGTCGCCAACCCAGACAGGAAAACTCTGATGGCCGTCACTATTTTCCACAACCCGAAATGCGGCACCTCGCGCAATACGCTGGCGATGATCCGCGCCAGTGGCGAAGAACCCGTCATTGTCGAATATGTGCAGAATCCGCCCACGCGGGAGCGTCTGGTCGGACTGCTGACGGCCATGAGCCTTACGCCGCGTGAATTGCTGCGTGAGAAAGGCACACCCTATGTCGAACTCGGCCTGTCCGATCTGAAATGGACCGACGACGAGCTGATCGACTTCATGATGGCTCATCCGATTCTGATCAACCGGCCCATCGTCGAAACGCCGCGTGGCACCAGGCTGTGCCGCCCCTCCGAACTGGTTCTGGCTCTTCTGGAAAACCCTCTTGCTTCGTTCACCAAAGAAGACGGCGAGCAGATTACATTCGAAGAAAAGTCGCGCTGACAGGGATTACGAAATCGCAAGCCGACACCGTGCTTTAGAAGCATGAGAGAAACAGAAAAGGCGCTGTAAAACAGCGCCTTATCGCATTTCACTTATAAACTGGATGATGTTTACTATCAGAACGGAATTTCGTCGTCCAGATCGCGTGAGAAGCCACCACCGCTGCCACCACCCGAAGACGGGCCGGACGAACCAAAATCACCGCCGCCGCCGGAATAATCCGACATTTGGTTGCGATTGCCGCCGCCACCGCCAAACGAGCGGCCTTCGCCGCCACCTTCACCACGGCTGTCTAGCATCTGCAGTTCACCACGGAACTTTTGCAGCACAACTTCCGTCGAATAGCGGTCGTTTCCGTTCTGATCCTGCCATTTGCGGGTCTGGAGCGCGCCTTCGATATAAACCTTGGCGCCCTTCTTCAGATATTGTTCCGCAACCTTGGCAAGGTTCTCATTGAAAATGACGACGCTGTGCCATTCGGTGCGATCCTTGCGTTCGCCGCTCTGACGGTCGCGCCAGCTTTCCGACGTTGCAATGCGCAGATTGGCGACCACATCGCCCGAATTCAGACGACGAATTTCCGGATCGGCACCAAGATTGCCGACCAGAATGACTTTGTTGACGCTACCAGCCATCGAAAAACTACTCCGGGTCTCGCATGCACACTCTCCGCACGTCCCTGCACGGACAAGAGGTACTTTCCAAATGAAAGATCAGGCGCAACGATGCGCCATCACCAGAAACTCATATGTTCACCTTACAGGACTGACTTGATGCGCGCTCAATCCAGCGCGGTGAATTTGTCAATGTCCACAGAGTTTATGTTCTTGTTTTGTTCAAAATGCAACCTTTCGACGTAAAAAAGTCGTGCGTTCGCCACAATTTTTGACGGGTTTTTACATCGTTTATCGCGATGAAGATGCACTTTGCCTTATTTCAGAGCCCAAAACGGCATCTGCCTTAATTTCAAAACAGCCTCACCGGCCATCCTTATGGAGCCAAAACGTCCGCGCCGCGCAACCGGATCAGCTTCCAAGAAAAAGCCCTGCCGCTCACTGTATCTTTGGCGCGCAGGGCTTGGGGTTTGAGCAATGCTCATGTGTCGACATTAATTCGTCGGCAGGTCTTTTCGGATCACAAAGGCGCACGGCCATTTGCATTCCGCGCAAATTCAAATTGTCGGCAATCACACTTTCAATCAACGAGGCATCATTCCTTGCGAAAAGATGCTGCCGCAACCGAAACGGATTGTGCTTTCATCTCTGTGAAAGCTAGGCACTGTAGTCAGGTGGACTCATGCTCCTTTACCTCCCTACTGGGTCTCCCCGCCTCCTGCGGACCTCTTGCCGATGCCGTGTCATCCCACCGCGGCACCTCTCCGCTATCAGCGAGTAAGGGCAGTCTGCTCCTGTCAGGAGTGACAGTCAACGCTCTTGCGTTCACATTTCGTATCGCCTATCAGAAGGCTGGTTGTTCGATATTTGTTCTAATGATAAGAGTGCACCGATGAATGACCGGAGCCCCCTTCTTATTGGAGGGTTTCACCCCATATTAGAGACCGGCCCGACGTGTTTCACCATTCGGCGCCCGTTTATCCATGGCATCATGAGCAGGCAGGACGCGGAATGAGCGATCAGAAATTCATTTCCATACGTGGCGCGCGCGAACACAATCTGAAGAATGTCGACCTCGATCTGCCTCGCGACAAGCTGATCGTGATGACTGGGCTTTCCGGCTCGGGCAAATCCTCGCTTGCCTTCGATACGATCTATGCGGAAGGCCAGCGCCGCTATGTCGAAAGCCTTTCGGCCTATGCGCGCCAGTTCCTCGAAATGATGCAGAAGCCGGATGTCGACCAGATCGACGGCCTGTCGCCTGCCATTTCGATCGAACAGAAGACGACGAGCCGCAATCCGCGTTCGACGGTTGGCACCGTCACTGAAATCTACGACTACATGCGCCTGCTCTTTGCGCGCGTAGGTGTGCCCTATTCGCCGGCGACCGGCCTTCCCATCGAAAGCCAGACGGTCAGCCAGATGGTCGACCGCGTCTTGACACTGGAAGAAGGCACCCGCCTTTATATCCTCGCGCCCATCGTTCGTGGTCGCAAGGGCGAGTACAAGAAGGAACTGGCTGAGCTTCAGAAAAAGGGTTTTCAGCGCGTCAAGGTAGACGGTACCTTCTATGAAATCGCCGATGTTCCGGCACTGGACAAGAAGTACAAACACGACATCGATGTGGTGGTCGACCGCGTTGTGGTGCGCGCTGACCTGTCGACCCGCCTCGCCGACAGCCTCGAAACCAGTCTCAAGCTTGCCGAGGGTCTGGCCGTTGCCGAATTCGCGGACAAGCCGCTGCCGCCTGAAGAAACAGCAGAAGGCGGCGCGGCCAACAAATCGGCCAACGAAACGCATGAGCGCATTCTGTTTTCGGAAAAGTTCGCATGCCCGGTTTCCGGTTTCACCATTCCTGAAATCGAGCCGCGCCTGTTCTCGTTCAACAATCCGTTCGGCGCCTGCCCGACCTGCGACGGCCTCGGCACGCAGCAGGCCATCGATCCGAACCTGATCGTTCCCGATGAAACGGCAGTGTTGAAGGACGGCGCGATTGCCCCATGGGCGCGATCTTCGTCACCCTACTACAATCAGACACTGGAAGCGCTTGGCAAAGCCTTTGGATTCAAGATAGGCGCACGCTGGGCAGATCTTCCGGAAGAATCCCAGCAGGCCATTCTCTATGGCACCAAGGGCAAGGAAATCACTTTCCAATATGATGACGGCCTGCGCTCCTACCAGACGACAAAGCCTTTTGAAGGTGTGATCCCGAATCTGGAGCGCCGCTGGAAGGAGACCGATTCCGCCTGGTCGCGTGAAGATATCGAGCGTTTCATGGCCTCGACGCCCTGCCCTGCCTGCAGCGGTTATCGCCTGAAACCGGAAGCACTGGCGGTAAAGATCGGCATGAAGCACATCGGCGAGATCACGGGAATGTCGATCCGCAAGGCCGATGCCTGGTTCCGTGACGTCGATGGCAGCTTCAATGACAAGCAGCGCGAAATTGCCGCCCGCATCCTCAAGGAAATTCGCGAGCGCCTGCAGTTCCTCAACGATGTCGGCCTCGATTATCTGACGCTGGCACGTAATTCCGGCACGTTGTCAGGTGGCGAAAGCCAGCGTATCCGTCTTGCCTCGCAGATCGGCTCCGGCCTGACCGGCGTGCTTTACGTGCTGGATGAACCATCCATTGGTTTGCATCAGCGCGACAATGCCCGGCTTCTCGATACGCTGCGCCACCTGCGCGATCTCGGCAATACGGTCATTGTGGTCGAGCATGACGAGGATGCGATCCTGACTGCCGATTATGTGGTCGATATCGGCCCGGCGGCAGGCGTCCATGGTGGCAAGATCATTGCTCAAGGGTCGCCACAGGACGTGATGTCCAATGCGAACTCGCTGACCGGCAAATATCTGTCAGGCGCGATGGAAGTTGCTGTTCCGGCGGAACGCCGCAAGATTTCAAAGTCCAAGCGCATCAAGGTCATGGGCGCGCGCGGCAACAACCTGAAAAATGTCTCGGCGGATATTCCGCTTGGCACGTTCACCGCCGTCACCGGCGTTTCAGGCGGCGGCAAGTCCACCTTCCTGATCGAAACCCTGTACAAGGCTGCTTCGCGCCGCATCATGGGCTCGCGCGAACACCCGGCGGAGCATGACCGTATCGAGGGGTTGGAGTTCCTCGACAAGGTGATTGATATTGACCAGTCACCTATCGGTCGTACGCCGCGCTCCAACCCGGCAACATACACCGGCGCCTTCACGCCGATCCGCGACTGGTTTGCGGGTCTGCCGGAAGCCAAGGCACGCGGGTATCAGCCGGGCCGCTTCTCGTTCAATGTGAAGGGTGGACGCTGCGAGGCCTGTCAGGGCGATGGAGTCATCAAGATCGAGATGCACTTCCTGCCGGATGTCTATGTGACCTGCGACGTCTGCCACGGCAAGCGCTACAACCGCGAAACGCTGGAAGTCCTGTTCAAGGGCAAGTCCATTGCCGATGTGCTGGATATGACCGTTGAGGAAGGCGCTGAGTTCTTCTCAGCCGTGCCTGCGGTGCGCGACAAGATGGAAACGCTCGTCAAGGTCGGCCTCGGCTATATCAAGGTTGGCCAGCAGGCGACGACGCTTTCGGGTGGTGAAGCGCAGCGCGTGAAGCTTGCCAAGGAACTGTCGCGCCGTGCAACGGGCCGTACGCTCTACATTCTGGATGAGCCGACGACCGGCCTGCACTTCCACGATGTGGCAAAGCTGCTTGAAGTGCTGCACGAGCTGGTAGAACAGGGCAACACGGTCGTTGTGATCGAGCATAATCTGGAGGTCATCAAGACTGCCGATTGGGTAATCGACCTTGGACCAGAAGGTGGCGATGGCGGCGGCGAGATTGTTGCCGTGGGTCGTCCGGAAGACATCGTGCAGGAGAAGCGGTCTTATACCGGCCACTTCCTCAAGGAACTGCTGGAGCGTCGCCCCAAGCGCAGTTCAGAAGCTGCTGAATAAGCGGCAGGCAATGAAAGGTATTGGAAGCCGGGCCTAGTGCCCGGTTTTTTTTTGGGCTATTTCAGTTTCCCAGCAAAAAAGAGGACATGAAAGCACAACGCATTTGCACGGATGCGATCCGACAGAGGCGCAAAACATTCGGAGCCAATATATGACTTTCTAATGCTCCAGCTTCGCTCCTGATCTCGAATTTATACGCCGGGGCTCATAGCTTGTTCACTGCCCAGTCAGGCTGCTTTCCGAACGGCTTGTGTAAGATACGCAGGTTCGCTTTCAGCCGTGAACTCGGGTAACGGAGATCCAGAACAATGGCTTATGACGAACTCAGAACCAGATTGAGCGGAGTAACCACGGCTCTTGTCACGCCTTTTGAGAATGGAGAAGTGGCGCACAAGGTTTTCGCTGACTTGGTAGACTGGCAAATTGGAGAAGGCATACATGCCCTTTCCCCTTGCGGCACGACCGGGGAAGCCCCCACTCTCAATACGGCGGAAAAAATCAGCCTTATCAAAACCTGTGTTGAAGTATCGGCAAGACGTGTGCCTGTCGTTGCGGGAACAGGTACCAACGATACTCTTTCAACTATTGCATTGACGAGCGCTGCGGCCGCGTGTGGTGCTGACGCAGCGCTGATCGTTACCCCCTACTATAACTGCCCATCGCAGGAGGGGCTGTTTCGCCATTTTGAAGCCGTAGCTCGCAACGTCCAGATACCAATCATCCTTTATAATGTTCCAAAGCGCACAGGTATCGATCTTTCACTGGAAACAATCGAACGGTTGAGTGAGCTACCGACAATCATTGGTATCAAAGATGCAACTGGCGATCTTGATCGACCTAAACGCTTCATTCGCCGCATCGGCGACCGGCTGCTGCTGCTGTCCGGCCATGATGCAACCGCTGTTCCCTTTAATTTGGAAGGCGGCAACGGGATGATTTCGGTCATATCAAATGTGCTTCCTGCAACAACTGTAGAGCTTTACGAAACCTGCAGACGGGCCGACTCCTGCACCGCGCGGACGCTCGGCTTCAAATTGAAGCCGCTTCTGACAGCGATGGAACAAGATACCAATCCCGTTCCAGTGAAATACGCTTTGCACCATCGCCGGGGTCTCTCCCCGGATGTGCGGCTGCCGTTGGTCGCCGTCAGCGAAGAAACAGCCAGCGCCATTCGCCGAGCCTGTGCAGCCATTGACCATGTGGAAGAAACATCTGCGGCACTCATAGCACAACACCGGCAGGCAGTCAGTTCCATCGCGATGATACGTCACTGAAAGGCTGTCAGCTAAACAGCAACTGTAGAAACATTGTGCAGTCTTCAGAAGCGAGATTACGATCATGTACGGAAAATTGAGCCTTTTTTTCTACCTGAACAAAGCAAAGCGTACACAGGAAACACCGCCAATCGTCAATACAGCAGTCACCGAAGCGGAGCTGCGCGAGGATATCAACATACTACTCCGTTTGACCGCAGTCATTGGAGCAGGCGTTGTCCTGGCATTCATCATTATGCAACTCGCACGATGATCGTCGGAACCGCTGGGATGAGGCAAGTGTCATGACGACGAAAGAACAGAGAAATGTCGTGGCCCATCGGCAGCCACGTTTTATTATAGAAGAAGAAACGACACGGCGCTGGATCGTCTATGATCGGCAGGGGCTTGTAGGAGGACTTTTCATTGACCGTCCGTCAGCGCTACGGTTTGTCAAATCCATCTGCGCCTCTCGGCCCACCGCAACCTATTGCTTTTCCCGCAATGGCAGGTTGCGTACCGATTTGATCTTCGGGAAGAGATCCTCCCTGCTGAAAATCGTCTGATAACACTTACAGCCGCCAAATGATGCCATTTGGCGGTGCAGTTTCGCTTGATCAACCGAGTACTTTTTCACTCATGAAAAATCCGGATATCTTTTTCGATTGGCTGTTGCCGCTGGCAACCGTATGTGCGTTGGCCAGAATCTTGACGGATATTTTTGGCTCGTAGAAGCCGGGCTCGACCAAAATCAACCAGCCACGCGCCTATCATACTTACGAAAAAAGCCCGGATGAACCGGGCCTTCTCGACAGCCATTCGCGACAGAGCCGCGGTGGCCAGAAATTTATCGTCACGATCCGTTCGAAGAGCTTTCACCCTCCAGATCATGATTAGCCGTTTACGGCGTCCTTCAGGCCCTTGCCGGCCGAGAACTTCGGCACGTTGCGAGCCGGGATAGCAACTTCCTTGCCGGTCGATGGGTTACGGCCGGTCGAGGCAGCGCGATGCGAAACGGAGAAAACGCCGAAGCCAGGCAGACGGACTTCTTCACCAGCCTTCAGGGCACCCGTAACAGCAGCGAGTACAGCGTCAACAGCAGTACCGGCATCAGCCTTCGTCAGACCGCCCTTTTCCGCAACTGCGGCAACCAATTCGTTCTTGTTCATTGGCATTTCCTTTCTTTATCTACCGGAACGGATAACGTGACCGGATTGGGGGGAGTTTATTCAAATCGTTTCACAAACCAAGCCTGTCAACGTGAAAAAACCCCGGAAAACCGGGGTTAAACACAGAAATGCCGGGCAATTTGCCCGGCATTTCGATTGTTGGTCCTGTTAGACAGCTTCCAGCGGGACTATCCGACTGAATCAGAATCGCCCACCGAAAGTTCATTTCAGTACGTATCCTGTCTGCAAACCGCTTCGCGGGTTTCCAGACAGGCACGTCGTTACGACGCATTACCCAACGCAAAACCGCTTCGCAGTTTTGCTGGAAATGCTTTAGTGAGCTGTCGTCGCCCCTGCGTCTTCCTCAACCGAAGGCACGGTCGCCGGGGTTGCAGGTTCCGTCCATTCAATCGGCTCAGGTTCGCGAACCAGAGCGTGCCTGAGGACTTCACCCACACGGGAAACCGGAACGATCTCAAGACTGTTCTTCACGTTGTCAGGAATATCCACCAGATCCTTGGCGTTTTCTTCCGGAATCAGAACCTTCTTGATGCCGCCACGCAGAGCCGCGAGGAGCTTTTCCTTGAGGCCGCCGATTGGCAGGACACGACCGCGCAAGGTGACCTCGCCCGTCATTGCGATGTCCTTGCGAACGGGGATACCGGTCAGCACGGATACAATCGCCGTGACCATGGCGATACCGGCGGACGGACCGTCCTTTGGCGTAGCACCTTCCGGCACGTGCACGTGGATGTCGCGCTTGTCGAACAGCGGAGGCTCGATGCCGAAATCAACCGCACGCGAGCGGACATAAGATGCCGCCGCAGAAATCGATTCCTTCATCACGTCGCGGAGGTTACCCGTGACGGTCATGCGGCCCTTACCGGGCATCATGACGCCTTCGATGGTCAGCAACTCGCCGCCGACTTCCGTCCAGGCAAGCCCCGTAACAACACCAACCTGATCTTCGCCGTCGATCTGACCGAAGCGGTACCGCTCGACACCCAGATAGTCGGAGAGATTCTTTTCGGTGATTTTCACCGACTTCTTCTTCGACTTCAGGATTTCGGTCACGGCCTTACGCGCCAGAGTCATCAATTCGCGTTCGAGGCTACGCACGCCTGCTTCCCGCGTGTAGAGGCGGATAACATTGCGCAGTGCTTCGTCCGTGACCGAAAACTCCTTCGGCTGCAGGGCGTGATCCTTGATCGCCTTCGGCAGCAGGTGCCGCTTGGCAATTTCGAGCTTTTCATCTTCGGTGTAGCCGGCAATACGGATGACTTCCATACGGTCCAGCAACGGACCAGGAATGTTCAGCGTGTTGGCCGTCGTCACGAACATGACGTTCGACAGATCATATTCGACCTCAAGGTAGTGATCCATGAAGGTCGAGTTCTGTTCAGGGTCCAGCACCTCGAGCATGGCCGATGACGGATCGCCACGGAAGTCCTGGCCCATCTTGTCGATTTCATCGAGCAGGAAAAGCGGATTGGACTTCTTCGCCTTCTTCATCGACTGGATGACCTTGCCGGGCATCGAGCCGATATAGGTGCGGCGATGACCGCGGATTTCAGCCTCGTCACGCACGCCGCCGAGCGACATACGGACATATTCACGGCCGGTAGCCTTGGCAATCGAACGGGCGAGCGAGGTCTTGCCGACGCCGGGAGGTCCGACGAGGCAGAGGATCGGGCCCTTGATCTTGGTCGAGCGAGCCTGCACTGCGAGATACTCGACAATGCGCTCCTTGACCTTTTCAAGACCAAAGTGATCGTCGCCAAGTACGCCTTCGGCAAAGTTCAAGTCCTGCTTGATCTTCGACTTCTTGCCCCAAGGAATGGACAACAGCCAGTCGAGATAGTTGCGGACGACCGTTGCTTCGGCAGACATCGGGCTCATGCTGCGCAGCTTCTTCAGCTCCGCCTGAGCCTTTTCACGGGCTTCCTTGGAAAGCTTGGTCTTGTTGATGCGTTCTTCGAGTTCAGCCGCTTCATCGCGACCGTCCTCACCATCGCCAAGCTCCTTCTGGATCGCCTTCATCTGCTCGTTGAGGTAGTACTCGCGCTGCGTCTTCTCCATCTGGCGCTTGACGCGGCTGCGGATACGCTTCTCTACCTGCAGAACCGAAATTTCGGCTTCCATGAACGAAAGCGCCTTCTCAAGGCGCTCGCGCACCGAGAGGATCGACAGCATTTCCTGCTTTTCAGGAATCTTGATCGCGAGATGCGAGGCAACCGTGTCGGCAAGCTTCGAATAGTCGTCGATCTGGCTGGCGGCGCCAACCACTTCCGGCGAAATCTTCTTGTTCAGCTTGACGTAGTTTTCGAAGTCGGAAACCACCGAGCGAGACAGTGCTTCCATCTCAACGGCATCTTCCTCTGGCTCCGGCAAAGCCGCAGCATAGGCCTCGTGGTAGTCTTCGCGGTCGGTAAACTTGGAAACCTTGGCGCGTGCCGTACCTTCGACCAGCACTTTGACGGTACCGTCCGGCAGCTTCAGGAGCTGCAATACATTGGCAATCGTGCCGATTTCATAAATCGCGTCCGGTGCCGGATCGTCATCGGCAGCGTTTTTCTGGGTGGCGAGCAGGATCTGCTTGTCCACGCCCATCACTTCCTCCAGCGCGCGAATGGACTTTTCGCGGCCGACAAAAAGCGGAACGATCATATGCGGGAAAACGACGATGTCACGCAACGGCAAAACGGCATAGAGCCCGTCTGCACCGCCCGCTTCAGAACCACCCAACGGTGTCTTCTGTTCAGTACCCGTCATAACTCAGTCCTTTCTCAGGTCTTTCAACCTGACTGCCACGTCCGCGCCCCCTTTCATGATGAGGCAGGTCACGAATGTGCTTCGGTCCATACTTGGAGAGCCGAACCCGGCAATTCAATAGTCTGTATCGGGACGGCTTTCATAGAATCGTCATCTATCCTGCGCCGTCGCGTGAATTAGTACAACATCCAGTGTGGCCTGTACCCCGATTGCTCCGCCTGCAATAGTGACAGGATAAGCCCCGCGCAAGCGTAGCACACGAAAAAGGCCGCTGACGCGGCCTTTTTATGGATTAATTGTTACCGCTTTAGACATCGCCTTGCGCATTATCCAACGCAAAGCCACTGCGCGCTTTTGCTGGAAATGCTTTAAGCGGAAACATTACCCTTTTCGTCCTGCCGTTCGGCATAGATATAGAGCGGACGGGCGCTGCCATCCACGACATCGCCGGAGATGACCACTTCCTGCACGCCTTCCAGCGTCGGAAGCTCGAACATCGTGTCGAGCAGGATCTTTTCCATGATCGAACGCAGGCCGCGAGCACCCGTCTTGCGCTCAACCGCCTTGTTGGCAATCGCCCGCAGGGCATCGTCGTGGAAGCTCAACTCGACACTTTCCATGTCGAACAGGCGCTGATACTGCTTCACGAGCGCATTCTTAGGCTCGGTCAGGATCTGCACCAGAGCATCGACATCGAGGTCTTCGAGTGTCGCGATCACCGGCAGACGACCGACGAATTCCGGAATGAGACCGAATTTCAGCAGATCTTCTGGTTCCAGCTCTCTGAACACTTCACCGATACGGCGATCGTCAGCCGACTTCACGTTTGCACCGAAGCCGATAGACGTCTTTTCGCCGCGTGCCGAGATGATCTTGTCGAGACCGGCAAAAGCGCCGCCACAGATGAAGAGGATGTTCGTCGTATCCACCTGCAGGAATTCCTGCTGCGGATGCTTGCGGCCACCTTGTGGCGGCACGGAAGCGACGGTGCCTTCCATGATCTTCAGAAGCGCCTGCTGGACACCTTCGCCCGACACGTCGCGCGTGATGGACGGGTTATCCGACTTGCGGCTGATCTTGTCGACTTCGTCGATATAGACGATGCCGCGCTGCGCACGTTCCACATTGTAATCGGCGGCCTGAAGCAGTTTCAGGATGATGTTCTCGACATCCTCACCGACATAGCCAGCTTCCGTCAGTGTCGTCGCATCGGCCATGGTGAATGGCACATCGATGATGCGTGCGAGCGTCTGGGCAAGATAGGTCTTGCCGCAACCCGTCGGACCGACGAGAAGGATGTTCGACTTCGCAAGCTCGATATCGCTGCTCTTGGACTGATGGGCGAGACGCTTGTAGTGATTGTGTACCGCAACCGACAGAACGCGCTTGGCATCCTTCTGGCCGATGACGTAATCGTCAAGAACAGCCATGATTTCCTGCGGCGTAGGCACGCCCTCGCGCGACTTCACCATCGAGGATTTGTTTTCCTCGCGGATGATGTCCATGCAGAGTTCGACGCACTCGTCGCAGATGAAAACGGTCGGGCCTGCAATCAGCTTGCGCACTTCATGCTGGCTTTTGCCGCAGAACGAGCAATAAAGCGTATTCTTGGAATCGCCGCCGCTGTTGCTGACTTTGCTCATCGCAGTTTCCTTTCAATGGACCGAAATGAACCTTGGGCGCTCATATCGATCGTTTCTTCCGGTTCGGACCCAGTGCTGGAGGAGAAACGCGCCTCCCGCCGGTCACAACGGCAGCAAATACGCGCCACCTGTAGCCTTGGGTCTGTCATCAAGGGCCTGTAGTCTCAGGATTCCTGTCACCGCACGGCTCCCCGACCGAAGGAGCCATTTGGCGACTTTTGCAGAAGCTGAACCGCCGAACAAATGAAAAATAAGTTCCCGGCAAAGATTCGGCATAATCTGACCAAGTTTAGCGCCCCGAACCCCAACAGATGCTTAACGCGGCGCGTTAACCATCACGTAGTTGCAAGAATTGGGCCCCTTTTGTGGCAAGAGGCGCTAAAAACGGTTGCGAACCGGAGATTCCGGCTCTTACTTCGATTCGTCCGCGCCGACGTCGCGCGATTCAACCACCTTGTCGATAAGGCCAAATTCGAGCGCTTCCTGTGCGGTCATGAAATGATCGCGATCGAGCGTGCGTTCGATCGTCTCGTAATCGCGGCCCGTGTGCTTGACGTAGATCTCGTTCAGGCGGCGCTTCATCTTGATGATGTCCTGCGCATGACGCTCGATATCCGACGCCTGGCCCTGGAAACCGCCCGATGGCTGATGGACCATGATACGGGCATTCGGCAGCGCATAACGCTGGCCGGTCGCACCGGCGGTCAGAAGCAGCGAGCCCATCGAAGCCGCCTGGCCCATGCAAAGCGTGGAAACCGGCGGACGGATGAACTGCATCGTATCATAGATCGCCATGCCGGAGGTTACGACGCCGCCGGGCGAATTGATGTACATATTGATCTCTTTCTTCGGGTTTTCTGCCTCGAGAAAGAGAAGCTGCGCGCAAACCAGCATCGACATTCCGTCTTCAACCGGTCCGTTCACGAAGATGATGCGCTCCTTGAGAAGGCGCGAGAAAATATCATAGGCCCGTTCGCCACGGTTGGTCTGCTCAACCACCATCGGGACGAGGTTCATGACGGTTTCGATCGGATCTCTCATTATGGGCCTCTGGATATATTTATGGCGAAGTGAATGGTTTTGAATCGTAGACGTTCCATACATAGGGCGTTGCGCCCCTGTTCCGCAAGTGGCGCCGCACTCCCCGCTTTACTCCCAGTCCGACTCCGGCTTTTCGGGTCGAATGCCGCGCTTCTCGTCCAGCGTTTTGCGGGCTACTTCAGTCAGTCTGGCCTTGATGCGCACGGAGCCGTCTTCCAGATTCTCGCGTTCGACATTGCTGCCATGCTGGTAGATCCAGTCGAGAAGATGGAGCTCGAAAGGAGACAGCAATACATCGACCGAACCGAGCGAACCCGCTATCCGCGTTTCGATAAGTGAAAGCAACCTGTCAACGCCTTCACCGGTAATGGCTGAAAGAGGAATAGGACGCCCCTCCTCGCTACCGGCTGCGGCAAGACGCAGGGCGGCTTCCCGCCCGCTTTCGTCAAGATTGTCAATCTTGTTCCAGATTTCGACGATGCGCTTGCGATCCTGCGACTCTATGCCCAGACCCGCAAGAATGCCTTCCACATCTTCCGCCTGCGCGGCATTGTCCGGATCGGAAATATCGCGGACATGCAGGATCAGGTCAGCCTCGACCACTTCTTCAAGCGTGGCGCGGAAGGCGGCGACAAGATGGTGCGGCAGGTTCGAGATGAAACCAACTGTATCCGACAGGATCACGGTTTCGCCATGCGGAAGGCGAATGCGGCGCAATGTCGGATCGAGCGTGGCGAACAGCATGTCCTCGGCCAGCACTTCCGCACCGGTCATGCGATTGAAAAGCGTAGACTTTCCCGCATTGGTGTAGCCAACGAGCGCGACAATCGGATGCGGCACCTTACGGCGCTTCTGGCGATGCAGGGTGCGGGTGCGCACGACCGTTTCAAGCTCACGCTTGATCTTCAGGATCTTGTCCTGCAACAGGCGTCTGTCGGCTTCGATCTGCGTTTCACCGGGGCCGCCAAGGAAGCCGCCACCACCGCGCTGGCGCTCAAGGTGAGTCCAGCTTCTGACTAGGCGACCCTTCTGATAATTCAGATGCGCCAGTTCGACCTGCAAGGCACCTTCCTTGGTGCGCGCACGCTCGCCGAAGATTTCAAGAATGAGACCCGTACGGTCGATGACCTTGACGTTCCATTCCTTTTCGAGATTGCGCTGCTGTACCGGCGTCAGCGCATGATCGACGATAACGAGCCCAATGGCCTTTTCCTTGACGGTTTCGGCAATGGATTCGACCTTTCCCGCGCCGAGCAAGGTCGCGGGTCGCGGATTGGCAACAATGACAATTTCGGCATGTTCGATGTCAAGATTGATCGCCCGGGCAAGCCCTACGGCTTCCTCAAGGCGCGCTTCATTCGAGCGCTGGAACTGGGGACGTGCGCCCTCGTCAGCACTCGCACCGCTATTATATCGCTCAGGCAGAACAGGAACGATGACGGCCGCCCTGGTGGGCTCGGGCTCTGAAATTTCAAAACCTTTATCTGCATCGGCAGATGTCGGCTTTTTATCCTTGAATTTGGACAAGTATATTCACTCCGGGACGCGGAAACTGTGACGGACGCATAACCTGAAGTGATCAGATCAACGCACTATCTGCCATTGCAGATAAGTCACCGCTAAAGCTGTTTCAAATGAAAGACGCCCCGGATTGTTTAAACATGACGAACCGGACAAGCTGTGCGTGTCCGGTCATCATCAAGCAGAAACAAAAAACTGGAGCGAAACGGCATCAAGCCATTGCGCTCCAGTAGAATTCGGAAAGCGTCAGGCTTCTTCGCCTTCGAACATCTGCACAGGCTGGCTTGGCATGATCGTCGAAATCGCATGCTTGTAAACAAGCTGCGAATGACCATCACGGCGCAGAAGCACGCAGAAATTATCAAACGACGTTACAATGCCGGTCAGTTTGACGCCATTGATGAGAAAAATCGTTAGGGAAATTTTCTGCTTACGTACAGAATTCAGAAAAAGGTCTTGCAGATTTTGCGATCGTTCAGCCATTGTTTTTATTCCTTTAATCGATCAGCAGCCAGCTCGCGATGTGTTAAACGAACACGCGCATGCACATAAATCAAGCACCGGAGCGTGCAAAATCGGTACTCGACTGCAATTGCTGTGGAAAGACAACTGCTTCGCTATTCAGCTTCGGTTAACAGGATGAGAATCTTTGCGCAACCGTCAATTTCATGAGCGTACCGGCAATTCCTGGCGGGCCTGATCGCATCAGGCTCTCAGCCTGTCATGGCAAGCTCTTCTTTTTGTTGCGATTCAAATAAAGGTTGCACCCGATCTACTGCCCACATGTAAAAACTTCCGGGCTGGAGCGAAACAACTTCCTTGTGCTTTTTATGTATATGAAAACCGATAAAGTCAGGATGATTGATCGGCTCCAGGCCATAGGCTGGATCATAGATGCGTGTGGCATCATTGCCGACCCAGTAATAGAAGTTTTCTTGAGGTGCTGCGTTCTTGAAAATCCCGTATTTGCGGGCGAGACGCGAGATACCGTCATTTCCAAAGACGGTGATGCCAATCGAGGCAGGCGTTACTTCCTTGCCGATCAGGCGATAGTAAAGTGGACGCAATTTTCCTCTGCGCACTCCCAGCCAGTTCGGCAGAGGATAGTTGGCCGATACGTAGGCCTCAAACTCACGAATAATCGGATGATCATGTGGAAGATAGAGTGCGGACACCCCGACCCGGAAGCGATTCTCCCGCGCGAGATATGGTTTGCCCGGATTGGGATGAAACTGTTTTAGAAGATAAACATCTGTATCCAGCCAGACACCCTGCTGATGCTTCATCAGCATGATGCGGAAAATATCGCTGAATTGAACGATGGTCCGTCTGGAGCGGAAATTCGGATAGGCCGGGTCGAGCCGTTTGAATGTCGTTTCAGGCAAAATGCTGCCAGCATCGTGCAGCTCGACGCCCGGCGGTACGTTCTCGATCGAAGCGTAAGTAAAGAGCTTTACCCTTTGATCCGTCATCACCATTGACGCCAGACAAACGCAATCGACCTCGCGCAAACGCGAGCCGTACCAGAACGTACAGATATCCATATTAGCCCCCAAGCTTTAACCCCGGCTCAGGCTAACACAAAGTTGTGATCAGAAGAACTCCAGGCTGACGCGGAACATCTGTTCCACATGTTTTACAGCGTCAGACGTTGCGAAAATGACGACGCGATCCTTGGGCTTGATCCGAACGTCACCATTCGGGCGGATTACCTGACCGTCGCGATAAATAGCGCCGATTCGCAAGCCTTCCGGCAGGTCGAGATCACGCAGCGGTGCGCCAACAAGCGAGGAGGTTTCCAGCGCTTCAGCTTCGATCAGTTCAGCCATGTCGCGATAAACACTGTAGACGGCGCGAATGCGGCCCCGTCGCACGTGCTGGAGAATTTTTGAGATCGTGACTGCCTTCGGATTTATATAGGCATCAATCCCCACCATGTGGGTGAAATCCTGATAGGCAACCGTATTCAGCAGGGCCATGTTGGACTTGCAGCCCAGACGTTTTGCCATGATGCTCGACAGGATATTGACCTGATCCTGATTGGTCAGCGTGACCATCAGGTCCGCATCCTGAATATCGGCTTCCTGCAGAATGTTCTGGTCGAGCGCGCTGCCGTGCAGCACCATGGTGCGCTTTAGCTGATCGGCAATCGCGAAAGCCCGGTCGTGTTCGCTTTCGATCATCTTGACGCGCGTATGCCACTTGCGATCCTCAATGGCCTTGGCCACGTAAAGACCGATATTGCCGCCGCCCGCGATAACGATGCGGCTGGCCTCCGGCTTTTCATGTCCGAACAATGAGAGCGTGCGACGGACCTGTTCGCGGGTTGTTACGACATAGGCGAGATCCCCTGCATTCAGCTCGTCAGAGGAACGCGGGATGAACAGGCTGTCGTTGCGTACCACACCGACGACGGTTGCTGCGAGATCGGGAAACAGATCGGTCAACTGTTTCAGCGGTGTATTGATGACCGGGCATTCCTCGAGACATTCGATGGCGAGACCGATGATCTTGTCGTCGGCAAAGCGCAGCACGTCGGTTGCACCCTGCAACGCAATGCGTCGCAGAACCACCTCGCCGACTTCCAGCTCCGGCGAGATGATGACGTCGATCGGCAGGTTTTCGCGCAGGAACAAGTCCTGATATTCGGCCTTGAGGTAGGACTGTGCACGGATACGGGCAATCTTGGTCGGCACGTTGAAGACAGAATGCGCCACCTGACAGGCCACCATATTGACCTCATCGGACAAGGTGACGGCGATGATCATATCCGCTTCGTCGGCGCCCGCGGCAGCAAGTACGTCCGGCTGCGAACCATGCCCGACAAAGCCTCGCACATCGAGCGTATCGCGCACGATTTCAATGTGGCGTGCAGATGTGTCGATGACGGAGACATCGTTCTCTTCGGCGGCAAGCCGCTCGGCGATACCGTATCCGACCTGCCCTGCTCCGCAAACGATTACCCGCATGACCGCTCCGTTCTACCCGAACTAGAGCACAATCCGACCGGAGTGAAACGAGGACGATCAAGATTATGCTTCAAATAGAAGAATTTAGAGCGCCGATCTGATTCAACTCAGATCGAAACGCGCTCTAAAGTTCGTTATACGCCAAGCGATTTCAGTTTGCGATGCAGCGCAGAACGCTCCATGCCAACGAATTCCGCCGTACGCGAAATATTGCCGCCAAACCGGTTGATCTGCGCAATCAGATATTCCTTCTCGAAGCGTTCACGTGCTTCGCGCAACGGGAGCGCCATGATGTGCTGGTCCGACTCTGTCGGTGCACGCGGTAGCGTATCGCCGATTTCAGCCGGAAGAAGGTCGGCCGTGACCGGTGCTTCGGGATCATCGCCACGCGCCAGAATCATCAGGCGTTCGACATTGTTGCGAAGCTGGCGAAGATTGCCCGGCCAGCTATGCGCCTGCAGAACCGCCATGGCATCCGGGCCGATCTTGCGCGGCTTGATGCCAGCCTGTTCGGCAATCTGCTTCATGAAGTAATCGACCAGAGACGGAATGTCCTCGCGCCGCGAAGCAAGCGGCGGCACCTGCACCGGAACTACTGAAAGACGATGGAACAGGTCTTCGCGGAACGTACCCTCCGCGATCATGCCCTCAAGATTCTGTGCCGTAGAGGAGATGATGCGCACATCCACCTTCACACGCTTGGTGCCGCCGACGCGTTCGAACTGCTGGTCGACAAGCACACGCAGAATCTTGTTCTGCGTTTCGCGCGGCATGTCGGCGACTTCGTCGAGGTAGAGAATACCGCTATGGGCTTCTTCCAGAGCGCCGACCTTGCGCTCGCCGCCGTCCATTTCTGTGCCGAAAAGCTCGATTTCCATGCGCTCCGGCGTGATATTCGCCGCATTGACCGTCACAAACGGCCCATCAGAACGGCTCGACTGTGCATGGATGGCACGCGCGACAAGTTCCTTGCCCGCGCCTGACGGACCCGTAATCATGATGCGGCTGTTGGTCGGCGCGACGCGCTCGATCGTTTGACGCAACTGGTTCATTGCGAGCGAGGCGCCGATCAGTTCGAGATGGTCGCCGGTACGCTTGCGCAGGTTCGAAACTTCGCGCTTCAGCTTCGAAGTTTCGAGCGCCCGTTCCGCGACAAGGATCAGACGATCGGCTTTGAACGGCTTCTCGATGAAGTCGTAGGCACCGCGCCGGATCGCCGAGACCGCTGTTTCGATGTTGCCATGGCCGGAAATCATCACCACCGGCAGTTCAGGATGCTGCTTCTTGATTTCATCGAGCAGCGCCAGGCCGTCCAGACGACTGCCCTGCAGCCAGATGTCCAGAAAAACCAGTCGGGGAACGCGATCGTTGATCGCCGCAAGAGCGCTGTCCGCATCGAAAGCCGTGCGGGTTTCATGACCTTCATCGCTCAGGATGCCTGCAACAAGTTCCCGGATATCCGTTTCGTCATCAACTACAAGAATATCGGCAGCCATATCAAATCACCTGTCCAGCTATGTTCTTTTCGCCATTTTCCGTATTCACGCCAGCTTCGCTGGCAGGTCCCGCATCTGTGCCAGCTTCGCTGGCAGGCGCTTGCGGAAAGACCATACGTATCATCGCGCCCCGTCCTCCATGGAAATCCGGAGGCGCGTCATGCAATTCCAGATGCCCGCCATGATCCTCGACGATCTTGCGGACAATCGCGAGACCAAGGCCGGTGCCTTTCTCCCGCGTCGTCATATAAGGTTCGAGCAGCTTCTGGCGATCATCGCCGGGCAGGCCCTTGCCATTGTCAATGACATCGACAACCAGTTGCCCATCCGCCTGATAAGAACGAATGAGAATATGTCCCTCATCGCGATCTTCCTTCGGAAGTCCGTCGATGGCTTCACTTGCATTCTTTATGACATTGCCAAACGCCTGTCCGACCAGGCGGCTGTCAAAGGAACCGATCAATTTTTCGGTGCCAAAATCATTCTGGAACTGAATATCGCTGCGGCTGACTTCGATCAGGAAGGAGGCTTCACGCAATGCCTCGCGCATGTCCATAAGACGCATTTCCGGTTTCGGCATACGGGCAAAGGCCGAGAATTCATCGACCATGCGCCCGATATCACCCACCTGGCGGATGATTGTATCCGTGCACTGGTCGAAAACCTCGCGATCCTCGGTAATCACCTTGCCATACCGGCGACGAATGCGTTCTGCGGAAAGCTGGATCGGCGTGAGCGGGTTCTTGATCTCATGCGCAATGCGGCGCGCAACATCCGCCCAGGCGGACGAACGCTGCGCCTGCACCAGATCGGTGATGTCATCCACGGTAACCACATAGGAATGATCTTCGGATTCCGTATCTTCGACTGTCACCTGCACATTGAAGGTGCGCGCCACGCCGCTGCGGGTCATGCTGACCTGCTCGCGATGTACCGCGCGCCCCGTTGAACGGGCGACCTCGAAAGCTTGTCCGATCTCGGGTGCAATGCTGGTGAGGTTCTTGCCGACAGCTTCTTCCGAGGTAACGCCGAACATATGTTCTGCAGAACGGCTCAGAATGGAGATACAGCCATCCGTCTCGATACCGATGACGCCCGCCGTCACGCCGGAAAGTACGGCTTCGGAGAAACGACGACGCTCATCGATCTGGTCTTTGGCAGAGATCAGCTCGTTACGCTGGCTCTTGAGTTCCGCGACCATGTTGTTGAAAGTACCGGACAATGCACCAACGTCGCCGTCCGAGGCCCGCACTGGCACCGAAACGTCAAGATTGCCTGCCGCCACATCATCCGATGCTCCGATCAGCAGTCGGATCGGACGCACCAACCGGTCAGCGACGGCAATGCCTGTCCAGATGGCCGAGAGCAGCACGATCAGCGTCAGGCCGAAATAAAGCAGCGCGAAAGCGATCTGCGTCGGAATGCGGTTCGCGTCCATCTCCTGATAGCGCTGGGTGTTGGCTTCCATCAGACGCATGGCGTCGATAATCTGCGAATCTACAGCCCGAACAGTATAAAGATAGACATCAGGTATCTCGCGCATCTTGATGATAGCGCCGACGAAATTACTGTTTCCTGGAGGAATGATGACCGGCTTGCCGTCCAGAGCCGTTTTCAACGCATCTTCCGTCGGCGGAGGCAAATGACCTTCAACACCGGTTTTGCTCTTTACGACCACATCGCCGTTTTCGCGCACCAGAAACGCACCAAGCAGACCGCGACCACGTGCCTGCAGCGTCATCGTATCGATAAATCTTTGGCGATCGAGACTGTAAACAGTGCGTTGCCCGTCCAGATCCTGCAACATCGAATAGGACGTGCTTTGCAGATTGAGCGCGGTTTCGCGGATATAGGCGGTCGTCAGGCTCTGCGACGAACTCACAATATCGCGCGTATTGGTATCGAACCAGCGATCCAGACCGAGATTGAGTGTCACCGACGCGACGATGGCGACCACGATAGCAGGCACCGCCGCGATCAGCGAAAACAACGCGACAATACGGACATGCAGGCGCGAAGCGGCTTTTCCAAGCCGCCGCGCCATAACGATGCGATAGACTTCGCGGCAGATCAGCAGGATGAGGAACACAATCAACGCGACATTGACGATGACCAATGCCAGCGTGACGGTCCGGTCGGGTGTGATCGGTGTGATACCAATCAGAATGGCAAAGGAAATCGAGGCAGTAATCAGCGCTGAAACAACGGTGATAATGCCCGGAAGGGCCAGAAGCCTGCGCCCCTCGCCGCCTTGCGATGATTGTGTCTCGCTGTTCATGTCCGCCGTCAGATTCGCCGTGTTCATGTTAACCATGTTACCCAATAGCGTTGCATCTATGCAACGCATTGTGGCGAAAATGCAACGTTTCTTTCCAACAGAGTTGTTGATGATGGAAACTCTCGCTCGGAGACGGGTGGGAAGTCCAGCAATCGGCCCTAAAGGCCTCGCATTCACTCCTCAATTTCCAAGAGAAATACTTCAGAAGTTGAGTCTGGCCATTGAGAGCGCGTCGACAAACTCTCCAGCTCTGAAGGCATTTTTCTTGTGAACGCCTTCCGAAACAAAACCGAACTTCTCATAGAGGCGAATTCCGACAGCGTTATCGACATACACTGTCAGTTCAAGCCGCTTCAGACCGAGCCAGTTGTCGGCGATATCGATCAGCTCAGTCATAAGCGCCGTGCCGATCCCCATGCCGACATGGTCGTCATGTATGCCCAATATGATATCTGCGGCATGGCTCCGTCGTCCGCTATGCCGCAGCAAGCCGCCATTTCCAACAATCTCGTCATTGATAGTCGCTACCATCACCGTGGCTTCCGGCCCGAGCGCCTCCAGCCACTTTTTCGTGGTCTCGAGACGCTGGAACGGTGTGCGTAATGTCCCAAACCGAAATCCCGGCATGTTTTGCAGGCGAGCAAGCCCTTCGGCATCTGTGGCTTCAACCGCGCGAATGACTAGATTTTCAGGTCGCATTTGAACTCCCGGTTTAGCGCTCAGGCAATCTTCAGTTCGCAGGCTGACAAACATCCAGACAAGCTGAAATTGGCTGACGGTTTTTATCACAGATACAGCCGTTTGACGCGTTATAGGATAGCGCGGGCATTTCCCGGTCGCAAAATGAATAAATTACAACCAACACGAAAGCCGGAACCATCAGGCACAGTATTCGATGCATTTTGAACTCCCTTGTGCCGGAAGATCAAATATTGTCCGTGCTGGCGGAGAAATTCTCAACGCCAACAATTGCCTCGTAATTATATCGATAATCTATTGCGCCTGCGTGAGCAGATCCTTCCAAAACAACGCCGCCCAATTGGGCGGCGCTGCAAACCTCAATATGCAACTGGCTTATCGTTTGGTCCGGTCAGTTTTCAGCGCCGTAAGCATCGAAATCAAAGTATTTGTCGTTGACTTCCTTGTACTTGCCGTTCGCTCGGATCGCCTTGATGGCATTGTTGAACTTTTCAACCAGTTCAGGACGCCCCTTCTTCAAGGCAACGCCGACACCGACGCCATGAATGTTATCATCCGATGGATAAGTGCCGACCATCTTGCAGCAAGCGCCATCCGGCGTCTTCAGCCACTCGCTCAGCGTTACGCTGTCGTCGTTGACGGCATCGAGGCGGCCATTGGCCATATCGAGCCGATATTCTTCGGCAGTCGGATAGGCCTTGATCGTGCTATCGGTGAAAGCGTGTTCGGCATAGTTTGCGTGTGTCGTGGACACCTGAACACCGATCGTCTTGCCCGCGAGGTCTTCCTTGGTCACACCCTTGATATCGCTATCCTTGGGTACCGCAATGCCGGGAGGCGTGTTGTAGTATTTGTTGGAGAAATCGACCTGCTTCCTGCGCTCTTCCGTGATCGACATGGAAGAAACATACGCATCGAATTTACCGGCCTGCAGCGCAGGAATCGTGCCATCCCACTCCTGGGTGATGAATGTACACTCGGCTTTCATTTCCTCGCAAAGCGCTCTTGCGATGTCGACATCGAATCCTGACAACGAGCCATCAGGATTGGTGAAGTTGAACGGAGGATATGCGCCCTCTGTTCCGATTATCAGTTTCAGCGGTTCTTCAGCACTTGCGGCACCAATTGCCAAACCACCCGCCGTGGCCACGATCCCCACAATCGAAGCTGCCACAGCAATACGCTTTAAAACGCGCATTCCAAGTCCTCCCAATTTATCTCTGCTGGTTCCAGAATTGATCTTCCGGTTCAGCCCTTGCAAAGGGGAAGATTCACAATCGTCATTGCGAATTGCCGACTCGTCATGATTTCTCCCCCACCGTTATCAATAGATGGTTCGGTGGAGCTTGCACAATGTCTTTTCCAGAAAGGTGAAGGCAGTCCAGGATGTGCTTCAGACAGGCAGCGAAACGAAACGCTCACCCGCCGGTACATGCGGAAGGAACGGCTCGACCAACGCCCCATGATAGACGTCCTTGCACGATGGTCAGCGTCTGCTTGCCGTTCGAATAGGTCGTTCCTTCCTGGCCCATGGCGGGCAGATCGACAGCGGCAGCACCATTAACAGATACCGAAGCACGATCACCGAAAAGGCGCACTGCCAGACGTGTGCTATCCTCGCATGTATAATCGCTGACGGGATAGGGATTGCCCGCACCGATAGACGCGCCAGACGCTGAATGCTCGAAGCTTGCAAGCATCAAAATACTGATCGCCGCGACCGATAAATTTCTCAGCATAACGGTTCTCCAAATGGACACACCAACGCAGTGGAAGCAAAGAAATATTATGTCTTTCCCGGTCTTCGGTACACTCAGAGTAATATTCGATGCAAAAGGCGCATCGCATCACAAAGCACAGCCGGATTGGATATCTTTAACACGTCGTCAACGGCGGCTGCAACACGGCCTGATGCTGCTCCAAATGAGCAGCATGGCAACGGTGATATCGAAGGAAATGGCGCACCCGACAGGATTCGAACCTGTGACCTCTGCCTTCGGAGGGCGCAGGGCGTCGCTCAAAGTATTGTTTTCTAATGATAAATTTTAAGCGACAACGTCCAAAATAGCCAGTTTGTTCCTGTTTGGGTCATATAATTAGGTGCAATTGAACCTGTAACCCCTGTCCGAAATTCGATACTTAACGACGAGCGCCAATGAGAACAAAATAAGAACACATATTGAAACAGGAGAAAACCATGAACGCTCTTGTCCAAAGCTATGAAGCTGAAATCGAGGAAGTTCTCGCCTATCACGGCGGAGACGTGCACGCCGCAATCGAGGCGCTTTTGAAGGACCGCGACTTTCTTGTTCGCGAAGTCGAGCTTTCGCGACTTGCGGTCACCCATGGCCAACTTGTCGATTTTTTTAAGAGGGCAGCATGATGAAAACGTACCAGGTTGCCCTCCCCGAAACTTACGCGCTGAAGTTTGCGCGTCGCTAGGTTCATCGTGATGCAGATCGGCTCGGCGCCAGATTGCCTCATCGTATGGCTCGCAAGTCTGGAATAGGCTTCTGCGTGTTCAGCTTTCCTACAGAGAGGTGCATGAGCGCTTTCATGCGGAGACATGGCGACAAGCCTTTTGGCGATGGCATTTGGCAGAAGACGGTCGTTTGTTGAGCGAGCCATGAAAACGCACAGGAAATCCACAGACAATCCACCGGGTTTCCACAGCTTCAAGATAGCGATTGTCTCTCAATTCAGATGAGAACATTTTAGGAACATCAGCGAGCGACGCTGATGAAATCCAGACATGCTTGGCGGCGTGTGTGTCTGCTTCACTCGGAGCAGGACAATGAATGCGGTTGCGCAGGAAAATGAATACGACGACGAAATTGAATTGGTTCTCACCTACCACAACGGCGATGCGCGGGCTGCGATAGAGACGCTTCTGAAAGATCGGGATTTTCTCGTTAAAGAGATCGAATACGCCAGTATGGCTATGTCGATGGGCTTTGCGCGAGGCTGGAAACCGACGGTGTTCGTGAAATGAGTGGCAGATCCCGTGGCGAGCCTCCGAAGACGCTGATCAATAAGGAATACCTGTTCCAGGTGGTTTTGTATCTCACCGATGAACTACGCAGAAGGCTTCTGGAAGTGATCGCAGATGAACATCGGCTGGGCGCCTACCGCTTGCACGGCCGTCAGTATCATGAAGGTCATCATTTCTGGATTGTGAAATTCCAGACCGTCGAAGGCCAGCAGGAGTTCATCTAATTATATGGCGGTGTACCCTGTGACCCAACGAACAAGAATTCCAAGCCGTGGGAGACGTACTTTGATCGATGAAATCGCGCCCGCTTTACCTGACCGAAATGCCGGTATCGACCCGGATAATGGACCTGTTTAAGTGGTACGAGCTATACGGTTTCTGTTGCCGCTGCGGCCACATCGGATCGATCGATAAAGAGAGGCTTCAACGCAAATACGGAACGCATACCTATTTCAAAGCCGATGCGTTGTTCCTGCTACATCCTTCTCCGAATACGGGCAGGAACCGGACCCGAAGACCAAACGAAAGCCGCTTCACTGGTTCGCTCTCAATGAAGAGAAGCCGCTTTTCGCATTCGCTGGCATCTGGACAAGCTGGAAGGGTGTACGGAAGAAAAAGGAAGGGCCGGCCGGTCGAGGTCGATATCTTCGGGGGTCTCACGACCGAGCCGAATGCTGTCATGAAGCCAGTTCACCCGAAGGCAATGCCGGTCATACTCCGAACCACGGAGGAGATCGACACTTGGCTACGCGCTCCATGGGATGAAGCCAAGGAAATGCAAAAACCCCTGCCCGATGCTGATCTGATCGACCTCACACCAAGCAATGATAATAAGAAAGAGCAGGCAAGTTTGTTCTAAGCCGGTCACTTACTACCAGCCCACAATGCAGTCGCCTGCCATCCCGAGTAAGCCGCGTCATACGGGAAGTTTCTCAGAAACTTTCTCGGCTGTTATGCATTAACCATTATCACACGAATGAACGCCGCAACGGCTTTTACTTTGGTTCACAACTGGAGGGAGGCTATCTATGCCGTTTTTCAATGAAGCAAGCCGTATATACACGCTCGAAGAAGTCAATTTCATGAGGCGCTGTTATTCGAACGCAGCGGCCAAGCTTGAAGAGGGCGAGCTCGACTATGTTGCAGTCGATTTGTCCAGCACAATTGTCATGCTCTATGAGAGCGGGCTTCGCGACCTCGGCTACATCACCGAACTGGCTGTCCGGCTGGCTCATCAAAAATATCAGTTCCGCCACCCGTACGACAGTTTCCCGGCAGCCAACTCCAACATTGAGGCAGCCAACACAGACTAGCCGTTGATGGGAACAAATCTGCTTCAACGTAGTTTCACGGAATGCATCGATACCACCTCGCGTCAGCGCAATTCTGTCACCACTAGAAACGTCGCTGACGCAGCCCTGCCTAGCTCGTCCCTCGGCAGGGCTTTTTCAAGTTATTCGCTGGGGCGTACGAAGCTCAGCGAATATAGTGCACGGCAAGGACAGTCACCTTTGCCAAGCACGGCCCCGACGTCTGTAGAGGACGTCGGGGCCGTGCTTTATAGTGATGGCAGTAATGGGGGAAGAACAATGAAACACTCACATATTGAGGATGCGATCAGACACACGACGCTGCGGGAGCCGTTCAGTGCGCGATGCGTTCAGCGTGCATTACCGGAGCTTGGAAAGGAGCAGATTGCCATCCATCTCCGCAAATATTCAGTAAAGCTAAGCCGAAAGCACGAGCCGTCATACATCAAGGTATTTCGAGGATGGTACCGACTCAATAGTAATCACTCATGACATAATCCAGTGGGTAATCAAGGGCAGGACGTCATAAAGGGGAATTACGTCTTCTTATCCTGCGCCAACGCTTTCAACCTACCCGCGAAATATATGATTTTGTTCAAGTCATACATTCGGCTGGCCGCGTCTTTCTCTCCGAACCGATAGCAAGCCTTGAAGATGTTGCCGAGCGCAAAGGACATACCTTTGTACTCAATCAGGTCGTTCAGCTCTGTCGCGCCAGCTGGCAATTCGTAATAGCTCGTGCTACCGCTATCGGAGGTTACGGTGGAAGGGCGGCCAGGATTGAACGTGTCAGGTACGCGCGCCCAGTCAGCGGGGACGTTTATGTAAATATATTTGGCATCATACCTCCTCCGTCACCTTCCGCTTCGGCTCGCCACTGGTCATTCCCGTTGCGATTGCCTGGGCCTGTGCCCGCGGGCCTCTCTTGCTGGCGTTCATGTCACCGGCCAGCAGGAACTGGCGCTGATACTGTGGCAGGCGGCGCAACGCGGACACCTGTGCCGCCTGTAGTTCCCATTCTAGCGGCTGGCTGGCTTTGTCGTCACCTTCTCGGCCTTTGTGGTGATCTTAACGCGAGCGCCGTTGATGCGGACGGTTTGGGTTTTGGTGACGGTTGTCGTCGTAGACGAAGGCGCGCGCATGCGGTTGCGTGCCATGTGTGCTCCTCGTGTTTATTGCGGTATGCCGTTGGTAGCGGCAAGATGAATGTGGAATGCCTCAATAAATGTGGTGTTAATGGACAGGCAAAAAGCGAGACGTTACCTTGCCGCGGGGCAAGGCGCTTTGCGGTCCTCCAGTTACACCATTCACCGGGGGCGTCTTGTCGCCATCCTCAAAGCAGGTTGTATTTTGGAATTGGTCGAAATCAGGAAAAGTGCGCACTTCTCAAATTACGCGAACTGCGCGCCGCGCGCTTTGTGCGTGTGTTTCTATATAAGAACTCTTACGCACCAAAAGCAGCGTGCATTTGCGAACTTCTTTTAGGGTTTTCCAAGAAGTGCGCAAGAAGAAGTTCGCAGTATCAGAAGTTGTATTTTTATTGTGACAGGCGGCTGTATCAAGGCTTACTTTCCCTTGACGGCGACGGCGGCTCCTGGTTCACGACACCAATATTTTGGCCCTTGCCTAAACCCACAAAAACCCCCAACTTAAACTGCCACCAGCACGGCAGGTGTAGTCGTCAGCTAGTAACGCCCACGGATATCCAATAGGCGACCACTCGAGTTTAGGAGTTTGACAATGATCTACCCGGTTCATGATAGCCGTGGAACTCGTATAGGCACCATCATGACGGAGAAGGACGGCGCCCAGCAAGACAGCTGGGTTGCCTATGGCGTCAACGGGCAGCGAGAAACGCTGTCGTCTTGGGATGCGGCGTTCAAATGGGTGCTGGAGTTGGCCTCACAAACACATTCCAAGAGCTGATATAGTCGCGATTGCACTCGGCATGATTAAGCAAATAGCTGATATATTTATGGGACAGCTAATCGCCTGCAAAAAGACAAAGGCGACGATAGGCCAAGCTTTGGAGTCCATCGGAGTCAGTGAAGATGCAACATCTTGCCGCCGCTTTGGCTATCGCTGTTTCCTGCATAGAAGACCTCGTGAGCGATGCTGACGCTGACCTGAAAGCCTTGGAAGCCATTGCTGCGGAGATTCAGCAGGGAACGAACGGCGAGCGGTTGCGACGCGCTTAACACGCTGGGGCGATCAGAGCCAATTGATGGCCTTGGCATCTCCTCTTTATGAAAAACCCCCGCTCGATGGCGGGGGCGTTCCTTCCACTGCAAGGCCTGTCTTATTCGTCCAGCATACTATCGATTTGGGAGAATTCTTTCTCTGAAATCGTGCGGCTGAATGCCGTTTCAAGCTGGTCTTTGGCCTCATCCAGAGCCTGCTCTCTCTCAATTGGATCACTAATCGTCAGTGCACCATCTCGTGCCTGTTCGTAGGATGCAATTCTGCCAACAGCCGAATTCGGAGCTGCATTTGCCCGCGCAGTCGCAGATGCATGTGCGGCATTCAGCGGACCGAGCGTGTTCTTGTCTTTTGTCACGCTAGCCTTGGTGACGCTCGACTTCGTTACTGAGCCCGATTTATGATGGCTCGACTTAGCGGAAGAAGATCGGTGCGAGTCGCCTTTGCCTGCGTGACTGGAGTTCCCGCCTTTGCTTCCTCCATGGCCACCACCGTGACCGCCGCCGTGGCCTCCGCCATTACCTCCTCCATTGCCACCGCCGTCTCCCTTGGCGAAAGCGGTATCAGATTGAATTGCCCCTGTTAGAGCTGGCAGTAAGCTAAGTGAAATGGCCAAGCCAGCCGTAAGGCCAATGGCACCGATTTTCCGACCAATTGACATTTTTCGTCTCCCGTTGAATTCCGATGCGACATTTGCCGACTGTCATGCGGCGAAAAGTTGGCGGACAATCGGCGGCCCATTCACTTATGGTTAGCGATGTGTGAACTCTCGTGATGCATGTTGTGATCCATTACGAGGAACAAAAAGCGGTGCTATTGAACGCAGCGATAGCGCGCTGTAAGTCTTTTGTGGGCTTCCGCCTTTTTCCCACAAGGGTCGTGTATGTTTGCTGCCTATGTTTCATCTGCTGCCGTTGGCGTAGGCGTCTATCTCTTATTGAGGCGGAGAACTCGTAAAGCACGTATCACCGTCTCGGCCTCAGTATTCTTAGTCCTGTGCGCAATTTTCAGCGTTTGGTTTATTAATACAGGGGGGACATACGGCATCATGGGTAAGAACGGCATCACGCCAGATTGGTCGCAGCAATAAAAAAGTGGATCCAAAGCCCCGCTTCCCTTTTCCTTGCGCTGCGTTAACCGAGACATACTTGCGGATGAAATGGCGCCCAAAGGCGAACTCGCGGCGTGGCAGGGTCGACGGGTCTTTCCACTGGAACGGCGTAGCTGCGAGGATGGGTTGGTCGGTGGGAACCTCCTCAACGGCAGGCTGGATGGCGGCTGCGTCTGGTAGGTCGTTGTGTGCTTCGGGTTCACGCTGCTCATCAACTTTCGCACGCGCGTTGTCGAGCATGCGCGTGATGTCCACGAGCTTGGTATTGTCATTGACGGCTTCTGGAGCCTGACGCGGATGCATCTTGCCCGCCTTCAAGCCGTTGTCGATCGTCTTGCAGCAGCGCGGGAAGTCCCTGCCCCAGCGGCGCGCCACGTCTTGCAACAAGGCCCGCGCTTCGGATTCCGACAATGCCCCAGCTCCAACAAACGTTCCCATCCGGAAAGCCGCGTCGTTCAAGCGGTTGTTGCGGTTGCCCATTGGCTCCATGGCGAGGTCGTCGAGCTCGGACTGTACCGCGCGCTCCACGTATCGGTCGTTAATCGTGCCCGAGACCGACGGCGCCTGGTACATGGTCGTGCTGTCGTAAGATCGCGGCAACACAAGCTCCAGCAGCCAGTCTGGTGCGTCAACCGGTTCCATATCGACCAACCAGCGGTAAGGCTGGCCAACAGCAGGCACACTGCCAGCCGCGATGACATAGCCGCCGTCACCACGAACATCGATGCCAGCGCCCAGTGCATCACGATTGCGCACGCCAGCCTTGTGCTTGAAGAAGTAATGCCGTCCGCCGCTCGTGGTTTCGGCCGTAAGCGTGGCTGGCAACGCGCCGTGCTCGGCCTCCAATGCGGCGAGCGTATCCGGCCCGCCATGCTTCGGGTCGATGTCCAGCACCCAAGCACCAATAGGTGCACCAGTTGGCACGCCGATCATAGCACCGGGATTACGACGCCAAAGCTCACGCACAATGCGCTCGTTCAGCGTCGCGCCGCGGAAACCATTTGAGGTCAGCGGAGTTTTGGTGGCGAGAATTTCAATGATGCCGTCCTCGTCAACGAACTCTTCGTCGGCGGCACGGCATGGGAATACAGGCCAGCTGCGCGCCGTGTAGGACAGCGCAACTTCGAGCATGGGGTCTGTTGCGACGGCAGCAACTTGCGATGTGTTAACCATGTCTGTAATCATAGATTTCAATCGATTCGAACCTTGAAAGGACTGGGATGAGCAGATCAACATTGAAGGGTGGGCGGCACATCGGCGGACGATACAAAGCGTCAAACGGAATAAACGACACCTGGTCAGTGGTTGATCAACAAGTTCAAAAGCCAGTTGAGATGGGCGTTCGGCAGGCGGTAGGAATGAACTACCGCGATGCCAAGGAACTGAGCGATTTGCTCAACTCGCTAGAAGAGCGGCGTCAGGCTTGCTGACGGTCTGGAACACTTCGCGATGATATTGTAGTGCTTAACCCTGGCTTTCATCGCGGGGGGGTAAGCATGACTTGGGGCTTCGTCGTAGGCAGATATTATAATAGGCGGAAAGACATCCACGGTCAGTTTGCCGGCCAGCAACAGGGTGGCATCGTTACTCCGTCCAACCATAACGTTGTAATTATCATCACCGGCAAGGCTGGCAGTCATTACGGCTATGAAGACCAACACCTGCCCGATGGACGTTTTGACTAGCGCTCGTGGACAAAGGGTATCCATAGTTTGACTGCAGCGATTGCGACGAAACCGAGGTAGGATTCCTTGGTCTTGTCGTATCGGGTTGCGACCCGTCGCCAGTTCTTGAGCTTGTTGAAGAGGCGCTCGATCTGATTGCGCCATTTGTATTTGGCTTTGTCGTGCGGGATTGGTTGGCGTCTGTTGCTCTTTGTCGGAATGACGGCCTCGATATCGGCGCGGGCGATCTCTTCGCGAATGGCGTCAGCGTCGTACCCCTTGTCGGCGAGGAACGCCTCGATCCGGTCGGAGATCATCCGGAACAAAGGCGCGAAGCCTTGGGTGTCATGCGTTTGTCCGGGCGTCAGGACGAAGCCTAGCGGTCGGCCTTTCGCATCGCACCGGGCATGGAGCTTGGTTGTGAAACCGCCGCGCGATCGGCCAAGCGCCTCGGTCTCTTGAGTCCCCTCACATGGGGATATTTAAGTCAAGGTTGTTGTTCGTGCTACATCAGCATTCTCCACCCTATCGGTATCCAGGTTCTGAGCCATACTGCATGACGCGGCTCGACATCCGAGCCTGATCAACCTCACATCCGGTCGCCGTTGTATGCGGCTACACCAATATCCCGCTTACGGCGGGCAAGGCTCAGGACAACGGGACCTTTCTTTAAAACGGCATTTCGCCAGGGGACTCATCGGTCCGTTGACCCGGATCCGCCGGAACTGATCAGGCTCCGGAAGATTTCAGAATAGGTTTGCGTAGTATCAGCCGGCTTTCATTACGGCGCCCTCTATGACAACACCGGCGGTGACGTATTTCCACAATGCGACCAGCAGCTTGCGGGCAAGTGCGACGATCGTCGTCTTCTTGAGACGACCGCCGCCAGGCTTGATCCGGGCCTTAAACCACAAAGTGAGCGCAGATTGTGGCTGGTGGCGCAACCAGAGCCAGGCAAGCTGGACCATCGTCGTTCGCAGGCGAGGATTGCCCGCTTTTGAAACGCCCTGTTCGCGATCAATCGATCCGCTTCTCCAAGGTGTCGGTGACAGCCCTGCATAGGCAGCGAGCTGTCTCCGGTTGGAAAAATGTCGGAACAGACCTTCCGAGTAGAGATTGACAGCAAACTCGGGACCAATCCCTTTGATCTCAAGTAACATCGCAGCTGGCGACGCTGGGGTGGACGTCTTTTTCTCGGCTACGAGAGCGTCACGCTCCCTCTCCACCGACTTGATCTGCTCAAGAAGCAGCTCAAGTCGATCGAGCTCGCGGCTGATCTGCGCTTTCAAATGCGGCGGTAGCGGGCAGCCATCACCGGTCTTAAGTGCCTCCAGTTTCTTGCGACGGTCGCTGCGCAACGGTTCGTAGCCGGTGATACCTTGGCTGAAGAGCAATCCCTTGACGCGATTGATGTGAAGCGTTCGCTCACATACCAGTGTCTTCCGCTCACGGCAAATCCGACGACGATCCTCCTGCTCGCGCGTCGGTGCCCTGACCATTGAGCAAACACGCGGCTCTCCTCGCTTGTAGGCTAACAGCGTTCGCACCAGTGTCTCGCCGTCAAGACGGTCGGTCTTCACTCGGCGGCGTCGGCGCGACACCGCGATCGAGGCGGCATCGACGATATGGCTTTCGATCCAATCTTCTTGACACAACCGTCGATCGATCCAGAAACCATCGAGACCCGCTTCCTGTATCACCACCAATGGGTACCATGTTCCAGTACGCGCCTGCGCCTTTTCTCGCAATTCGCCAAAGCGCTCCAGAAGTCCTGCTACGTCACCACCGACAACCGCGTGCCGCGACATTTTTTCGCCGCTGCCCGGCGACAAGGATGTGATTAGCCAAGTCGATTTACTCAGTTCTATTGATACGAAAATTGCACCAAGGTCGATGCGGATCGTGGCACGCGCTTCGGATTGGTCAGCCGTAAAAAACATGATTGTCTCCACAGAGTTTGTTGCAGCCTCACTCTGTCACAGTGGAGGCCGCTATCCCCATGGGATCTTTTTATGCCGACTGCACAATGGTGCGCCCGGACGACGGTGCTGTCGATCATGTCGGCACTTCGATCCCGTTCCACCAGTTCGGCCAGTGTCTCAAGCATTGCCTCGAAAACACCGGTCTCGACCCAGCGTCGATATCGACGAAAGACGCTGTTCCACTTGCCGTATTCATCAGGCAGATGCCGCCATTGCGCTCCTGTGCGCGCCATCCACAGCATGCCTTCGAAATAACGCCGATTGTCCTGAGCAGGGCGGCATCCACGCCCACTTTCAGCAGGTAGAAGCGGACTGATTACTGCCCATTCCTCGTCTGTCAAACCGATCCGTTCGCCCAAAGCAGCCTCCAAATGGTAGCTTTGAATCAAAAATCGATTCCGCAGTCAACCTTTGTCCACGAGCGCTATTATGGTGAAGGTCAAGTCGGCGACATGGAAATGGTCCGCGGCAATAAAGCAATTCGTGACCATGCTATGTTGGGCAAGGATCTACTCCTTTTCGAAAGCCTCGGGAAAGGCAAAGATTTGATCTTCCTGGGCAGCTTTATCTGCGAAAGTTGGCGATGGGGACAGTCGCCCGATCGCAACAGTGATATGCGTAAAGCCCTAATCTTCGAACTTAGAAGCCTCGAGAATATTGTTGAAGCTGTCGATGATGAGCAACCCGCCCCCACAGTCGACCTGGCTGCCATGCGACGCCTTGCAGAAGAGGCTGCCGGCAGCCGCGAAGGTAGGGCATCAACCCGAACTATCTATGAGCGAAGCCGACACGTTAGAGATTATGTGCTTGCTCGGGCCAACGGTCATTGTGAGGGTTGCTGCTGCCAAGCGTCCTTTCTGCGCATCAACGGGCAACCGTACCTGGAACCTCATCACATCCGTCGAGTGAGCGACGGCGGTCCTGATGACCCCAGCTACGTGATTGCGCTTTGCCCGACTTGCCATCGAAAAGTTCATCATGGCCAGGATGGCTCCACATACAATGATACGTTACTCAAGAAAATGCCATCGATCGAGCCGCCGAACGGAACCTAGAACGGCAGTTCAAAACGGCGCCTCCTTTAACGCTCCGCGCATCCCTCGCCCGCACCCTTCCCACGCGGCTTTCACGATCATGCGCGCCTCAAGCTCGTCCATTTCCTTAAGGTCGGTTTTGCCAAGCACTTGCAAATACTCCCCAACCGACCCGACGCCGGTATCAAGGGCGCGCAGTTCGTAAGGGTCGAGCCGCCGGCGGGAGCAGATATGCTCGGCAATGTCGGCGCATTCCTTGCATAGCCAGCGGATCGGCTCGAGGTCTGCTTGCACGCCGAGGCCTACGGCGTGGCGGGCGCAGACGTGGCAGATGTCTTGATCAACCGTCATATGGCCCTCCTCGCATTTATTTTAACTTCTGGTTGAGAAGACGTGTTATGGTGAGCAACTTCAAGTGAACCGTCGCAATGTGGACGCTCGGAGACCTCTCCCTCGAGAGGACATTGGGCCGGGGCGCTTTCGGGATGACTGTGCCCCCGGCCATTTTGCTGAAGACGGTCGCGGATAGTCATGCGGCTACCTTCGCTGAAAAGACGGCATTGTCATTAGCGGCGTCGAATATGCTGTCCTGCTTACTATCCAGCGCATCGATGTTACGCGCGGCCTGCGCGAAGTAGGACGGCTTCAACTCGAACCCGATGCCCTTGCGACCAGCGGCCACGGCTCCATAGACTTCGCTTCCAATGCCGAGAAAAGGCGTCAGGATCACATCGCCGGGGTTACTCCACAGTTCTATGCAACGTTCGATAACGTCCAACTGCAAAGGCGAAATGTGCTACTCGTCCTTTTCGTCGCGCGCCGACCGATATTGCAAGGTGTGCGTCTGGTTTATGTCCATCCAGACCGGCGATGCATAACGCTGCCAGACTTCAATCGAGAACCATTTCTCGGTCCGTGCCCGATCTTCGCCAGATGCCAGCCGGTCGGCCAATGATGTTGGCTCGTTGCCATAACCGACATAACGATCGAACATGCCATCATCAGGATCGGGGTTATCGCCCGGCTTGCGGAACATCAGCATATAGTCAGCAAGGCCCTGCCCGCTAAAGCGTGTCGCGTCTAAGCGGATTCAGAGTTTCGCTTTTGTGTGATCTATGATTCACTTTGCCCATGGAAGGAGACGCGCCATGGGCAAGCCGCATCCGATCGAGTTGCGTGAGCGTGTCGTTGCGTTTGTGAATGAAGGCAATAGTAACCGGGAAACCGCGCGGCATTTCCGCGTTTCGCCTCGGTTCGTCAACAACATGATGATCCTGCACCGGTCATCTGGTTCTCTTGCCGCTGCTAAACAAGGCCATCCGCCCGGCAGCAAACTATCAGCCCATTGTGAATGGATCAGTGAGCGCGTGGCGGCCCAGGGTGAAGTGACCTTGGATGAATTGTGTGTCGAACTCGCAGAGCGTGGTATTGAAGTGCACCGTGCGACAGTTGGTCGGTTTCTGCACGGGCTTGGGCTGAGCAATAAAAAAAAGCATCAAGGCAAGCGAACAGCGCAGGCCGCAGATCGCCAGGGCGCGTGATCTATGGATCAATCGCCGAAAGCCATTTTTCAACAAAGCCTTGTCGCGGCTCGTTTTTATCGATGAGACTTCAACAAACACGCGCCTGACAAAACGCACCGGATGGTCGGCCAGAGGCAGCCGTTTTGTCGGCTATGCTCCGTTCGGTCACTGGAAAACCCAGACCTTCATTGCTGGCCTGCGATGCCACGGCCTGACCGCGCCATGGATCGTCAATGCACCAATGAACAGCCGCATCTTCGAAACATGGATCGAAACACAGCTTGCGCCGACACTCTCGCCCGGCGACATCGTCATCCTCGACAATGTCGGCTTCCATAAAAGCGAGCGAGCCGACCTCTTAGTCAAGGCTAAAGGCGCCTGGCTGCTTTTCTTGCCACCTTACTCGCCAGACCTGAACCCCATCGAAATGGCTTTCTCAAAGCTCAAGGCACTTCTACGAAAGCGAGCAGCTCGTAGCTTCGATGCCATCACGAAAGCCCTCGGCGATATCATTAGCCTATTCTCCGTTCATGAATGCAGAAACTTCTTCAAAGCTGCGGGTTATGAGGTTGAATAGATGCGACACGCTTTAGTCGTGCTGTCTTTCGTGATCTGCTTATGCAGAAGGCGGATGGATTTCGTGCGCTGCTGAGCGACAACTGGATCTTTCCAGATGCATACCTCGCTATGGAAGATCCATCCTGCATCTTCGTAAGCACGAACGACCTCGCCGCGGAAGTCGCGCATGCCGATATGGCCGTGTCTGATCTTGCTGGTCGGCAACTGCATGCAATGCACGGCGTGGACGCGCCCCGGCATGGTCACGCGTATTCGATCCTGGCAAGAAATGGGTTTCGGAATGGACCCATATTTCATCAAACACCCTGAAAAACTCATTTGGGAGAGTGACGAATGACCTCACTCCTTACCCACCTCTCCAAGCTAGACGCGCCTGACAGGATCGACCCCATGAGACGCGCCGAATTGAGCAAAATCGCAAAGCAGACCGCTGACGAGGCTGGAAGGTGTTTCGTGACACGCTGTCCGCCCTCTTGCGCGCAAAGGAGGCCAGCACGTGAGACTTTCGCTGACGACTGAGAACAAAATTATCGACATTCCAGAGCTTCTTAGCTTCGACATTGGTGATGAAGTCATCTGTGATGCGGCAGCCGATTATGACCGTTTTGAAGGCGTGATTATCGGGATCGAATTGCGACGGGTTTACGGCTCTGATCGTCTTGAGCCGTGCATCACCCTCCTGCATGACGGTTACATCACCGACGAATTCAAGCCGCGAGATTTGCGCAAGAAAGAGGCCAACCATGGCGAGTAAGGAACTCATCGAGAAGGTGGCTCACGGCGACAGAACAAAGGCAGAAGCGCTGCGTATCGCATATGATCGTCTTAACAAGTTGGGTTGGAAGTATTCCTTCACTGACGTAGGGGTGTCCGCGAATAAGATACTAGCAGCCCTCAACGCCAGTCCACTAGGGGAGCAGAGCGAATGAAGCTGACAGAGGCACAAAAGCGAGCATTGGCTGCAGCGGACCGGTCGGGCGGTGTTCTTGGCTTCGGTCAGCACTATCGCACTGTAGAAATACTTCGAGCCAACGGGCTTCTGTCTAATCGCAAGGATAAACTCGGTTATTACACGATCACCGAAGCCGGTCGCCAAGCCCTGAAAAGCGGTGAGTAGATGAAGGTCAGCAAAGACAACAAGCGCATACTCATCATCATTGCGGCAATCGTCGCTCTCATTGTCGCCTATCAGCAAATTCCGCATATTTACATCGGTGAGCGCGCACAAGGCCGTTACGAGGGCGGGAGTGCCTCAGACGAAGGTGTTTCGAAGGCGGAAGAGAAGCGCAGGAAGCCGCAGAAAAGGCAGGTAGCGCCGCAGCGAATGAAAGGAGGTGACGAATGACACATCATCATTCAAATGATAACATCGCCTTTACTCCAGAAACGCTGGCCGCGAGGTGGCAATGCAGCCCACAGCACTTAAGAGATTTGGTCAATAAGAACCGACTGCCGTCCTTCCGCGTCGGCAGGCTTTACCGAATTCCTTACAACGCTGTACTGGATTACGAATGTCCTACGATGTCCGACAAAAGCTTTTCCGCGGCAAATGGTACGCCGTTTGGCACGACGGAAAATCAACGCACCGACGAAGCCTGTGCACCACTGATAGTGATGAGGCCGCACGTCGCCTACAAGATTTCAAACGCGATTTTGCAGCGCCGACGGGCTCACTCGTCGGCGATATTGTCGCTGCATATATTGAAGCAAAGGATGGCAAAATCGCTAATCCAGAACGGCTTCGATATGCCTGAAAACAAGCTGAAGGTCATTTTGCGCACCTGCGGCCAGATCAGATCACCGAGGACATCTGCACTGAGTATGCCACGAGCCGTTATCTAGCTGGTCGAAAAGAAGCCACTGTGCTGAAGGAAATTAACGTCATCCGCCAAGCATTGAATTGGCGTGGCGTTAATGGCGCGCGTTTTGAGGCGCCACCTGCATCGCCGCCGCGTGACCGACACTTGACAAAAGCCGAGTACAAACGGCTGTTGGGCGGATGTTCCTCGCCTCACATGCGCCTATTCTGCGTACTGGCGTTGACAACGGCTGCGCGAAAAACAGCAATCCTTCAATTAACCTGGGATCGAGTGGACTTCGATCGCAAGCTGATCATGTTAGGCATCGTTGGTGACAAGAACCGCAAGGGCCGCGCCACGGTGCCAATGACCGAGACAGTGCGTTTGCCGTATTGCAGGAGGCCCATGCGGCTCGACAGTCGCCCTACGTGGTGGAATACGGTGGCGAGCGCGTGCTCGACATTAAAAAGGGCTTTGCTGGAGCTGTGCGTCGTGCGGGCTTGACCGATGTCGTTCCGCATGACCTACGACACAGCGCTGCCGTTTGGATGGCTGAAGCTGGCGTATCGATGGATGAGATCACCCAATATCTGGGGCATTCCTCACCGGCAATCACATTCAAGGTCTACGCTCGATTCTCGCCGGATTATCTACGAAAAGCGGTATCCGCACTCGACTTTTAGGTTCAATTGAACCTGTGGTCACTGCCATTATAGCCGCTAAGTCATTGTTTTTATGGCGCACCCGGCAGGATTCGAACCTGCGACCTCTGCCTTCGGAGGGCAGCACTCTATCCAGCTGAGCTACGGGTGCATTGCCGGAAGGCTCGAAGCCTTTTCATGCGCGTTTCTAACTGAACCGCGCATGTGCATCAATGGCTTATTTTGATTAAGCGACGCAAATTTTGTCGTTAAAGCGCATCCCGAAAAGTGTGAAACGGTTTTCAAATAAGATGTGCGCAAAACAAACCGTTAGAGCGCCGATCTGATTCAATCAGATCGAAACGCGCACCAGCGCGCCTACGAACGCAAACCCGGAGCCTCCTGCCCCGTCCGCTCCACATATTCCGTATAGCCACCGCCATATTGGTGAATACCATCCGGTGTCAGTTCCAGAACCCGGTTCGACAACGCGCCAAGGAAGTGCCGGTCGTGCGATACGAACAGCATCGTGCCCTCGTAGGCCGCAAGCGCCTTGATGAGCATTTCCTTCGTATCGAGATCAAGGTGGTTGGTCGGCTCGTCCAGAACCAGAAAATTCGGCGGATCGAACAGCATTGCCGCCATGACCAGACGGGCCTTTTCGCCGCCCGAGAGCACGTGACACTTCTTTTCGATATCGTCGCCGGAAAATCCGAAGCAGCCAGCCAGAGCACGAAGCGGCGCCTGACCTGCCTTTGGAAAACGTTCTTCCAGCCATTCCAGTATCGTGGCGTCGCCATCGAGCACATCCATCGCATGCTGCGCAAAATAACCGAGCTTGACGCTGGCGCCGATATTGACATTGCCCTTGTCAGGCTCTGCGGCACCTGCAACCAGCTTCAGCAGCGTCGATTTTCCCGCACCGTTGATGCCCATGATGCACCAGCGTTCGCGACGGCGAACCATGAAATCTAAACCGTCATAGATTGTGCGGCTTCCATAGGTCTTGTGCACACCCTTGAAGCTGACGACGTCCTCGCCCGAACGCGGCGCCGGTGCGAAATCGAAGGCAACTGTCTGACGGCGGCGTGGCGGTTCTACACGGTCGATCTTCTCCAGCTTCTTCACACGGCTTTGCACCTGAGAAGCATGGGAAGCACGCGCCTTGAAGCGCTCGATGAACTTGATTTCCTTGGCAAGCATCGCCTGCTGGCGTTCAAACTGGGCCTGCTGCTGCTTTTCATTCAGCACCCGCTGCCCCTCATAGAAGGCATAGTCGCCGGAATAGGTTGTGAGCGAGCCGCCGTCGATTTCAATAATCTTGGTCACGATACGGTTCATGAACTCGCGGTCGTGCGAGGTCATCAGTAGCGCGCCGTCATAGTTTTTGAGAAATGCTTCGAGCCAGATGAGGCTTTCGAGATCCAGATGGTTGCTCGGTTCGTCGAGCAGCATCACATCCGGGCGCATCAGCAGAATACGCGCCAGCGCAACGCGCATTTTCCAGCCGCCGGAGAGCTTGCCGACATCGCCGTCCATCATTTCCTGCGAGAAGCTGAGACCTGCCAGAACCTCGCGCGCGCGGCCATCCAGACCGTAACCATCGAGCTGTTCGTAACGTGCCTGCACTTCACCGTAACGTTCGATGATGGCGTCCATCTCGTCCATGCGGTCTGGATCGACCATAGCCGCCTCCAGCTCGCGGAGTTCCGCCGCAACCACGCTGACAGGCCCCGCACCTTCCATCACTTCCGCAACAGCGGATCGACCGCCCATCTCGCCGACATTCTGGTCGAAATAACCGACTGTCACACCCTTTTCGACGCCGACCTGTCCCTCATCCGGCTGCTCATCGCCGGTAATCATCCGAAATAGGGTTGTCTTGCCTGCACCGTTAGGACCGACAAGGCCGATCTTTTCGCCGCGGTTCAAACCGGCGGAAGCCTCGATAAAGAGAATGCGATGGCTGTTGGACTTGCTGATATTGTCGATACGGATCATGGAACGGAAGGACTTTGTGAGATGGAGTGGAACGTAAAGGAACGCGTTGCGGCCTCCTATGCCATGATGACACAGGCAAGTCACCCCGCTTCGCGATTGAACCGCAGTCGGTTCAGATCAAGGGATGTTGTGCAGCCACTGCTCGGTCGAGAATTTTTCAACCACAAGCTTTTCGGCAGCTGCATATTCTTCGGGCGTAATTTTGCTGCCTACGCCGCCATTCAAAGACACAAAGGTGTCCTTCATACGCTTGATGACTTCTTCGCGTGGCAGTCCGGTCTGGCTGCGAACCGGATCGACGCGCTTCACTGCGCTCGTCGTGCCCTTGTCGCTAAGCTTCTCGCGCCCGATGCGCAGGACCTTCACCATTTTTTCGGCATCCATGTCGTAAGCCATCGTGACATGGTGGAGAACAGTCCCTTTTGAGAACCGCTTCTGCGCCGCGCCACCGATCTTGCCCTTGGAGCTCGAAATATCGTTGAGCGGCTTATAAAAAGCGTCAATGCCGAGTGAATTGAGCGCCTTCAGCACCCAATCGTCCAGAAATGCGTAGGAATCGGCAAAACTCATGTCGCGCACCAGTTCGCCGGGCGCATAGAGCGAATAGGTTATGGTGCTGCCTGGCTCCACGAACATAGCTCCGCCACCGGTAACACGACGGACGGTTTCGACACCGAATTTACTGGTTGCGTCCATATCAACTTCATTGCGCAGCGACTGGAACGCGCCAATGATGATTGCCGGGCGCTCCCATTCCCAGAAGCGCAATGTCGGCGCGCGACGTCCTGCGGCGACTTCCTGCGCCAGAACCTCGTCCAGCGCAAGATGCATGGCAGGCGAAACCGCAGGCATTTCGACGATCTGCCATTCGAAATCCCGCCAAGTGCGCGCCACACCCAATGCCCGCCGGACGGCGATTGCCACCGCTTCCGGGCTGAAACCGAGCATCATCGCACCGGGACGAAGACCTGCCCTCACCGCGTCGGCAATCTGCTCCGACGACGCATCGGCCGAAAGACCTTCAATAGCGTTGCGGATATCCTCCAGGGCCTCGTCCGGTTCCAGGAAAAAATCGCCCGCGACCTGCACATCGCTCAGACGCCCGTCACGAACTTCCAGATCGACTACGACAAGTTTTCCGCCGTGGACTTTGTATTCGCCGTGCATGTGGGCAGCCTTCCGAAGAGTGAACGTGAGTACTTCACTCTAATTTCACGAAATCTGCTGGAAAGAAAGCCGGTTCCGGCGCGACAAACCGGACTATATTCCAGCTTCCGAAGGTGCGGCGCGTTGAATGAGAAAGGCCTGGCGCACTTCTGTCGTCTTGTGACCGACATAAAACCCGGCAGCAATTACGACCGCCAGAACAACAATGATCGCTTTGAAACTGAAAGGCAGATGGCGCATTTCCGATCCTCACTCCGGCCGTAAGCTAACCAGAGCAGGAAACGGTTGTCGACCCCACACAAGTTCAGGTTCGTGAGCATTCGTAAATTTCGATTGGATGTTGCCGCCTTGCAGCTTTTTACGGGTTACGCATTCATCCTCTGTTCAAGATATCGGAACTAAAGCATATTTCATCGACATCAGAGGGACTCATCATGATGCCTGCACTCAAGACGACTGTTGCTTCACTATGTCTAGGCGGCCTTGTCGCCACCTTCGCTCCACTTGTTACGCAGGCATCCGCAGCCCAGCTGCAGCGCTGCGCAAGCGAAAACGGAGTCTGCCAGCTGCCCTATCCGGCGGAAGTGGTTTATGGAACAAGCGGACAGAATACGTCACGCTTCATCGACCGCCCGCAGGTTACCTGCTCGAACAGGGTCTTCGGTGATCCTGCACCCGGCAAAAAGAAAAGCTGCTCCTTCGTCGTACAGGATCGCTGGGACAGGCCGGATCGGCCAGGCCGTCCTGATCGCCCCGGTCGCCCCGACAGGTATGATCGCTATGATGACAATGATCGCGATTGGAGCCGCTGCGCCAAGGAAGGCGGGTTCTGCGACTTCTACGGTCGCAAACGCGTTCGTTATGGCGCGAATGGCCGGTTCACGGAAGGTGTCTTCCGCGATGGCGTTCGGTGCGATAACCGCGCCTTCGGCGATCCGGCGCGCGGCAAGGCCAAGGCTTGCTACGTCCTCGACTAAAAGTGGAACGTAAGAATACAAAAGCCCGGACTGAGCGGTCCGGGCTTTTGCTATTCAGTTAAAGCAGCAACTCTAAGGTACGTCTAACAAACTGTTTTTATTATCTCTTGCTCTCGGATTCACCGAAAACGCTATAGCAATTGCGACCTTTGCTTTTCGCTGCATAGAGCGCGATATCCGCATTGCGAGCCAGCGCCTCGGGCGATGAACCGTCGCGCGGCGCAAGAACCGCTCCGACGCTTGCCGAGACATCAAGATTGACGCCGTGGATGACAAAGGGCACGCGGAAGGCCTCGACAACCCTTCCTGCGACTAACTCTATATTCTCCCGGCAGTCTTCATCGGGAAGAATGACGGCAAATTCATCACCGCCCACACGCACTGGAATATCGGTCTCCCTCAATGCAGAGCGCAGACGTCGTGCCGCCTCGATCAAAAGTGTGTCGCCCATCAAATGACCGTAAGTATCGTTGACTGCCTTGAAGCGATCGAGATCGATCAGCAGGGCACCAATGGGCTTGCCCTGCTGCAAAGCTTTTTCGATCAACGGAACGGCAAGTTCGGTCAGTGCCCCGCGATTATAAAGCTTGGTCAACCGGTCTGTCAGTGCGAGGCGTTTGAGAGCGGTGGAATCATCGTTAAGAAATTTGTTCGTCTTCTGCAAGCGCAGCAATCCGCTCGCTATACGGGCAAAGTCCTCTAGCTTGGTGCGCTCTGTATCGGAAAGCTGTCTGGGCGCATTATCGAGAATACAGAGCGAGCCGACGACTAACCCGTTCTCTACCGATACTGGCGCACCGGCATAGAAGCGAAAACGCGGTTCGCCTGTCACATAGGGCATTGCGCAGAAGAAGTCGTTTTCGACCATGTTTTCGATGACGAAGAGTTTGCCGCTTTCCACGACAAAAGTGCACGCGGTTAGCTCACGCGGACAACTGCTGACCTTTTCGCCCGCATTGGCAGCAACGCGCTGCCAGTCCTCATCGACGATGTTGAGAGCCGATGTACTGACGCCAAAAACATCTTTCACAAGCGATACAAGCGTATCCAGTTCGGGCAGTCCAAGGCTCGTCACTGAAACCAGGCTGCGGACGCTTTCAAGCCGCTCGATTTCATTTGCAGGAACCGAAAAAGGCTTCCTTTCTGTCATCGAACCATGCGCATCCAAACTCATCATTCTCACCGTCATTCAAACTTCTTTTCGGGCTATAGATAGTGAGGAGAGCCGTGACAGCAAGCCAAGCCTGCCGAAACCAGTCTAACTCGAACAGTTTTCCGCCCGCTTGAAGTAATATTCCGACAGATGTTTCAATATAAAACAAGAAATTCGGCAACCAATGGGCCTGCGACATGCAATCCTTGATCGTGGCGTCAAAGTCCGAATTGGAAATTCCACCTTCTTCGAACGAAAGAATAGGCGATAAGCTATTTCCGGCATTTATGACCATAAATGTACTATGAAATTCATTCAAAGTATATCTAACAGAATATTCTCTTATAGATCATCATTACATACTCAGTATATTTCAAAATGAAAATTGACAATTAAAGTTCTTTCGCCCGCAACATTCACCAAAACGATTATTCTGTTATCCCGCCTCTTAAGCCCGTCCGGCCTGCTCAATAGGCGGACGCCCTCGCCGGTCCGGTTACGGTGAAAGTTTCGTAACAGCAACAAGAAATATACGTTGCAGCACTCGTCAACGCATATATTCCGCGAGCTGCGCGGGAAGGCGTCAATGCATGACTCGTCAATTCAAATGCACGGGATGTTGATTCGTCATTGCAGACCTGACGAAGTTGTTTTCCTCGGTCATTCTCTCACCAATCAAAAAAATAAGGTGGCAGGGGTAATGCTATGATCCTCTTCTCTATTGTCTTGGGCGTGTTGACGTCTGCGGTAGTAATCGCTGCATGTGTCATGCTTTGGAGATATGAACGGTCCTGATCCTGCGGGATAAAAATGAACAAGACTGCGGTGGAGACGACGAATATCGGGCGGACGAAATAAACCGCACCAATTATTTCTATAAAACAGGAAGTTAAATGGTGGGCGTGACAGGGATTGAACCTGTGACCCCTCCCGTGTGAAGGGATTCGCTGCGCAGTTGTTTACAATAGCTTAGGCACCGAATCTATCATTCTCCACGGATTCTACACGGATTTCTCTTTCTGTGGAATTTTTGATCCGCTCCATAGCCCTGCCCCGAGATTCAGTTTGACTCTCCTAAACAACCGTGAACAGAATAAGAACATCGGAAGGCGGCCCGATAGTATCTCAGACACGTTGGTGGCGTGTGTGTCTGCTTCATTCGGAGCAGGACAATGAATGCGGTTGCGCAGGAAAATGAATACGACGATGAAATTGAATTGGTTCTCGCCTATCACAAGGGCGACGTGCGAGCTGCGATAGAGGCACTTCTGAAAGATCGGGATTTTCTCGTCAAAGAGATCGAATATGCCAGTATGGCTATGTCGATGGGCTTTGCACGTGGCTGGAAGCCTACAATTTTCGTGAAGTGAAATGCGAACGGTACTGCGAGAACTGCGCCCGCGAAATGTGGTGCGCTTTAGCTGCTCCCGTTGTCGGAATTATCTGGAAAAGACTGCCCCACTTATGGCCGCTCGCTTCGGCGAGTGGGTTACTCTCGAAGAGATCGAACCCCGCCTGGTTTGCAGCAAATGCGGGAACAAGGCTGGCAACTTCATCAGCTACGGACTGCCTGAGAAATGATGCAGCTTAAATGGTGTCGAACTGTCATTGGCGGACAAACATGCGCCGGTGACTTCATAGCATACACTGAATGGGGTAGCTTCTGCCGAATCCTGAGAAGCGACTTTGGTCCGAGCGCTGGGACGTGGAAATGGTGTCTGGTTGAATGTCGTAGCCCGTTCCAAGACCTTCCTTACGGAGTATGTGAGGACAAGGAAGAAGTCGTAAGCCTAGTGAAACGGATGTTTGAAGAACTGCGCGATACCAACCGGCTGGAGTTTCAGCGACCGTATAAGTGGAATGACAGAAAGAGCTGGTACTAATGGCGGGATACAAGAACGACAATGCGCACGTGGCGAAGGCTGGAAGCCTGTTCGTGCATCTTTGCGATTCGAAGGACTGTAAGGAATGGGGAACGTTCGGTTACAAAACGACGCACGGACAACTGTGGTTCTGTCGCGCCCATAAGCTTGAAGGCGAGGACGCTCTCACTGGACGGCGCAAATAAGCGCGCTATTCTCTTGGCAACGAGGAGGAGCGTATGTGCAATCTATATAACCTGACCACGGCACATGAGGCCATGCGCCGCCTGTTTCCGAAATTCGGAGACGTGACGAACCGGGTTGATCCTCAACTTGACGTGTATCCCGACTATCCGGCCCCGGTATTGCGAAACATCAAAGGCGACGAACCAGAGCTCGCAATGCTCCGCTGGGGCATGCCGACGCCACCGATGTATGTGAAGGGTGAAGCAGATGGCGGAGTAACGAATATCCGCAACCTCACCTCGCCTCACTGGCGGCGTTGGCAGGGCGTTGAAAGCCGTTGCGTCGTTCCAGCCACTTCCTTTTCCGAATATGGGCAGGAACCGGACCCGAAGACCAAACGAAAGCCGCTTCACTGGTTCGCTCTCAATGAAGAGAAGCCGCTTTTCGCATTCGCTGGCATCTGGACCGGTTGGAAAGGCGTGAGGAAGAAGAAAGAGGGGCCGGTAGAGGTCGATATCTTCGGGTTTCTCACGACCGAGCCAAACGCCGTGGTGAAACCGATCCATCCAAAGGCAATGCCAGTCATTCTCCGCACTACGGAGGAAATAGACACCTGGCTACGCGCTCCATGGGATGAAGCCAAGGAAATGCAAAAGCCCTTGCCCGATGCGGATCTGATCGACCTCACACCAAGCAATGACAATAAGGAAGCGCAGGCAAGTTTGTTTTGAACGGCCACATCTTCCGGAACAAAGTCGCATCTTACTTTCAGTTCGATTGAGGTGTATGGCGATTACAAATCTGTCTCGGAATCGTATATTTTGAAGAAACAATCAAATATTGTGAGAAGTTCCTTTTCAGCCTGCTCTTCGGATGAACTTGTAGTATAATCGAATCCGAACATTTTAAGATATGGCCTCTGATCTTTAGAATTGTCTAGCGTCGGAACTGGAACACATCCCAATTCTTTGCAAAGTTTTTCCGCCGCACCTAACAGCCTTTTTTGTGAACGGCATACATGCAGGGAAAGGTCGTCCTCATCGGCAGTTGCGGTCATAAACCGACAAACAGGGTAATTTCCAACAATCCTGAGATAAATAATGCCTGACCTTTCCAATACCCAGCTCGACTGATTATGAAGTTTCTTCGACGCCAACACATCGTAGTCTCTGTCCTTAAGCAATCCACCACCTCCCATTGGTCTTCGCTTGTAAACAATCAGACTTTCTTATCTTGCGCCAGTACGGCCAGCACCTGATCAAGCCGTTTGTTCGTTTCCTTCAATCCCTCTCTCGTTTCATCCCTCATTTCCTTCATGCCCTCGCGTAACTGCTTCACATGGCCATCCAGATCCACACGACGTACATATTCGTCTCAGCCCCGGATAACGCGAACGCTGACCCGATCTAATACGAAAGCACCATATTGACGACGACGCTTTCCTTTGCCAGAAATCGGAATGGGGAAAGGGGAGTATTTCCATGAAATTGAAGATTATCGTTGCGCTGGCTCTCAGCGTGGGTTCCGTCGCGTGTGCGAAGCGTCCTGATGCAATCGTGCCAGTTGATATCCCGATGGCTGCTTACACCAACCTGAGCTGCCAAGCTTTGGCGAGCGAATTGGTCAAAGAACGGAATACCCTCGCGAGCTTGTCAAAGCAGCAGAACGAGGCTGCTACCGGTGATGCAGTTGGGGTGTTCTTGATCGGCGTTCCAGCTTCCAGCACGTTCGGCGGCGACAAAGAAGGACAGGTAGCCGTGTCGAAGGGCAAGGTAAACGCTATTGAGAACGCGGCCAAGAGCAAGGGTTGTAAGTGATCAAGTCCCTTTGAAGTCAGACGCTGTCGATTGTCTTATTATTGATTGTCACGGCTCAAAACCGGCGGGAAGTCGACACTCACCCCGCCGTTCTCATCCACCCATATCCAATGGAGATTTAGCGCAGCTAGAACCCAGGGGGCGAACTGTGCCGACTGCCTTCTGAACACTGGCAGGTCAGGAAACGCAATTGCGTGATGGTGTCCGCGTTCGTTAATCCGCTTGAGCAGTTGTCCGATGGCCGTGCAAAAATCGACTGTATTCTGAGACGTCTGCCCTTTGCATTCAACATGCCATACTTGCCGAATATCGTTCTCCTCTCGTACCGCGAACACATCTATATGCCCATTGCGGGTGATTTCGAACGCTTGATCAACCAGCCACCTTTTGACCGCGTCCTCAACGAACGTTTCGTACGGAAACTCGGTTTTTCCTCGATAAGAAGCAGGGCTTTTTTTCATCGCTTCGACGACCATGTTTAACCAACTTTGAAACACTCTACACGCGTGAACTTCAAGCTAGAGCCTTCCTGGATGGGAAAAGCCTTAAATCCAATCACACCGATTTCAATCCACCGCTCACAATGAACGCTATGATCGCCAAAAGGAACCCGCCGATAACTAGGCGGATAATCCATGTCGTATTTGACGAGATGGCTGACAGCTTTTCATTCATAGCTTCGACACGGGTTTCCATCTTCGCGTCGGCAATCTCGTTCGTCTGGCGATACTTCTCAAGATCGGAGACACGCTGCTGAATGGCAGTCTGCCCGTGTTCCAGTGTAACGACCCGTGTGCGCAGATCAGCGTTTTCTTCCGGCATATTCGTTGCATCCATCCGCCCGGTTGCCCCTATTACTTCTTGTCGTGAATAGCGCACTCGTCTTTCGACCAGACGCCGCCTGCACAACCGCGCACTATGGTGCGGTCGATCTTTCGTTGATCCGCCTCGGTTGCCCCGCGAGCGCCCAGCAGATCGGTTCCGAGCACCCTACGGACGCCTTCCACATTTGCCGGTGCCAAATGTCCACATCCCGCCAGCGTCAATGCACTCATCATAAGAATGAGCAGCGTCCAGAGCTTTGCCTGTGGCTTCATTGTTCTGTCTTTCGATTTTGGTTTCCGTGCTGGCCTTGCCTGAGAGCCTTCCGGCGAGATAGCTACCGCCAGCGACAAGCGCAGCGGCAGCCAGAGCAGCGAGCGAGTATTTCAGCCATGAGGGAATGAGCGCCCAGATCATGAGCGCGTCTTTCGCCAGATACCCCAGAGCGTTAAGCCGAGGACGATCCCGCCGACGATGATGCGCGCCCACTGCCCGCTTGTGAGGCTGTCCTGCTGGTCAACAATCGCTTGGGTAATATCCGGCAAGATCGGGCCGACCGAGCTACCGACGCCAACAGCACCGGCACTGCCAATTGTCACGACGTCGGATTTGTTCGCCGCCGTCTTGGCTGGCACATAATTGGAGGATACGAAATCGCCCTTCGCCCACAAGCCAGCTTCGGCGGCTCGCCGGTTCACAAGACCTTGCACCTTCTTGCCGCCAGCGTTCACCCATTTCATGAGCTCGATCGGAACAGCGGCATAGTCACCTTTATTCAACTTCTTCAGCAGCGTGGATTTGTCCAGGGCGCCAGTGTTGAAGTCGAACGAGACAAGCACCGCAAACTGATTGTCAGTGATCGGCACCTTTACGAACCGCTCTACCCTCGCCTCGAACTTCGCCAGATCGGCTTTCAGGATGCGTTCGGCTTCCTTGTTACCGATTGCCATTCCCGGCGTGACCTTCGGTGATCCGGCTGCGCTCGTATGGCCGTAACCGATGGTAAGGACACCGGCCACGTCTCGATATGCCGTCGTTTTCAGGCCTTCCCACTGTTTGACGAGCGAAAGCCCCGCCGCGTTGATGCGTCGTGTCATTGGTGATTTCCTTTCAATTGGAAGCTGATTGCCCCTGGTCAATCCTCAAAAATGAGGAGAGACGTTAATGTGAAGTACGGGTTACGCTCTTCTCTCCAGAAAAAGGAGGAAGCAATGAGAGCGCCGAAATCCGACGTTGAATATGATGGCCGGATCAATGAATGCATTCAGGCTATAGGATCTGACTTGAAGAATGCTGTTGACCGCGCGGTTGAGGCAGGCTGGCGCGTCGACGACGTCGGCGCTGCCCTGATTGATATCGGAGACAGGCTCGTCAAACGAAATGGATATGAAGCCCTGTCCGAGCTTTAATCCGTCCCCTGACCTTTGTCAGAAATGCGTCGCACGGCATTCTAATGCTACACTTGAGCAGCGCGCCAAAACTTGTTCGCCGCATGTGAAGCGCGTGGCCCCGACAGGTTGGGAGACTTGTCGGGGTTTATTTTTATTTTCTGCTGGTTAAGATGGCGGTGCGCACCGTAATACCCCCCGCCAACTCATCGCGGTGCGCAACCCCGGTAGCCGCACGTTGCCGGGGTTTTTCTTGGCCCGAAGTCGAATGTTAATAACTCGGCCGTACGCATCGACTAGGCGCTTATCATTGCTTTCAGCTTGGTTTGCTAAGGTGCTCAGGCCCCAGTTCATTGAAACCTTACTGGGGCCTTTTCCTTGGCAACGAAAAAGGTCGCCTCAGTGGGCGGCGACGCGGGGAATTGGCTCCGGCTTTAAGCTGTGAATGCAGCGTCGATCTGTTCGACGGTAGTGATAGCTCCAGCGTCGATATCGGCCAGAACCTGCGCTTCAGTTGCAAAACAATTCGACACGTGAGCAAGCACCGCATCGCTGACGGCGACAACTGCCCTGGCATCGAGTGGGACGAATTCCCCGCCAGATCCTTTCCAAGCCGTAGTGAAATCAGGATTAGCCATAGCAGCCACCCGCGCGCCGGAGATCATGGTCTTCGATCGGTCATCGGTAGCGACGGTCAGGCCGTTGACCTCGATCCCGCCGACTTCCTTTTCCCAGCGCTTGGCGGCAGCATATTCCTGCAGCGTCATGCCGGGGTGATTGGTTTGCGGCTCGCCGTTCTCGACAGGAACGATCTTCATGGGCGGTTCCCGGCCGAGAGCTTCAGCAAAGCGCGGAAAGCCTTTCTTTCCAACTTTTGCAGTGTCGAAGACTTCCTTGGTCGATTCAGGCATCACGCATCTTCCTTTTCAAATTCGATAATCAGCTTTCCATCGGCATCAGTGAACTTGCAGCCATCCCAGCGGACATAAGGATCATTGCGCCGAGCCATGACGACCCACGTCACAAGGTCATTAGAATTTTCGTTCTCGCAGAATATTTCGAAGACGGAGCCGGACAGGCGGCTTGGACGGAGACGGTCAAAGCCGTCCTGATTTTGCAGCGCAGTCACCCACGTATCGACCCAAAGCTCGCCGAATGTGCCGGGTTTGACGCCATAGTGTTCTTCGACATCAACTGTGACATGGCCATTCACAAGTTGCGCTGTGCCACGATACTCGACCAGCATTTCTGGCGCTTCGGTTGCCGCATGACGGAGATCGAAATTATCTGGGTCAACCGGATGGTCGATTTCAAAGTTCTTGGCCGCGCCTATGATTGCGCCCGGAGCCGTAAACGAACCATCGCTCTTAAACAGGAACTCGCGTGAGCCACCAGGATAAGCGGTTTGGATCAATGTGGCGTAATAATAGCCCGGCGCATGTTCGGCCATGAAGCGAGATGCGATGCCATCACCGATGAAGCACGAAACCTGATTAGAATATTGATTACTGCCGGTTTGATTGATGTAGGTATAAAGAGCGTTATTGACCCGCACGGCGCCATCGACGGTTCCGCCCGAGGATATACTTAGTTTGGTATTCAATGCTGTCTGAGTGGCGGTGCTGATCGGCAAGCCGGTTTTCACCTGCAAGGTGCCGTCACCCTGAACATATTGAGCACTCGTGCCGGTCGCAAGAGCAAGCAAGGCACGGCCAAGGGTTCCAAGATCAGACTGTTGAGCGTTACCGCTGCCGTCCGTTGTGATTGCCTTGTTTGCCGCCAGCGTGAGCGCCGCCAGTTTGCCAAGGCTGCCGTTGGGGTCTTGGATGCCGAACGAAGATGTGTCGACAAGTTCGTACTCGCCTGTTGGGCCGCCGACAGGTGCTTTACCCTCTTCGACGCCCAGTTCTGCCAGATTGGTCAAAACACCATTGCCGAGCAGTTCTATAACCGTTGCGGCTTGCGTCGAGACCCGGCTTCCATCGCCAAGCTGTCTGGCGCGGTACGGGCCGTCAACAATGGTTGTGCCGGTCCATGGCTCAGTAAGGGTCAACTGAGTGTCACTATCGACACTGGCGATGACGGCCGTCAGGTTCTGGATTAGGAGAGTGTCGCCTTCGCGGAAACGCGTCACTTCGAACAGTGTTCCGGTGCCGGTAACGGTCACTGACCCATTGGCGAGCGAAATCGTTCCCGACGTATAGTCGGACAAAGTAGCCATAGATTTTCTCCTGAAAAGTCAGCTATTGAGCGATGCCAAAAATGTAGTACCGGACACCTTGCATCGGTGCGCCATAGTCTACTTTTTTCCAGCTGCTTCCATCTGCATATGCGTCTGACCACCCGCTATCGGGCTGACAGAAGAAGTCAACAAACGTATCGGAAACGTGCGCGCGCATGGCGATATTTGCCATACCTCCGCCTGTCCCGACTTCATATCGTAGCAGTGGGGTGGTTACACAGTTTGGGAAAACTATCGAATATTTCAGAAACGGCACGAAGCCGGAGTTATTGAAATTCAGCCGATAGGTTTTTGATCCGAAAGTCGAACTGTTCGAAAAGCTTCCAATGGGGATAAACCCTTGAGCAATAATCTGGAACTGCGGGAAGCGACTGTCGAACAGGATATCGTTCGGGCGACTGGCCGGGTCACTTGTTCCGGGTTTCTTGATCTGCACAAAGTCCCGCGTCCCATCATTGCCACGGAACATCACTTGGTTGCCACCCGTTGACGTTCCGAAATCATCAACGTTGAAAACTACATAGCGGATATCGATGACGTCTTTATGAGAGTTATGGAAGGTAACGGCGTTGTTTGATATTTCGTAGCTGACAACAAACTTCCCGGCTTCTGTCGTATCAGATAGCAGTCCTGGGACACACCATGTCTGCCCGGAAACTCGAAACATCACATCGGCAACAGCACGCTGCGAAAGGATTACACCCGGAGGTGCCGGTATAGTGACGGAGCCATTGATCGGAATGGAATTGCGCACGCCATTCATGACGCACAGCGCCGGGGAACGGTTACGGCTACTTATGATCGTACCAAACTCATTGGTGGTATTCACGTCGAAGCCAGGACGCGCCAAAATGAATTCGCTGCTATTTGCTCGGAAACCTTCTAAGCCCGCGATGTAGCCATATGAACGCATCGGGCTGTTATCTGCTGGCAAGTCCCAAACGTTAGGAAAGAACGCATTGGGATCGCGATTATCCTTGTAGACGTTCTTTCTTTCCCAAACAAACCATTCACCGACGCCGACACGACCGCTGTCAGTATTAGAAATTTGACCTGTATAAACAGTCGGCATCGTCGTTTCGTTAGAAATATACCCCGTGCACCTTCCCATGATGGTATAGAACTGTTGCGCATCAACAATTCTATGTCCGCCATCGGCTACATAGACCTTATTGTAGAAGCTTCCGCACTCAACACGGTTATTCAAAAGATTAACCATCCTGAATTCAGACAGCGGAACATACCCTATACTCGGATAGGCACTTGCGATTTTGTAGTATGTCGTGACGTTATAAAACGTCGATGCCTCACCATATCGGCCAGTAATTACCGTGTTGCCCAGATTATTCGAAATACTGAATGAAGTTGGTAGCGCGGAGATTTCGGCAGCTCGATAATAAAAGGCGTTTGTTGTAAAGACATAAGACAGGTTCTGTGTCTCCGAATTGAAGAAGAACCTGTCGTATGCCGTGTTTGCCAGCGTCAGCGGATCGTCAGTGTCATATTTCAGGCACTTCAAAACCGGGCCGACGCCCGGTTTATAGCCAATGAATGTCTGGGTCATGTGAATATCCGCCAATCTGCGAAGTTGTCGTACCCGCGCATGATCATCTTGTTATTGTTGGACTGAAGCACGTCGAAATACAGGGTGCCCAGACGGGCGTTCTGAATGTAGACCTGCCCATTCTGCACAACGAACGGGTAGGTGAAGGTGCCGTTATTGTTCGGATCGGCAATCGCAAACTGGTTGGAAACAACAATAAACTGGCTTCCCGTCGGGGTGACGTTGATGAACCAACCTGCTTGTTTCCAAGTGTCGCCGGTGTTGATGCGAGCGTAAGCCGATATTCTGGCCGATGTGCCACCCGCACCAACCGTTGACGTCATACGCCAACCGGAGTTGGCTACCGAGCCATCGACCGATGCGTTCACGTCAGTGATTGCATCTGCGACGGCTGTATATTGACCCTCGACATTATCCACTCGCGTAGACAGCAGCGTCACGACGCTGGCGTCAGCCTTGTCATCAAGCTCGGCGTTCAACTGTGTCAACTGCTGCACGATGGCGCTGTTTGGACCGGTCGCCACATAGATATCTTCCGACCACGAAGCTTTCGCCTTGCCGTAGGTGCTGGCAAGCTCGCGGCGAAGCGACCGGCTATCCGCATAACCGGCCAGCATGCCGTCAGCGGTCTTAGTCGCATTCTCCTGAGCCTGCCGAATAATCTCACGGCGGTCATCGGTCATCCAGTTGATGAGACCCTTAACGTCACCGTCAAGACGCTCGTAATCAACCAGGCTATCATCGCCCGCCGCTTTAAGTGTCGTGAACGGCGTTTCGGTCGACCAAGCGACCGAACGGCCATTGTCCACGCGCAAGCGGGTCCGGACAAACCAGTCAGTCAGCGAGGTCAGGCCTTCAACTATTGGGACGTTGATCACGTCCCAAGTCACGAACTTGGTGAACACCTGTGACGGGTCGTTCGCTGGCCAGTACTCGATATCGACGCCGACGACCGAGATATCGTCAATCGGGTCCCAGATCAGCCGCACACCGGGCAGTTCGCCTTGTCCATCTGCAACGACAACAATTGGAATGGCGAAGAAATTCTGCACCTCGGCCAGATATTGCGGTGGTGGAATAACGATGATGTTCGGCGGGTTGGTCTCGTATGCCGTCGGGTCAAACACACCATTGCTGATCTGCTGTAACGCAATCGAGATATCGCGAGCGCCATCCGTATTGATCCCGCCAAGCTGGCGCGTCAGTACCTGATATGTGCGGTCGCCATACTTGGCGCTGTTCCAGCGAACCCAGCGGCCTTCCTTGATCGTGTCGAGGAATTTCGGATGAACGACAATCTCTGCCGATGCCTGATAACGAGCGCCACGGATAGCGATGTCAGCCAGCCGATCCACCTGTCTGACGTCAGTGACAGCGGCGTACGGAATGGCGCTGGCAAGGGTCTCTCGATCTTCAGCAAGTGCGCCAGCATCGATGCGGGTGGCCGCGTCCTTCGTCTCGTAGAAGTCATCCGGCGAAACATAAGAGGCAGCAACCGTGTTAATGAGTTCGGTACGCTTACGTTTGGCACTGAAGCGAAGCGGTGCACCGCGCTTGATATCGTCATCGGTGATGGTCGCTACAATGGCCTGTGGAGCTCCCGCAATCGGGAACTCGCCGTCGACGCGCTCGACCCATGAGCCGCACATGGCTTCGAGGATCGGTGAAAGGTTGGCATCGTGGTTCGCGCCGGGGCCATCCTTGGCAATCGCATGAGCACGATAACGCTTCGAGCCATCCGACATGACTTCATCGCAGATGTTCGCTGCCTGGGTATATTCAGCCAACGGCAAGCGGCCCGCACGAACGGCCTTGCCGACTATACGCTGAGTGCCGTTGAAGAAACCGCGCTCCAGATTGTAAATCTGAACAGGCGGATTATCGGAATATTCCCACGTACTTTGGTCATTCCAGCGATGCGCGCCCGAACCGCCCATCGTGCTGTCTTTGCGCCAGTCATACAGCGGAGCACCGACAACTTCGAACAGCAGCTTGGCTGGCGAGGTCAGGCCATCGCCATTCTTGCGCAGTTCCGAAAACACGATGGCATAGGCAACGCCTGCACCGCGATGGTTTGCAGTCCAGCGACCGGCAGGACGGGCATTATTGATCAGCGTCGGCTCGGCCTGCTGATCCATGGTACCGTAGTAGAACTTGACGCGGACGTTATCATGATCATCGCCGCTCGTGCCTTCGTTCGGCACAAGCCAGTATCCGTCTGCGTCTTGCTGGGTCAGGTTCCGCCACTCGCCATTATACCGGACTCGGTTAACAGCCGTGATGCGGAAACTCGAAAGTACGAACACGTCCTGTATCAGACGCCCGCCGCTGCCATAGCTGTTGCGATAGATATGATGGCCTTCGGTCGCACAGGTGCCGAGAATGACCGAGCGCGGGATATTGGCGCCGTACTGAGTATCCAGTTCGGAAGCGCGGCTTTGCGTCTTGGGAGGAAACAGCGCATTGACGGCGTATTTGAGCGCAATGCCGAAGGCTGTCTGCGCGATACCGGCAAGAATCGGACTGGCTGCGGCCCATGCGGCCACGCTCGACACGATACCGCCAATGAAAGCGCCTATCGGTGCTAGAAATGGCATACGGAGGCCTCATGCAGGCGCAACAAAAAAGGCCCGCGGCTGGCGGACCTTTCAAAGGCGCTGATTGTAGTGGTGTTTAGCTGCCGACCCTGAAGGCCTGCTCGATATCGGTCACCGGAAAGAACGTGAGCCCGTGCGGCTGCTTGACCGCGAAGCCGGAGCCACAAATGAACCCGGCAACGTATTCGTCATTGATGAGCATCACGCCGACGTCGCCACGGCGAGCAGAGAGCCGATTGACCGGTTCGAGCTGCAGGAAGGATTCAAGCACGTCTTTGACGTTCTCGCAGCCATTGGCGCGCATCTTGCGGGCGGCACCGGCTTCGGTCTTGTACCTACCTCGGAACTCGGCGAGCGGGTCTTCACCGGTAACGGCATTGATCGCATCGGCTGCGGTCATAAGACAGTCTGAAACGCCCCATTCCGGGATGATCGAGACATGCGCCGTCGCAAGGTCTTCCAGCGCCCGATCCCAGCCGGGAACCCTAGCCGAATTTGATTTTGAAGAATTCATTCTTGGTCCTCGCTGCGTGTTCGAAAAGCATGTCGCCAGTTGAAACAAGCTGCTGGTCCTCATGTGAAGCGTAGCGATAGCCTTCGCGGAAATTGTCGACAGCACCGGTCTCAATATGGCCTTCAAGCCAGACTTCGTCGCTTTCTTCCCGGTGATCGATGGTATCGACATAGCCATACCAGGTCGGCTCAGCATGAAGGAAAGCGTTCGTGTCCGGATCGAAATAGAAGTCGTAGAATGTGACAGGACGGTTCTTGTAGTCCTCCTGCTCGATTTGCCCAAGTTTGTCTGGCGTCAGGCCGAAGTCTGCTGCTGCAGGAAGGCGCATTGTCACCGGCTGCGCTGCAGTACCGAGTGCATACATCGGCTCGTCGATATCGATCAGCGTATTGCCGTGATAGGTCAGATCGCCATAATCTTGGCTGCCCTTCCCTGAGAAGAAGCCGTAAATGCCGGTGCCGAACTCGAACTTCACGGCAGAGGCAATCTTGCCCCTGCCCTCATTGAGCAGTTGCTGTAGACGTGCTGGGAAAGCCATGGCCTTACCTTTTCGAAGTCAAGTCGCTAAAGTCTGCCCGCCGAACGGATACATCGAGGGGCTTACGTATGAAGATTTTGCCGTACTGCGCCGCGTTGCTGATTGCGCTCGCCCCCAGTATTTCGATAGCAAAGGAACCGCCTAGCCGCGAAGAAGCCTTCCGTTTGGCAAATCAGGTTCGCAAGTGTTTCAGGATGCCTCTCAACCAGACCGGGAACGCGGTGGTTGAGTTCAGGCTTCACAAAGACGGCAAGGCGACTAATGTTGAGTTGGTGAAATCAGGTGGATTTACCAATTATATCGTAGGATTGGCGGCAATGAAGGCCGTCAAAAAATGCCAGCCTTACAAGACTTCGATAGTGGGTAAGGTGCGGGTGCCATTCATATTCAAGGCTGACACGCCAACGCCAGAAAAAGCCGCGCCATAGACAAGTAGTCTGGATTCGACCGCGTCCGTCTGCTATCCGCACGCCATGATTAGAAGCGTTTGCATGTTGATTGTCGGTTTCGGAGCACTCATTCAGGGGTTGCTCCGTCTTGGAAAACCAGCCCAAGCAGTAGAAAAAACGGGCTGGTTGTATCAGCAGTTCGGAGACCAGGGCGTTGCAATCGGCATGATAGCCATCGGCGCTGTCGCGTTAGTCATCGGGGCTATTATGTTCAACAACACGTGGGTTCGCGCTATTCGGGAACGGCGACAGCGCCCTTAGAAATGCAGATACCAAAATAATGCTATTTCCCGTGTTTCGGGATAAAGGCCGCGATATAGAAATCTGTCATATCCGCCTAACGAAAATCCGTAGTTGCTATAGAAGCGGCACGCAGAAACGTTGGTGGATTGGGTTTCGAGGCGGACACCGGCCATTCCCGTGTCTCTGGCCCATTGGACGGCTGAGCCCATTAAAAGCCTTCCGACACCACCCTTTCGATTGCCAGCGGCGACCGCGACGTCCTCCACAATAGCGTACTTGTTCCAGCCTTCGCTGATTGCAAGATACCCAATAGGAACATCATTTCGAACTGCGATGAAAAGCTGTTTGCCAGGGTCTGTCAGAAATTCCGTCAGATCAGTTTCATCAAAGCCATAGTCTTTGCGATATGGCTCCATCAGCGGAACGGAAACCATTCTTTCAAATGGTTCAACAAGCTCATCTTGAACTTCAAATGAAAAGTCATGGAGGGACAGCAGCGAAAGATCGGCGAGTGTTCCGGGCCGTATTTTATATTCGCTTATCTGCATATGCGTCCTCTTTCTCCCGATACCGAGTGCTTATCTTAACGGATCACCTCGGCACCTCAATAAGCTGGAACTTTGCCGTTGGCATTACGCCGTCTTCAACTTCGGTCGAGCCCGGCACAATCCGGGTATTCAGAACTGGGTCTTTGAAGTGAACCGTTGCCCCGTTTGCGATGTAAGAAGGCACAGGCGGCTCGACTGGAAGCGTTATTGTCGCCCCAGCTGTTGCACTGGCTGTCACACGATGCAGGCTGTGATAATCGCCGGATGTCAGAGAAATAAGATCGCCCTTCGTCATCACCAGCCCAACAGTTATGCCTCCAATCAGCAGTGACTTGCCATTTGTAACCGACGTCAGTGAACCGTTGTCAGTTGGAACGGCACTGTTCGGATTGTTCCAGTAGGCACGAGGAAGCGACTGCTTGCCGAGAACCGCGTAAACAATCGTCTCCATGCCGTTTTGTGCCTGAGCAAGCCAGCCTTCGAACTCGGCCAAGTCTTCATCATACATTGGCTGTGTTTCGATATTGACCGTCCACCACTCATCACCGTTCTGGATCATCGATATGGCACGTTCGCCATATCGAGACATGGAAATCGGCTTATTCAGTCGCGGACGGCCAGCCTGATACTCGATGAAGTCAGGGAGGCTGATACTCATCGGGCATAGCCTCGCTGGTTCACCTGTTTCAGATCACGAGCGGCACGAAAGGCGCTACCCTTGTCCCAACTCTTGTTGTTGGCCGCTATTTTGCGGTCGATCCGGCTATCGACTGCCGCAAGCGGATTCCCGTCCTTGTCGAAGGAAATCTTTACATCTGTTGTAACGTTCACGTCCTGAGAGTTGCCACCGTTTACGGCAGCTTCCCTGACACTCGGCAGGGAAGCCCGCGAGGGCATTGAAACAACGTTTCCGTCTGCAGGGCCGCCATAGGCAAAACCGCGCAACTTATTATCGTTCATAGCTTGAAGCCATGGACCGAAGGCCTTGGTTGCCTGGGCATTCATGACGAACTCACCATTCGACAACCAAGCAGGAATGCTGTCAGAGGTTGCGGAGCCGGGACCGGAAACATAGCCGCCGCTTGCAAGCCGAAGGCCTGACCACGGGTCTGCCGATTTACCGCCGAACAACCCGCCTAAGAGGCTGCCAAAGCCACTTCCGCCGAAGAGAGATTCAATACCGCTGTCTATCAGGGCATCTGCAATCTTGGTGATCGCATTCACCGCGGCGTCGGCGAGCGAACCCCACCAACCTCGTCCATTGGCAAGCCCGTTCGCCATATCGGAGAAGAAGCCCTTCGTCGTGTCCTTAGTGAAGTTGATCGCGTCCTGCGTCTTCTGGATTGCAGATTCCAGACCAGCCATTGTGCCCGCGAGCATCTTGATATAGTCAGCCTGTTTCGGCGTGAGCTCGATACCATGCTGTTGCGCCTGGTTGAGCATTTCCTGTTCATACCGAAGCGCATTTGCCGCCTCTTCGGTCATCCCGAGTGCCTGCTGTTCAACCAAAAGTGACGCTATCCGTCGATCAGCACCGTCAATGATGTCCTGATAATATTCGGCATCAGTCTTACCTCTCCGCTTGCGGCCTTTCTTCGACTTATCGTCAACGTCGGTAAGGCCCTTGGCAAGCTCTCTCAGCTTGTCCGCTGCGGCCGATGCTCCGCTTTCGATAGCGGAATACATGCTGCCGACGTAGTCAGTCTTTTGCGCGTCCTGAATGGATTTTAGGACACTGTCGTCAAACGACTTCGCCGAACCGGAATAAGGGTTATCCAGCCGTTGAAATTTGTAATCCCGTGGCTGTCCAAGGTCCGACAACTGCGGAGCATCACCGCGATTAAGGCCCATGGCTTCAAATCCGTCGCGGATCGAGCCATTCATGCTGGCGATCATGCCATTCACAAGCGTGACGGCCTCACGAACCATAAACTGGATGCCAGCGAGGAATGAATTAGCGGCCTGGTAAGCCAAATCTCCGAAGGCATCAGGCAGTTTAGACCAACCGGCGACGATCGCGTCGTAAGACCCGACGAATATGCCGATGATCGCGTTTACACCTTCCTTTGTTGCCGCAACGATATCAAAGCCAATGATCTTGGTCAGTTCATCGCGGAAGATGTTCGCGGCGATAACTGCTGCTGCAAACCCAGCCACAAGAGCGGTCGCGGGATTGGCGAGCGCGAACGATGCACCCATCCCGAGCGCAGCTACCGATACACGTCCCATCCACGCAATGAGCGAAACCATCCCGGCGATTACGGACGGCGCATAGATCAGCGCTAGTGCGGCAGCAGCCGTTGCAGCGTAAGGAGCAATAGCCTTGAGATTGTCGGCAAGGAAGATAAGGGCCTGAGAAGCTCGTTTCGGCCAATCAACCATCTGCAGGCCAGCCGCGGACAACGACACTAGACCGATGGTCAGGAGGCTGACGGGCGATATGACCGACATGAATGCCGCACCAAGCCCACGCAGTGGGTTCTCCATCATGCTGATAACTGCTGCAAGCTGTGTGCCCTGCTGCAAGCCAATCTGGAAAGCACCCATGCCCATCTGGGCCGATACCGCGATATCCTGAAACTGTGCCGCGATATTTGCCGTATTGAATTTGCTGGCGGCCCGGATGTTGTCGTTGGCGGCAACGCTGGCTAACCGAAGGGACTGTTGGGCTTGCTTCGCAGCACCCGCAACGCGCTCCAACCCTGCTTCGGCACCGTTCATACCAGCTGAAAGACGCGATGCTGCCGACGCTGCACCGCTGCTCGTGGAAGAGAACCCTTCTACCGCTGCCTCTGCCCGTTTAGCTGCACCTGAGATCTTATCGAGCGCACGGGTACCCTTCTCGACTGGCCCGCTGTTCACCTCAAGGCCCAGAGTTGCTATATCAGCCATATTTCACCTTGGGGGTTCGACATGAAATTCATGATTATTGCCGCTCTATCGATCATTGCTTCGCCAGCTCTGGCGTTTGACGCCGAGAGCGTGACGAATGCCGCATACAAATGCTGGAACATCCCAGCCGAAGCTGAAGACAAACCTGTCCAAATGTCGTTCGATGTAGTTTTCGATCAGCGAGGTGCGGTCAAAGATATCTCTGTCACCGATTACTCCCCAAAGGATAAGCACGGTGAGAAAGTCGTCAGATCAGCGTCACTTGCTATAGAACGATGCTCGCCATACCGTGACGCCGAGGCTGGCAAGTTTTCGATCAAGATGAGAACGGACATTCCGGAGAATTCACCAATAGACCCGTTCAAGTGATCGCTTCCCCGTTTGTCATCTCTTCTGCTTTTTCGATCTGAACCCGCGTAGGAGAGATGCGACGCCATGTCCGTCACTGGCTGGCGTTTCATTCTTCAACTGGTCGCTGGATTTGGTTTTCTGGCCGGATCGTGTGACAGCGAGAATCGCGTTATCCAGTGAGCAGATCATCTCTATCTCCCACGTCAGCATAGCAATGCCATACAGGCGACAATACGCTTCAATATCGACGTAGGAGATAGGGTTAGCAGCCATGCCGACAGACCGTCGAGAATTAAGGTCGAGAAACCATTCCCAGACGTGCATGAGCTCTTCTGGGAAGTCAGGCAGCACAGATGGCCGCCGAATGGCGAATACGGCCTCACCAAACGATATCAGGTCGCTGGCAAGGCCTTGATGAAAGCCAACTGGTTATCCGCGGCAGAATCGATCTGCTCTGCAATGAACCAGAGATCCGGATTCGACAGCACGGAACGAACGTTCTCCTTCGTGCATTCGATCGGCTTGCCACCGCGTTCGAAACCTTCCCACGAAAGCACCGCAGCCACCATCACGTCGATAGCGCGTTCTTCGACTTCCTCAACCGTCTGGGTTTTCTTCGGGTTTCGCTTCTGGTCACGGATATTGGCATTTGCCAGGCGACGCTGAACATCACGAACGCGCTGCGACTGATACGACGCAACCCGAACCTTCATGCCCAGCTTCTTGCCTGTGGTCGGGTGAACGATATCCACCTCGAAACCTTCGTCAAATGCCTTTGCCGCGCCGTCAAATACTGACAGATCCATCTGTGAATTTCCTGTTGATACGTCTGTGGAGAAACGGTTGATAAGCTGTTGGAATTATGGTGTTCCGGCAGTGGCTTCTTCTTCAAACACAGCGGTCGTGATGCCGAGATTGAAAGCTGTGGTGACCACGTCATCGGCTTCGCCGTAGCTTTCCTTGGCCGACTGTACGAGCGCATGAAAATAGAACTCAGTTGGGGTTCCGGTTTCATCTGGCGCGTCGTTCGCAACAACCCGGATAGCATAAGCGAGATTGGTCTTTTCAGCCGCCCTCAGCGCGATCTGACCTGCATCGAGAGGATCACGGCCACATACCAGAGCAAGAACGCCAGCATCACGAGCGCCCTTGAGGTGGCGTACACGGGCATCGGAAAGGCTCGTGAACGTAACGTCGTTCGCCTCATCACCAAATTCACCGAGATTCTGGACCTCGCCGACAGGCACGAACGTGAGCGCCTTATAGGCTGCAATGATCGCAGCTTCATTTGCACCGGTTACTGGAGTTGCAGGCCCGATAGCAATCGTAGAGCCCGAAGCAGTTGTAATCATGGGTCTTCTCCATATGAAAAAAGCCCCGGAGCGGGGCTGTTAACGGCTCAGGCCGGATGAATGTTAGGCGAAACAGTCGTATGAGATTGTCACCGGCACTTGCCAGTGCGTCTCATCGCTGAACCCTTGTGCGATGTCGGGTGCCTTGGTGATGCGAACGGACAATCCGTCTTTCGGCAGTTTAAGGTCAGTCGGGAAATGCTCAGCAACCTTGCCTGCATTTTCCGTCGCCTTCGTTGCTCCACCGTTCAACGGCAGGAACACGTCAATCTGAAGAATTCCGCGTCGTTGATGAGGTGCCGTGGACCCGACGAACCGGCGTCGTGATGTGTTCGGCACATGCGTCACGCGCAAATATCCCGTAGCGGGCCGCTGGAAGGCGATATTGGGCCAAGCGACCGAAAGCGCAGGATTAAGCACCAACGATGTTGGTTTCCACGCAGAACTGAGCCAGTTAGGCAGATAATTTCCATTGAGAACTGAGCCATGTGAACCTTCCCCCCAACGCGGTGAGCGACGGGGGCAGCGGAGTGATCCACATGGGACTTTTAAACATCATCCGGCGCATGGCGCTGCGAGAGAAGCAGTCGATCCGCGAGATCAGCCGGCGCACCGGTCTGTCGCGCAACACGATCGCGAAGTATTTGAGCGCGGGTACGATAGAGCCGACGTTCACGGTACCGGAACGACCGAGCAAGCTTGATCCTTTTGCCGACAAACTCGCGGCCTGGCTGAAGACCGAGACCGGAAAGTCGCGCAAGCAGCGCCGAACACTGAAGCAGCTTCATTCCGATCTGGTGGTTCTCGGCTTTACCGGCTCCTATGGTCGGGTCGCCGCATTCGCTCGTGATTGGCGGGCTGATCGGCAACGTGAGCAGCAGACGACGGGCCGCGGCATATTCGTTCCGCTGTCTTTCCGACCAGGCGAAGCATTCCAGTTCGATTGGAGTGAGGACTATGCCGTGATAGGCGGCGAGCGCACGAAGCTTCAGGTCGCGCATATCAAGCTATCGCACAGTCGCGCGTTTTTTGTCAGGGCCTACCTGTTGCAGACGCATGAGATGCTGTTTGACGCCCATTGGCACGGCTTCCGCGTGTTTGGCGGCGTGCCTGGTCGTGGCATCTACGATAACATGAAGACAGCGGTCGATCGTGTGGGCCGCGGCAAGGAGCGACAGGTCAACATCCGTTTCCTTGCGATGACGAACCATTACGTCTTTGCGCCAGAGTTCTGCAATCCCGCCGCGGGCTGGGAGAAGGGGCAGGTCGAGAAGAACGTCCAGGATGCCCGACCGCGGCTGTGGCAACAGATGCCCGACTTTCCAGATTTGGGGGCATTGAATATCTGGCTGGAACAGCATTGCCAGGACCTGTGGCGGGAGACAGCGCATGGCACCTTGTCCGGCTCGATCGCGGATGTTTGGGCTGATGAGCGGGCAGCATTGATGGCGCTCCCCGCCATGTTTGACGGCTTCGTCGAGCAGAGCAAGCGCGTCTCGCCGACATGCCTGATCACCTTCGAGCGCAATCGTTACAGCGTGCCTGCGTCTTTTGCGAACCGGCCCGTCAGCCTGAGGATTTATCCCGAGCGACTGGTCGTTGCGGCCGAGGGCAATATCCTTTGCGAACATCCGCGGATCATAGAACGCAGCCACGACAAACCGCCGAGGACGATTTACGACTGGCGCCATTACCTTGCGGTCATCCAGCGCAAGCCTGGAGCACTGCGCAATGGCGCACCCTTCCTGGAATTGCCGCTGGCCTTTCGACAGCTGCAGGAGCAGATGCTGCGCCGCCCTGGTGGTGATCGTGAGATGGCCGATATCCTTGCCCTCGTCCTTCATCACAACGAACAGGCCGTCATCAGTGCTGTGGAATTGGCTTTGGATCAAGGCGTGGCAACCAAAATGCATGTGCTAAACCTGCTGCATATGCTGATCGACGATAAGACGACTGACGGTCCCGACGTCGATACGCCACAGGCACTGACTTTGCTGCGCGAACCCAAGGCCAATGTCGAACGCTATGATGGCCTGCGTGTCCGGATCGTTGGAGGTCGCCATGCGTCATGATCCAGCCAGTGCCGCCGTCGTCATCATGCTGCGAAGCCTGAAGATGTATGGCATGTCCCAAGCCGTCAGTGACCTGATCGAGCAAGGTGCTCCAGCCTTTGATGCAGCCGTGCCGATCCTGTCCCAGTTGCTGAAAGCCGAGATGGCCGAGCGCGAGGTCCGGTCCATCGCCTATCACATGAAGGCTGCCCGCTTTCCAGCCTACAAGGACCTCTCCGGATACGACTTCGCCGCCAGCGAAATCAACGAAGCGACGGTGCGCCAATTGCATAGATGCGAGTTCATCGACGGCGCGCAGAATATCGTGCTTGTCGGCGGACCGGGCACAGGAAAAACACATGTCGCCACCGCCCTCGGCATCCAGGCGATCGAGCATCACCGTCGAAAGGTCCGATTCTTCTCGACCATCGAATTGGTCAACGCGCTTGAGCAGGAGAAGGCTAAAGGCAAGGCGGGGCAGATCGCAGAGACCTTGGTCCGCCTTGATCTGCTCATCCTCGACGAGTTGGGATACCTGCCGTTCAGCGCCTCAGGGGGAGCACTGCTCTTCCACCTTCTGAGCAAGCTCTATGAACGGACGAGCGTTGTGATTACCACCAACCTCAGCTTCAGCGAATGGGCAACCGTCTTCGGCGACGCCAAGATGACAACCGCATTGCTCGATCGTTTGACCCATCGCTGCCATATCCTGGAAACAGGGAACGACAGCTTCCGCTTCAAGGCCAGCTCGGCAGCCGCAGCACAGAAGAGAGGACAAAACGCCAATCCCTTGACTAAACCCTGATCAGAAAACCATACTTAGAGGTGGCTCACTTCTCGGTGGAAAAACTGGCTCAGTTCCGCGTGCAAACCAACAGCCCGTCCGAACGCATCAGATTCCTTCATCTCAGCAACCAGACCGGAGATATCCATCGGAGTACCCTTGGAATCCGCAATCTTTGCATTGCCGTCCTTGTCGATCACTTCGACCGTAAACTTGCCGTCGACTTCCTTGACGCGGGTGTGAGCCCGGACATGAGGAAGGAGCAGTTCAACCGAACCCTTCGCTTCAGCCAGCGCAGACGTTGCGGCAGCATCAATGAGCAGGCCCTCAACTGTCTTGGTCAGATGGCCGATGCGCTCATCACGGCTGGTAAGCTCGCCGGTGTGCTTTTCAAGAAGCTGGGCCTTGGCTGCCTCAAACTTCGTGTTTGCGATCTTGTCGGCTTCCTTGGCCGGGTCGATGCTGGTCAGTTCTTCCAGTTTGGTAAGAGCTTCGCGGGCCTTATCAGGATCAATATCCTTGTACTTTACGACCAGCTTTTCGAGGTTCTCGCGAGTGGTGCGCTCCTTGCCGAGTGCAGTCTTAAGGCCGTTCACATCTTCCAGTGAGAACCCGTCGACGCCTTCGACATCAAGAATGAACTTGCCGTCTTTCTCGAAATAGAGAGCCTTGATTGCCTCATCGATACCGTCAAGCGATGCCAGAATTGCTTTGAGAGCCATGTTTATCCATCCCGGATAGTTGTTGCGCTTCCCGCGCATTGAAAAGGCCCGGAAGGATGATCCCGCCGAGCCGTGTGAAGTCAGATTGTTGGTTGAGCTATTCCGCCGGTGCTTTCACCGGTGGAGTGACAGCAGCAGTCAGATCATCCTCGGTATCGTCACCGGGGAGTTCTTCCATAAGCCGCTTTTCCTCATCATCCGCATCAAACTCAGGCGAAAGGATGCTTCTACGTTTCATTTCCTGCCAGAGCGTCTGAGTGCTGAGCTTACCACGCTCATTCATGGTCAGAAGCGTGTCAGGTGCTTTTTCCTCGCCGAGTTCGATGGCGAAGTCAGTGTTCACGTAGACTGTCGGTTCAAGCTTCACCTTCAGCCACATCGATGTGAAGACATACGCCCGTTCCAGACAATCCTTGAGCATGAACGCCCATGCCTGCACGGCGCTGGCTGACTTCTGCGAGGCGAAGGCGGCTGCAACCTGAGTTATCCCGCTCGTACCAGCTGAAAGCGGCTGGCGGCCAAGCTCACGCATCTGCGCCTCGGTCTTGTCCACTTCCTCGGAGAGAAACTTGAGAGAGGACGCTGACGGCTCGATGAACTGCCACTGCCCACTCTTGGTGCCATCCGGCGTGGGAGGCGCATACAGAACGACCGATGGGCCGATCGGCGCCATGATCGGCTCGCCCGTCTCATCCACAGGCGGCGTTACGCCATTGCCCGCGAGCATCGGAAAGGCTGTGAGCTCCTTGGCGGACTTGAGGTTGGTCTCCTGCTGGTAATGCTCGACCTGCAGTTCAGCGACGTTTCGCATCGGCGGGCGAATGCGCCATGTCGATCCTTCGCGCCGGCCGGTGAAGAATGGAACAAGGGCGATCACACCAATCGAGATCGAACCTTGATCGATCAGCGTCCAGCCGGCATTGTTTTTTGTACCCTTCTCCCAGATTTCATATCGGGCCGGTCCATATTGACCACCTTCAAGCTCATCCCGGATTAGGATTCGCACACGATCAATGCACTGTTCGGTTCCGGTGCTGTCTCGCTGGGTGACGGGCTCGTAAATCTTGGCGTAGGTGAACTGTTCCTTGCCGTTGATGACCTTGCTTTCGACCCAGAGCATGTCTGTGGCTGGGATATTCACCCAATAAGGTCGCGCACCCATCCGTTTCTCATCGGCAAGCGTGGCGCCCTCCGGTACAGTCGGATAGTCGACCAGTATCCAGTCAATGGCGTTGTGAATACCGTTGAAGAACACATTGTCGGCGAACACATGCAAATGATTGCCGCCGCCGTCGATATCTTCGGTAACTGCCTTGATCGCGTCCGGCACGGTATCGTTGGCGAGCGTGACTTCTTTCGAGAATGGCTTGGATGCCAGGTTCTCAACGATGTCCGAATAGATGTCGGTGAACTTCGAGTTCGCCAGACGGTAGGAATAGTTCGGATCGTTCTCGTTCGGGAACTGTGGCAGATACGGCTTGCCCGCAGCCCGCATGGAATCCACACCGCCACGGATCGCCGCAACCTTCGTCCAGTAACCCATCATAGCCTTATAATCGGCTGATGTAGCGAGATAATCTGTATCAGCCATTTACTCGTCCTGATGTTCCGAAGAGTGCGGTTCGTGTCTGGTTTGTCGCCAGTTCGTTAAATGCGCGGGACGATGCGTCCACGATGTCTTTCAGCTTCCCGTTTGGGAAAACCTCGACCTCGTCCAGGAACGGGTCATTCCACGCTCCTTTCAGCATGACTACGTTTCCAGCCTCACACTGAGCCGATAGAGGCTCGGCACGTGTAACCTTGTCGCCGCTTTCCGGCGTTGCCTTGGCCTTGTAGCCGGCCAGCATCGCAACAAGCTGTTGTGCCTGGTCCTTACCGGCTTGACCCGGATCCTTCGGCATGGAGATTGAGCAATCCTTGCCGTCCTGCTCAGCCGTGTTCTTGATCAGAGTGCGAACACCTGCAGGGCTGGCCCGCTCTGCCACACAGTGAGCGATAATGAACTTGCCGTCGGGCATACGTCCGAACTTCACACCGGCTGTTCTCGCGCCGTCGCCATCCTCTGTTGCGGCCAAATCCCAGCCGCGTACAAACACGGTTCCTGCCGGTATCGCTCCAACAATCGAGAAGTAGGACCGTTTGAACATCCCGCCTTCCCGTGGCGCCGGTCTCTGCTGGTTCTGTCCAGCATGGCCAGTTGACCCGAGAGATACCTTATCACGCTCGACCACTTCACGCGGGAATCGCTCTGGAAAGAGCAATTCGCCATCCTTCTCGCGTCGGTCGTGGGTATAGACAGTCTTGAGCTCGGACTTCTCGACATACTCGCGCCGGGCTTCCGGGACTTCCTGACCTTCACGATACCAAATCTGCTTTCCAGCGTCGTATCGGGCCTTAACCGGCGGGCTATCGAACCCTGTCGGCTTCACTATCGTGTAGCAACGGCGTTCAGGCTCAAACTCCATCGGGAGCATTAGATGCTCGTAACCGAGGTTCTTCGCCAGCGCCACGCCCGTTGTGTCGCCTTCATGTAGACGCTGCATCACAAGGATGATGGCCGACTTGATCGGGTCACTCAGACGGTTCGGAACAGCTTCCAGAAATGTTTCCTGTGCCGTTAGACGGTCAGCATCGGACTTCGCCTTACCCACTGACAGCGGATCATCGATAATCACACGGTCGCCACGCTCACCGGTGAGGGATTCGAACGACATAGCAGCACGAAAGCCGGACTTGTCATTCTCGAACTTCAATGTCGAGTTCTGGTCAGGCATCATCTGGAACTGGCTGCCCCATCTCTGGCGATACCAGTCAGACTGAACCAGGCGGCGAGCCTTGATATTATCGCGCTTGGCCAGGCTTTCCTTATACGAGGTTGCGATAGACCGGATGAATGGTTTACCGACTGGTCCCCATTCCCATGCAGGCCAGAACACTCCGACAGTAAGCGACTTCATCGTACCTGGCGGAACATTGATGATCAGCCGGGTTAGTTGATCGTTCGTTACCGCTCCGAGATGATCGGATATCGCATCGATGTGCCATCCATGCAGATATGCCCTGCCCGGTTCCAGTACATGCCAGCCGCCGCGGATGAATGAAGATAGAGAAACGCCGGCGCTTTCCGCTTCTTCCTCAATCCTCTTGTTCGCTTCCCTCGCCTGCTTCTCCGCCCGAATTGCCTGCAGAGACAACCCCGAGCTTCTCGAGAACTGGATAGGCTGCTTCGAGAACGGCAAGTTCATCCGAGTTCAACCTACCTAATTGTTCGGGAGTGACATTGACGACCGTGAACCGGCCCTTATGTTCATGCTTCGCGGGGGCATAACTGCCCTGCATTTTGTTCGCCTCGGAAATGGCAGAGATGGCCACACGCTCGTCTTTATCGGATGTGCGGTCAAAGATGCTTTTCAGGTCGCGAAGCCTGTCAGCGGCAGTCCATTCGGCCTTTTCTGCCACTCTGGAGCGGATCTCATCAATTCGCTTCAAAATGTTTTCATTTGCTTTCAGGCGTATTGCATTGCCACGATTAGGCTTAAAACCGGCTCGCTGATATGCTTCGTCCGCTGTCAGACCTTCAGCCAATCCCTTTGCGAACATTTCATGCTTTGCATTTTTCAATACTGGCATATGCCCATCACCATAAGGATTTTCTATGAAAAGATCAGACGACGCTCTGTTATTGAATGCTATTAGCGCCCAAGCCGACCGGGCCGAATTGATTACGCCCAAGACCCTTTCACTGGGTCCGATTGCCGAACGCCTGCACGATGTATTCCCTCACCGATCTACAGCCGAGATTGAAACCCAGTGCCGGGTTGTCTGGCAGGATCGTTTCCTCTTCTGGAATTAATATCCGCCTTCACCGCTCTTGTTTCGGCGTGAGACTCACGGTTCAATCCTGTTCGGGTTTGGACGGAGGATAAAATGGTAGATATTACGGCTGCTCTCAGTGCAGTGACCGCAGCAATTGGCCTCGCAAAAGAATTGCGTTCAATTGATAAGGAATACGACAAAGCAGAATTAAAGCTGAAAATTGCTGACTTGGCAGAGGCTCTTGCCGATGCGAAGCAAAACATTTTGTCGATCGGCGACGACATCAAGGAACGAGACGATGAGATAAGACACCTCAAGGATCTATTGTCGTTCAAAAACGACAAACTCATTGATAAAGGGCAGTTCCGTTATTTTGCAGATCAAGACGGTAAACCAACTGGAACCCCTATTTGCCCTGTTTGTGAGAAGTCAGGAAAATTCCTTGCGGTAGTCCAGGACCGGAGTAAAGGCGTGGGTCGCGTCACCTACGTTTGCCCTAGCTGCAAATCAAATTATGGGCAGCACGTGCCAAGACCCACTGCATGAACTGGATGGGCTTGGGCATTAGGCTCGTCCTAGACGATCAAGCTCACTGATAATGCGGCGGGCTTCATCACCTAGCCATTTGCTATTCTCTTCCAAGTCTCGGGTAAGAGCATCAACGTCGATCACGAGTTGGCTAGGCTTGGACATGTCGACATCGATGAGAATGCTCTCGCCCGGCGTCTCGCCCACGCGATAATCCACCTTCCCTTTCACAAATCCGCCGGTAGCCATCGGCTTCTCCGCCCTTGGCAGCGCCATTGCAGGAACGGCAACAGCTACAGGAGCGAGGCCGAGGAACTTGAGGAATGCGCGTCTCTTCATGATTTCCCTCTTGCAGCAGCAATCCCAAGCACAACCAACTGCAGCAGGATGACCACGCCGATGAAGTGCCAGAATGATTGAAAGGCGAATTCAAGGAACGCCATCACACCACGCCGTTACTAGCCGTCAGTCTTCCCTCGGCAATCTGCCGCTGGCGGCGATCCACTTCACGGGCACCATTGGGCTTGTATGTACGGCCACCGAGGCGAATACGCTTGCTTGCCGAGCGATGCCGGTGCGGTGCTGGCGCGGCAATCTCTGGGAATGGTGAAGCAATTGCTCCGCCAAGGAACCCACGAACAGACGACAGCAGTGCTGCTGCCATGACACTGAAGCCAAAGCGCATATCGTTCTCCGATGTTGGATAAAGAAAAACCCCGCACGATGGCGGGGTTGAATATGCGATTAATCGCAAGTTCCAGATTTGAACAGAACGGCGCGATACCCATTTCGGTTATATCGTTAGGCTGCGGCTCAAAGAACTTCGCTGCTATGCAGTTCTTCTGCGGTTCCCGTACGCTTTCAGCGCCGCCGTTCTGATTGGTGTGCAAACCGACTTCCACGGCTCTCCGGGTATATCGCTCCCGGTGCTTGGCGTTGAGGCGTTGCCTCGATTTGGCGCTGTGGGAGAATTTGCACCTCCCGGCAACCGGTTGGACATTCGGTCGCCTGCTACTTGCACCCGCATATTGGTGCCCATCCGCTATGCAGCGGGTTTCATTTTCTCATGAAGAGAAGGGATGTTCTTGGGCTTGGCGTCCTGCGTCATGAAGTGATTTGCCCCACGAACGCAACTCTCGGACGATACCGTTTGTTGATGTGAGTTATCGTCGTTTTCGGACACGCTGTCTAGCTCGACTGTCAACCGAACCTGATACAATCGGTTCCTTTCGTCTGCAATTTGTTGACACAGCTCATCAATCTTTCTTTTGAGTTTTCTGTCGTTCATCAAGTTTTCTGATGCGAACCGGCTTAGTTTCATGCCTCTACGAGTTTTCACGTAGGTCCAGCCATAGAGGAGCTTGCGATCTTCCTCGCTTTCAATGGCGTTAATCCAGCTCCAGCACTCGTGCATCCTGTCAATTGCAGCGCCTTCGGGTCGACGGCGGTAGTGTGTTTTCTCCTTGCCATAGTCGTCCTTATATTCGCTCCAGATAGCTTGAACCGCTGCTGGCATCTTCACACCAGGCATCAACATCAATGTTTCAGCGGCTTCGAGAACTCGGGCTTCGACGTCTTTGTGCGTCCAAGGCTGGTAGGTCATCTGCATAGAGAAATACCTCCGAGAAGTAGCCCAACAGCGCCCATAATGAATGAAATCAGCGCAATTCTGTATGGAACGTAGATCGAAGGAGACGTGGCATTCCAAAGGAACGCAAGCCTGCCCCATCGACCACCATCTGTTAAGGAAAATTCAGCCTTCTTGTTTGCGTCAACATCGAAATATTCCCGCAAATCGAAGTCCATTTTGATCTCGTCGGAATCTCCATCGTGCCCGAGCGCGACAACGTATTTTTTTTTCATCGAACTATGGGTCAGCAGTACTACTGAGTGTCGCGACAAACCCTTGCGTTCATTTTTGTGCAATCTCACAATATCCTGAGCGACATCCGATTTACCGATCTTTGTGACCATATATTCTTTCATGCTGCCTCCCCTATCCAATCGAGCAGATCGCCCTGTATCGGCTGATAGAACTTTACTGTAATCAGAACGCGCAGAACATGGCTTGTAGGTAAGCCGCAGTTCATGGCCTTTGCCTTTCCGCGCAGGCTGCCGAGGTCGATGGCGTCGAAGTCATCCAATAACGTCCTGCGCCTGACCAATTCCGGGTTTCTGACCAGCACCGCCGACACGGCCTTGATCATGTCTGCGAACAGTTCCCGCGAGTTGGCCACTGTCCCGACCATCAATTGCAGAACAAGGCGAAGATGATCCTCGCCGTGCTCTCTTCCTATTTCCCGCAAGGTGTGCTTGCAGAAGCATTCTCTCGGCTTCCGGCTCGTTGGTGAATGGTCACAGCTAGCCCGCAGGGTGACGCCGCACTGACGGGCTACCTTGTAGATGTCGCATGACCGCCTAGCCATCCGAGACCTCCAACTGGAACCGCTGTTTCAAGGCTCCGAACATTGGCTCCCGGTCTGACCCGACACAGTCCGCCGGCACTTCTACGATCTTGCTGCGCTGCGTAACGGACTTGAGCTCAGGCGCACCGCCGTTTGTCCGATACACAACAGGAGACCAAGACATGTTTTCCAACTCGTAACAGAACCACATCCGGGTCATAGCCAAGCTCCTGTGATCGGAACGATTGCCTGCTGCGGCCGTTTCTCTATTGAAAGAGAGGCACCATGAACCGTTATTGGGACAAGCCGATATTGGTAATGGGCGACGATGGAAAGCTGGCAACGATCCGAAGCGCCCAAGATGCGGCGGCTTTTATTCTTGATCGCTGGCCAGGCACATTGGACGAGGAAATGCTTCGGCCTCTGGAAAAGCTTATCGACGTTATTGATGATGGATGCTGCCCGGAAGATGCGCGCGCTGCGTTTCTTGTCGCCATCCATCAGTTTTCGCGATTGCATAGCTGATCTCATGCCGCATTCCTCTTCCGCTCGACTTCTATCTTGCGGCCTTTCCGGTAGATGGCGCCGAAAACTTTCTCTGCCTCAGAGCGAGCCGCTGACAGCTTTTCCCCGTCCCGGACCATCACACTCTGTTCGATCTTGTGTTTCGCTCTCCACGCCTCGCATTCTGCCTTTTCGGCGGTTGGGAAATACCTTGGCTGGCCGTCTTCATTGGCCACGGTGAAATGTTGGGTGCGCCAGACCAGACGGAACTTTCCGATAAAGCCTTTGGGCGTTCCTTCAGCGTATGCGGTCGATTCATTCATAGGTTTAAGCCCAGTGGGTTTTCGATGATTTCCTGTCGGATCAGCTCCGGCTCGTTCATGCCGCCCAGATCGACAAACGTTGTCGTTGGCCCGTGCCAGCCGCATTCCACATCCCGTGGCCACTGGCTCTCACGTGACAGAGCAAGAAAGACCTTCGCCTTGTCTTCGTTCTGGTCGACCAAGTTCTTCCAGACCTCGTACAGATCGGAGAACTTGGACGGTTCGTATTCCTTGAGGAAAACCACCGGACGGAACGGGATCAATACGTGGTCAGCATCTCGTTCGATCGCGCCGATCAGATCCGAGTACCGCGGCTTCTTCGCCAGCAGCTGGTGAAAGAACTTCTCATTCACGGTCGGCTTGTAATCGGCGAAGACGTTCTTCTTCAGCTGAGCACATCCGATGATCGGGATATCGACCTCTCTCGCGATTTGCTTGAGCCTTGCGGTGACGATCTGGCCAAATTCCCAGTCTGCCAGCTTGGTTTCGCCCTTGTTCCGATCGATCAGACCCATATGGTCGATGACGGCGAGACCTTTGCCCTTCTTCGAAACAAAGTACCGAATCCGTTCTTCGATCTGATCGAGTGTCAGTCTCTTCTGTTGAATGAATATCTGCTTGTCCCGGTTTGCGTTCCGGAAGTTCATCAGACGTTCGAAATCGCTTTCCGTTACCTTCCCGCGCTTCTGCCGATTGACAGGAATCATCGTTTCACGACTGTTCTCACGCATCGCCAGCTCTTTCGCTGACATTTCGCCCGAGTAGAACCAGACCGGGAAGCCTTCCGTGGCAGCGCCCATCGCCAATTGACCGGCCAACGCACTCTTTCCCTGTTTAGTTGCTCCGCCTAAGATTATGAGCTGCCCGCCACACATCGGGCCAATGAGCTCTTCCACTGGACGAAAGCGGTAATTGACTCCTGTTCCCTTCTTGCCGCTGTATGCCCGGTTTGTGTCGTCCAAGGCCTCATCGAGTGCGGTGCCGAGCGACACAGCACCATAGATGTCATCACCATCGGACAATGTCTGGCTTAGGTCTGCGATAGCCTGTTCACCGATTTCAGCCGGGTTGCTGTCCACAGTCATTGAATGGGCTGCCCGGATCACGTCTTGAGCAATCGCGACCATCTGGCGGCGCTTGTATAGGTCGATCAGCTGCTGGGCCATCTGAGGCAGCATCACCGCTGGCATAGCGACTTCAGCAACGCATCGAGCGACCAAACGGCCTACCGTAGTCTCACTGTCGATATTCTTGTCCCACGGCAAATACGGCTTGATGGAGATCGGCTGAGCAACCTTGCCCTGCTTAATCACATCACCGATGACTTCGAATATCTCGCCCAGAACCGGGTCATAGAAATGTTCCCGCAGGAGAAGCCCGGCTACCAACTGATATGCATCATTGTTCAGCAGGATAGAGCCAATGATCGCGCCCTCGCCTTCAACGTTACAAATCGGCGTGTAGACCGGCTCCTGTTCGAATTTGCGAAGCGCGTTCATGCAGCATTATCCTTTGATGAAAGTGCTTCAACAGCTTCAATCCGCCGGCCGACCCAGCGCATGACGTTGACAGCCATGCTGTTGCCGAGCGCCTTGTATCGAGGCCCATCAGGTGACGTGTCTTTCTTCCCCCATGGGACGTTTGTGAAATTGTCTGGGAAGCCTTGAAGGCGTTCGCATTCGGTCGGGGTTAGGCGACGGACGGCCCAATCTTTCGCAACATACGAATGCTGTTTCATGCCCGGCTCAGCGGCCAAGGCTCCAACAATCTGACCATCACCGCCGAACAGACGAACTTCATCACGGGTGTTTTGGGCGAACGCCACTGCTTTCACTGGCTGAATGTAGCCCGACAACATTGTCTGAAGGCCAGAAAGGCCTCTTGCACCGTGAGGGCTATCTTCGGCGCACAGGGTTCCGACGACTTCGTGGGTAGGATGGCATACAGCAATCTGCCCACCTGCATTCTGATTGCTTTGCAAATGGCCCATTGCTCTTAACGTTGGAGCTATTTCGCCGACTCCAAAGCCAGCTTGTCCGGAAGCCTTACAGTCGAAAGCAATATACGTCTCTTTGCTTTCATCGTGGCTGTCGTTACCTTTCGCCGACAATGGATGGGCGACCATCGTCTCGGTTTCATAATCCTGTCGGCCCATGCCGCCCGCATTTAAGCAATGTGCGACGTCTCCGGTCGATGAAATCAACCCGCCGTCGAGATCGAAGTCGGTACCAAGTCCGCCACCGCCTGTAGGGCGGCTTGCAATTGTGGGGGCAACTCTTTTCCCCGGTTCCCGGCGCGGCGCAGAATCCCCGCGCATGCCTTGGGGCTCAAGTAATACTGCTGCGGCACGTCGCCAGTCTCCAAGATATCCGACAACGAACACACGCCTTCGTCGTTGAGGGACAGCCCGTCCAAAGCCGTCCACTCTGACATATTGAGCGTCAAGAACTCGGTAGGCGAACCCATACCCGCATTCCCGAACGAATGAGAGAAAGGTCGCAAAATCACTTTCTTCAATCCATTCGTCTCCGGCTTTGCGTCCTTCAATTCCTGACTGAATACCGCCTTCACCTTCCTCTTCATCCGTGACAGAGGAAACGACACCGGGGACGTTCTCCCAGACGATCCAGCGGGCGCGCAGGCGCCTAGCCAAGCTGAGATACTCGAGGGCGAGGTTACCGCGCGGGTCATCCAGTCCGAGACGCTTTCCTGCGACTGAGAAAGACTGGCAGGGTGTTCCTCCCACAAGAAGGTCGATTGGGCCTGCATCTGCGCCGATCTTTGTGAAATCGCCATAGTTCGGTATCCCGTTCTTTGCCAGTGGTTCACCTGGCATGTTCGATCCATAGTGATGAGCGAGGACTGCCGAAGGGAAAGATTCAATCTCGCTGAAGAACTGCGCTTCCCAACCGAGGGGATGCCACGCCCGAGTAGCGGCACTTATGCCGGAGCAAACACAACCATATCTCATGCCGCCACCTTGAAATTCATCTTCTGCTGACGGCGCTTTTCGAGAGACTTGGCTTTCTTGGCTGCCCGTTTGGCTTCCTGGTGGACTTTGCCGCCGGAGACGAGCCAGAACATGATTCCAATCGCGTCAGCCTCGTTATCATTCTGAGGCTTGAGCCCACGACGTGCGCACTCGTCCAAAACCTTTTCCTTGATCCAGGTGCGGCGTGCGTTCGGCTGCTCCTTGGTGTCTTTGACTTCCTTCGGCGCCATGATCACACCGATAAAGGCACTACGCCATGACGACGTCGTAACCGTCCGTGGATACAGCAGAGCGCGCCGCTCACACATGATTTCGAGTGTTGCGAGCCATCCGCCGGCCAACTGTGCCGATGCTTCTGTACGGGCAGCTGAGTAGGCTTCAGCTTCGATTACGATCTCAACGCCTTCTTCCTCGATCCCGTGGTGACGGCGCATCTGGCTGATGCTGTCCCAGAGATTGAGGTAGTACTGACCGCGGCGGGTGCATTTGTTGCCGTCACGGTCGCGGGTCAAATCCCATGTGCCGTAGAATAGACGCTGACCGACTGGACGCTGTTCGTCCTTTGGCTTGGCACTATCATCAAGGAGAAGGCACCAGCCAGCCTTGGTCGAAATATCGATTGTGAGCTTGTGAAGGGTCATGCCGCCTCTCCTGAAATCAGGTCTCGACCTTCCCAGAGGATTCGCGGCGAGTAGACGCCACCTTTCGGGCCCCAGACGTACCAGGCATGATCCTCAGTCCCTAACGTATCGCCGGGGAACCATTGGATACGGTCGACCAGAGCGATCTTGGTCCAGAAGCGAGGATTATCGCGGAACAGGTCAGCACGGGTTTTGCCGAAATCGAACTTGGCGGTGAGAAGCAGAGCAACGAGACCGTTGCAGCGCTCCAGTGCCAGCCGTGCAAACTTCACAGCGTCTCGATTGCTCTTGCCGTACGGAGGATTGGTGATGATGGCGTTATGGACTTCGTAAGCCTCACTGTCCGACAGGAAATCGAACAGATAGTCGTGTTCTCGATCATACGTCACGATGTCGCTAGTGAGGACAGTGGCGCCGTATTCCTTGAGAACATCCGCTATCAGGTGGTTGCCGGCAGCAGGTTCTAAGACATTCAAGCCTTGGACAGGGAAATGTCGAATCAATGCTTCTGTCGCCCATGGCTCAGTCTGGTAAAGGTCATTCTCTTTGCGAGCGTAGTTCGATGCTACAACTGTCATATCTCACCCAACCCACCAAACAATGACCGGATAAACACCGATGAAGAAGCCGACCAAGGCCAGCACGGCGTAGATCATGAACCAGCATAGAAAGGTGTTCATGCCACCCTCCGTATCGGTATGGTGTGCTGCTCTTTCAGCTTTTCGAACAATGCTGAGCGCTCGAATGTGGGATCGCCGAAAATTCGACCGGTCTTGCTTCTTCGATCGTCGGGGATCTCCGCAAGCCGTGCTGCAACCACTTCGTTCGGTATTCTGGCAATCACCTTCGGTATCAAAAGGTTTTCCGCCTTCATCCGAACGCGCTTTTCCCGCTCATAGATACGATTTCGTTCCAGTTTCTTTTGATATCCCTCTTCATCGATCAGATGGCGGGCTGCCTCACGTGAAACTCCGAGTTCTCGGGATATCTGAACTACGCCTAGCCCTTGCTTTTGAAGTTCAAGCGCCTTCGCCTGGAAGTACGGCCGGTTTGTCTTGTAGTCGTAGGCGGTACGGTTCGGTTCCATCAGACTTCCTCCCCGCGAGCTTTGGCGAGAGCGCTCTGAATTATCTTCAAAGCCTTGTCTTCGATTTCCATATGGTCGACGGCGTTGATCTCGTATCGAATAATCAACTGCTTGCAGTGCTCCACGGCCCCAACAAGGCTGTCGATAATCTCCTGCGCCTCGCTATGAAGTGTCAGAGCTACATCGCAGTCCGGTGCACTGTCGCCATCTGGCAGAACCAAAGTCTGGGACTTGTGAACGGTCAGGAGGTCGAGCCCGGACTTGTTTGTCCGGGCGATGATCGGGAGTTGCTTGGCCATTATGCCGCCTCCTGATCTGGAAATTCAGGATTGTCGCCGTGGTCGCGATCGGCTTCTGCGTTGATCTTTTCCATCGCGGAGAGCAGGTTCTTGCGCTGTTCTTCCTGCCCGGCATCGTATCCGCGCAGCCACGCCTGATCCTCGTCAGTACCAGCCATGAACTCGCTGACACGATCCAGAGCCTTGAGACCGGCGACCTTGCCGTCATCAAACACCTTGTCGAGATAGTCGCGGTCGTCCCCGAACAGATCGCCCTGCTTCTTGATGATACCGAGAAGTGAGAGAGCATTAGCCTGCCGACGGTGCTTTTCTCCGACCTTGTCCTTGTCTTCGGCGTTCATCGCCTTCACAAGCGTGTCGACTTCATTGAGAGTGAAACCGTAGCTCTGGAATATCTTACGGTCCGCTTTGCGATCGGCTTGCAACCCGGCGATACGTGCCAGATGGGCGCTTTCCTTCCGTGCGCAATCCATCAGGAGCGCGTCGTACTCGCCTTGGGTGAGTTTGGAATTATGTCCTGCGTTCATTTCCGGGCTCCCGATGGTGGAATGTTGAATTCTTGTTCAATCGACGGGTACTCAGCCATTTCTGGACAAACCCGATTTGCGATTGATTTGGCGATCCGTTTGATCGTGGTTGCCAGTCGCATTCGCTTCACCAGTGGCAACCATTTCAGAATGACGGGCGGTGTTTTTCGTTGATCGACCGGGCCCGTCATCGCTGATCTTCCTTAAGCTCTGGGGCGATCCACAGCGCCAAGGAACGCGCGGAACGCAGCAAGGAACGAGCGAGCGAGATCCTGATCTTCGTCACCCAAGATTTCCTGTGCTCGGCTGATGAGCTTGTCGACTTCACTGAGTTCTTGCTGTCCGTATTTGACACCGGACACCTCCTCTAGTTTGCGTAGTTCCCGAGGCTTGATCGAAACGCGCTCATCCGCGTACCAAACGTCCTTGGTTCGATTGAAAGACCATTTGAGAGCCCGAGAAGCTGCGAGAATGCGCGCGCCAATGCCGCTCGCCAGTGAAGGCGGCGCGATGTGGCTTTTCAAAACTTTGGACGCAAAAACCAACTCAGACATTTCTGATTTCTCCGACAACTTTTCGGACATTTCCGACAACCCCTTCAGTACGTTGAGATTGTCGGTTGGAGCGGCGGTAAAGCCGCAACCGGTTACAAAGAGGAAACTGAGATGAAGATGAAACGGACAGCTCGTAAGGCCTGGAAAACTGATACGGGCGTCCAACTTGTCTTATGGTCATGGCCGGAAACCTCGAAAGACACCCCGGCAAAGGCCAGCCGCAGCCGCAATCATCACGCAAAGCGGCCAACCTATAACGAGAACCCACTTGATCCATTTTGGTGATCGGCTGGGTGGAGCGAACTCCAGAACCGCGCAGGAAATGAAACCCGCGACGTAAAGCCATGCGATGATCCAATTGCTGTTCACGGTCGAGTTCCTTCAGTTTGAAATTCGGTGCCGGTCTCTCCCGACTGTCACGCCCATTCACTCAGACGTTGCAGCTCACCTTCGCCGGTGAGCGAGCCTACTCACGCTCTCCACTGTGGTTTCGCATTCCATGGCAGCCACAGTTTCATCGAGACGCTTTCGCGAGGAATGTTTGCCCGACGCGACTTCGGAGGAGTGCCCGTCGCGTCGGGCGTTACCTGCCGGGTAACAGGCAGGGGGCTTGGGGGCCCGGCAGGTAATCAGTTAAATCGATGAGTGAAGTTCAGCCGGAACACGCATGACGTTCTGACGGGCTGCCTGTCGCTGTTTCTGTCGAAGGATGGTGATCTACGAAATCTGCGTATTCGAGAGATACGCCATCAACTTCGGCTGCTTGCTTGAGGGAAGACCAGTGGGTCTGTGGAATGGTGCCACGTTCTTTCCATCCCTGAACCGTCGAAACAGGCTTTCCGCAAGCTCTGGCGGTCTTAGTGAGACCTCCAAGCTTAGTGATCACATATTCGGCTGGAGTGATGGTCATTGGTCTTTCCGCGTTGTTGGTAATACGCATTTATACGCATGATGCGTAACAATGTCAACGTGGAAAACGTAAACGCAATAAGCGTAAAGTGCGCGAATGATGGAAAAAACGATTCCGCAGCAAATTCGGGAGCTTATGAGCAGGGCTGGCCTTGTTCAGGGTTCACTCGCGCATCGTATGGGCTTCAAAGGCGCATCGAGCATTCAAAGATATTTGAGTGACGAACACTTCAAAGACCCGGTTCTTCCGAACAAGATTGCCGTGAAGCTGGAGGCGGCGTTAGTTGGCCTCGGTACGCCACCAATCACGAAAGAGGAAATTTGGGCTCTGACTGGCGTTCCGATCGGCGGATCCGGCACTATTGGTATGGGTGGCAGTCTAACTCTTGAAACAGTAGAGCGCCCTCGCCCTAAGCCGAACGCAAGCTTTCCACCGCGATACCAGGAGTTCCCGCAGGATCACACGGTACCTTTGCTCGGACAAACTGCAGGCGGCCCAAACGGCAGGTTCATTCTTAATGGAACGGAGATTGGCCGCGTATTCTGCCCTCCTATGCTGGAAGGCGTCGAAGGAGCTTATGCCGTCATGGTCTACGGCACATCGATGGAACCGCGCTATTTCGCGGGCGAGACGGTCTGGGTTAACCCTCATCTGCCCGTGCGGGCTGGAGACGATGTTATCGCCCAGATCATCGAAGAGGGAGAAGACCAGCCCGTCGACAGTTATATCAAACGGTTCGAATCCCGATCGTCGCGAGTGCTTCGCCTCTATCAGTACAATCCTGACGAAGGCGAAGACAAAGAGCTGGAGTTCGACGCCGATAAGGTCTTCTCAGTTCACAAGATCGTATTTCAAGCGCACGTCTGATCGACTTCAATCTCATCACAACGCCAGCATGGCCGAATGGTGAGGTTACGTGCATTCGGCGGCGCCTTCGGACACTCCCCGCACCTGATCTTGCGGCACAGTTCCCTGTAGTTCTGTACTCCTAGCTCCGCAGCTTTTCGCAGATTGGATAGGTACAGGATACGCGAGTGCCCGCAGTCGTCGCAGGCCACGTATACGCTGGATAACTCAATAACGAGGCGCTTGCCCTCTTCAACAATCCCCCCGTCCAACATCAGACACGCTCCATCTCTTCGACTTCAGGTGGAAGCGGATCGCCGTGAGCATAAATGAGCTTGGGCTCTTCGAAATCGCCGGTCTCAGCGTCACTAGTGTTCGCGAAAGCGATCACCATTGGGCTGCTTGCTGCCATGCGTTCTGCGGTGCGCCTTGCGTGGGCTACGTCCTTCGCGACGAACGGTGTGTCGGCAATCAGTTTGCCCCTCGGCCCCTTGCTGTAGCTCTGCACGATAAAATTGGTTTGCATGCTCATACCCGTTACTCCCTGTACGCTTGTTATGTGCGACAGGATGACTCACAAAAAAGAACGGAACAAGAACATTCTTGACGAAACGTTAATGACTTTTTGTCGCCGCTAGATGTTGTGTCTGTTAAAACGAAGAAGTTTATAGACAGATCAGAGACTCGCTGTATCGTTTGCCCACTAGGGGTAAATGGGTTGAGGCAATGATTACAATCGGCATTCGCGCGACGCCTAAGTGCGTGACTTTTGCTATCTACGACGCAGAAGCAAAATCCATCTTGAACGTTGAGGATATAAAAATTCCGGCTGCGTTCGAAACACCCGCCGCTCTGAAATACGTTCGCTCAAATCTTCTCGATGTCCTTCGTGAATATCGGGTAGAGCGTGCAGGCGTAAGAGTGACGGAATCGGTAGCGAGCTATCCGAATATCGAACGAATTCAAATCGAAGGCGTCATTCAAGAGGCATTCGCCAGCAGCGAGCTAAAATCCTACTACGTTGGACAAATTTCATCGATATCAAAACGCGTAGGCATTGATCGAAAAAGGTTCAAGCCACTCATAGATGGCGAGGATGATCTCGGCGTTGATAATTGGAAGAAGATGGGAAAGGAAGAGCGAGAAGCAATCCTTTGTGCTATAGGAGCTGAGGATGCTTAAGCCATATCAGAAAGCCGAGTTGGCATTCGACATCATCCGCGAAATTGGGCAAGACGGTCGAAATTCGAGAACATACGTCACACGTGACCACCAGCTAGATGCTGAAATTGTCACAAAGCAAATTCAAAAGAAGACGCTGAATTGCACTGAAGAGTTCTTCGCGGAATCAAAAGCGCTTTATTCCAGCGCTCATCCGAACGTGGTTCAAATTCACTACGCTTGCTTTGATGATGAACACGTATATGTCGCGATGCCATACTATCAAAATGGATCAATCAAGGATCTAATCACCGGTCGCCACATGACTGTGCGTGAAATTATAACTCTCGGTTCGCAGATTCTTGCAGGCTTACACAACATTCATTCTAAAGGGCTGATCCATTTCGACGTGAAGCCGGACAATATTCTGTTGTCGCCCAGGCGGGAAGCGTTAGTGTCCGACTTTGGGCAAGCGAAACAGATGAATTACGCAGGTAAGGCTGCGCAAGATCGGCTCTACGGGCCAATGATAACTCCCGAGGGCATGGAAACTGATCACTTCGATCGAACGTTTGATATCTACCAAGTCGGTTTGACTTTATATCGCATGTGCAATGGAAATGAGCACTTCTATCAACAGTTACGTGATTACGGCCAGCATGGCGCCTTCGACAGAGATCGTTTTCGCTTCGATGTGCGGAATGGAAGATTCCCAGACCGGAAATCCTTCGCCCCAAATGTGCCATCTAAATTGCGTAATGTGATTAAGAAATGTTTAGAGGTTCGTTCCGATAATCGATATCAGTCAGCATTGGACGTGGCAAATGCAATGGCAGATATCGACGGAGAAACGCTCGACTGGAGATTGTCTGTACATCCAGATCGAAAGACCTGGACGAAAATCGTAGACGAAACCCAATATGAACTTTCTCTTCATGGTGATGGAACCACGACGTGCTATAAAAGCGTTAATGGAAGTAAGCCACGTCGTATCGGCGAAGCATGTAGGGATCAAATCTCTGACAGCGATCTGAGGAAAATCTTCAAGGCATATTAATGCGAAAAGTGAAGAACACCCCCGGCAACTACGTGAAACGCTCGCAGATTCGATCTGTAAGCGGTGTGGTTACGAGTGCGTCTACTTCACCGAAAAAGCGCACTATCGATGATTTCAGAAGTGCCAAGATCGACGACAATTTTTACATAACATTCTTGTCGCGGGATGAGCCTCACAAGCGCAACAGACAGTAGTAACATCCACTCCCCGCTTCGGCGGGGGTTTTCATGCGAGCGAATAGAACCAGATAGCCGGCACCACCAACAGAATTGCCAACATAGTCCAGGCAGCCCGCCATCCAACGCTTTTCGTCCCCATAAATGCCGTCATGACTATTGCCGCCGCCACCATTACGGTAATCGGCCAATAGATCGACATGATGACGAGAACGGCAACCCACCAAGAAAATGAAATCATGTTGCGCTTGTAGCTGGCTGCACCAAAGTCGGCAAGCCGCCGCACCCCGCTACATCTTCTTTGCGCTAGCGCAAATAGCGGCGATACATGGTAAGCTATGATTTCCTCGACGGAGGATCATCATGGCGGATGATAAGAAACCCCGGAATAACGCCGTAATTATTGACGGTGACCGGTCAAGCGGCGGGGATTCCAAAGGCAGCACGCTCACCCCGATGCTGATTGGAGGACTTGTCCTTGTCGTTCTTGGTGGCATTATCGTGATGATGTTCGTCTGATTGGATCACGAGACCAGACCATGAAGTCCGAAGCGTTGCAGCACTGCCTTGATGATATCGGCTGGACGCTGGCTATTCTGGCGCGCAAGCTGGAGTGTCATGTCGCGCTCGTGGAAGCTTGGTTGTCGAGTGAAGCTGAAATTCCTCCAAAGGCTGCAGCATGGATAACCGCCCTCGCCGCTTGTCACAGAGCTGCCGAGGAAGGCCAACCGGTTTCTCTAAAAGGCAAGCATTTCCTCGCCTAAGCCTGATTTTAGGCACACCTCTGGCTATCAAGACGTTCACCTTCATACGAGAAGGGTTCCGTCGTTTGCAGTTCACCGTATCGCGATGAACCGGGATGCCATGAAGTCTTAGTATCCCTGCCTGCCCTGTTTCTCCGGTGGGCCAGTCCGTCTCCATGCATGAAGGCTATATCGGCAGTTCACTCTCTCAGGTCGCATCCAAACCAGTCGAGCGGCGTCTAACCCGCTAAGACCGCCTCGACAGACTGGGCCGAGGATCCGCTGTGGATTTCATGCGCCGGGTGATCGGTGAAAACGGGTCAAATCCAAACAAAGACCGTTTCTTTCGTGTCTGATTTACGCAAATTCTTGGCGGGAACCTCCGAGCAGACCCAAGAATTTTAGTGTTTCGACACCCTGAAACGATCATTTCGGTTGTGTAACGTTCCTTATTTTGCTACACATTCCCGTGACGAAGACCGCTTTCAGGCCCCGGCAGCATCACCGCTCCGGGGCTTTTCTTTTACGCTCGTTACGTACGTATAGTCAATTATTTTACGCAAACTTCGTATTTTTCCCTTGCGTATACGTTTTTTGCGTATATATTGAACCCATCACCGAACGCAACCGGCCACGCAAGACGCGAAAGCTGATCTGGCCAAATGATGGGGTCGAATATGTCTCAGACCGGTACCCAAGCACTAATCACCAACATGCAGGCTCGGCTTGAAGCCCTGAAGCTCCGCATTCAGCCGGGCGCATGTTTCGACAACAAGGCTCAGTCCGAGAGCTTCTTTCAATTCGCGGAATATCTCCGGGAATTTGATGAGATCGTCACTGACACCCGTATGGGCCTGATTGATGAGGTACGCGGCTGGGGCAATCAACCTCCTATGACCCGTGTCGACCGTAAGATGCTCCGTGAAAAGACAAACGATGATCGAGACGGATCGCTTCAGGAAGCAACTGAATGGGCGAAGTACGGCTCACGCGACGAGGTTGCGTGATGGCTCTGGAATTTAGCAGGTTCTGGCTTGTCTGGCGCAATGGCGGTTCAGCCCCAACCTACAAGCATTTCAGCAAAGAAGAAGCTGAGAAGGAAGCAGGAAGGCTGGCTTTGAAAGAACCGGGAGCGGTCTTCTTCGTCGTCAAAGCCGTGTCTGGGTTTCAGGCTGACATTCCCATGATCAACACCGTCAAGCTGATCAAAGCTGACGATATTCCATTCTGAGGCTCCCATGCGTGACCTTATCGAAGACATCGCTGGCTTTGTTGCCGTTTCAACCTTCTGTGGCGTGTTCCTGTATTGGGCCGCTCTAGCCGAGAAAGTGTGAGTGATATGACAAACGAAATCATCAACACGCACGATCTGGCCGAGCAAGAATGGGACGGCCACACCGAGCCACAGGACGTTGACACCGATATGGTGGCGACAAAAGAGGCAGAAGGCAAAGGCATCGAATTTCATGTATCCATGCGCGATTACACGATGCGGGACATGGAAACCCTGATTATCGAAGCCGCAGCGATGCAAATCGTTGGTAAATTCGGTGATGCTCGTCTTGCCAAAGAGATAGAGGCAAAGGCTATAGCTCTCGTCACAGCCAAGGCGGACAAAGCTCTTGACGCTGTAACGACCGAGATCATTGACCAGCCCCTTACTCCATCCTTTGGCGACAAGAAGCCAGTTACCATGCGTGAGTTTATCGGTCTTACCGGTCGCGAATACCTAGCTGAAACCGTTGATAGAGACGGCAAGCCAGCCAAACGCGATGCATGGGGCGGAACCACCTACACTCGTATGGAATTGCTTGCCTTCAAGTTTATGGAACGCAAGTTCAAGGATGAGATCGAGAAGGCCACGAATGCGGCCGTCAGAGAAATTCAAACGGCAATAAATACGAAACATGCTGAGTTTCTAAAGGCTGAGAAAGCCCGCATCCGTGAAGCAATCGACAAGTTAGCTTCATGACCGCCCTCCTCCAAGTAAACGGCTATGTGCGCCGCCAGTCAGCCAAGGGCGATGAGAAGCGCCCACGGTTCACCCCAGACCAGATCACAACAGCCAGCCAGATACAGACCGAGATAGACGCAAGCTTCGTCCTCGCAGTCGAAAAGGCACTGGCACAAGAGTTTCCGGGAGAGTTGAAGTGAAAATCGAGAGCAAATATTCGATTGGCGATAAGGTTTACCGGGGTTCGACTGTAGCCAATAAAAAGCAGCGCCCTTGCCCTGATTGCCTTGGCACACGGAAGTGGAAAGCCACCTCACCAGCTGGCACAGATTATGAGTTTTCCTGCCCACGGTGTGGCAGTTCATATCGTGGCAACCACGAAATGTCGCTGGATTACTCCCTGTTTGAGCCATCCATCACAAAGCTGACTATCGGTAGCGTCCAGTTCAACAGTGCTGAAGGTGCACACGACCATGGCTTTAGGTACATGTGTGTCGAAACAGGCGTGGGCTCTGGCTCTGTTTACAAGGAAAACGATCTTCACCTTTCGGAAGCTGACGCCATTGCAGCCGCTCAGCTGATCGCCAACGATCAAAATCAAACCGTTGATTGGGTGGTTAAGCAGTTCAACAAGACGCTTGAAATCTCAGATTATCAGCTTGGAAGCGCTGCCCTTAAGCTCGCTTCGGACAAAGCGCATGCGTCCAGATCTATGCTCTATCGCCTGCAAGACCTCTTCGAACAAATCAAGGAAGCTGGCGACAAGGCCGAGATACTTGAAGCTATCAGCGATTATGTCGAACACGACTGGCAAAACGACAAGGCAAAGGCGCTTGAGGTAGCCCTTGGAGGTGCAGCATGACTGACACCTTCCAGCATATAGGCGATCTGTCTGCAGACATTGTGACCGATGCGGCAGAGAAGGCAGGCTTCACGCATCACGAAGACGGCATTTATTTCGGAATGTCTGACGCGGTTTACCACTCCGATACAGCACTCGGTTCAACCGGACTGAAAAAGCTTATTGGTAACGCGCCTGACTTCTGGTGGGGTAGCTCGTTCAATCCTGCCAAGGAAGATGATAACGACGATACGCCAGCCAAGATATTCGGCAGACAGTTGCACACATGCGTTCTGGAAGGCGCTGACAGGTTCAAGGCACTTCACACGCCATACATGAACCCAGGCAACATCAAGGCCGGTAAGGATGAGATAGCGGGTATCAAGGCATCTGGACGCGAGCCAATCAAGTTCCGTGACTATTCGAAGATCCTTGCGGCATCGGCTTTCATCAAGGCTAACAAGACGCTGGCACGAGCATTTGAAGGTGGTCAGCCGGAAGTGTCGGTTTTCTGGACCGTGAACGGCATCCGCTTCAAGGCACGGTTCGATTACCTTCAGATCAATTCGATTGTCGATCTCAAGTCCATCGAGAACCGGAGCGACAAAGAGTTCAAGCAAGCCTGTCGCGATGCAATGGCGAGCTATGACTATATCGTATCAGCTGGCCATTACACAGACGGTCGCCGCCAGATGAAAGGGCTATTCAAATCCGACAAGGTTTTCGGTCTGCCAAGCGGTCAAGAAGACTGGCTGTCCAAGGTAGCGAGCAACCCGGTTTTCGCCTTCGTATTCGTGTTCTGGCAGAAAAAGGGTGCTCCGATATCGCACGGTATCATGCTGTCGCCGGGAAACCCGCTGTTTGATCGCGCATCAGAACGCATAGCCCAAGCCATTGAGAACTACCGCCGCTTCATGGGCGAGTTCGGGACAGACACGGCATGGGTTCCATCCACACCTCTTGAAGAAGCCACGGAAACGGATTTTCCGGTTTGGTACCAGCAGAAGCTTATCGGAGCGTGAGCGATGGCAGCAAAGTGGATCAAAGGCGGGCGGATAGATGACCCGCAAATTGTGATCGATTTCATCCTCGCTGGCGATGTCGTTTTCAACGGACACAAGCCACAGAACGCCGGGTGGCTCCAGAATTGGAGCATCAGTCAGATCAAGAGAGAAACAGGCATGGGACGCTTTTTCATAGCCCTGCCAGCAAGCATCCTCAAAAACATAGAGGCATCGAAATGAACCAGGTAGCAACCCGCGAGAACTCGATAAACAGCGTTTCGGTAACAGCTGGCGCAAACGGATCGAGCATCGCACCACAGAACCTTGGCGAAGTGGTTCGCTTTGCCGAGGTAATGAGCAAGGCCGATATAGCCCTTCCGAAGCATCTACGCGGTAACGCCGGTGCGTGTATGGCTGTGGCTATGCAGGCCCTTGAGTGGCAGATGTCGCCTTTTGCGGTCGCGTCCAAGTCCTATTCGGTGAATGGAACAATCGCTTACGAAGCCCAACTTATCGCTGCGGTGGTCAATACCCGCTCAGGCATCAAGGGCCGTCTGAAGTACGAATACAAAGGCACCGGCAACGACCTGACGTGCACCGTGTCGGGTATTCTGGATGGCGAGACATACGAATACACCTCCCCGTCAGTCGGTTCGATCACGACCAAGAACAGCCCGCTTTGGAAGTCAGACCCGCAACAGCAGCTTGGCTATTTTGCAGCCCGTTCGTGGGCGCGCCGATATGTGCCGGAAGTTCTGCTTGGTGTTTATGACCGTGACGAAGCGCAATCATTCCAAGGCGCAGACAATGCCAAGAACATCACGCCGGTTCAGACCGTTGCCGATCCATTCGGAGAAGAGCCACAGAGCGCGACAGTTGAAGAGGCTGAGATTGTTGCCGACGAACCCGAAACGCCAGCCAGCGAGCCGGATGCGGGCGAACAGGACCAGCCTAGAAATGATGGCGAGTATGAAGATGCGAATGCGTGGGTTGTGACAGCGGTAAACATGCTGATCGCCTCGGTATTCATCGGTGGCGACATCGAAATCATGCGCAACCAATACCGAAGCATCAAACAGGGCGCACCGGAATGGGTCGATCAGCCAACACTTGGTCGTGTCGATACCGTGTCTGTCTTCCTGAAAGGCGTGTTAGACGGCGAAGAAGAGTTCGACAAGCAGCGCATTGCCAACATGGCGAAGCTTGAAGCTGACCAGATCAACGATCTGCCGGAGGTGTAATTATGGGAGCATTTGCTATCCGCCGACACCCCGAAGCATTCAGCAATGCCCCGTCAAAGGGGCAGAAGCGACCAAGGAAAGAGAACGGGAAACACCTCGCCTGGATCAGAACATTACCGTGCGTGGTGACTGGTCAGTATGGCGTGGAAGCCGCTCACATCCGTTACGCAGCGCCCGAATATGGCAAGCGAGACACCGGGAAGGCTGAAAAGCCGGATGACGGTTGGGTGGTTCCTCTTTCACCTGAAATGCACCGAGAGCAGCATTCCATGAACGAACAGAAGTTCTGGACCAAGTACGGGATTGATCCCTGTCGTGTTGCTCTAGCCCTCTCAAACATCACTGGCGACGATGACGCCGCTCTTGTCATCATTCGAAACGCGAAGGTGCGCCCATGACCATCCCAGATGAAGCAGTACAAGCGGCAGTAAGCGCCATGTGTAAATCCGATCCTATTGCGTATGGAAACGCCTTCGACAAGCAGAAAGAAAAGGCTCGCCGCATACTCACAGCCGCCCTGCCTTTCCTGCAAGGGGTGACTTTAGGGCAATTACAACAAGCTCACGTCGAACGTCAGGAAGAATGGTGTCCTGATCAGAAGCCAGATTTGTCATTCCGAGGCAATGAAATGGCCGGGGAAGTTGGGGAAGCCTGCAATGTTATCAAAAAACTGGAACGTGAACGCCAAGGCTGGCGAGGTTCCAGAGCAACTAAACAGCAGCTTGCTGATGAATTAGCAGATGTAGTTCATACTGCTATTTTGTGCGCAATCACAGCAGGCATCGATTTGGCTCCCGCAGTGGTCGAAAAATTCAACTCGACAAGCGAGAAGAACGGCCTTTCGACAACTCTTTCCGTCACGGACCCATCCCCGCGTGCGCAGGCGTTGGAGGAAGGCGACCTGCGAGAATTGCTAGAACGCCTTGACGCTGGCCTTGAATATGAAGGCGACTTGGAAACTGAAAACGACCACATTGAGCTTTTCAACGTCGAAGCCGCGCAAGAACTGTTTTCAGACGCCGCCGCCGCAATCCGCGCCCTCTCGTCTCAGCCTGTAGCGGACCATATTGCCGACGCCGGTAAAACGGTTGCGGATGGCGGAAAGGGCGAGTGGCGAGAAATTGAAATCAGCCACGCATTGAAAGGTCGCCGGGTTAATCCCGCGTACTCCCCGGCAATAGGCGAAGTTTGCGAAATAAGCGGCCCAAATTGCGATGACGACAAGGGCTATACGTGGGGTGAAACCACAGTCCTATGGCAAAATGAAATGTTCGTTCTGTATGGGAAAGCTGGGTACTGGCCCGTTCTTCATAAACATGAATACGTCTTGTTCCGCCCCCTCCCAGCCTCACCGGGAGGGTCGGAATGATAAAGCAAATCATATTAGGTTGGGGTGCGCCCAAATTCAAAGAACAGTTCCCTGAATTGCCAGACCATGTTGCAGAGCACTTCCAGAAGGACAGTGAAGCTATGCTGAGGCTTCGTATCCGTGGGTATGTCACGGATAGCCAGCGAGACGCCATCACAAAGAAACTATTCAAGGAAATATCCAAGGCGATAGCCAAAGCCACCCGCCCGACAGGAGGCAGCGATGAGCATTAAGCTATTCCCCGACGCCTGTGCATTTGAACGAGACGCTTCCGCCTTGAACACCCGCCCCGCCGCGCCGGTCGAAGGGTTGGAGACGGTTGCCCGTCAATGGCGATGGGGCGGCGATCCTAAATGGAAAGCGTTCGGACCGATCTTTGAAGACGAGCCGAAAGAAACTCGCGAACTCGTCACCCGCTCGCAGTCTGAGGCCATCATTGTCGCGAAGGATCGGTTGCTTGCTGCGTCCGACACTGTCGCACAACAGCTTCAAAATCAGATCGTAACCCTAACCTTGAAAAAGGAAGATTTAGAAGCCGACAACGCGGCCCTGACTGCGCGGGTTAAGGAGTTGGAAGAAAGTTCTAAAAAGTCTGGCGTCTGCATAACTTGCCTAACAGGTTCGCCCGAACCTTACGGGTGCTCCGACTGCTTGAATACTGGCTGGGATGGTGGTTGCCCCCCTAACTCTCCAGAAGACATAAAAATGCTATTCGCCGGAATGATTTCAGACTTCTCAAAAATTAAATCCCGCGCCGAAGCCCTCGAAACCAAACTCGCGGCGGCAAGAAAGGCGTTGCAAAAGATCGCGGGCGACACATACGACGATAGCGCTGAAAAGATTGCCCGCGCCGCCTTGGAGGCCAAGCCATGAAATTCTCATACGCTTTTACTTTGATGGCAGGCGGATTTTTCTCGTCCGGTTACCATTCAATGCCAAATCCGCAAATTGCGGGAGTATTCTTCGCACTAGGCATTTTCAGCATTGTTCTTGGGGCTTGGTCATCGGGAGAAGGAGCATGACCCTCATTGACAGACTATCCAAGCTGGACGGGCCTGACGCGACTATAGCGGCAACCAAACAGAAAATCCGTGATGCTTTCAAGGACGCTAAGCCATGCATCGCCCCCCTTGCGCGCAAAGGAGGGCAGCAAATGAACCTTGAGCGCATCAACAAGGCCACAGAGTGCATCGATAGCAATGAAAAGGCATTGAAGTGGATAAAGCTTAACCATGAGAAGCTTGTTAGCTCCGGTCTGTTCACTGTTACCGTTTCGATTTCATCTAACTTTGCTCACACCGGCACGGGCGTGAATGAAGCCCTGACAACCATCTCTGCCTTTGCGAAGCACAACATCGAAAAGGCCATCACCGACAGCATAGCGAACTGCATCAACACGATTGAGATTGAAAGGGATGCTATTTTAAGGGAGGCCAGCCATGGCGAGTAAGGAAGTCACGAACGCTGCGAAGGCGATTTACGAAAGCCGTAATGGTGCAGGTCGCACACCGTGGTCGCAATTGCCATGGTCGCATAAGGTGCCGTACCTTGACGATGCAGAAGCGGCGCGTAAATCGTTCCTCGCCGCTCTACAGGAGCCGACAGAGAGGATGCGGAAACGTGGTCTTTGGTATTCCGACGATCCAGAAAAGGCTTGGCGCGCTATGTTGGACAGAAGCCCACTAGGGGAGCAGAGCGAATGAAGCTGGACCGCGAAGAGTTCTGTCAACAGATGGTTTTGGCAATGGCAGCAAGACAAGAAAACTTCCGAGCTAAATACTCGGTTGATGAGGCGATTGTCGCCTTTGAAATCATCAAGGCCAATATTCTGAAAAACAGTGCCGAGTTTACGTCTGCCGGTCGCCAAGCCCTGAAAGGCGGTGAGTAGATGACCTGCGAGACATGCACCGAATTGCTCAATGAAGCTTTGAACCTTGTCGTTCGCGCCCGCCAGATGGATGCGATTGATAGGAGAGAAAACGCTCTGAAAGCTTCGAAGTGCCGCGAAGAATGGGAAGCGTCAGGCCGTTTTGATGATTATGTCGAGAGGCACAACATTGATAATGAGCATGCTCCGATGGCAACGAAAAGCGGAACACTGCACCTCTGGGTACTCGATCAGTACGAGCGCGATCTGCACGAGTGGGAAGGCAAGGCCCGAAAACACCTGCTGACGGTCGATCATTCTGGCCGCGCCGCACTGCGGGAAAGGGAGTGAGGATGTCAGCGATCTTTTCCATGAACGAAGCTGCCGACCGTCTGAGGATTGGCAGGCGAACGCTGCAAGAAATTATAAAGCGCCATGCATTCTACTTCACAGTCGGTCACAAGAAATTCTTCACTGAGAAGGACCTGGACGCAATTGTTGAAGGATTAAGACGAGAAACGAAATGCCACTCAAGCTCATCCCTCCCCGTGCGGGCAAATCGCCGTACTACTACGTTCGCGGCACCCACTTCGGGGTCGCAATGGACAGAAGTACAAAGACGACTGACAAAAATACGGCAGCAAAGCTCCTCAAACTCTGGAAAGAAGAAATCGAAGCAGGAGTTTTCAGGAAACCCGGAGAGCCGACATTCCTAGACGCGGTGACGGATTATATCGCGGCCACTCACAATGAGCGCTTTATAGAGCCGATCGTTGAAAGGATCGGCCATTACCGTTTGATCGACATCGACCAGCAGTTGATCGATACCACGGCAATTGCTCTCTATCCGAACGCGAGCGCAGCGACGCGCAATAGGCAGGTCTACACGGTCATTTCAGCCATCCTGAAGCATGCAGGGCTTAACCAGCAATGGAAGCGTCCGAAGGGCTCCCGAGGCCAGATGAAGACCGATTGGATGACAGACAAGCAGGCATTCAAGATTCTGGACGCGGCATACAAAAAAGATGCTGAGTTCGGAATATTCCTGCATACCCTGCTCTATACCGGCATGCGGCTCAGTGAGCTAACAACGCTGGAAATAGCCAGACTGGATCTGACCGAAGGTATGGCATACCTGCCAGCAACAAAGAACGGGAAGCCCAGAGCGGTTCATCTGCCGCCGACAGTGGTTGCAGCAATCGCGAATCATCCTCGGGGTCTGGACCGCGAAGGAAAGCTATTCCGGTTCCGAAAGTCAGGACGACTTTACACATGGCTGGAAGACGTGAAAACGAAAGCCGGTCCTGATGTGGACTTTGTGACGTTCCACGTGTTTAGACACACATGGGCTACGTGGATGCGAAAATACGGGGGATTGGACGTGCGTGGACTGGTAGGAACTGGCGCTTGGACAGATATGGCATCTGCAGCCAGATATGCGCACGTGGTGGCAACTGATGAGGCGAAGCGCTCGAATCTCTTGCCGGTGTCAAAGAAGCTGGAACGGAAGAAGAACTAATTCCACGGATTTTACCCGCTTGGCTCGGCCATGTTCTGCTTTCGTTTTCCCGTATTTGCCGAGCGAGCAATTTTAAAAACAACAGATTATGATTAAATATCAATTGGTTAAATGGTGGGCGTGACAGGGATTGAACCTGTGACCCCTCCCGTGTGAAGGGAGTGCTCTCCCGCTGAGCTACACGCCCGATGAGCCATGCTCAATCAAGGTGGTGCGGATATACTGGCCTGCGGCGGCATGAGTCAAGCGTCTCGCAAGCCTGTTTCCCAAATTGATTTCGGATCATTTGCACCCAATCACAGTTCAAACAAAAACGGCAATCACCCATTGATGATTGCCGTCCAGTTTCGGTGCGAAACCAATTTCAAAGTGCGGCGAGACGCGAACCTGCGGTCTTGTCGAAAGCTTTCTGCAATCCGGAATCACGGTCATAGACATCGCCGTAATAGTGGATTTTTCCGTCTGCCCCCGGCCATGCGGTGAAATAGGAAATGTAGACGGGCACAGGGTCCTTGACCTTGATGCCTCGCTCGTTCTTGCCGAAATATTTTTCGAGGTCCGTCGCCGATGTTCCCATAACAGCCGCTGCCATGTCGCGTGGTCGTTCCAGGCGAATGCAGCCGTGACTCAGGGCCCGCATATCGCGACTGAAATAGGATTTGGCCGGCGTATCGTGCATGTAAATATCATGCGCGTTCGGAAACAGAATTTTGAGCTCGCCGAGAGCGTTGTCGAGACTCGGTTTCTGGCGAATGCCTACATGGGCTTTACCCGCAGCAACCGCACTCCAGTTGACGGCACTGGCCGCAACTTTCTTGCCGCCCGCATAGACCTCATAGCCATTGCGGTCGAGATAGCTCGTATCGCGCATGACCTTGGGCAGCATTTCGTTCAGGATGATCGAACGCGGCACCCCCCATGACGGATTGAAAACAACCGTCTGGACCTTATTATAGAAGAAGTAGGTCTGATGGGTCGAGGAACCGATGACCACATTCATGGCCAGCTTTTCTTTTCCGTCCTCAAAATATTCCGCACGGTAGGCCGGCTGGTTGACCATGACGTAACGCGTGCCGAAATCATGGGGCAGCCAGCGCAGGCGCTCCATGGAATAAAGGATGCGGTCACGCTTGATGGAAGTTTGCTCGCCTTGAAGGGCGGAAACCGTATTGCGACCGATGACGCCGTCAGGTGCCCCACCGGAAAGCTTCTGGTAGTCCTTGATTGCCGCAACGAGTTCCGGGTCGTAGACATCAGCGCTCGCGTGCCTATCCAGCACTTGCTTGTGCTCTGCCAGATAACTGGCAGGTGCGTGTCTTGCGATCAGAGCGACGACCTTGCTGAGCTGATCGTTGGTATCGCCCGGCTTGATGATGCCATTCAGCGAGATGCGGATCGGTTCGGCAGAAGGTGGCTCCGTGTTCGCCAGTTCGCGTTTCAATGCCGCATATTGTTCGTTGTCCGGCTGGAAACCATGCAGATAGGCAGCCGGATCGTTTTCCGAGGCCAGCCGTTCCAGAACAGCCTTCGGATTAACGCGATCGCGCGGCAAATCGTGGAAACCGCTGAGGCGGTCGGCGATTATGCGTCCCTCGCCTGCATCTATGGCATAACGCAAGGCGCGAGCTGACATGCGGATTTCAAATTCTGCAAGCTTCTGCTGGCGCTCGGATTCAGCCGCAGTGTCGAAACTGTCAGCCGGGATCGTAACTGCGTATTCGTCGGGGTTGAGCCCGTCTTCATCGGCGCGGGCGAAGAAGGCTGCGACATTCTTGGCGCGCTCGAGTACCTTGTCATCGGCCGACCAGATAAACGCGCGCTGATGTGAATAATAATCCACGATCGCCTCGGCGATTTCTTTCTCGGCTTTGACGTTGACCGATTTCAGATAATCCGTTGCGGCATCGAATGCGCGCTCGCCCGGTGTTTCTTCCCGAACCTGCGGGCGGATCGGTGACATGCCGGATGTCAGCGGATCGACAGTGGTTGGCTCGGTTGCCGCTGTCACCTGCATGTCGAGCGCGCTGAAGTCGATATTGACCAGAGTGTCTGGCTTGTAGTCGTAAATCTGCGGCCCCTTGACGGTCACGCGCTGGGCTGGCGGAAGGCTGCGCACGGCGGCACGCGGAGCAGAAACGGTGTTCGGTGAAACCGGGGCCCTAGGAGGAGCAACCTGTGGCTGGACAGGCTGCGCCTGCTGCTGTCGACGCTGCTGGAAGAGTTCCAACAATGAGTTTGCAGCCTGTGCCTGTGCCGTCGGGAGAAACACCGAAGCTGCCAGAGCCAGTGCAGCCGCGCGACGGATATTCAGTCCGCGCCCAGCGATGCTCTTCTCATCCATCTGCGAGTGTCTGGAAAACTGCATTTCAAACCGCCAAAGTTAATGCGTTCGCTAAAGAGCGAATCCGTCCGAATCTCGCGCACAGAATTTATGAATCTCGTTTAGAAACTTTTAACGCTAATGTTTTCTGAAGCAATTTTCTGTTTTGCGTTTATCACAATTGTTTGAGGCATCTTCCGGGGAGATCTGCCAGAAGACCCAAATGAACAAAGTGACGCAGTGGCATCCCCTCCGCATCGCGCTAAAAGCCCCGCAGACTATGGCTCCGATGCTCTTCCTCGGAGCTTCGATCAACCTGTTATCGCGCAGACCGGCAACGATGACGTTGTCCGGCAGGCGCAACTGGCAAGCAAGCGAGGTACCACGATGGCAGAAGCAAGCGCCGCCGATCTTTTTCCTCTTGGTGAAGACGACACCCCATACCGCAAGCTGACTTCCGATCATGTCTCTGTCGATAGTTTCAAGGGGCAGGAAGTACTGACCGTCGACCCGGAAGGACTTCGCCTGCTTTCGGAAACGGCTTTTGCCGACATCAATCATCTGCTGCGCCCCGGCCACCTGCAGCAGCTTGCCCATATTCTCGAAGATCCGGAAGCGACTGACAATGACCGTTTCGTTGCTTACGATCTTCTGAAGAACGCCAATATCGCTGCTGGCGGCGTGCTGCCCATGTGTCAGGATACCGGCACGGCCATCATCATGGGCAAGAAGGGTCGTCGCGTCTGGACCGAAGGCGGCGATGCCGATGCTTTGGGTGCTGGTGTTCTCGACGCCTACAACAAGAAGAACCTGCGTTATTCGCAGCTTGCGCCTCTTTCGATGTTCGAGGAAAAGAACACCAAGAACAATCTGCCCGCCCAGATCGATATCTACGAAGAAGGCGAAGACGCCTACAAATTCCTTTTCGTTGCCAAGGGCGGCGGTTCGGCGAACAAGACGTTTCTTTATCAGGGAACACCGTCGCTCCTGACGCACGACCGCATGATCGACTTCCTCAAGGACAAGATCCTGAGCCTCGGCACAGCCGCCTGCCCGCCATATCATCTGGCAATCGTCATCGGCGGCACTTCGGCTGAAATGAACCTGAAGACGGTCAAGCTCGCCTCGACGCGTTATCTGGACAGCCTGCCGACCCAGGGCTCCGAAACCGGTCACGCTTTCCGCAATCTCGAAATGGAAGCTGAAATTCACAAGCTGACGCAATCTCTGGGTGTCGGCGCGCAGTTCGGTGGCAAATATTTCTGCCATGACGTTCGCGTCATTCGCCTGCCCCGCCACGGCGCTTCGCTGCCTATCGGCATTGGCGTTTCCTGCTCTGCGGATCGTCAGGCCAAGGGCAAGATCACCAAAGACGGTATCTTTCTTGAAAAGCTGGAAACCAATCCGGCCAAATACATGCCGGATATCGACGAGGAAAAGCTGTCGTCGTATGTGGTCAAGATCGACCTCAACCAGCCGATGCAGGACATTCTCAAGGAATTGTCGAAGCATCCGGTCAAGACGCGCCTGTCGCTGAGCGGACCGATCATCGTGGCGCGCGATCTGGCACATGCCAAGATTCGCGAACGGCTTGAAAACGGCGAAGCCATGCCGGATTATTTCAAGAATCACCCGATCTATTATGCCGGACCGGCCAAGACGCCAGCAGGTTATGCCTCCGGCTCCTTCGGACCGACCACGGCGGGCCGCATGGATTCCTATGTGGACCAGTTCCAGTCCTTCGGTGGTTCGATGGTCATGCTCGCCAAGGGCAACCGTTCGCGTCAGGTGCGCGAGGCCTGCGGCCAGCACGGCGGGTTTTATCTGGGTTCCATCGGCGGACCGGCTGCACGTCTGGCGCAGGATTGCATCAAGAAGGTCGAGGTCGTCGAATATCCGGAACTCGGCATGGAAGCGATCTGGCGTATCGAAGTGGAAGATTTCCCGGCCTTCATCGTCATCGACGGCAAGGGCAACGATTTCTTCAAGGAGCTCAATCTGGGCTAACGGAATGAAGGGCGGCGCAAGCCGCCCTTCTTTTTTCAGGCATTTGTACCGCCGTCGATGGTGAGCGAAGCTCCCGATACGAAGCGCCCTTCCGCGCTGGCAAGCCAAGCCACCAGACTTGCAATATCGTCAGGCGAACCGAAGCTGCCGGTTGCGATAAGTTCACGTTGCTGTTCAGCATGCTCTCCTGCCGCCGGATTCATATCCGTATCGGTAGACCCTGGCTGAACGACGTTGACCGTCACGCCTTTCGGGCCGAGATCGCGCGCCAGACCTTTCGTCAAGCCGATCAGAGCCGCCTTGCTCGCCGCATAAAGGCTGATGCCTGGCCACGGCACGCTTTCTGCCAGATTAGAGCCGATGGTGATAACACGCCCGCCCGCGCCGAGATGCGGAGCTGCTGCGGAAACAGCAGCAAAGACAGCGCGAAAATTCACGGCCATCACGTCATCGAAATCGGCAAGTGTGACCTCTTCCAGCGGGGCCGCATGCCAGATGCCAGCGCTGTTGACCAATATATCCAGACGACCGAAATCCTTGACCGTTTTCTCGATCGCAGCGGCGATCTGATCGGCATCCCGGTTGTCGGCCTTCAGTGCCACCGCCTTGCCGCCATTTGCCACGATTTCGGAAACCACGGCGTCGGCTTTTTCCTTACCGTTGACATAGGTGACGACAACTGCTGCGCCATCTTTTGCGAGCCGGTGCGCAATTGCTGCGCCAATGCCGCGACTTCCGCCGGTAACAAAGGCAACCTTTCCGTTCAGAGATTCAGATGGCATGCCATTTCCTTTCTGTATCGATTGATACATAATTGCTGACAGGCTTGCATAGAACCGTCAAGCGATTTATTTAATGATCGATACAGAAAGGTTCAGACGTGGCAGAAAAAGGACGTCCCCGCAGCTTTGACCGCGAAAATGCCCTCCGCGCTGCAATGTTCATATTCTGGGAAAAAGGGTTCGATGGATCGTCGTTAGCCGATCTGACGACCGCCATGGGCGTTAATGCTCCCAGTCTCTATGCAGCATTCGCAAGCAAAGAAGGGCTCTATCTGGAGGCCCTCACGCTTTATGCGGGTGAAGTCGGCGTTGAAATCTGGTCGACACTGGATGAAACGCCGAATACCCGCACAGCTTTCGAAAAGTTCCTGTTTGCGACGATAGACGCCTACTGCCAGGAATCCGTGCCGCGCGGCTGCATGATCGCGCTGGATGCACTGCATCGAACGCATTCAAGCGAAAACGTCTGCGCGGTGCTGCGCAATCGCCGCCAGTCCAATATCGAAATCCTGAAAAAGCGGCTCGAACGCGGTGTTCGAGACGGCGACATTCCCGCATCCGTTAATTGTGAGGCGGTCGCCACCTTTTACGCGACGGTTCAGAACGGCATGTCCATTCTCGCGCGCGACGGCGGAACGCGAGAAGACCTTACCGCAACGGCGCTAGGGGCGATGGCAGGCTGGGAGAAACTGGTTTCCCCGCAAGGGAAATCAGGCAACCAGTCTTAATCTCGGGCTGTCATCAAGATAATCCGCCACCAGCGATCCGACGTCGGCACTTGCGATAATGCGGCGATGTCCGAGGCCGTCAGCCCAATGAACCCTGACGTGAGCGCCTGCCTTGCCAGCCATTTCCGCACATATTGCGGGAACTTCCTTATCGTCATGAGCATGAACCACAAGCGTCGGGATCGTCATACGGCGCAAATGCACGTCCGTGTCGAAGTCAGTGATCGGGCGAGCCGCGATGTAACGCACCTGTTCCTTCATTGCATTGCGCACGTCACGACCGAGCCCAAGCACTTTTCCGAAGCCGTCAAAAACGCCCGCCATGGAGTGAGGCGAAGCAATCGTCACCAGTTTTGCCGGCCGGTGCGACCGATAACAGCCAAGAGAGCCAGCGGCCGCGTTGACGATGACCGCGCCGCCGAAGGAATGGCCGATCATTGCATCGAACGGACCATACTGCCGCCACGCCACATCGACGGCAGCGATTGCCTGTATCATGTTGAGAGTGCGGCCGGCAGATGCGCCATGTCCCGGCAAATCGATGGAAACAACCCGTTCACCACGCGCGACAAGTTCGTGAATGATTGTCATCATATCTGCCGTGCGTGATCCCCAGCCGTGGACGACAAGCGATGTTCTTCCCACATAAGTGTCAGGCTCGAACAGATAAGTTGCAACAAGCCCGCGATCGATAATCAGATCAAGCCGCTTTGCTTGATTCAGATCTTTGCTCGCCCGATGAAGCCGTGCCGCATAAGCCTTGGTCTTCGGCCTGCGGCTTGGCGTTCGGCAGAAAATCTTGAACGCGGCGCGGCCTGCCTTATCGGCATCAATGCGCCCAAGCACACCCAGGCCGAATCGCGTAACCTGCAAAGAAAACGATGTCATGACGGGGCCTCAATTATGTTCAATCATGAACAAATAATTGTACAAGAATGAACAAAATGCAAGACAAGACTTCAAAGCTGCCGTGGGACAACCCGCGTTTCAAGAACTGGATCGCTGTCGCGCGGGCCGGCAAGGCAGTGGAACGCGCCCTCGCCCAGGGGTTATCGGCTTTCGATCTCAAGATCGCCGATCTCGATGTGCTGATGAATATTTATCGCCATCCGGGCGAATCCCAGCACGATCTTGCGCGCCGCATTCTCGTCGGACGTTCGAACATCACCATGCTGCTGCCGAAGCTCGAAAAGCGCGGTTTGCTGGTGCGTGAGGGCGATCCGGCAGACAAGCGCGTAATGCGATTGACGCTAACCACCAAGGGCGAGAAGCTTCTGGGGCATGCGCTGACGGTCTATACAGAACTGATTGATCGCGTCATGGCGCAATCGACAACCGCGCAATGCAATTCGATGGGCGATGTGATGCGGCGCATATCTGAAATGCTGGAAAACGAATAGGCTGGAATCCGGATCAGCGATCCCGCTTCAGGCCCTTCTGGGCAAGCTCATCGAGATAGGTTTGCCACAGTGTGTCCTTTTCCGTGCCGAGCTTATGCAGATAGGTCCACGAGAACAGGCCAGTGTCGTGCATATCATCGAAAGTTATGCGGACGGCGTAATTGCCGACCGGCTCGACCTTCATGATTTCGACATTGCGCTTACCGCCGACTGTCACACGTTGTTCCGGCGAATGCCCCTGCACTTCTGCCGAGGGCGACAAGACCCGGAGCAATTCTGCGGTCAGTTCGAATTTCTGGCCGTCGTCGAACGCCACAGTCAGCAGTTTGCGGTCGTGCGAAACACGCAATTCAGTCGGCCAGACGTCACTCATCACCATTCTCCAGCTTGGTTCTTGCCAACTTCTGATAGGCCCCGCGCTAAAATATCGCAATAGTCACAGCCATTATTGAAAGAGCTTCACGCGCGCGAAACTGGACAACGAGGCCCGCAGATCCTATTTCTAGGTGGACGACGCGGATATTCCTCCGCCTCATGTGGAAACAACGGCTTAATGATGCACACAAACCAAGCCCGGCCACTTGTTTCCCCGAACGGACCTATGATCGATCCTTTCGGGCGCGCCATTACCTATCTTCGCGTTTCAGTGACGGACCGCTGCGATTTTCGCTGCACCTATTGCATGGCGGAACATATGACGTTCCTGCCTAAGAAGGATTTGCTGACGCTTGAGGAGCTGGATCGGCTCTGCACCGCCTTTATCGACAAGGGCGTCAGGAAATTACGCCTCACCGGCGGCGAACCACTGGTGCGCAAGAATATCATGCATCTAATCCGGCAGCTGTCACGCCATCTGAAGTCGGGTGCGCTGGATGAGTTGACGTTGACCACGAACGGATCGCAGCTTTCGCGCTTTGCCGACGAACTGGCAGAATGCGGTGTGCGGCGCATCAATGTCTCGCTGGATACGCTCGATCCCGAAAAATTTCACCAGATTACCCGTTGGGGCGATCTCCCTCGCGTTCTCGAGGGCATAGAAGCTGCCCAGCGCGCCGGTATCCACGTCAAGATCAATGCTGTTGCGTTGAAAGATTTCAATGACCGCGAGATTCCCGAGCTGATACGCTGGGCCCATGGTCGCGGCATGGACATGACGCTCATCGAGACAATGCCGATGGGCGAGATCGAATTCGACCGTACCGACCAGTACCTGCCGCTCTCGCAGGTACGCGAGGATCTGTCGCAGCAATTCACGCTTTCCGATATCCCTTACCGCACAGGCGGCCCTGCCCGCTATGTGACGATTGCCGAAACAGGTGGGCGACTCGGTTTCATCACACCGATGACGCATAATTTCTGCGAAAGCTGCAATCGCGTTCGGCTCACCTGCACCGGTATGCTCTATATGTGCCTCGGTCAGAATGACGATGCCGATCTGCGCAAAGCCTTGCGGGAAAGCGAAAGCGACCTGCTGCTCAGCCAGGCTATCGACGAAGCCATTGCGCGCAAGCCCAAAGGCCATGACTTCATTATCGACCGCGATCACAATCGCCCTGCGGTGGCGCGTCATATGAGCCTTACCGGCGGCTGATCGGCTTATACTTAAAAAAGCCAACGACCTGAAATAATTGTCGCGAGATTGACTTTAAAACGGTATGGAATCCTAAACTGGATTCTGTATCGTGCCGCAGTCAGCAAACTTTCGTGCAAGTATTTTCATGCTTCTCGCCATGGGCACCTTCACCATTGGCGATACGATCACAAAATACCTCCTGACCGAGATGAACAGCGGACAGTATATGCTGATCCGGGGTATATTCGCGACGGTGCTCATCGGTTTTCTGGCCTGGCGACATGGTGCACTGCGCAACCTGTCGTTTGAAAGAATGACGATGCTGCGTATTGCAGGTGAAGTCGTGGCCACCGTCACTTACATTTATTCCCTTGGCCATCTTTCCCAGGCGTTCTGCTCGGCTGTCTTTCAGGCAACGCCGCTTGTCGTGACCCTGGGAGCTGCACTCTTCCTCAAGGAGAGAGTGGGCTGGCGCCGCTGGTCATGCATATTGGTCGGTTTCATCGGAGTCCTTATCATCATCCGGCCCGGAACGGACGGAGCTGCGAGCTTTGCGGCCATCGCCGTGCTTCTTGCCAGTGTGTGTTTTGCCGCCACGCGGGATATCGCCACCCGCCGCGTGCCCGCGCACGTGCCGACCCTTTATTTATCCACACTGACAGCAGGCGCGATAACACTGACTGGTGGCGCACTGACAGTTCCTATGGGCGGATGGCAGCCCATCGGCACTGTTGCAATCGGTGCCATTGCGATTGCCGCCATTCTGCTTCTCGTGGGGTATCACTTCATCATTCTGGCGATGCGCGAAGGTGAAGTATCGTTTGTTTCGCCGTTCCGCTATTCCAGCCTGCTCTGGGCAATAGGCCTCAGCACTTTGATTTTCGGCGAAGCGCCCGACATGTATACGATTGCCGGATCAGTTCTGGTGGTCGGGAGCGGCGTCTACATGGTCTATCGCGAGAACGTATTGAAGAAGCGGGAGCGCAACAAAAGCACGCTTGCAACAATTCCGACCGGCGTGGAGCCGTCATGATTGCTGCGGCAATAATCGCTGGCGGACTTTCCAGCCGTATGCAGGAAGGCGGCGTTGTCGGCGATAAATTCCTTCAGCCGCTTGGAAAAACCGGCACGATCATTTCCCATGTCGTCAGGCGGATCAAACCGCAGGTCGAAAGCCTTGTGATCAATGCGAATGGCGATGTTTCCCGGCTGACTGATCTTGGCATACCAGTGATAGCCGATCTTCCAGCGAAGCACGGCGGCCCGTTGGTCGGCATTCTGACCGCGCTGACGCATGCGCGAGAAGCTTCACTGCTGCTGACGACAGCGGCCGATACGCCATTCCTGCCTCGCGACATCGCCGACCGCCTTCTCGCGCGTCGGAACGAAACCAGGGCGCGCGTCATTCTCGCCAGCTCTCTTGGCCGGGTCCATCCAATTTTCGGACTATGGGAAACCGGGCTGAAGGGTGAACTCTCCGTCTGGCTCGCAAACACGAACAGGGCCAGTGTCTTCGCATTCGCGGAACATATCGGGTTCGAGACACTCGATTTTCCACTTGCCTTCGCTGGCGATAGCCCGGAAACATATGATCCATTCTTCAACATCAATCGGCCCGACGATCTGGTCGCCGCCCGAAAACTGGCTGAGGCAATGGAATGAACCAGAAGCTTTTCGGCATTACCGGATGGAAAAACTCCGGCAAGACGACAATGACCGAACGTCTGATCACATGCCTCACAGCACGCGGATACCGTATCGCCACGATCAAGCATGCTCATCATAACTTCGATATCGATCATGAAGGCACCGATTCCTGGCGTCATCGAAAAGCGGGCGCAGCGGAAGTCGCTATCGTCTCATCACAACGCTATGCGATCATGCATGAAGGCTTGGGCGAAGATGAGCCTTCCCTTTGGGAAATAGCGGCCAAACTGGCGCCTTGTGATCTGGTTCTGGTCGAAGGATACAAACGCGAGACGCACAAGAAAATCGAGTTGCGTCGCGAAGGAGGGCATGAAGGACCGGCTCTCTCTGTCGATGACCCCACTATCGTCGCCATAGCCAGCGATCAGCCGCAGCCCGACGAAAAAGTGCCTGTGTTCGGCATCAATGATATTGATAAGATAGCTGATTTCATCGAACGCCAGATGGCTATCTAGGGAATCCTCTAAATTTTTGCAATTCAACGATATACTTCACCATATTGAAACGGAATATTGCAGAAAACGCCGAGAATTTCTCGCTAAAGACACACAATTTAATTGCGTTGACCATCTTGCCAATCATCGCGAAATGGTGGGAATATCGTCACCGGAACGGGTGGCGGAAACGTAAGTGCGAAAAAATATTGCGCATGATCGGCTCAACCATCTATTGGTAGCGGCGGGGGAATCCACTACCAAACGTGCAATTTAGAGTTTCACGGTCGTGACTACCCCTTAAGCGGCTGAACCAGAAGAAATAATCAGGGAACCAGCCAGAACAAACGAGAGGACTAAAAATGCGCGTATTGAAGCGTATAGCTGCTGCGGCTTCGGTTGCAGCATTGGCGATCACAATTGGCAGCATGACTGCTGGCGTTGCAAATGCGGAAGAGCCACTCAAGCTCAAGATCGGCACCGAAGGCGCCTATCCTCCCTTCAACTTCATCAAGCCGGACGGCACCCTCTCGGGCTTTGACGTTGATATCGCCAAGGCGCTCTGCGATGAAATGAAGGCACAGTGCGAATTTGTCACCCAGGAGTGGGATGGCGCGATTCCGGCACTTCAGGCAGGCAAGTTCGATGCATTCATCGCCTCCATGTCCATCACGGATGAGCGCAAGAAGCAGGTCGACTTCTCCAACAAATATTACAACACGCCTCCCGGTATCGCCGCTCCGAAGGACACCGACATCAAGGGCGTGACCAAGGAAGATCTCGCTGGCAAGACCATAGGCGTTCAGGTTTCCACGACACACTCGAATTATTCCGAAAAGACCTTCACTGACAGCACGATCAAGGCTTATCCGACAGCCGAAGAATATCGTCTCGATCTCGCCAATGGTCGCCTCGACGCCGTCAACGATGACAGCGTGACGCTCGCCGAATGGCTGAAGTCGCCAGATGGCGCCTGCTGCAAGATGGTCGGCACTTTCCCGCCGGTTATCGAGATTCATGGCCCAGGCGCTGGCGTTGCCTTCAAGAAGGGACGCCCGGAACTGGTAGAAAAGTTCAACGCAGCCATCAAGGCAATCCGTGCGAACGGCAAGTACAAGGAAGTCAACGACAAGTACTTTGATTTCGATGCCTACGGCGCCGAAAATTAATCAAAACTAACACATATGCGCCGGTTTGCTTTCCGCAAATCGGCGCAAAACATTTTGTACGGGCATACAGCACAGATATCGCCGCGCAAGACCTTGCAGGTGATAAGAACATGGGCGAATGCTTTTAGGAAAAAAAAGAATAGGCGCATGGAACATTACGCCACTTTGTTGAGTTTCGGCCCCGATGGTTGGGGTGCAAGTATAGCGTGGGGGCTTCTGGTAACTGTTTCGCTGGCTCTGGCGACACTTCCAGTCGGTCTTGCTTTGGGGTTTCTGGTAGCCATTGGCAAACAATCCAGCGAACCATCGATACGGCTGGCTTCAAACATCTACACCACGATCTTTCGCGGCCTGCCTGAGCTTCTCACGCTCTTCCTTGTTTATTTCGGCGCCTCGCTTGGGCTGCAGCGGCTTTTGAGCATGTTCGGTATCGAGGCCAATGTCGAAATCAATGCGTTCGGCGCGGGTATGGTAGCGCTGGGCTTCGTCTTCTCGTCCTATTCGAGCGAAGTCTTCCTTTCGGCGTTCCGTGCTATCCCGCGCGGGCAATATGAAGGTGGTTATGCAGTTGGTCTGTCGCATTGGCAGACCATGCGTAAGGTGATCCTGCCGCAGCTCATCCGCATCGCGCTGCCCGGCCTTGCCAATCTTTGGCTGGTGCTGCTCAAGGATACATCGCTGGTTTCGGTCATCACCTTGTCCGATATCCTGCGGCAGACCTCCATTGCGGCACGCGTGACCAAAGAACCGTTTCTGTTCTTCGGCATAGCCTGCCTGCTGTATCTGGTTCTCGCAATCATCTCCTCCTACTTTATCAACCGCATTGCCCGCTGGGCCGATGCGGGCTCCAATCGTTCGCGAGGTGCATGATATGAGCCAGACTATTTCCAATCCTGTAGGCGACGTAATGGCTCCGCCGCCGGTGGTGAAGCAATGGACGGGCATGCGCATTGCCGGTCATATCATCGTCGCGCTCTGGTTTCTTCTTTTCGCGGGTCTTGCGATCTACCTTTACAATGCATGGCGTATCGATCTGTTCGAAACCTATGGTCCACGCTACTGGTCCGGACTTCTGATAACGCTGAAACTGGTTGCCGTATCGATCGTCATAGGCGCCCTGCTCTCATTGCCGATTACCGCCGCGCGCATGTCCAACAACCGGTGGCTGCGCGGACTTGCCTTCGGTTACGTCTATTTCTTCCGTGGCACACCGCTGCTTGCGCAGACATTCCTTATTTATTACGGTTTCGGTACATTCCGTCCTTTCCTTGAAAGCATCGGGCTCTGGGTGTTTTTCCGTGATGCATGGAATTGTGCCATTTTGGCCTTCTCGCTCAACACGGCAGCTTATCAGGCTGAAATTCTGCGCGGCGCTATTCAGAGCGTGGCACTGGGCCAGTGGGAAGGGGCCGCGGCGCTTGGCATTTCGAAGCGCGTGACATTCTGGAAGGTTATTCTTCCGCAGGCGCTTATCGTGGCCCTGCGTCCTTACGGCAATGAAATCATCCTGATGATCAAGGGGTCGGCTATCGTCGCAATCATCACCGTGCTTGACCTCATGGGTGAAACGCGCCGTGCCTATTCGCGGACATTCGATTTCCAGACTTATCTCTGGGCAGCGGTTATCTATCTGCTGATGGTCGAATGTTTGAGACACATCTGGGATTTCCTCGAACGACGCCTTACCCGGCATCTCGTTCGCTAGGGAGCTGTAAACCAGCATAAGCCGAAAATATCGCCCCCGGAACCCTTGCGGTTTCCGGGGGCGATCTGTTTAGAATGCTCTTCCAACAGTAATCTAACAGGTTGAGTCATGCTGAAAATCTGGGGTCGTATCAATTCCACGAATGTGAAGAAGGCGCTCTGGATAGCGCATGAACTTAATCTCGAATACGAACAGATAAACGTCGGTGGCCAGTTCGGCGGATTGAAAGATCCGGTTTACCTAGCCCGCAATCCGAACGGGTTGATTCCATTACTGGAGGATGGTGACACGGCGCTTTGGGAATCCAACACCATCACGCGCTATCTCGCTGCAGCTTACGGTAAAGGCACGCTGTGGATTGAAGACCCGGCCAAACGCGCTCAGGCCGAAAAGTGGATGGATTGGGCCTCTGCGTCCTTCTACGTCAATTTTAGCGACGTCATGAAGCACTTGATCCGACTGCCGGAAGCAGAACGGGATTCAGCCGTTTTGGAGCGAGGTCTGAATGGCCTTGCGCAGTCGATGCAGATCGCCAACGAAGGTCTCAAGGACACCCCCTGGTTCTCGGGTGACAATTTCGGTATCGGCGACATTCCCGTTGGCTGTTACGCTTATGCATGGTTTGAATTTCCGATCGAGCGCCCTTCTCTTCCCCATCTTGAAGACTGGTATGACCGCCTCAAGCAGCGCACGGCCTATAAAGCGGCCGTTATGACGCCCCTCACCTGATTCACTACAGCTAGCGCGCGTTTCGATCTGATTGAATCAGATCGGCGCTCTAGATATTTGCTTTAACGCGCATCTTTTCCGAAAACCGTTTCACACTTTTCGGGATGCGCTCTATTCGGAGGAACAAACGAATGACGACACCCGCTAAGGTCGCATTTCTGGGCTTAGGCGTCATGGGTTACCCCATGGCAGGTCACCTCAAGAACAAAGGCGGTCACGACGTTACGGTTTACAACCGAACAACCGCTAAAGCCGAGAAGTGGGCCAAGGAATTCGGTGGCAGCTTCGCAGCGACACCCGCCGAAGCTGTGCACGATGCGGATTTTGTTTTCGCCTGTGTCGGCAATGATGATGATCTTCGCTTCGTGACCATCGGCCATGACGGAGCCTTCTCAACCATGAAGAAGGACGCAATTTTCATCGACAATACGACGGCATCCGCCGAGGTGGCCCGTGAACTCGACGCAGAAGCGCAAAAGCTCGGTTTTCATTTCATCGATGCACCAGTCTCCGGCGGACAGGCAGGAGCCGAGAACGGCGTGCTCACCGTCATGGTCGGTGCATCTGAATCCGTTTTCGAGCGCGCCCAACCGGTTATCGATTCTTATGCGCGCATGGTTGGTCTTATGGGGCCAGTTGGTTCCGGCCAGCTTGCGAAGATGGTCAATCAGATCTGTATTGCCGGTCTTGTTCAAGGGCTGGCTGAAGGCATCCATTTCGGCAAGAAAGCCGGCCTCGATATCGAAAAGCTGATCTCGGTGATCTCGAAGGGGGCCGCTGGTTCATGGCAGATGGAAAACCGGTCCGGAACCATGAACCAGGGCAAATATGATTTCGGCTTTGCCGTTGACTGGATGCGCAAGGATCTTGGCATCTGCCTTGAAGAAGCCGACCGTAATGGCGCGCTGCTGCCCGTCACGGCGCTTGTGGATCAATTCTATAAGGAAGTGCAGAAGATCGGTGGCAACCGCTGGGATACGTCTTCACTGCTCGCGCGGCTTGAAAAGTGATCAATACCATCCAAATGAAAAAAGCCCGGTAACGATGCCGGGCTTTTTTATTAGTATCCTAAGCTTAGAACTTCACTTTGGCCGTCAGCGAAAGCGCACCAACGAAATCGTTGCCGAATTCGCCCTTGGAGCCGGTCAGGCTCGGTTTACCATCGACGACGGTGTCATCGAGTTCACCTGAAGAAAGCCAGCCAGCAGCGCCAGCCAGACGAACTTCGAATTGATCGTTCGGCTTATAATTCGTGCCTAGACCAAAGAGCCAGATATCGGTCTGGGAAGTCAGGCCCGTGCTGGTGCCACGATCCCAGGTAACAGTTGCAGCAGTCGACCACTGGTCATTGAACTTGTGCCCAACACCGCCGCTCACTGTCCAGCCATCTTGATAGTATAGGCTCAAGCTGGTGATTTTTGTCCCCTGCGGAGCGACTTTGCTATCAGCGGACACGAAGTCCACCGATTCAATGCTGGACCAATCCGTCCACTTCACCGAACCAAATGCGAGCCAGTCAGGAGCAATACCGGTCTGAAACTTGAATTCCACCGACTGAGGTGTCGCGACGTCACTTTCGACATTAATTGGTATGCCGCGACCCGTGAGCGGATTGAGTGCGAGATTATCAATCGTACCTTCGAGATCGTATTTGACTTTTGACTGATAGACGAGCGTGGCACGCATCGCATATTCAGGAATTTCATAGGCCGCACCAAGGCGCCAACCTACAGCCTCGTCTTCAACATCCAGCGACGCTACGCGAAATGAGCCGCCGAATGCCGAGCCGGGAGGGACCATCTTGGTCTGCTCACCTTTGAGCTCCTGATAGCTCACACCGCCGAGGATACGAAAGTAGCTTTTTTCACCGGCTGCAAAACGATACGAACAATTCACGCCGTAATCGTTCGAAGAAATCTTCTGCTCGATAGCAGTGAACATACGAACGGTGTTGGTGCCAACGTCGGTTTCGATACCCCAAGGCTGACGATATTGCGCCGCGCAAGCAAGATCGTCAGTCAAGTCGAACTTTGCAGAAGCTTTAGGAACCCAATAGCTCTTTGCTTCGTCAACGCTGGTTTCATAGGGCTGGCGCGTGATCGGATTGATGCCACCAGTGGCCGCACCGACCCGTGAGCCATGGATGTTCTTCAGCTTACGCTGCGGAGCGACATAGGTGCCCGTCGCATCAACTGCATTGCCTTTTTCGAAGAGAATATCGAAATCCTGCGAGCTACGCTCGAAGCCACCGGCGTTGGCAGCAACCGCGCTCCCAAGGAGAGCCGCGACCATTCCCGCCATTTTCACGCGCTGTACACTCATAAATGTCCTCCCACAGAGCATCAGTATTAACGTTGACGAAAACGTAAATCAGGAAGGATTCGGGCCGCAAGACCCACTAACTTGGATTAGCATCGTCGGATTTTCGACGCATCCGTCGAAAATGGCTAAAACATTAAGTACCTCACCATTTCATTAGAAGAATTCAACCAAGCACATGGCGAAATATGCCTAAATTGGCCTATTTTCGGCCCATTTTTCGCCTTGTTGCGAAAGCGCAACATTGCAGAAAAACAATCGAAATCGGAGTTCGATCATGCTCTCCAGCCATTGAAACGCTCGGAAGTTCTATCATTGCGGATAAAAAACACCCGGCCGTGAAATGCACACGGCCGGGTGTTTGATTCGGAAGCAGGACGCTTTCTGACGTTAGGTCAAATCAGCCTGCATCACGTATGCGTGACTCAGCAGTTGCCACACGCTGCGCCGCTTCTTTGAGCTCGATCAGTCGTTCACGCTCTGCTTCAACGACGTCTTCGCGCGCATTTGCAACGAATTTCTCGTTGGAGAGCTTCTTCTCGATGCGATCCATTTCAGCAGCAATCTTGCCAGCTTCCTTGGCGAGACGTGCAGCTTCGGCCTTGAGGTCGATCAGATTGCCAAGCGGAATGCAGATTGTCGCCTCGCCGAGCAGCATCTGCGCCGAGCCTTTGGGAGCCTGCGCTTCGAACGAGACGCTTTCCACGCGGGCAAGGCGCTTGATCGCTGCGTCATGTCGGGCAAACCGCTCGACGCTTGTCGCATTGGCGTCCAGAACCACGACCGGGGCAATTGCGCCTGCCGGAACGTTCATTTCTGCACGTACCGAACGAATGCCGGTAACGAGATCGACAAGCCAGTTGATGTCCGCTGCCGCTTCCTCGTCCTCAAAGGACAATTCCGGCCACGCAGCAAGTGCCAGCACCGTGTCGCGCTTCTGCCCCTCGCCTGCGGTCAAGGTCCAGAGTTCTTCCGTCATGAAAGGCATGAACGGATGCAGCAGCTTGTAGATCTGGTCGAGACAATAGGCTGCGGTGGCCTGAGCTTCCGCCTTGGCAGCTTCATCGTCACCCATGAAGATCGGCTTCAGCAACTCCAGATACCAATCGCAGAACTGGTTCCATACAAAACGATAGGCCGCACCGGCTGCTTCATTAAAGCGATATGTGTCGATACCGTCCGTCACGGCGCGCGTTGCTTTGGTCAGCTCGGTCAGAATCCAGCGATTGACGGCAAGTTTGGCATTTTCCGGCTGGAATCCGGCATCGAGTTTCACACCATTCATCTGAGCAAAACGCGTGGCGTTCCAGAGTTTGGTGCCAAAATTTCGATAGCCAGCAATACGAGCCGGATCGAGCTTCACGTCACGACCCTGAGCAGCCATGATAGCAAGGGTGAACCGCAGCGCGTCAGCGCCGTATTCATCCATCAGCTCCAGCGGATCAATGACGTTGCCTTTCGACTTCGACATTTTCGCGCCATGCTTGTCGCGAACCAGAGCATGGAGATAAACCGTATGGAACGGGATCTCTTCCATGAAATGGAGGCCCATCATCATCATGCGGGCAACCCAGAAGAACAGGATATCGAAGCCCGTAACCAGTACACTGGTTGGATAGTAGGTGGCGAGTTCCGGCGTCTTATCCGGCCAGCCGAGAGTCGAGAATGGCCACAGTGCCGACGAAAACCATGTGTCGAGAACGTCAGTATCACGCTCCAGCACGACATCCTCACCATAGTGAGCACGTGCAGCAGCTTTCGCTTCCTCTTCGCTTTTTTCGACAAAATACTGGCCGTCCGGGCCGTACCATGCCGGTATCTGGTGTCCCCACCAGAGCTGGCGGGAAACCGCCCATGGCTGAATGTTTTCCATCCAGTCAAAATAGGTCTTTTCCCAGTTCGCCGGGACGATTTTTGTCTTGCCTTCGCGTACTGCCGCCATTGCCGGTTTGGCCAGTTCGCCAGCGTTCACATACCACTGGTCGGTCAGGTAAGGCTCGATCGGAACGCCGCCACGGTCGCCATGGGGAACCGCGTGTGCGTGGTCCTCGATCTTTTCCAGATAGCCGCGTTCGTCCATCAGTTCGACAATGCGCTTGCGCGCTGCGAAGCGGTCTTGCCCTTCGAGTTCGTGAATAAGCGCCTTCAATTCCGGCGTCAGTTGCAGCCCTTCGAGGAAATCAACGTTGTCTTTGATCGTTATCGAGGCATTCGTCGTTAGAATGTTGATAGCGCGTAGTTCATTCCGCTTTCCGACCTCGAAATCGTTGAAGTCGTGCGCAGGCGTGATCTTGACAGCGCCGGAACCGGCTTCCGGATCAGCATAATCGTCGGCAACGATTGGAATGTGGCGACCGACAAGCGGCAACACGACATCGTTGCCAACCAGAGCATGGTAACGCTCATCCTTAGGATTGACCGCAACGCCGGTATCGCCCAGCATGGTTTCCGGACGCGTCGTCGCGACCACAATGTAGGTATGCGGGTTTTCTGGATCGAAAGGAACATTCTCAAGCGGATAACGGAAATGCCAGAGATGGCCTTTCGTTTCACGCGATTCGACCTCGATGTCCGATATCGCCGTCAGCAGCTTCGGATCCCAGTTGACCAGACGCTTGTCGCGATAAATGAGTCCCTGCTTGTAGAGCGAGACAAACACTTCCAGAACCGCGCGCGACAGCCCCTCATCCATGGTGAATCGCTCGCGCGACCAGTCGCATGATGCACCCAGACGGCGCAACTGGTTGGAAATCATGCCACCGGATTCAGCCTTCCACTGCCAGATCCGTTCGATGAACTTCTCGCGGCCCATGGCATGACGGTTCGGCTCCTGCCGTTCCATCAACTGGCGTTCGACGACCATCTGCGTTGCGATGCCCGCATGATCCATGCCAGGCTGCCACAGCACATTCTTGCCGCGCATGCGCTCGAAGCGGACCATTATGTCCTGAATCGTATTGTTGAGCGCGTGGCCCATATGCAGCGATCCGGTAACATTCGGCGGCGGAATAACCACTGCGAACGGATCGGCTCCCGGCTTAGCGCCTGCACCCGCCTTGAATGCACCCGCTTCTTCCCAGCGTTCAGCAATTTTCGGCTCTATCGCCGCGGCGTCATAGGTCTTCTCAAGCATGGAATTATCCGGTCTTTATGCGCGATGAATGGATTGAAGGCTCAATAGCAACTAACAGGTGACAAATCACTTTAAAAGTGACGGCGCCACTGTCGGTCGTTCTAAAAGTGAAAACCCGCCTGCTGAACAGACGGGTAACATTTCAAAAAAATCACCCGTTGCCGGTTATCGGTCGCCACGCACAACGCGTTCGATTTCTTCCCGAACAAGCCGCTCTACAAGCGTCGGCAGATTATTGTCGAGCCAGTCTTGCAGCATCGGCCGCAAGAGTTCCGTTGCGATGTCGTCAAACGAACGACGCGGTTCCGCCCGAACGGCATGATTTAAGTCCTGAAATGCCGCAGCCACCTGACGTTCCGCGATCTGCGACATCATATGGGCAATAGGCTGCGTCTTGGCCAGCGGCTCTACGACAGGCGCTGCAGCCTCGGGCTGAACCGGAGTTTCCTGCTCGGCAATGGCAGGCTCCTGCTCTATTTCCGCATCGAGTTCAGATTCGAGCAGGGCATCAACCGTCTCGGCCACTCCCTCTTCAACCGACAGATCGGCTTCTTCCAGAGATATATCGGCGTCGGCGGGTTGATCAAACGACGTCGTAGCCGCAGTTTTGGAATGATCATCGTTTTGAGCATCGAGAACAATTTCGTCCTCGTCGTCGGCTTCGCCTTCAAGTTCTGGCGCTGCCTGCGAAGGTTCGACAATCGAACCGCGCAATGTCGGCTCATCCTGGAACACATTGCGCATCATTGCGGGTTTTTCCGGCTGCACAACCGGTTGTTCCGGAACCGGACGACGGAATTCTGCAACCTCCCCACGAACCGGAGAAGTTGCTGCGGCCCCGGACGCGGGCTGGCGGGTGACATCGCTATCTTCAATGATCCTGCGGATGGAAGCGAGAATCTCTTCCATCGACGGTTCACGTGCTGCGCTGGATGTCTGTGCCATGGCTACTATCCGCTTTCCTGTATTGCGACATTGTCTGCAAAAGACAGAGAATCAATGGATTAAGGGTAGCGGACGATCCCCTGTTTGAGAATCCCCAGCCAAGACACGATGGTTCAAACTCACAGCTTTATGGATTTATTAAGAATTGAAGGTGCCGCGAAATGCCGAATCGAGAGCAAAATAAAAGGCACCCGAAGGTGCCTTTCAACTTCCAGTTCAGCGCGCCAACGATCAACGACCGTCTGGCGTGCGCAGGCCGAACCACTTGTCCTTGACGGCCTTGTAATGTTCTTCCGGCTTGTACTCGGCAACCTGCAAGCCCATCTGGCTGGCAGTCATACGGCCTGTCGCGTTCAGAAGCGCATAGCTGGCGACAATCACATTGCGCTCGGATTCGACCAGAGCGATCTGTGCGGTAATCAGGTCGTTCTGCGCATTCAAAACGTCGAGCGTCGTACGCTGACCAACCTTGCGCTCTTCGATGACACCATCGAGAGCAAGCTGCGCGGCGGCAATGCCGTCACGATTCGCCTTGACCGATGCACGAGCCGCTTCAAGCTGCGACCACGCCGAACCGATAGCCTGACGGACCTGATCGCGAACGACATCAACTTCAATGCGCGCCTGACCGAGCTGTTCCTTGGACTGGCGGACCTGAGCCGAAGTGCGGCCACCGGTATAGATCGGAATGCTGACACCAACGCCGATCGATGCTGAATTACCATCAGTCTGCGAACCGCCTTCACCGGCATAGGTATCGAGACGGCTGGCACTTGCGGTAAGGCCGACAGAAGGAAGCAAAGCGCCCTCTCTGGCCTTCACGTTATATCCGGCGGCGTTAACGGCATACTGCGTTGCGAGAATGCCAGGATGCCCGGTCGTCGCAATGTTGAAGGCCTGATTTGGCGAACTTGGCAGATTCCTGGCAGCAGCAGCCGTCGCAAGCTTGTCCGGCTGAACGCCGACAACCTGCACATAGGTCGCTTCAGCCGATTTGACATCCGCACGGGCTGAATTCAGCGCAGCGACAGCTGTCGAACGGCTTGCATCGGCCTGTGCAACGTCTGTGCGCGTACCTTCACCAACATCAAGGCGAGCGCGAGCGGCGCGAACCTGTTCGTTCAAGGCTGCAAGGTTACGTTCACGCAGTACCGCAATCTGGCGAGACTGATAAACATCCATGTAAGCGGTCACCGCTTCATAGAGTCTGTTCTGCTCTTCATTGCGGAGATTTTCGCGCTGGGCGAAGACCTGGGTTTCTGCGGCAGCGACATTGTTCTTGGTTTGAAACCCATCGAACAGCATCTGGTTCAGCTCGATGCCGAACGTGCCTGTCGTACGATATCCCTGACTTGAAGGTGTCTTGCCACGCCCTACGTTATAAGAACCGGTAATCTGCGGGCGATAACCGGACTTGGCGATTGCGACACCTTCGTCCGTGACACGGACCCCTGCGCGGGAATAGTTCAGGTTAGCATTGTTCTTGTAGGCTTTCACGAGAGCGCCGGTTAACGTCTCCGAGAACGCCGCCTGCCCCGTTAAGATGGTGCCAGACAACAATGCTGCGGCCGCTACCAGTCCTTTGCACGTTTTGAACACCGGGTACCTCATTTTAAGAACAAACGAATCCAACTATCGAACCGATCGGTTCGGGCAAAACCTAATAACCTCTAAATTCGGTTATTTCCATTGCCCCCGCCAGAGCTTGCACAAACAAATTCCGCAGCGTTGCAGAATTGTATCATCCGCTAAAATTAAAACTCGAACTGTGGAACGCGCTCGAATCCAGGCAGCGGACGAACCGCAGTGTTGAACACACCGCGTCCCGATGCAACACCATTTTCTTTAACATAAATCCGCGCAACTCCCGCATTCCCGCGGCCTTCAACAGCGACGAGGCGTCCACCATCCTTCAACTGGCTGAGAAGCGTATCAGGAATGAAATCGACTGCACCCTCAATTACGATCACGTCATATGGAGCTTCCGACGGATAGCCTGCCTGCAGCTCACCTGAAACGATCACAACATTGTCATGGCCCAATTCTGCCAGACGGGCAGTCGCAGCGGCCGACAATGCGGAATCACTTTCGAGGCCGATGACCGAACCTGCAAGGTTGGAGAGAATAGCTGCAGAATATCCGGTGCCGCAGCCGATATCGAGAACCACATCGGTCTTCTTGACGCGCGCAAGCTGCACGAGCTTGGCAAAGGGCGAAGGCTCCATGAGGTAGCGAGGCTGCTTGCCTTCGCTTTCGAGAAGCTGATCTTCATCGATATAGGCAAGCACCTGACGGGCGGCGGGAACGAAAGCCTCGCGCGGGACAGTCAGGAAAGCATCGATAACCGCCAGATCGGTTACGTCCGTCGTACGGATCTGATTGTCGACCATCTTTGTGCGAAGATCCTGGAAATCGGCTGCCATAGCCCTAAACCCTTCCTTGTCGCGGAATGCGATGTTTCATGCCATCAGCGCCTGTCAGCCAAGATTGATCCGCTCTTCCTAATGAGCGGTTCAAATCCGTTTCTCGCTGCCAAGGCACCATAAACGAGATTTGCCGTTGATGTGGCAAAAATCGCGGGTCCAGTCAATGAAACACAGCATTTGCGGCATTCATGCTCACGGATACCCCGCCATTGATTATCGGAATCGGGATACAGAAAAACCGGAAAGCCTTTGGCTTCCCGGCATCCTGATGCGTATTCAAAAAAACGCATCCCGAAACCGTTTCACACTTTCGGGATGCGCTCTAGCTTTTGCAGCACTTTGATACAAGCGCCTCTCAAATCACATTATTGCGCACTCGTTGCCGGATATCCGGCTGCAGCCAATGCGGAAAGCACAGCATCCTGTGAAACAGTGCCGCCGAACTCCACCTCTTTCTTGTCGAGATCGATATCGATTGGCGCAGTTGCATCGAGTTTACGCAGCGCGACGGTAACGTTATCGGCACAACCACCGCATTTCATCTTGGGAACGGAAAACTTCATCAAGTTGGTCACTCCTTTTGGATATGACACTAAGATGGAGCTTCCCATCGTGGTAAGGTCAAGAGCTATTTTGTCAATCGCCGTCTAGGGCGCTTCACACGTCTCCGGCACGCTCTTTTCCAGTTCCAGCGGCGACTTGGTCAACGAGCCTGTCATGATCTGCATCGGCTTGAACGGCGGTTCTTCCTGCATACCCGGATTTGTGAGATGAATCGTGTAGCAGCCTGTAAAGACTTCCTTCTTTCCATCCGCCGTCTCCGCTTCGATAGCCAGCGGCTGACTCCAGTAGATCTGGCCTGCGCCTGGATCGGGATCGGTTTTCCGCAGCGCGACCTTCACGCTCTTGGTGGTCTCGTAGCCCTTTACGAAGGTCTTGAAATCAGGCTCCCGCCCCTCTTCGGAATAATAGCCGTAGGCCCGGGTATATTCCTTGCGATTGATCGCATTGTAATAAGATTCAATCAGCGCCTGCGGCGTGGAACGATCATCGCGATAGTCCGGGACCGTCACCCCTCCGGCTGCATCCTGTGTCTGCTCGGAAGGCTTGGTTTCTTCCACCGGCTCGGAAGCATTGTCATGCTTCTCCTGAACGTTTCTGGGAGTCTCTTCGGGCGCAGCCTTCTGTGGATTTTGCGCCGAGGCACCTCCGGCCGAAAGGCCCGCCAGCCCCGTGCTCAGAAGGCCGATCACAGCAGCCAGCATGAGAGGTTTCATCCGGTCATTCGACATTCGCTTCTCCTCTTCCTAGCAAACTTTTTGCGGAGCGCGTCATGAGCGCTCCCAATTTGGTGTATTGCAGTAATGATGTTACAACACTAACTATAGTGAAAACGTGGCAATCGCAGAGGAAACTCAGCCTGTTGCGACAAGAATGGACGATTCTCCGTCCATATGCCAGCACGATACCGGAAGAGAAAAATGGGCCGTTTCGCAGTCATGACGCTAACCGATAAAGCAGCTGATCGCGTTCGCGAGATTATCGCATCGCGCGATGGCGCGCTTGGTATCCGGGTGGGTGTGAAAAAAGGCGGATGCGCCGGAATGGAATACACCATCGATCTCGTCACGGAGGCCAAAGCTGGCGACGATGTGATCAAGAAGGACGGTGCCCATGTTTTCATCGCACCGGAAGCGGTTCTTTTCCTGCTTGGCACCCAGATGGATTTCGAAGTGACGACGCTGCGAACGGGTTTTGTCTTCAACAATCCGAACCAAACATCGGCTTGCGGCTGTGGCGAATCCGTCGAAATCCAGGCTGCCTCTCCTGAAAGCCTTCGCGATATGCAAGGCGCAGCCTAGAGCACTTCCTGTTTTTATGCGCCTCTAGTTCCGCAAGCCGTTTCACGCTTTTTGGGACGTGCTCCAGAAAAGGTTCGTTCGCCAATGGATGACGAAGCTCTTCGCGATCTGTTGCAGGACTTTGGCCCCATCAGCATCCGACGCATGTTCGGCGGCAAGGGCATTTATCATCAAGGCCTGATTTTTGCGCTCGTCGTCCGCGACGAGTTGCTCTTCAAGGCCGACGAAATAACCATTCCTGAATTTCTCGACGCCGGTGCCAACCAATGGACCTATGAAGGCCGCAAAGGTGGGGATCCAATTGCCATGCCTTATTGGAGCGTGCCGAGCGAGGCTTTCGATGACCCGGAAGTGATGACACGCTGGGCACGTCTTGCCTATGACGCCGCTTTGCGAAGCGAGAAAACCAAGCCCAAAAAGAAACCGGCTGCAAAGCGCTAGCCTGCAGCCGATCAGTTCATTTCGGTGTTTCTTCTGTTAAACGCCAGTCGGAATCAGCATAAAAGCCGGAATATCATCACCGAATCCAACAGGTGTCGGACCGTCGTCGTCACGATCACGACGGCGCTTCGGTTCATGCTGAGGCCTGCCACGACGCTCGTCGTTCGAAGCGCGGATCGCGTCACGGCGATCACTGGCTTCAATCACCGGCTGCGGCTGTTCGGCAGGATCCATCGTCTCGACAGGCTTGGCTTTTGCCTTGTCTTTCGATTTTTCCTTGCCCTTGGCGTCCTTGCCT